>DAOUPT010000070.1 GCA_030626025.1 Anderseniella sp. | reverse complement strand
GATGAAGTGTTTGTTTCGATTAATGGGAAACGGTCATATCTATGGCGAGCCGTTAATGATGAAGGGGAGGTGTTGGAAGTTCTGGTTCAATCGCGCAGAAACAAGCGGGCTGCCCTCAAGTCGATGAGAAAGTTATTGAAGAAACAGGGTTTTGTGCCAGATGTTATTGTAACCGACAAGTTACCGTCATACGGCGCTGCATTGAGAGAAATGAAACTTTCCAAACACCACGATTTTGGCGGCAGAAAGAACAATCAAGCAGAGAACGCTCACCTGCCAGTTCCGTGATGAAGCAATGAACGTATGGCAAGTCGCAACTATCCACATATCGATATGGCCGAACGGGGGCGGGAAGCTTCCAATCTGCTGGAAAGGACCATGCAGGAAGAGATTGATCCGGCACTTGAAATTGCCCGTCCACCAATGCTTGTTGGTTGTGACGATGGTAGAACAACAAACAATGGCCCAATGTGCAAGCTCCTTGAAAGTGCTGCGCGTGAAGTTAATCAAAATGGCATTTTATGTATCAGCATCAATGCAAGTTTTACAGACGCTGATGTGTTGGCAGCTGGCCCATCGGTTATTGTTTGTTATGACAAGGCAGCAGTTGCAAGGGAGATACCAAAAAAATCGCATCAAAGATTGTTGAGCAAATCTGGCGATGGCGAGACACTTACGATCTGCCAATTCCACTGTGCACGCAGTCTGAGGCGAACAAGTCTCTAAACTGAGATTTCCCTGTTAATAGGGAAAATACAGGGAAATTATTCAATTTTGGCTTATACCAGGAATAATCATCCAAAATAACAGCGTATTTACAGTTACTTAGAGGCGAATTCCCGAAAAAGGGAACAGGGATTTTTTCCAATGGAACAGGGAATTTTACCTGCATAACAGGGAATGACTCGTCTTCATCAGCGAAGCCTAATTTTCCAGTAAAAATTCAGTCAAAACTCCCGCTTTAGATCACCTAACAGGCGTGAATTTAGGTGACCGTATACGTCTCAAATCTGCCAATTGCAGACTTATAGAGATGGTAACACGACTTTATCGGCTTCAGGTAGCGGGTGGAGCCCTGACGACAATTATCTTGACGAAAGCAAAGGACATACACCAGACTGTTTCAAAAATTCGTTCGGAGGATGTAGTTTGGTAGATCCAATGTCTGTAAAGCCCAATCGCTGGAGACGATTTTCGCAGTGGGATGAGCGTCCCTTGCGCCTTGATAGTTTTGCTGTCGATGATCCTGAAAATGGCTTTTCAGCGATGAAAGGTGCTGCTGATCCCCAACCAAGTGTAGAGGTCATCGACGGGAAAATTGCGGTGATGGATGGCATTGCTGAAGCTGACTTTGACATGATCGATACATTTGTTGCCCGTCATCACCTTGATGTGGAAAGCACAGTGCAGACTATGACCATGCCGTCCCAACAAGTCGCTCGTATGTTGGTCGACATGAATGTGTCGCGCAATGATCTGGTCAAACTTGCTCACGGCATGACCCCCGCCAAACTTGCTGATGTGGTCGCCCACCTGACTGCCATGGAGATTTCTTTTGCCTATTCAAAAATGCGTCCGCGCAAGACCCCGGGCAATCAGGGCCATGTCACCAACGCCAAGGATGATCCCTTGCAGCTTGCAGCTGACGCAGCCACCGCAGTTGCTTTTGGTTTTGATGAAATTGAAACGACCATGCGAGTTTCGCGCAATGCCTGGTCCAATGCTCTTGCCTGTTGTGTCGGGGCCGCTGTCGGGCGTTGGGGGACATTGTTTCAGTGTTCAAGTGAAGAAGCTGAAGAGTTGCAAATCGGCATGGCCGGGTTCTCATCTTACGCTGAAACCGTTTCGGTTTACGGAACTGAAAAAGCTTTCATCGATGGCGATGACACGCCATGGTCAAAAGCATTCCTGACCAGTGCTTATGCATCGCGCGGCATCAAGATGCGCTGCACATCAGGTGCTGGCGCAGAATTGTTGATGGGCTTTCATGAAAAAAAATCGCTACTGTATCTAGAGGCACGTTGCCTGTGCATGCAGCGCGCCATGGGTTCGCAAGGCACCCAGAATGGCGGCATTGATGGAGCACCGCTGGCCTCAAGCATTGCCGGTGGTGTGCGTGAGTTGATGGCTGAAAACCTTATCGCGGTCTGGCTCGATCTGGAATGCGCCTCAGGCAATGACGCCCGCAGTTCGGAATCTGAAATCCGCATCGGGGCAAAAATATTACCCTTTTTGATGTCAGGGTCTGATTTTATCTGCTCCGGTTTTGGCACTATTCTAAAATATGACAATTCGTTCAACGCATCCCTGTTCAATGGCGAAGAGATGGAAGATTTTCTGGTTCTGCAACGAGATTTTGAAGCTGATGGTGGATTGACGCCAATAAGCGAAACGCAAATTCTTGATGTCCGCATCCGGGCGGTCGAGGCCTTGTCAGCTGTCTTTGAAGAACTGAAACTTGGGGCTCCAACAACGGCAATGAAAAACAGCGTGGTGGCAGCTTCTGGTTCAGATGAAACAGAAAGTTACATGCCGCGCGATGTTTCCCTCATCAGTGAGAAAATCAAGGGCCGCGGCATCACGGTACTCGATGTTATCAAGGCGCTGGCCAAACGTGATTTCAAACAGGAAGCTGAGCATTTATTGTCGTTGGTCAAACTCCGAGTTTCGGGAGATTATCTACAAACCTCGGCCATCGTGCGAAACGATCAGGTCATTTCGGCCATCAACGACCCCAATGACTACAATGGTCCCGGCAGCGGTTATCAGCTTTCTGAACAACGCCGCAATGAGATCATTAACATTCGCGATCAGCTCAGCCGCGATGCCGTTCTGCACAAGGAAGAAACCTTCCGGGTAAAAGAAGCTGCCAATATCGCTTACACAAAAATCGGTCAGGCAATGGCGGGGAAAAAAACCGATGAAGTAGTTATTGGCCTTAGTCCGGCATTCGGGCTGAAACTGTTTCGAACCCTGGCCGATCATTCCCTTGCCGATGTATTGCGAGAACTGATCAGCGGGATAGAATCCAAAGGCTTGAAAGCGCGCATCGTGCGTTTTCATCACACCGCTGACACATCATTCCTCGGCTTGAGTGCTGCCAGCTTGTCCGGTTCCGGCATAGGCATCGGCGTGCAGGCCAAAGGAACCGCTGTCATCCATCACATCGAACGCCTGCCGCACAATAACCTTGAACTGTTTTCAAATGCCCCGATCACCAATCTGGCCCATTACCGCAAGCTGGGTGAGAATGCAGCCGACTATGCTCTTGGACAAATGCCAGTCCCTGTCGTCGTGCCAACCCGCGGCGAAGCCCTTGGTGCCCGGTTTCATGCCCGGGTGGCGCTGATCTATGCCATCGAAACATCACTGACCTCGCAGGACAGCCCACCTGATGAAGTCACAATCAGTTTTCGGGGAGGGAACAAATGACATTCAACAAACTTACCGGCAAGGATTATCCGCTGGCTGAAAACCGGACTGATCTTGTCCAGGGCCATCGTGGAAAAACCCTTAATGAACTTGATTTGGCATCGCTTGAAACAGGTGATGTGAATATGCAGGACTTGCGGATCACCGGCAAGGCGCTAAAAATGCAAGGGGATATTGCCCGCAGCGCCAATCGCCAAAAACTGGCAGATAATTTTGAGCGGGCGTCTGAACTGGTGGATATTCCGCAAGGCTATCTGATGGAAATTTACGAACTGCTCCGCCCCGGCCGCGCTAGCGATCAAAGCGAGTTGCAGGCGGTGGCCGCTAAACTGCGTAGCACCTATCAGGCCAATCGCATGGCTGAATTTATCGAAGAGGCCGCAGAGGTTTACGAACAGCGCGGCTTGTTCACTTCCAGATTTTAACTTTCAAGAAGGAAGCAACATGAGTTGGAAAACAGCTTATCGGTCAATTTATTATCGCAATGCACCCGAACCTGACGATCTGGATTTAAACATTAAAGAAACAGCTCTTTTGGTGATAGACATTCAAAACACCTATCTTGAGCGACCGGACAGAGAAACATTATCAACCGTTAAAAAAGCTGATTATGATGCTTGGACACCGTTCCACGAGCGCATGCACAACGTGGTTATTCCAGGCACAACTGAGCTGCTGAAACTGTTCCGCCAGAACGATATCGAATGTCTGTTTGCCCGTATCGCCTGTCACACCGATGATGGTCGTGATCGCTCCCTCAGTCAAAAACTGCCCGGCTGGAACAATTTGTTGCTACCCAAGTGTGAAGTGCCTTCGCAAATGGTCGCCAAGCTGGCACCGGTTGGCGATGAAATCGTGGTGACCAAAACCACCGACTCTGCTCTTACAGGAACAAACCTACGTTTAATTCTGCACAATCTGGGCATCAAGAATGTCATTTGCGTTGGAATTTTTACCGACCAGTGTATTTCCTCGACCGTCAGAAGTTTGGCCGATGAGAGCTTCAATGTCGTCATTGTTGATGATTGTTGCGCCGCTGGAAGTGACGAGTTGCATGAAAAAGAGCTGGAAATTATGAACATGATCTACGGTCATGTAATGACCAAGCAGGAACTGCTGAACATGATGAAACTTACCTGAGCAGGCCAACAACCGAGCAATAGTGTCAACTCCGACCGGTCTGATGTCAAGATGAAGGACCGGCGTCTGTGTCAGTCTTTGAGAGAATGGAGAGACTGTTCCTTCCGCATGGCTCCAAAACCAAAAACAACAATGGTCTAACGGCAGAGGAAATCGATAATCAGATGGCAAGCCAGCCAACAACAGGTTGTTCCGCAATCAACTCCATATCCGGTTTGCTACAGGGAGGTCTACAATGCTGAAGAATAAATTTTCAAGACGTAACTTTTTGCAACAGACAGGCACGTGGGCAGCTGCAGCTGCCGCAGTCGGCGTCCTGCCAAACATTGCGCATGCTGCGCGCGAGAAGGAACTGAACATCTATTGCTGGGAAGGTTATAACTCCGATGACGTGCTCGACCCGTTCCGCAAAGAATTTTCTGCCAAGGTCCGGGCCGAAGGTCTGACATCAGACCCCGATGCGGTAAACAAGCTGCGGGCTGGTGAAACCAAGGTTTGGGACATCATCAATGTCAACAACCCCTGGGCCCGCGAGCAGATGTACCCTGAGGGTTTGATCAAACCGATTTCACGCGAACGCTTTGAACCTTATTACAACAAAATGATGCCTGCGTTTAAACCCCCTTACAAATGGGCCATGGATTCAAAAGGCAAAGAACTGCTCGGCATGACCCAGCGCTTTGGACCGTTCTCCTTTGTGGTCAACACCGACAAGATCAGCCGTAAAATGGCTGAGGATCAGGGCTTTAAACTGTTCCTTGATCCGGCAATGAAGGGTCGCTATGGCCTGCTGACTTATGATAACTGGAATATTTATCATATGTGCATCGCCGCCGACATTCATCCGTTCAAGAAACATAGCAAAGCAGAAATAGCCAAGTTCGGCGAAGTGGCCAAACAGATTTTCAACGGGGCGAAAAACCTTACTGACGATCTTGTTGCCATGAACCTTGCGCTGATCAACGGTGAGATCGATGCCTATTTTACTGGCGGCACCTATACTGCTTCGCCGGCCCGTCTTGATGGAGCCAAAAACATCCGTGGTATCACACCAAATTCCGGACCGATGGATGGTAAAGGCGGTATTGTCTGGATTGAGTTGACTTCAGTGGTCAACAATCCAAACCCATCAGCCCTTGCAGAAGACTTCCTAGAATATGTCCAGCGTCCTGATGTTTCCAAAAAGGTTGCATTCGCTGAAGGGACATACAACCCGGTCACACAAATGGGTTCAAGCGATGTTCTGTCAAAATTCTCCAAAGAAGAACTGGATGCTATTCAGTGGGATTCACTGGAACAGGAAATGACCAATTCAGTCGATTACGACATCAATCCCGACTATGCTGAAATGTATGAACTGTATTCTGCTGCAAAACGTGAGCGGAAAACGTAAATAAAAACAAAACTTGCAGTTGTCGGAAGGGGCGTGTTTGATAAAATCACGCCCCTTTAACAACAACTTGGCCGGGAGGCCTTATGAGTGACGTGAACGAGTCTTTTCTTGAACTGAGCGGCATCACCAAACGCTTTGGTGATTTTGTCGCTGTCGATGACATCAATCTGAAAATTGCCGAAGGTGAGTTCTTTACGTTGGTTGGACCATCTGGCTCGGGTAAAACAACTATGATCCGCATGCTGGTTGGCATGGATCAGCCGTCCGACGGCGAAATGCGGTTAAAAGGACAGGTTATGAACAACCTGCCTGCCAATAAGCGTCCGACCTGTATGGTGTTCCAATCCCTTGCTTTGTTTCCTCACAAGTCCGTCGGTGAAAACATTGAATTTTCAATTAAAATAGCTGGTCAGGATAAAGCAGCACGACGGACCAGAGTCAATCAGTTGATGGAGCAATTGCGTCTCCCTCTGTCTTATTACGAAAAGAGTGTAATGCAATGTTCCGGCGGTGAACGCCAACGGGTTGCCTTGGCTCGGGCGCTGGCTTTTGATCCTGACATTTTATTTTTCGATGAACCATTGTCTGCCCTTGATTTCCGCTTACGCAAAGCGCTGGAAAAAGAGTTGAAAGATATTCACCGGGAAACCGGAAAAACATTCGTTTACATCACCCACTCGCTCGAAGAAGCGATGGTGATGTCTGACCGAATTGCCATAATGCGGCAAGGTCGTATCGTGCAGGTTGGCACCCCGCACGAAATTTACAACTATCCCAAAAACAAATTTGTCGCCCAGTTCATGGGCGAGGTGAATACCCTTGCCGTTAAAAAGTCCGGCAAAAACAAAGTGAAAGTGGTTGGCGGCGATGATGAATTCACAGTCCTTGATGACCTTGCCGATTTCACTACCGGTTTCCTTATTATCAGACCGGAAATCCTGAAAATTGGCAAAGCAGCTGCAAAAATGAAAAATCGGATCAAGGGTGTTGCTTACAATGACTATGCGCTGGGCTCGCGGGTGCAATATCAGATTATTATTGATCAGTTCGAAGAACATTGGCTGGTTGAGCGTCTGCAGGATGAACCCTATGAAGGCCGCCGTGGTGACATGGTCGAAATCGGCTGGCAGCCAGCAGACTCCATTCTGGTAAGTGAGTAACCAAATGGCAGGTACAACTCAAAACAGCAAACTGCAGTGGTTGAGAAATCCCGGTGTACTTGCTGCACTGCCCGCTTCAATCTTCCTGCTGATTGGTTTTGCCGGCCCGTTGTTGATGGTGGGTGCTTACAGCTTCATGCCATCCAGATCTTTTTCGCTGAACCAAATACCGACCTTTGAAAACTACATCTCGATCATCCACGACAGTTATTATCTGTCCTTTTTCTGGTCCCTGGCAATGGCGGTTATCGTGGTTATTTTACTGTTTATAATCTGCTATCCAATCGCCTATGGCATGGCGAAGCTCTTTAACAAATGGGCCAATCTTGTTACCGCCCTGATTGCTGTTCCCATTCTGATTTCCGAAAATATCCGCCTGTTTGGCTGGGTGCTTATTTTGCTCAAAAACGGCATTCTCGATGGTTCGCTGCAAAGCCTGTTTGGTGTATCAGCCTCCGGGCTGTTGTTCACTGTGCCAGCCATTATTCTGGGGTTAGTTTATGTTTATCTTCCATTTACTCTGTTCCCCCTTGTGATCGGCATTTCGATGGTGCCTGATACCTTAAAGGAAGCCGCATCTGACCTGGGTGCCACACGCTGGCAGATTTTCCGTGAAGTTGAGTTGCCTCTGTCGATGCCCGGTTTGATGATTGGCGGGATTTTGACATTCGTATTGGTTTTGGGGTCACTGGCTGAAGCAAAAATACTCGGTGGTCAGGCTATTGTAATGATCGCCGATGACATTGAGTCTGCCTTCACCTTTGCCCAAAACTGGCCTAAAGGCTCGGCCCTGTCTGTCCTGCTAATCGCTCTTTCCGGTTTCATCGTCTTCCTCTTGTTCAGGCGTGTTGATCTCGACCGCGTCATTGGCCGGAGGTGATCAGATGAACAGACCAAGCTGGAAAAAACTCACTGAGCGTTTTATCATTCTCTGGACTGGCGCCGTTATCGTCTTTCTTTACGTGCCGATGGTTGCGGTTGTTTTGGCCTCTTTTTCCAAACAGCGGTATTTCAAATTCCCGGTTCCCGCCTTTACAGACAAATGGTACCAGAAAGCCTTTTCATCACTTTCTGTGCGCGAACTATTATGGACATCCTTGTCTATCGCCGCGCTGGTGACAATCATCTCGGTTGTTCTGGCCTTTCTTGGCGCTTTGGCTTTTGCCCGCTATGATTGGAAAGGCCGAAAGCTCTATCAACGACTGATTTTGCTGCCAATATTCTTTCCGCAGGCGGTTTTGGGGTTGGCGATGCTGCTGTGGTTTTCAGCCATTGGCGTGACGACCAGCTGGCACACCGCCGTCTTTGCTCATCTAGTCTGGATTACACCCATCGTCATTTTGATCATGTCGATACAAGTCTACAGCTTTGACCCGGCACTGGAAGAGGCCGCCTATGATCTGGGTGCGACGCGTTGGCAGGTTCTCACACAAATCACATTACCCATCCTTTCACCGGGAATTATTTCGGGCGCTATTTTTGCCTTTCTTCTCTCATGGGGGAACTTCCCCCTGTCGCTGTTCACCACCGGCGCAGACCAGACAATACCTGAATGGCTTTATGCCAAAATGGTATCGGGTTACACACCAATGGTGCCGACACTGGGCTCACTAACCTTGTCTGCAGCGGCAATGTTTTTACTGGTTGCCTATATCATCTGGCTGGCCATAAGCGCCCGTCGCCGTCGGCTGGACAGTTTATAAAAATTACTTTTTTGATCACGGAGGAAAACAAATGCTCACATCAATCGCAGGTAGATCAGTTATCGTTACCGGTGCCAGCAAGGGGATCGGCAAAGGCATCGCAAAAGTTTTCGCCGCGCAGGGCGCCAAGGTTCTGGTGGTCTCGCGCCATATTGAAGAAGCAGAAAGTGTTGCTGATGAAATCGGCAATGGCGCATCAGGCTTTTCCGCTGATATCGCCGATTGGGAACAGTCGCAAGCCATGGCGCAAGCAGCCGTCGACCGCAATGGTGGTCTTGATATTCTGTGCGCCAATGCCGGCATTTATCCGCAAACCAATATTGAAGACATGAACCCTGATGAATGGGACCATGTAATGAGCACCAATCTCAAGGGGACCTTTTTGTCGGTCAAATCATGCCTGCCGCATCTTAAAAAGTCTGATCAGGGGCGGGTTATTTTGACCTCCTCAATCACCGGTCCGGAAACCGGTTTCCCCGGCTGGTCACATTATGGCGCAAGTAAATCAGGCCAGCTTGGCTTTATGCGTACCGCCTGTCTTGAATTGGCCAAACACGCCATCACCATGAATGCGGTGCTACCCGGCAATATCTACACCGAAGGGCTTGATGGGCTTGGTCAGGGCTATCTTGATACCATGGCCGCTTCCATCCCACTGAAAAAAATTGGTGCCGTGGAAGACATCGGAAATGCGGCTTTGTTTCTGGCCTCGAAAGAGGCCAATTACATTACCGGTCAGACGATCATTGTCGATGGTGGGCAAATCCTGCCAGAATCACTGGAAGCTTTGGAGTAACTTAATCTTTAAGCGTTGTCTAAATAAGTGCGGTATTTTCGAGGGGAGAAACCCGTCCAGCGACGCATAGCCCGCGAAAAAGCGCTCAATTCTGAATAGCCGAGCAAGAAGGCGATTTCAGAAAAAGACAAGTGCCGTTGCTTGATATACATCAGCGCCAGATTTTGCCTCGTGGTTTCAACAAGCTCTTTATACGACAAACCTTCTTGCGACAACTCGCGCTGGATAACTGAAGCTGGCAATTGCAATGCCGCCGCGATCTGCTCCAACGAAGGATAACCATCTGGCAATTTTGTCCGAATAGTACTTTGTACCCTGCTCGTCAGTGACACTGGTTGATTGTTTTCTTTGCCAACGGATTCCAGACAGGTCTGCATAATCGTCATCAGACCCAGATCCTGATTGGGCATTGGTTTTTTCAGAATATCTGATTTAAACAACAAAGCGTTTGCTGGTTGGGAAAAATACACTGGCGCTGAAAAGGCTGTTTCATGTTCTTGCCAGTTTTCCGGCTTGGCATGCTCAAAATGCACCTCTTCCGGTGCCCACCCGGCTCCGCAACTTTCGCGGAAAACATTGTAAAACATGCCCAGTGATAATTCGGCATCCTGTCGCCGCTCGACAATATCAGGTACCTGAATCTGATATTCCAACCGCATAAGCCCGCTCTTGCCTCGGTAAAGAGACATCACCGAAGACTCTTGATGAAAACGGAACAGATTTACCAAATTGTCCAGTGCCGTTCCAAGTGTTGGTGATGATATTGCAGCATATCCCCACAATCCTAAATCGCGAGGTAAAAATTGGTTGCCAAACCACAATCCGAAATTGTCATGTTGTGAAAGGCGTGAGGCTTCTTCAAATAACCGGCAGAAAGACGATAAACTTAACTTCAATGTCGGTTCGCCAGCCATTTCCGGCGCAATGCCCGCATGGCCAAAAATCCGGTCAACATCACCGCCAGTTTTTTCGATGAATTCGATTATTCCTGTTGCCGCGGCCGCCAGCACAGCCGGATTGGAGGCCTCAAGTTTCTCGCCACACAAAGGGCGTTTAAGATATTGGGTAGCAATATTCACGCGTCAGCCCAATCTTGATTTCAAGGTCATATTCAAATTCAAGCAACAATCCTTGCATAGGAACAAGCAGGCGGTCAATAGGGCGCGGTCAATCCCTCTCCCATCGAGACTCATTGGGATACGCCGAATCAAGAAAAATCAGACAAATATTTACGGCAGAGTTCATCGGTTTTCTGGCTGTAATCGACCCCCATGGATTGGGCTAAATCCGTTTCAAAATGAGACCCGATCCAGGCCACCAGCAACAAACGCCGCAACATGACAAAAGTCGGGATTTCCCGTTCGTCTTCTTCCGGTAAATCACTAACTGTCCGGTATCCTTTTACCCACGATTTGAGCAGGTCCGGCACCTCTGGCCTGTCTTCAAAAAACGAAACCGTTGTGGCGCAGTCATACATCAACCAGCCAAACCCACAATCATCAAAATCTATGACTTTGGTTGTTTCTCCTTCAATCAGAAGGTTGGCCAATCGCATGTCACAATGTATAAGACCAAAGCGATCTGATGATTTCCCAAAAGCGTCAAGCCGCTGACCAATCAAGTCAACCGTGTCGCCAAAAAGTTTTCTACGCCTATCATCAAGCCCCATGCCATCACGCCAGCTTCCCCAGTGAGGAGTGCTGCCCAGCGAGGTTTCAAAATTCCAGGTCAGGCGCTCAAACCATTGCGGTCGCTGCCATGTTTTAACATGGTTGTGCATGGCCGCTGTTGTTTTACCCAGAATTTCAAACGGTGCCCGCAGATCATCATCTTCTTCGGATGGCTCGCTGCCAGTCTCCCATTCAAACAGCACAACGTGCCGGGGATTGCCCACATTGGCATGGTTGGTGGTTTGAATCTCATCACCATCAAGCCCTGGCATTGTCCGAGGTGTAATGGCGGCACCACTGGCCCGAAGTGCCTTGACCCAGGCCAACTCAGAAGCAATGGCCGTCTTGCTGTGATAGCCCTCACGGTGAACCCGTAATGCCCAGCAGTTCGAACCATCAGGGATTTCAACTTTATAGGTCGCGTTTTCAGAGAGATTGATCAGTCGCGCCGTTGCCCCTTGTGGTAGCGCAAATTGCTTCAGCGACTCATTTGCCAGATTTTGCAAACAAATCAGCTGTTCTTCATAAGGCAGTTTATCAAACTCAGACATCTATCGATCCTGACCGCTTGTTTGTGTTTTTATATGCATCTTCACCCTACAATTGCCCGCCTTGCCATCACTTGACAGCAAAACAGTGACATTTGACACGAATGGAATTTGCCAGTCGCCATATTTTTCCTCAGCAGCTTGTCAAGTTTGCTTCCCTATGTGTCAAGCAATCAACCGGTTGGAAAGGCATTGTGAACACCCAATAAGAGGTGTTGTACTGTGAGTATTGAAAAGCTGGAGTTCATTGAGAAATCAAAGGAATTCTGGAACCCGAATAAAACCCAGTTCTGGCAGGATGCCGGTGTTGATCTGGTGATCGACCGCCGCGAAGGGTATTGTCTTTATGATATGGATGGCAAGCGTTTAATTGACGCCCACCTGAATGGCGGCACATACAATCTGGGCCATCGCAATCCCGAACTTATTGAAGTGCTCAATGCCGGGGCCAGACGTTTCGATATGGGTAACCACCACTTTCCGGCATTGGCCCGCACCGCCCTTGCCGAAGCACTGGCCACCTGCACACCGGAAGGTTTGAAATACACTATATATGGCGCCGGTGGGGCCGAAGCGGTGGAGCTGGCCATCAAGTCAGCCCGCCACGCCACACAAAAACGAAAAATCGTTTCAATCATCAAAGCCTATCACGGCCATTCCGGTCTGGCTGTTAAAACCGGCGATGAACGCTTTTCAGCTACCTTTCTGTCGGAAGACACTGTCGGTGAATTTGTTCAGGTGCCATTCAACGACCTTGAAGCCATCGAAGATGCTCTGCGCGGACGCAATGTTGCCGCCATCATCATGGAAACCATCCCGGCCACTTACGGATTCCCAATGCCTCACGAGGGTTATTTGCCCGCCGTCAAAAGTCTGTGCGAACGTTATGACGCACTCTATATCGCTGATGAGGTGCAAACCGGATTAATGCGCACCGGCGAGCTTTGGGGTATCACCAAATATGGCGTAACACCCGACATAATGGTTATCGGCAAAGGTATCACCGGTGGCATGTATCCAATCTCGTGCTGTGTGGTAAATGATCGGGCTGGACAATGGTTAAAACAGGATGGTTTTGCTCATATGTCTACCGCTGGCGGTGCCGAGCTCGGTTGTATTGTTGCCTTGAAAGTTCTGGAAATCACTCAACGCCCGGAAGTTGCCTCCATCGTGCGTTACGTTTCTGATTTCATCCGGGCTGGGCTTGACGACATTCAGGCATTGTACCCGGACTTTTTCACCGGCATTCGGCAAAATGGTGTCATCATGGGGTTGGAGTTCAATCATCCCGAAGGTGCCAAACCGGTAATGAAGCACCTATACGAAAACGGTGTCTGGGCGATTTTTTCAACTCTTGATCCAAGCGTTTTGCAGTTCAAACCAGGGATTTTAATGACTCAAAGCCTGTCGGAAGATTTGTTGCGCCGCGTTGAAATCGCCATTGGTCTGGCCGCCCGTGAAGTCATGGGCACAAGGAAAGGCAGGACTTTTTAATGGATCAGGCAATTGCTAAACTGGTTGATATCTCAGACTCAAAAGCTGCCATGCAGGCCGCTGCCGATGTGATGCTTGAGCGGGCCAGATGGGCTTCACAGGTTTTCCAGCGCTATGACCGGAAAACCACTCTTGCCATCACGCAAGCCGTGGCAAAAGCTGCTCATGACAGCGCCGGAAAATATGCTAACTGGGCCGTGAAAGAAACCGGCTTTGGGGTGGCGGCTCACAAGAAACTCAAAAACGAACTGACAGCCTTACCACTCGTAGAGCACTACCGTAGCCGGGATTTTGTAAACCCGGTTTACAACAATGAAACCAACATTATCGAAGTCCCTAAACCGGCTGGTGTAATCTTTGCGCTTGCCCCGTCGACCAATCCGATTTCGACAATTTTCTTCAAAATCATCTGCGCCCTGATGACCCGCAACGCCATTGTCTTCAGCCCGCACCCGGCGGCTCGCGAATGCTCCATTGACGCCGTCAACACGCTTATTAAAGCTGCCGAAGCTGCCGGTGCACCCGAAGCGGTTATTCAGGTTATCGAACGCCCTACCATTCCACTGATTGATGAATTTATGAGGTCGGACAAGACCGATGTCATCCTGGCAACCGGCGGAACCCCCATGGTGCGAGCAGCCTATTCATCTTCCAATCCTGCCATTGGCGTTGGGCCGGGCAACGCGCCGGTTTTTGTTGATGCAAGCGCCGACTTGAAACAAGCGGCAGGGTTTATCACTGAAAGCAAATCTTTTGATAATTCGGTCTTGTGTACCAATGAATCTGTATTGATCACGCTGGATGAGGTTTCACAACAACTAGGCAGAGAATTAAGTCGCGCCGGTTGTCACATGTGTAAGCCCGACGAAGTTGATTTGGTGCGCAAATATCTTTTTCATGACCGAGGCTTTAACGTTGAAGCATTGGGCCGCGATGCAAGCTGGATTGCTCAGCAGGCTGGATTCAAGGTTGCAAGACAAACAAAAATACTGGTCACACCCATTAACAAAATCGGTGTCGGAGAAGTTCTGTCGCGCGAAAAACTTTGCCCGGTACTCGGATATTATGTGGCAACCAGCATTCCACAAGCGATCATGCAGGCCCGCGCGCTGCTTCGTTATGCTGGCGCCGGTCATTCTGCCGCCATTCATTCAAGCAATGATCAGACTATTATGGATTATGCCGCAAGCGTTGAAGCCTATCGGGTCATCGTCAACGCTCCATGCAGCCAGGGTGCCGCCGGATTTGCCACCAACCTTGCCCCGACATTCACCATCGGCACCGGATATTTTGGCCGCTCATCAGTTGGTGAAAATGTCGGCCCTCATCATCTGGTGAACTGGACCCGTATCGCCTGGCACAAAGACGCGACTACAAATATTGACCCGACCCACATGGCTGAGCTGAAACATCGCGGCCAGTTGCCCAAAGCCCCGGCCGATGGCGTGCCCGGTCAGTCCCGCCCCCGTACGCAATCAAAACCCGGCACATCACAAACCCAGTCCGACCCGCAATTGCGTGAGGAAATCCGCCGTATCATTGCTGAAGAACTTCGCTCGGCATTCAAGGAACAAAAATAAAAATGGCAGACCTGAGATCATTCATCTTCATCGACCAGTTGCAGCCACAAACCATGTCTTATGTGGCATCGTGGATGCGCGGTTCTCTGCCACGTGCCAATGTGGCGGCACAAATTATTGAGGTTGCACCCGGACTTGATATTGAGAACCTGACCAACATTGCTCTTAAACATGCCGATGTAAATGCCGGTATACTGGTGGTTGAACGCCAATTCGGCTATCTTGAATTTCACTCACAAGATACCTCTGCCGTAAGAGAATCCGCTCAAGCGGTTCTCGATGCTCTGGGCGCTGAGGTTGGCGATGCCATGCGACCTAAAATCCTTGGGTCGAAAATTGTCACCCGCATCGACAATCAACATGCTTTTCTGATTAACAGGAACAAATTAGGTTCAATGGTCCTTGGTGGCGAATCCCTTTACCTCTTGGAAATGCAACCAGCCTCCTACGCTATACTTGCTGCAAACGAAGCTGAAAAAGCCGCCAATATTAAAGTCATCGACTACCGGATGATCGGTGCCAATGGCCGGGTTTATTTGTCTGGCAAAGAGTCGGAAATTCGTAGTGCCTGTGAAGCTGCTGAACAGATTTTAGGCGGTTTTGATGATGTGGGAGGTGTGTACTCGTGACCAGCGATGCTGTCAGATCACTGATCCGCGAAGTGCTGGCTGAAGAGCTTTCGCGTATGCGCAAAAATGGTTCCCTGGCAAAAGTGCAACCCACTCAATCTAGCAAACCGGCACACGAACGGGTCACCATCACATCTGATGAGGAGTTGCAATTTTTTGCCCGAAAAATAGCAAAACTCTGCGCCAACAAACAAATGCGCGACAAGATCATGCGCGGCGA
Organism: Anderseniella sp.; assembly: GCA_030626025.1. Classification (GTDB taxonomy): domain Bacteria; phylum Pseudomonadota; class Alphaproteobacteria; order Rhizobiales; family Aestuariivirgaceae; genus JALWJW01. The sequence goes on along the minus strand of DAOUPT010000070.1, from coordinate 1,940 downwards.
TCATGTTTTTAAACTGGATAATACACGCCTTGAAAATTCATCCGGGCAAACAGGCAACATAGCAACAACAACCACGTCTATAAGCAACGGCGTGGTTGAGATTACAGACGGGTTTTTGTCTGAGCGAAAAGTTGAAACCTTGCCAGAGGGAACCCGGTTGGTACGTCTTGGCCCAGCCGTGCGTTTTACACCGTTGGCCCGTGACAGACTCAGACAACGAAAAATAGCAGTGGAAAGGATTAGATAATGGTCAGAGGACGCGTTACAGGCAGGCTTTGGTCGACAAAGCGGATTAATACCTTGCCACAGGGAGCTTTGCTGAATGTAGAACTGCAAGATGGCAGCAGCATCATCGCCCTTGACCCACTTGGCTGCGGTGAAGGCGAAGAAGTCTTGATCACGCAAGGATCGGTTGCTGCCGGTTATTTCCAGGATATTAAAGCTCCGATTGATGCCCTGATTATTGGCTCAATCGATGATCACAACTGATATTTTATAAGCAAACAGGAGAAAACAAATGTCAAACCAAGCTTTAGGAATGATTGAAACCCGCGGTTTTGTCGCTGCACTGGCTGCTGCCGATGCAATGGTAAAGGCTGCTAATGTGACCATCGTCTCACGTGAAGAAGTTGGTGCCGGGTTGGTCTCAGTGGTTATTCAGGGTGATGTCGGTGCTGTAAAAGCTGCCACAGAAGCCGGTGCAGAAACTGCCGGCCAGGTGGGTGAACTGGTTTCCGTTCATGTCATTCCACGTCCGCACGGCGATCTTGACAAACACTTCACTGCCAAAAAGTAAACATTAGAAACCTAAGTGTGTTGCTATGCGTGCCAGTAACGACAACACAGCGCTGATGACCGTTTGAAATCAATGGATAACCAATGACCGAGTTACGCGTATACCTGCCCATAGAAGACCTGCAACCGCAGTTTGCCGCCTATATGGCAACACCGACCCGGGCGCGTGGTTATCCGCCGTTTGTCGGCGATCACAGCCTGATTATCGAGGTTGCACCAGCGCTTGCCATCCACCGTATCACTGATCTTGCCCTGAAAGCGGCCCCCGACCTCGAGCCGGGTATCCTGTTCACAGAGCGTCATTTTGGCTTGCTGGAACTGCACGCAAGTAATCGCGATGTGGTTATGGAAGCAGGAAAAGCAATTCTCAAAGGCATAAACTGCAAAGCTTCAGATCAACTCAAACCAAAAACGCTTTTCACTGACATTATCGAAAACATCTCCGATCAGCACGCGGTTATCTACAACCGCATGCGCGAAGCTTCAATGGTCATGCCCGGCCAGTCGCTTCTGGTTTACGAAATGGCCCCTGCCCTGTTTGCAGCCATGGCCGCAAATGAAGCCGAAAAATCAGCCCCGGGAATTATCCTGGTAGATGTTCAAATGATGGGAGCATCCGGCCGCATCTCCATGGCTGGCAAAACCGCCGATCTGAAAATCGCCCAGGACACAATAAACAATGTCCTCAAAACCATGGTTGGCCGATAAGCAAAAGACCACGCCAGGGGCTTTGTCACAGTAACCGAATGACAAATCGACCCGTCACCCGGTTGGTCATGAGGGCATTGTCATTAAACAATCAAAGGCGCACGAAACTGATAAGCGAGCCCAAATCACGCAGCCGCGGTCGCAACCTGCCAGACGCTCATAGCTTCATCGCGAAACTGGCGTAGGGCGTTGTCAGAGCAATATTCAATGGGCAAGCTGAGCCCCATACTGGTGCGCCTCAGGCTGCAAGTTGTTGCCACTCAGCCAAGGCGGCAGATCGGTTGAGCTTGAAATTTTGGCGGCTGTAGAGATGACGTTCCAGGTTGAAGTGATTGTGAATTGATGCATGTAAGGCGGCGAATTTCTGCAGCGTCTTGGCGCTTCTGAATTTAGTCATCGCTTGTTCTCGTCGACGAAACGGTTGGTGCGAGTTTTCC
>DAOUPT010000091.1 GCA_030626025.1 Anderseniella sp. | reverse complement strand
CCCGTCCGGTATGCTGGCAGACGGATTGGCAACGGCGACAATGGTTCTGGGGCCAAACGCATCCAGGCCACTGCTTAGCGCCTATAATGCGCGGGCGCTATTTTTGCTAAAAAACGGCAATGACTTCGTGGAAGTGGCCCTGGGTGGTTTTCCGATGGAGGGTTCTTAATGATTGAGTTTTTGATCTGCTTCGGGATTTTCGGGTTGGCGGGCTTGGGTCTTTTCCTTGGGGCCTTGTTCGGACGTCCGCCGCTAAAGGGATCGTGTGGAGGCAATGCGGTGATCAAGGCCTGTCCGCTTTGCAAGGCCGGAGACCTACCATGACACGGACGATTGCAGATATCATGACCACCGAACTGGTGACCTTTCACCCAGACCAAAATATCCACCAAGCAATTCACACCTTACTGGAGAAACGAATTTCGCGTGCGCCAGTCGTTGATGACGCCGGCAAGCTGGTGGGGATCCTGTCACGGAAGGACTGCCTGAGGATCGCCTTCAGTTCACGTTATCACGATGGTTGGGGTGGACAGGTGCGGGATTATATGGTGATCGAGGTCAAAACGTTGAATGCCGGTTTGGACATAGTCGCTGCCGTGCAATTGTTTTTGGGCGCTTCTTTTCGCCGGTTTCCAGTCATGCGTGATGGAGAGTTGGCCGGACTGGTCAGCCGTCACGATATCCTGGCTGCGCTGAGTAAAAACCTTTAAACTCCTATTTCCCAGGTGAACCCGGTATTTGCCTGCCAGGAAGTGCCTAGGGAAGGCGTTGATCTCCTGCTGGAGAGAGAGCCTGTCCTTGTGTTCCTGTTCCGCCTTCTGGACGTCTCTGGATAGCTGTGACGTGAAGTAGTGGACACCCATGGTCACAGCGTCGAGCCTGTCGTTGTGTCTCAGAGCGCCCTTGTCTCGGGTGAGTTGGCCAAATCATTCCATTGTTCCCGTTGATCAAAATAAACATTTCATCAAGGTGCCACTGACCCGATGGTCTGGGACGGGTTCTGTTTAATTTACCAGCATAAATCGATCCAAACTTCAAAACCCAACGGCGAACTGTTTCGTAGGAAACATCTATCCCTCGTTCCGCCAGTAAATCCTCAACATCTCGGTAGCTGAGTGAGAATTTAAAATACAGCCAGATCGCATGCTGAATGATCAGCGGCGGAAATCGATGACGGGAGTAGGATACCTTTTGCATCCAACCAGTTTACAACCTCATGATCGATCGGTCTCCCGGTTATTGTGACAACACCCCCTAATCAATCAATAAAATAAACAGCAAATATTACACTGGCGACATATGCGAGAACGAAGCTGATTAAAATCACAAATGCTATTTTATAGGTCATTCCTCTTCCTCCTTTGGCGGTTCCGGCAGTGGGTGCCTACAATCGTTTGAGAAGCACATACGCTGGAAAGCATTGAGGTTATGCTATATTGTTTTTTGTTTCTCATTAGCTGTATTGAGTTCATTAAGGGGCTTTGTCAAAGCAATAATCAAAGCGTAAACTGTGCCCTATTGTAGAACATCTCAGGCTGCAAGTTGCCGCCACTCTGCCAAGGCGACAGATCGGTTGTGTTTGAAATTTTGCCGACTGTAGAGATGACGTTCCTGGTTGAAGTGATTATGAATTGAGGCGTGCAGGGTGGCGAATTTCTGTAACGATTTGGCGTTCCTAAATTTCGCCATCGCTCGTTCTCGTCGACGAAACGGTTGGTGTGAGTTTTCAGCCCGATTGTTGAGCCAGCGCCCAGTCTCTTGGCGGTCCTTATTTCCAATGACTTTCATTGCTGCGCCGTAAGAGCAAAGCCGGTCTGTCACAACCACCTGTGGACGACCATATCGTTTCATTGTTTTGCGCAAAAACTTCAGCGCAGCCTTGCAATCACGCTTTTTTGTGGCGAATGACGCAAGCGCTTCACCCTCATGATTGACGCCCGCCAGAGATAGAAGGTTTCACCGTTGATCCGGACAAAAACCTCATCCAAATGCCAGCGCCATTGTGACTGGTGTCGACACGTAATAGCGCGTTTCTTCCTGATCTTGGATGCAAACAGTAAACCGAACCGGTTCCACCAAAATCGGACCGTCTCGTGACTGATATCGAGAATAGGGTTGGTAACAGACGCGCCGCCAGACTGCCGTTTACGGGTATTTTGTGCCAAGAGACGACATTGCGATCAGTCTTGGATCGAAGAGTCTTGAAATAACACATATCCATTTCTTATAGTAGTATAGACTTAAGAACCCAACCATGGCATCATTGTTGGTGTTCGAGCATTCTCTATCACTAGGAACTGCGCCCGATGTTTTCACTGATCACACCGGCTTCATATTGGATTTTGACAACCCTTTGGCTGCTGATCCTCTGGCTTTATCTGACCCGTCTGTGGCAGAAAAAGATGGCAGGCGTCGCCGTTACAATATTATTGACAGTACTCGCCATCGATGCCTTCCGAACCATGTTCGAGAGCGCCTACTTTGGCCTTTATTTCAACTCTAAGCTTGGCCTCCTCGACTTGAGAACGCGATATGGTTGAGATAATTATCAGCGCCGCTATATTCACGGGATTAATGATGGCCCTAGTACTAATCATCATGGGGGTCAGGTCGAGGCTCGTTCCGAAGGGCCAAGTCAGCATAACAATCAATAACGAGAAGACGATCACAGCGCCGCTGGGAGACAGCCTGCTAGCCGCACTCGCGGAGGCTGGCATCTATTTGCCGTCTAGTTGCGGGATCGGCCACTGTGGTCGATGTCGCGTCAAGGTCCTAAAAGGCGGTGGCGACATTCGACCTACTGAGACATTGCATGTCACTAAACGTGAGGCCGCCGAGGGATTACGCCTCGCCTGCCAGGTTGTGGCCAGACGGGACATCAAGATTGAAGTGCCCGAGGAGATTTTTGGCGTAAAGCGATGGCAGTTTAGAGTCCGGTCAAACAGAAACGTTGCAACTCTTATCAAGGAGTTGGTGATGGAACTGCCCGCTGGGGAAGCAATGGAGTTTCGTGCCGGTAGCTTCATCCAAATCGAGTGTCCGCCTTACCATGTGAAGTTCACCGACTTCGAAATAGATCTCGAGTTCAGGGATGAATGGGATCGGCTCGATCTTTGGCGTTATGACGCGGGTTCAACTGAAACTACGGTACGCGCCTACTCCATGGCTAATTACCCAGCGGAAGAGGGGAGTACAATGCTAGATGTCAGGATCGCAATCCCGCCCCCCGGAGCGTTGGATTCCATCCCACCAGGGGTGGCGTCGTCCTACATTTTTGGTTTGAAACCAGGGGATAGAGTCACGGCATTCGGTCCGTTCGGGCATTTTTTTGCCCCCGATACAGAGAAAGAAATGGTTTTCGTCGGCGGCGGCGCCGGAATGGCCGCCATGCGCGCTCATATATTCGACCAATTGAAGCGCCTCCACTCGAAACGGAAGATCACGTTCTGGTATGAAGCGCGAAGTCGCCAGGAGTTGTTCTATGTTGAGGATTTCGATCGCCTGGAAGCAGAGCATGACAACTTCCAATGGTTCATCGCGCTGTCGGATCCAAAACCCGAGAACCATTGGGAAGGACATACGGGGTTCATTCACGAAGTGCTATATGAGACCTACTTAAAGGACCATCTTGCTCCCAAGGATTGCGAATACTATCTGTGCGGACCCACGATGATGATCAAGGCACTTGCGAATATGCTAGATCAGTTGGGTGTCGAACGGGACAATGTCCGCTTCGATGAGTTTGGTGAGTGAGGTTTTGGATGGCTGATTGCAGAATTTAACAGCAGCGCAGTTAACGATATTCATTTTCTCGATTTTTAGTAGCACATCAGGTAGGGTTGGCCTGAAAATTGTACTCAGGGCACGTAAACGATGATGGGAGAAAAACATGGCAAACGAAGGGTATCATGAGCCGATCGCAGAACTGTCAGACGAGACCAAGGATATGCATCGGGCGATAACGTCTTTAATGGAAGAGCTTGAGGCAGTTGATTGGTACAATCAACGAGTTGATGTGTGCAAGAATGACGAGTTAAAGGCAATCCTTGCGCACAATCGCGATGAAGAAAAAGAACATGCTGCTATGCTGTTGGAATGGATAAGGAGGCAGGATCCGACCTTCGACAAAGAGCTCAAAAATTATCTGTTCACGGAAAAGCCTATTGCCCACTAAACTAAAACACTGTTTGAGCCTATGGGAAGTTATCGTCTATGGGGTCGGTCTGATTGTTGCAATGTCCTTAATCAACTTCTGGGGGATCAAGGAGTCGGTACGTTTCAATGCACTAGCCACCAGCATCGAGGCCTTCCCAATCACTTCCGGGCTGGGAGTAATAAGCTGCTTGTTAATGCTACTACCCATAAACCAACCAATTGACGTGCGCGGAAAACAAACCTGTTCTCTCTTGGTTGGTCTGTTGATCTTTGTGCTGGCGGCACCTTTTTATCTTGTGCTTGGCAGGAAGAATACGCATGTATATCCATGATGGCCGGGAGCACATATCTGGCAGTAATTTCTCTTGCTTGCATGTCGATACTTACGACGATTGCTGGTGTGGCTCTGGCAATCCGGTTTCGAGAGAGTAAAATCGGGATTTCCATTGGTATCGGATTCTCTACCGGAATAATGCTTCTCATCTCGTTCTTTGAACTCATTCCGGAATCAGTGAAAGAAGCTGGTCCGCTTGTTACTTTCGCTACAGCTGGGCTTGGTGCCTTTATCCTGTTTTTACTCCATCTCCTGATTCCCCATATTCACTTGATCGAAGAGAAAAATGGTGTTGGTGCCGGAACACTAAAAACTGCTTATCTTGTTGTTTTTGGGCTGATTCTTCACGATTTCCCTGAAGGATTCGCGATGGCTAACTCGTACATAGCCTCTCCTTCTCTCGGCGTCCTCGTCGCTGTGGCGATCGCCTTGCATAATCTACCCGAAGAATTCGCCATGGCGATACCAGCGGTTATGTTAAAAAACAGGAGGTTCCTTTATGGTTCCGCATTTTTCTCTGCGCTGGCTGAACCGGCAGGCGCGATCCTTGGCCTCGTCGCCGTTGATTTCCTTCCCGCATTAAATCCTTTGTTCATGGCTTTTGCAGCTGGCGCAATGATCTTTGTGTCATTCCATGAACTTATTCCGATGGCTAAAAGATATGGCAACTTTCTGCTGTTTTCCGGTGGTATCGCTTCAAGCGTGGTTATATATCTAGCCCTAAGCGCCTTCATAAAAATTTGAACATGCCCATGCTACGGATGTAGAAAAATTTTATGGTTGTTCTTTTATAAAAAAAGACAATGAGGCGACCCATCAAACAGACAAAGACCGTTATACCGCCGAATTTTTTCTTCGAGCGTTTAACACCAAACAAATTTTGGGAAAAGCAGACCCAACTAATTTATGTTCGGTTAAGTAGGACCAAATCGATTGACAAGATCTTGAGCGACTTGTTTGATGCTTCGTTTGCTCTGTATATCTACCACTGAAGCGGTCAAATTGTCTGGTTAAGGGGATTAAGCGAAAATTGAAGTTGACGGATCAACTGAATGGACTGTCCCAGTCAATCATGTCTTAGGGCTTCAATAGGATTCATTCGTGCGGCACGTCTTGCGGGGAAATAGCCGAAAACGATGCCGACAAGCGCGGAAAACCCGAAAGAGATCAGAACGATTTTTGGATCCGGAAGAAACGGTATATTCATAGCTGCTGCGCTGGCAGCAGCAAGACCAAGACCAAGTAAGACGCCAACGACACCGCCGATAAGCGATAGGACGACCGCTTCGACGAGGAACTGCATCAACACTTGACCTTCCTGTGCACCAATCGCCAACCGGATGCCAATTTCATGTGTCCGTTCGGTTACCGAAACCAACATGATATTCATTATGCCGATCCCGCCAACCAATAAGCTAACGCCTGCGACGGCGCCTAGAAGAATTGTCAAAGTTGTTGTTGTTGTTGTTCGGGCCTCAGCGATCTGTTTCATATCGCGAACACTAAAATCGTCTTTTTTTCCAGCGGCAATGTTTCGACGGTTACGCAAAAGACGTTCGATATCCGCCTGCAAACTCGTCGTTTCTATTCCCTCGCGTGCTGACACATAAAACCGGCCGATATCTGTATTACCCGATACACGGCGATGAAACGTGCGCAACGGCATGAGAACAGTGTCGTCCTGATCAGTGCCGAACCCCGTCTCGCCCTTTATTTCCAGTAGACCGATCACTTCACAGGAAATCTTGTCAACGCGTATCCTGCGACCGATGATCGAGCTTGTACCGAAAAGCTCATTGCGAACTGTTTCACCAATAATGCAAACCGCTCTACCACTGCGCAACTCGCCATCCAAAAATAGTCGACCAACCTGTAGTGCCCAGTTTTGGGTTATGAAATAGGCATTGTCTGTACCTATTATAGTAACATTTCGGCTTTCCGAACCCAAAACCACCGTTACCGATTTTCGGCTAGCGGGCGCAACAGCGCGTGCACCCTGTAATTGATTTCGCAAAGCCGAAAGATCACGGGTGTTAAACGGTTTAACTTCAGCTGAACGACCGGGGCCGAACTGGCCTGGTCGTACAAATAACATGTTGCTACCGAGTTTTGCCATATCAGCGGCAACTTTAGCAGTCGTACCGTTGCCAATTGTCACCATGGCGATAACGGCACTGACACCGATAACAATGCCAAGCAACGTCAGAAACGAGCGAAGTGCATTAAGTCGAATGGCCTGAATTGCAAGTTTCAGCGTTTCGTAAAACATTAAGCTGGCTCCTTTTTTCGGACGTCGGTTTCAACTTTGCCGTCGACAAAACGAACAAGTCTGTCAGCATAATCGGCCATATCCGGTTCGTGAGTGACCATAATGATGGTAATGTTGTGATCGCGGTTAAGGCTGGCCAAAAGCTCCATAATTTCCTGGCCCGTTTTACTGTCAACATTCCCCGTTGGTTCATCAGCAAGCAGGACGGACGGCTTGGTCACGATTGCCCGGGCAATGGCGACTCTTTGTTGCTGACCGCCGGACAGTTCACCAGGCGTATGTTCTGCCCGGTCTTCAAGGCCGACCTGCGCCAGGGCTTGTTTGGAAAGAACACGACGCTCTTTTTTTGCCATACCGCGATAAATCAGCGGGAGTTCCACATTTTCAATAGCAGTATTGCGGGCCAGAAGATTAAACCCCTGGAACACAAAGCCGAGGAAATGGCGGCGCAGCAAAGCACGTTGATTACGGGAAAGTGCGGCGACATCCATGCCCTTGAATAAATAGTTACCCTCAGTCGGTAGATCCAGGCACCCGATGATATTCATGGCTGTCGACTTACCGGACCCGGACGGCCCCATGATAGCAATGAATTCGCCCTCATCAATGCTCAGGTCTACGTCACTAAGTGCTCGCACTTCGGCTGGTCCGATTCCGAATACCTTTGCGACACCCTTCAGTTCTATGAGGTGTGTTGTGTGGTGGCCTGGCTCGCGCATCGGGCTTAGCCTCTCATTTCTTTCTCGCCATAGTATTGACAATCACGGCCTGACCGAGCTCGATATTGCCTTTGACTATCTGTGTGCGCCTACCGTCGGTTACCCCTATCGTGACCGCCACTGATTTTGGCTTGCCGTTGGAAAGTACCCAGACTTTACGATCAGGTCCAACTGCCGTATGTGAGCTTGGAGGACGACGCCTTGGCCTGCCAGGCAACAGCTTTTGCAAAAAACTTCGTCTGTCTGAACTCCTTTTATCAGTTTGCGGGGAGAATCGTAACGCAGCATTTGGGATGATTTTGGCGCCGCTCACTTGTTTAACCGTAATTTCGGCGGTTGCCGTCATGCCGGGCCGGAGCAATAATTGGGAATTATCGGTGGAAAGAACTGCCTTGTATGTCACAACGCCTTGAACGACCTCGGAGCCAAAATGCAGCTCGCGGATCACGGCAGGAAACTTTTTATCTGGATAGGCATCAACAGTGAATATGGCTCTTTGTCCCTTCTTGACTTTTCCAACGTCTGCCTCGTCCACATCTACCTGGACTTCCATCTTAGTGAGATCTTCGGCAATGGTGAACAATACCGGCGCCTGCAATGATGAAGCAACCGTTTGACCCGGCTCGACGTTGCGCTTCAGGACGACACCATTGATTGGGGAGCAGATACAAGCCTTTTTAAGATTGGTCTTGTTCAATGCCAGATCAGCAGTCGCGGCAGCGACTTCCGCCTTGGCACTTTCTGTAGCAGCCACGGCGCGATCGTAAGCAGCCTTGGCTATTTCCAAATCATGCGGTGAATTGATCTTTTTGGCAACCAGCGTGCGCTTGCGTTCATAACCAAGCTTCTTTTCTATCGCGGTTGCTTCAACATTTTTAACCTTTGCCTTGGCCGCGGCCAGCTTGGCGCTTGAGCTTTTGACTCTTGCCTGCAGCTTTATCGTATCCAGTTCAGCAAGTACCTGACCGGCCTTAACCACACTATTGTAGTCCACGAAAACTTTTTTAATAGTACCGGAAAGCTCACTGGAGATATCGACTTTATTAGTTGGCTGGACAGAACCCGTGGCTGTAACAATAATGGTAAGGCTGCCGCGTGTGACAGGTTGGGTTTGATATTGTGCGGCGGGGTTGTTTGACCGCTGGACCCACAAAACAAATGCTGAAATTGCCACAAGGGCTGCGATTCCAACTAGTATCAACCTTCCAAATCTCATCCGGTGGGTGCCTGATGATTGGTCTAAGCCGAGCACATCCTCAAGCGTATCCTTTTTTCCTACCATCGTATTTTGATCAGCCTTTATTTGAAAGTCGAACTTTGCCTTTTAATAACACTATATCAAATTTACCAACAAAAAAATGCTTCAATTTGCACCAGTCAGTGGCTTTGTTAAGGTGACAATATCGGCGTTACTATGCCCTCCAACCGAACCCTCTTCAGGTGCAACGGAGAATACGTGCTCTACATAAGTCCGGTCGTGCGCAAGGGTCAACTGCTCGCGGCTAGCAAACGGCGCACCGAAACGGCGGATGACAAAATCCAGACCCGACATGATAATTTGATTGTTGATCGCGTGAAGCCTGTCCGGTGACTCTGGATGATACAGCCCGGAGTCATGTTCAAGACAATTCGTATGCAAGATCACTGCTAGCATTTGGCCTCTCGATCTAGTGTTGAGCCAGTTTTCATAGCCAACGCTCGACGAGGAATATGTCACTATCACCGACAGCATGTCGCTTCGAAAATCCAAGCTCGCTCATTAACTGAAGCATGCCTGTGTTTTTCGAAAGCACTGAACCTTCCATTTTGTTCAAATTGTGATGCCGCGCCGCATCCATCAATGCCTTCATCAGCCGTGTACCTATGCCTTGGTTTTGATAGTTGTCCGATACAACAATCGCAAACTCGCAACTCTCGTTGTCCGCGTTAATGATATATCGGGCGACGCCCTGCTGTACGTATTTCCCATTTTCCGAGGTTAGTGCAACAAGCGCCATTTCACGACTATAGTCTATCTGCGTAAACCGAGCGAGCATCTTTGGCGACAACTCGTTTAGTGTGCCCATGAAGCGGAGTTGCCTAGCTTGTGGTGAAAGATTTCGAACAAAAACCTGCTCGCTTTCAGCATCCTCCGAACGAATGGGACGGATCATCAGAGAGGTTCCGTCTGCGAGGTGCCCTTTTTGCACTAAATGGCGAGGATAGGGCGAAATTGCCATGTGGTCGTAACGCCCGGCCTTGGCAGGTGGACGGGCAATTCGAATACGTGCGTCTACGGCGATAACGCCTTCCGGACCAGCA
>DAOUPT010000078.1 GCA_030626025.1 Anderseniella sp. | reverse complement strand
TGTTGGCTGGTTGATATATGACGGCCTGTGCCGTTCGCCTATCGGTAAAAACACACCGCTGCTGGCCGGACTGGTCTTTCTGCTGATACTGGCTGCGGCGTATTTCTATACCCACATTTTTTCTGCCCGCAGCTCGCTTGTCCACGTTGGTGCTTTTATCGGCACCATGATGGCGGTTAATGTTTTCGGTATCATCGTCCCCAATCAAAAGAAAATAACCACTTCGTTGCTGGCTGGTGAAAAGCCTGACCCCAAATTCGGTATCATCGGTAAACAGCGCTCGACCCATAACACCTATCTGACCCTGCCGGTTCTGGTGATGATGGTTTCGGGCCATTACGCCATGCTGACCGGCCACCCGCAAAGCTGGATACTGGTCGGCCTGATCGTCATCGGCGGTGCCATGGCCCGTCACTTCCTGTTGCGCCATGAGGTTGGTGACCCGATGAACAAGATCGGCTGGACCCTGCCGGTCATTGCCATCGCTCTAGGGCTCGCCATGTGGATGACCGCGCCTAAAGCTGTAGAGCAGGGTGAAGCCGTTTCCGATGCGACTGTTACGGCGCTGATACAGAAACACTGCGTCACCTGCCATGCCGTCAAACCAAGCAATGATGCGTTTGAAGAGGCCCCCAATAACGTCCGGCTGGAAACCCTCGATCAATTGCGCCGGTTTGCACCGCTGGTGCTCAAACAGGCGGTGGAAACTCAAACCATGCCTCTTGGCAATGAAAGTGAGATGACCATGGATGAACGCCAACAACTTGGCACATGGTTACGCCAACAATGATTGATATCGACATCATCAACAAAATGCCCGGGCTTACTGATGACTTCGGCGATATCGCCGAACACGCGCCATGGGTGGCCGAACGCGCTGCCAGTCATCGCCCGTTTGCCAGCCGGGCGGCAATGATCGAAACCTTTCAGAACGTCATTCTGCACGCTGAAAAACCCGATCAATTGAGCCTGATCCGCGCCCACCCCGATCTGGCCGGCAAAGCCAAACTAACTACAGACAGCCAGAATGAGCAAAAAGGCGCCGGACTGGATACGCTCACGTCAGATGAGTTGGCCCGCTTCACCCGCCTGAATGATGCTTACAAAACCCGCTTTGGTTTTCCTTTCATCTTTGCTGTAAAAGGTGCCGACAAATTTGCCATCCTTGAAAGTTTCGAAGCGCGTATAGAAAATGACCCAGACCGCGAATTTGCCACAGCTCTTGAAATGGTCTGCCGCATTGTTTCCTTCAGATTACAGGACAGGGTAGCAGCGTGAGTGATTTTCTGATCCTGGGGCAAATCATCGACTTCCCCGATGCTGAAACAATTCGCCATCACAAGAAAGGTGCTATTGTTGTTTCTGCTGCAGGAAAAATCATCTGGTCCGGCCCCTCGCGCAAGTTGCCGAAAGAATATGCCAAACTCAATGCCCTTGACCACGGCGAAAGTTTGGTCATGCCTGGCTTCATTGACCCCCATATCCACTTCCCACAATACCGCATGCTGGCCGCCCCGGGCAAGGACCTGCTTGACTGGTTGACCCGTTTCACCTTCGCTGAAGAGGCACAATTCAGTGATAGCAATCACGCACAACGGGCGGCAAAAATCTTTCTGTCCTTGCTGCTTGCCAATGGCACAACCAGTGCCAGTGTCTTTTGTTCATCCCATGTGGAAAGTGTTGATGCCCTGTTTTCAATTGCTGAGCAATTTGACATGATGTTGATCGCCGGAAAAACCATGATGGATGTTAACGCCCCCGACGGTGTACGCGACACGGCCCGGCAAAGTTATGATGACTCAAATGCCCTGATTGAACGCTGGCATGGAAAACAGCGCCTGCAATATGCCATCACCCCGCGCTTTGCCGTCACCTCAAGTGCCGAGCAATTACAATTGGCCGGTGATCTGCTCAAAGCCAATCCCGGCATGATTATGCAAACCCATTTGTCAGAAAACCATGCTGAAATAGCAATGGTCGCCAAGCAGTTTCCAAAAGCCCGTGACTACACCGATGTTTATGACAGCTTTGGTCTGCTCGGCAGCAGCAGCCTGTTCGGGCACGGAATACATTTATCCGATGTCGAAAAAACCCGCCTGGCCGAAACCGGCTCGCGCATCATTCACTGCCCGACATCAAACACATTTTTAGGTTCCGGCCTGTTTAACCTCAAAGCGGCTAGCGATGCAGGCATAAAGGTCGGGTTGGCGACCGACATTGGCGGCGGCCTGTCATATTCCATGCTGGCCACCATGGCAGAGGGTTACAAAGTTGCCATGCTCAATGGCTACAAGCCCACAATTGCGCAAATGTATCATATGGCCACTCTCGGCAATGCCGAGTGCCTCAATATCGGCGGCAATACCGGTAGTTTTGATGAAGGAAAGTGGGCCGACATCATCGTCCTCAACCCGCAGGCAACCCACATTCAGCGCTTCCGCCAACAATTATCAGAAAACATCAAAGATACCTTGTTCTCCCTGATGATGCTCGGTGATGACCGTTCCATCATGGCAACTTATGTCGCGGGCAAACGGCGGTTCCGGGCGGCGGTTTCATAGATCACTGCGGACACCGTTGAAAACTAAGGTTTCACCCACGCCTTCAAATGCTTTGCCATAAAGTCCGCCATCCGCTGGTTTGAATCTTTTGTGGCCAGATCATCGGCGAAGGTGCGGACATTTGGCGGGCGGAAATCGAAACCGCGACCGACACCGGGGTAAATAATCAGTTTCACATCACGCCCGGCATCTTTCATCGACTTGACGGCGGTTTCGATAGAGCGCCGCCGTTGATATTGGTCAAACTCACCCAGAAAAATCATCGTCGGCAGGGTCAGTTTGTCAACGTCGCTATCATAGCGATAAACCTGTACTGGTTCTGGCTTGTTGGGGTTCACCCAATGGGGGTAGAACGATACATAACAGGCGATGTCTTTGTCCTGCCGTTTGAATCTCACCGCCGCTTTGAGGGTATAAAACCCGCCGCGGGTGTGAGAGTAAAGGCAGGCTTTGCCGGTCGAAACATCAGGCAGGCCAAGTAAATGGTCGATCCCGGCATTCACATCGCCTTCGGTTTCTTGCATGTGCTCCAGCGGGAATTTGTCGATAAACCGGGCATCAAAAACATTGGGGGCCAGCACGATAAAGCCGCGAGCGGCCAATCGGCGCGGCAATCGCTGGACAAGGTCATCAAGACCACGCCGCCCATGTTGAAACAGCACGGCAGGGTATTTGCCGGGCTTTTTCGGGCGATAGACAATGGCCGGAACTTCGGTGTCATCAGCCGGATTGACATAGGATGTCTCGCGCTCAACCACTTCGTAGTTTTGCGGAACCGGCAGTTTGCCTCGCTCATACCAGCTATCATGCCACCACCACTTTTTGCGTTGTGGCAGCAGATTAACCGGTGCTTCCTGCACCCGCCCGACGGCGGTGTCAGAAGCACCCTGGTTGATCTTGCCGATATTTTGAGCACCAGCGGTGTTGCAGACACCAACTATTGCCAATACGCCAGCACCTGCGATGATGCGCCAATCAGCCATTGGTCAGCTTGATATGGTCAGTGCTTTTAAGATCGACGGTTTTCTTGTCCTTGATCCATTCACGCACCAGTTCCCAAACCGGGGTGCCCTTGGTGCCGGTGTCTTCATTGACCGATGCCCAGCCAGCAACCGAATAGGTTTTGCCTGCTTCTAGGTCCTTGCCATTGCGGGTCAGCTTCATATTGGTAATCCGCTCGCCGATGTTCTTTGAAGCATCCATATCAAAAGCCAGACCGCCAACGCGTACCATGTCACCGCCTTGCTGGAAGTAAGGGTCTTTGTTGAACAGATTATCGCCAACGTCCTCAAGGATTTCCTTGATTCGCTTGCCGGTGAAATCGAGTTTGTAAACCGATGGATAGGTCATCGCGGTCTGGTTATACAGATCATCATTGGTGATATCCTGGCCCGGTATCAGTGATGGTCCCCAGCGGAAGCCCGGTGACAGGGATATTTCAGCATCCTGTTTGTCAATCAGCGCTGTACAAATCAGATCATCAAATGTGCCACTCATATTACCGCGCCGGAACAAGGTATTGGTGGTTGTGCCGATAACTTCGTTGAGGTGTTTTTCATACGGCGCACGGGTTTCATCAATAACCTTGGTCACTGCCGCATCCTTGGCAATAACATCAGAGAAAACCGGCATCAGTTTAAAGTTAAATCCGGCAACTTTTTTGTCCTTGATGTCCAGATCAAGCCGCGAGACAAATTTGCCCGAACAGCCCGAGGCCACCAGCAGGGTGTTATTGACATTCACCGTGGTTGGAATAGCGTCATGGGTGTGGCCGGTTAGAATGACATCAATACCCTGAACCCGGGTTGCCAGTTTACGGTCCACATCAAAACCATTGTGGCTGAGCAAGACAACCACATCAGCGCCGTCTGCACGCGCTTTGGTCACATGGGCCTGCACCATCTTGTCGCGAATGCCGAATGACCAGTCGGGGAACATCCAGCGCGGGTTGGCGACCGGCGTGTAAGGAAAGGCCTGACCGACAACAGCGATTTTCACCCCGTTGCGTTCATACATTTTAGTTGCTTCAAAAACCGGCTCTTCCCATTCGGTTGAAATCACATTGCCGGCCAGGAACGGGAATTCCAGCATGTCGATCAGTTCTTTAACCCGCTCGGCACCATAGGTGAATTCCCAGTGACCGGTAATCGCATCCGGCTTCATCATGGCCATAATTTTCACCATGTCTTCGCCGCGTGTTTGCAGAGAAGTCCATGAACCCTGCCATGTATCACCACTATCAAGCAGCAGACATTTGTTGGGTCGCTCGGCCCGAATGGCTTTCACCAATGTTGCGACCCGGTCAAGGCCGCCCATTTTGCCGTAAGTTTTGGCCAGTTGACCAAAGTCTTCTGAATTAAGAGCGTAGGCTTGCGGAGACCCTGCCTTGATGCCGAATTTTTTCAGCATTTCCTTGCCGGTTAAATGAGGTGGCAGGCCTAATGCTTCACCAACGCCGATATTGACCGATGGCTCACGGAAGTAAATCGGCTTGGCTTGCGAGTGAATATCGCCCACATGGATCAATGTAATCTGCCCTTTGGCGTCAAACTTCAGGATTTCGTCCTGAGTGATTTTCTGACCGGCAATGGCGCTGCGGTATCCTGAAAGGGAACCTCCAGCCAGGGCCAGTGTTGCCAGACTTGCGTGGATAAAATCACGACGATCAATCATTATAGTATTTCCTCATTTTGAAATTTGTTGTTGAGCAGCAATTTGATGCTGCTGCTGAAAAACAAATGGTCTTCGTAAGAAAGCCCCGACCTGTGCATGCACAAACCGGGGCTTTCAAGAGTGTTTCTATAAAACCCGGCGCTTAGTTACGAACCGATGGAGTTTCAGTCGGCAAACCGCGACCACGCCATTTGACGTACAATTCAAGGTTCACATATTCGTCTGAACCACGTTTGAACGGCTTGGCCCGAACGTTTTTGTTACAGCCTTTAAAGCGACGGTGAACAGAACCCGGTTTTTGCCATTTCAAACGATATGTTGGAAAGCCGTTAATCTGGCCTTCTGACAAGGTGTTTGCCCGGATGAGTTTGCCCGGATTGTCTTCGTGACAATTGGCGCAAGACATATCAAGCTGACCGCGGCGTTGGTAGTAAAACGCCTTGCCTTTTGCAAAGAATGGTGCAGCAGGTCCGTCAACCTTGACATTAACCGGCATTCCACTGGAGATTTTGCCGACATAGGTCATCAGTGACAACATTTCTTTTGAGTCAAACTTGAGGGCTTTGCCGCCCATTTTCTCAACAATGTCACGGTTGATGCGTTGCTCAAGTGTTTCCATCTTGCCCATTTTTGCATTGTATTTTGGGTAAGAAGGCGCAACACCTTTCATGTCCTTGTCAGCATCTGCATGACAGCTGGCGCATGATTTACCGGCAGAACCCATTTTAGTGCTCCACAGACTTTGACCATTCTCAACCCACAGCATGCCGGGGTTTTCGAAATCGTCATTCTGAACGTCGCGGGTTTCATCGGTCATATAGGTGTAACCCGAACGACGGTCTTCCACTTGAAACTTGCCCCAGTCCTTTGCAACCGCACTGGCAGCAAAGCTTCCGGCAACAACTGCAGCACCAAGTACTGCGGTTGCCAATTTCCAGCCTAGTTTTGATTTGATGTTAGTCATATTCCCTCCCAGGTTGGATGTTTAAGCTACTGTCAGCTTGGTTTTTTTGACTGTTTCTTCGCCTTTTTCATCATGCCAGATGAATTCAAACTCACCGCTTTTTTCTACTCTGTAGGAAAAAGACATATAAGGGTTGGCGGAAACGGCACCGTGCCAATCAGATGAAAAGAACGTTTCGCCGTTAAATTTGGCGGTGAACTTGTCGATGATGTGACGTGGAATGAGTTTGCCAGTTTTTTTGTTTTTCCGGCGACCGGATTCCATTTTGTGAGTTATCAGCGTCTTGATGGTGACAATGTCACCAGCTTTCGCTTTTTTTGGCGCTTTTACGCGTGCTTTTGCCATTTATTCTAATCTCCTGTTTAGCCGCCGCAGCCGCCGATTGTGACTTTAACCTGCGTTTTGGAAACATAAAACTTGCCATCGCTCATTTCAGCAATACCGACGACGTTTTGTGTTTTCGCAAGGCGCATGCGAGCAGCTGCATTGGCTTTGCCTGATGCAGGTGTGAAATGGAAACTGGCCATTTCCGGTCCGGGGTTTCCTTCTGATACCAGATGAACCGATTTGACATAACTGTCAGCGGTCATTGGGCTTTCAACAGAAAGTTTAACCGGCACAGTGTTACCGTTCTCGGCAATTTCGGGCAGATCAATTTTGATTTTGCCTTCCATAGCGCCTGCGGCACCACCTTTGGTCAGTTCTTTAAGCAAAGCAGCGGCGGTTTCGGGCGTTGCATTTGCAGCGCTTGAAAAGCCACCGATAAAGGCAGCAGCAGCGCCAGCGGTCACCAAAAACTGGCGACGATCAAGCACTTCAACCTTCATATTGGTCATGTGTTAGCTCCTGATTGGTTCTAAAATAGATTTTAAAATTATTTCAACGTCATCACATAGGCGAGGACATCTTCGACTTCCTGCGCACTAAGGACACTCTTGCCCTTAAATTTTTTGATCAGGCGGTTATAGCCATCTACCTTGTAGAAAGCGGGCATGATGGTGTCTTCATTCGAGGTTTTTGCGTTCACAATTCGTAAGCGCAACTCACCTTCACTGTAATTGCTGGCCACACCATCAAGTGATGGACCGACGTTACCGTGAAACGGCTGGTCTTTCAGATCGCTAATCGCATGACAGGCAAGACAATTGCCCTTTTTACGATTGATAGCGACTTTTTTGCCTTTAGCAGCATCACCTGTTTTGCCGGTCAAAGAAGCTTTAATTGCGCCATCTTCGATCTTGTATTTTTTTATGTGACTGTCAGCAAAAGCTGATTGAACAGCCATCACGCTTGCAACAGCAATGATGCCTGCAGCCAGTTTGGTTTTTCTCATTTGCACGAGTACCCTCCCGAAACGATTTGTTTTTCCCTTTAATGGGTGAGGCATCATGCAACACTGAAAACACATTTTCAAGTGTGAATGTATTCAAAATGGCACAAATCGCCATCGATTGCAGATACAGTTAACAAAAATCAATGATAAGTCGCTGATTATATGCAGAAAAAATATCTATATACGACTTTCGCCGTAGTAGAGTGTGACAACATGTTTCGCTTCGGCAAAGAATAACCAGCGTTCTGTGACGATTCCAACGATGCCAGTAACCACGGCAAAACCTGCAAAAAGCAGCTGAAATTGCGGTAAACCGTACAGCGCCGCGCAGATGGCCAGGAACGGAATTACAAAGCCAAGAACAAGTGCAATGATGCGAAGTTTGCCGGCATGCTTGCGGGCAATTCTGAAACCCATTTCCTTGAGCAGGTAATTGTCTTCACTGTGCGGGGATTCAATCAGCCGAATTTTGCCCAGCTTGCCAAGGCCGGTTGCTGATTCTGCTGTGCTGGTGGCCGGAGCATTATCGACCGCACGCCAATAGATAATTTTGACAATAAAACCTAGCGCAAGAAAGAACATCGATAAACGGGCAATGGTTGCTGCTTCAGGCAGATTGAACAACACGCTCAGGAACCATAGCAACACTGCACCGGTCATCATTGCAAAAACCAGATAGGCGACCCGGGTCCATTTGGTAAACCAGGCCGGAATGGTTTTTAGCGAACCGTAAATCATCGAGGTGCAATAAACCGTAATAAGCGACATCAGCGCCCCGATCAGACCGATACCGCCAGCCAGACTTTGATTTTCATTGAGAAAAATCCAGGCCAGCGCATACAATCCGGTTGGCCCAAAGGTCGCAATCGCTGCAACACCCTCGCGCGACAGCCATGACGAACGCCACTGGCTCATGGCCCGCCACGCCCGCTCGGGATGGCCAAGGTGAAAGGTTGATGACAGCAATCCGCCACCGACCAGGCCAAAAGCAATGCCAAAAGCAAAAAGCCCATACGTGCTGTCGGCGGGTTGATAACCCATCAGCGCCAAAATGGCCAGCCATGCCAGCATGCCATAACCGGCGCCTGAGCCGGTGGTAAAAAATATGACAGATTTTGCGGGATGCATATTAAGTCTCCGAAATACTTTAAGCTGACAGAACTTTATCGACCCAGCGGGCCAAAAGACCGGCTCCATCGCTTGAGTCATCTTTGTGTTCAAGCATGCGTGGCGTCTGGTCTTTGGGCTTTTGGTGTTGCTTGGGCCGTGGCGGCAAATAGCGGTTGACCGGCAAGGTGCCCTGTTCAGGCATTAGCGCAAAACCACCGCGTGCCTCAACCAGCCGTGTGACTTCAGAATGGGGATCACCCAGATCACCAAAATGCCGCGCCCCGACCGGACATGTCGAAACACAAGCAGGAACCCGGCTGGACGGCGACAATGTCTCGTTATAAATCTTGTCTACGCACAGCGTACATTTTTTCATCACCCCTTCGGTTTCGTCATATTCGCGCGCGCCATAGGGACAGGCCCATGAACACAATTTGCAACCAATACAAATATCGCCATTGACCAGCACAATGCCATCTTCTTCACGTTTGTAAGAAGCCCCGGTCGGGCAGACGGTCACGCAAGGGGCATCTTCGCAATGCAGACAGGATTTGGGGAAGTTGATGGTTTGACTGTCGCCGGTTTTCTCATCAACCGCTTCAAATGAATGGATACGATTATACCAGACACCATTTTGGCCCTTGCCATAGGGGTTGAGGTCAGTGAGCGGGGCAGAGTGGCCCGATGTGTTCCACTCTTTGCAATTGACAGCACAAGCCTGACAGGCAACGCAAATATCAAGGTCAATGACAAGGCCCAGTTTCCGGCGGCTTGATTTGCGGGGTAAACTGGTCATTTGATTCTACTCGTGCGTTTGCCGTGCGGGTTGGTCTCGCGCCCGTCTTCAATACCGCGAATATTGATGGCATTTTCGTGCCGGTTGGCAACCCAGGTCTCCAGCGGTGCCTGTCCGCCCATCGGCTTGCCTTTAAGGTTCTTGCCATATTGAAGAATATCAGGCGCATCAAAGGCATTGGGCTGGCGTTTTGCCGGTTCAAACATCGGCTCGGTAGCACCAGCTTCGTGGGCAGCACATTTTTCGATATTGACCCGTAAATCAAACCACGCTGCCTGACCGGTAACCGGGTCAGAATTCGAATAGCGATAACCGCCACCCTTTTCCGGCAATAATTCTGAAATAATGTGGTTGAGCAAAAAGCCCTTGTTTGATTCAGAGGCATCATCCTTGAGGCCCCAGGCCCCTTTACGTTTGCCAATCGCATTCCACGTCCAAACCGTGTCACGCTGGGTGCCGGTTGAAAGCTTGACCTGTCCTTTGACGCGACCGTTATGGCTGGAAATCCACACCCAGTCCTTATCGCTGACTTTGTATTTTGCCGCGGTATCAGGGTGAATATACAGGCAGTTAAATGATGTAATCTGCCGCAACCACGCATTTTGCGATCCCCATGAGTGATACATATGCATTGGGCGTTGGGTCAGAGCGTGTAATGGATATTTCTCGACATCAACCATGGTTTCTTCAACCGGAATATACCAGGTGGGCAATGGATCAAAAAACTCTTCGACCCGGGCACGGTGCTTTTCGGGAGGTTGAACTTTACCGTGGCCTTGTGCAGCAAGACGAAATTTTTGCACCGGTTCGGAATAAAGCTGAAAGATGATCGGCTTGGTATCAGGAACCCAACCCATATAGTTGGCGTATTCCAGATAATCCTGGTTGGCATGTTTGTAATATTGCTGGCCCGGCGGCAATTCATACTGCCAAAAACAGCCATTTTCAATATAGGCGTCAAGTTGATAAGCGTCCGGTTTTCCGCGCCCGTGCTTGGTGCCACCTTCGCGCCAGCCAGCAAGAGGGCCAAGGCCGGGAGCCCGTTCGTGATTGACAATATAATCAGGGTACCCCTCGGGATATTTGGCTGCGCCGTCTTCATTGACCATTCCATCAAGGCCAAGACGAGCACCCAGATCAAGCAGCACCGTTTGGAAAGCTCTGACATCTCGATCAGGTTCTACCACCGGCTGGCGAATGGCATCAGCCGGTCCGTGGGCACTGGATATTGGCCGGTCGAGCAGTGAAATACAGTCCCAGCGCTCAAGATATGTGGTGTCGGGCAAGATCAGATCGGCAAAGGCTACGGTTTCAGAATAATAGGCATCTGAATAGATGAATTTGGGAATTTTGTATTCGCCGTTTTCGTCTTTGTCGGTCAGATATTTAATCGTTTGCGAGGTGTTCATCGACGAATTCCAGCCCATATTGGCCATATACATGAACAACACGTCGATACCATAAGGGTCTTTGGCCCAGGCATTGTGCAGCACCATGTGCATCAGCCCGTGCGAAGACATCGGAAATTCCCAACTATAGCCCTTGTCGATGCGGATGGGATTGCCGTCATCATCAACCAGTAAATCTTCCGGGCTGGTCGGATTGCCGATCGGTGCGCCATCAAGCGGTGAATTGGGCTGGGTATATTTACCCGCCGGTTTCGGTCCGGGAGGGATAGGCTTGGGGAAAGGCGATTTGTAGCGGAAACCACCCGGTACATCCACCGAACCGATCAACACTTGTAAAAGGTGCAGAGCCCGGCAGGTGTGAAAACCATTTGAGTGGGCCGAAATTCCGCGCATCGCATGCATGGAAACCGGACGACCCTTCATGGTCTTGTGCTTTTTACCGGTCCAGTCGGTCCAGGCGATATCGAGTTCGATTTCTTCTTCAAAAGCGGCATGGGCAATTTCAGCCGCAATGCGTTTGATGTCCTCTGCTTTCAGGCCGACAGTTTCAGCCACAGCATCAGGTGAATATTCATCGGCCATATAACGGCGGGCGATCAATTCAAAAACCGGTCGCGCCTTTGGCTTGCCCCGTCCGGTTGAGCGTTCACCGACAAAGGCCGGTTTGACTTTTTTAGCAGTGGCCGCGCTGGTGGCATCCAGCAATTTTTTGGTTTTGAGATCAAAACACAGCGGATTGCCTTTTTTGTCGCGAACAAACAGACCGTCGTTTTCCTGGCCCGGATTGTCATAAACCAGCCAGTGGGAATTGGTGTAGCGGGCAAGGTATTCAAAATCGATTTTTTCAGCCCGCAGCAATTCATGAATAAGGGCAAAAATGAACAGCCCGTCAGTGCCGGGACGAATCCCGACCCATTCATCAGCAATAGCGGAATAGCCGGTACGCACCGGATTGACCGAAACAAATTTGGCATCATCGCGGGTTTTCAGCTTGCCGAGGCCGATTTTAATCGGGTTGGAATCATGGTCTTCAGCCACGCCAAACAGCATAAAGTATTTGGTGTGGTCCCAGTCAGGTTCACCAAATTCCCAGAAGGCACCACCGATGGTATAAAGACCGGCAGCGGCCATATTGACCGAACAAAAGCCGCCGTGAGCGGCAAAATTGGGGGTGCCGAACTTGGAAGCCCACCAACCGGTTAGTGACTGGCTTTGATCGCGACCAGTAAAAAAAGCCATTTTCTTGGGATCTTTGGCCCGCGCATCGCCCATCCATTTGGTCGCCAGCTCAAGGGCCTCATCCCATTCAATTTCTTCAAATTCACCAGCCCCGCGTTCACCGACCCGTTTGAGTGGTTTTGACAGGCGGGCAGGGGAGTAGTGGTTCATAATCCCGGCAGAACCTTTGCCGCACAGAACGCCCTGATTGACCGGATGCTCGGGATTGCCCTCAATATAGCGGACTTTGCCGTCTTTGAGGTGAACGCGAATACCGCACCGGCAGGCACACATATAACAGGTCGTGGTTTTGACCTCGTCAGCTGCCATGCGCGACAGCTCGACCTCTTCCTTGACCGTTGTAAACGGATTAGCGACCACGTGTTTTCCCTCAAGACTTCATTGCCGAACCTCATCGCCAAAGCAATGGTCCGCCAGCATTTATTACATTCGTCTAATATACGAAAAACTATATATATTGATATAGACAAACTGACGCGATTAATCAGGGAGACTGTGCCCTCAGACACAAAAAAGGCGGCCCATAAAAGAGCCGCCTGAATGCTTGTTGAAATGGAGTTCTAAGTTTTAGTTACCAGTGGTAGTTGTAACCAACTGTGACTTCAAGTTGATGCATTTTGATTGTAGCTGTTTGGAAAGGGCTTGTAGGCCCGGTAATGCTTGCATTGGGTGCAAACATCACAGCAAATTCCAACTCACTGTTTGGTGAGTATTTATAAGAAGCACCTCCTGTTATGTGATGCTTAACAGTAGCCGGAGCCAGAATGTTGAACGTCACCTCACTCTTGGGGATGGGAGCAGTGTTGTAGGAGTACCCTGCTCTAACAGTGAGGTCCTCAGTAGCATTATACTCTACGCCAAATTTAATTGTTTGTGTATCTTTCCAGCCAAATCCGTGACCGTTTGCTGTGCCGAGTTGGCCAAGTGATGGGAACGGGTTGTTTATCGAAGCAATTTCCGAATAATTGATATACCGGTAGTCAGCCATAAATGTCAGATCAGGTGTAACATCGAAAGCAACGCCAACCTGAAAGTGTGATGGAATATTAAAATCACCATTCTCGGCAAACAATCCGGAATACTTACTAAAACGACTTGTCAGTAATTTGGTTTGATAGCTAGCGCCAACCCGGATATTTTCGTCCAGTTCAACTTCAACACCAAAGCGCGCACCTCCACCGACTGCATAATCATAACCTCTGTTAGTCAGATTGCCAGGACGGACACTGAAGGGAACGAAAGGAGCAAGCCCTTTTGCCTT
>DAOUPT010000029.1 GCA_030626025.1 Anderseniella sp. | reverse complement strand
TTTAAAAGCCCCCGACGTGCCCTCTGTCCTGCTGGAACTGGGATACCTTTCCAACAAGCACGATGCAAAACTGCTGGGCAATCAGGCATGGCAAAAGAAGGTCGCAAAGGCTTTGGCGCAATCTATCGACAGTTACTTCCGGGCCCGGGTTGCTTTGCAATAGGCAGTATGACGGTTGTTGTAGAAACAACATTGTTGCGTAATTTATAAACAGATTGCTTTGCAACGCTGATTATTAAGTTTACAGCGGTGGTATGAGCTCTATCCAGCCGCGTCGGAAAAACATCTCTATCACCGTGTTGCTTGTTACAGCAATTGGCGGGCTGGTTGCGCTTTCGGTAAGCATTGTGCTGGCGCTTTCGGTGGCGGCCAATTTCAAAAACACGTCCGAGCTGCTGGAATTATCTTCGCAACAGCTCATTGCATCCATAGAGCAACAGATTGAAAGTCACCTTGACCCGGCCCAATTTGTGGTCAATCACATTGTCAGACAAGCCCAACGTGGCACCATTGACCTGTCAGACAAAAGCGAAATGATCACGACACTTCGGGCGTCGCTTGCAGCGGCACCAAACCTGACGGGTGTTGTAATCTGGAAACCGGACAATCACGGGCTTCATGTCCGGCGTGGGCCTAACAACCGCTTCACCATTATAACCGAGAATAACAAAGGCAACACACCACTCAAAAATTATTTGAGCAATCTTAAACTCGGAAAAACCGCCCAATGGCAGGAACCTTTGAGAGTTGACGGTATTTCTTTTATTTCTATCAGTGCGCCGATCTATCGAGATGGTCAGTATTTGGGTGCGGTTTCAGCAGGCATTTCTATTGCCAACTTGTCGAACACTCTGCAACAAATCGATAAAAAGAGTTCTTTCACCAGTTATATTCTTTATGGCGATGATTTTGTGCTGGCTCACAGAAACCTGCCACGCCTTTCAACGGTGCGATTGTCAGAAAAAAGCCCGTTACATAAAACCAACGAAATTAATGATCCGGTGCTGGCGCAATTTGCATCAGCTTTATCCGGGCGCGGGGTATTTTCCGCAGGCGACATCGAAGCCCGGCTGATTGAGGTTGGAGACACGCAACATGTTGCCCTGTCGAGTACGATGCAACGCTATGGCATGAAAAAATGGAACATTGGTGTCCATGCACCACGATTTCAGATCAATACACAGTTGCGCAGGATGTTCTTTTCACTCCTTGCCGGGTTGGGTTTGTTACTTGCCTCTGTAATCGCTGCTATATTTCTCGCCCGCAGGGTGGCCAGGCCGATCAAGGCCATTTCCACTGCGGCCACTCATATTGGTGCTCTTGAACTGGGCAAGATCTCCCGTTTGCCGAGGTCACGCATTACCGAATTGAACAACCAGTCGCAGGCATTTAATCAGATGCTGGAAGGGTTGAAATGGTTTGAGGCTTATGTACCGCGCAAGCTTGTGGGTCGGTTGATCAAAGAACATAGCGGGGAAGCGGTTGCATCGCGTCAGGAAGAACTGACCGTGATGTTCACCGACCTGATCGGCTTTACCAAGATGTCTGAAAACCTGGCACCGGTTGATATCGCTAATCTGCTGAATGAACATTTTGAAGTGGTAAATACCTGCATAGAAAAGACAGACGGTACGCTAGATAAATATATCGGCGATGCGGTAATGGCCTTTTGGGGGGCGCCTGAAGCGCAAGAAGACCACGCTTTGCGGGCTTGCGAAACGGCCATGTGTATTACCGAGCATTTTGAGCAACTGGAAACCGGCTTGCGGATGAAAATCGCGCTGCATAGCGGCCCGTTGATTGTTGGTAATATTGGTGCGCAAGGCCGGATGAACTACACCGTCATCGGTGACACGGTAAACACTTGCAGCCGGATTGAAAAGCTGGCTGGTGACCTTGATGATGGCAGCAAGGTCATTACTTTGCTTTCAGAACAGGTGGCAAAGGCTGTTGAGGGCAAATTCCGCGTCGAACCGGCGGGGGAATTCTCGGTTAAGGGGCGCTACAACAAAGTCAATGTTTTCCGGCTTAAGGGCCGGGTATAAGCGTCTGCGCCACCTCTGCCCGGCTGTTGCCCACGCGATGCCACATTCTTGGCTATTAAAGAGGGCTGAAACTGTGTTAATTTGTTTGGCATTGGTCGGATTCGGCCAGATTCTATATATTTTATGATCATCGGGTAACGGGCGGCAACTGGATTTATGTTTAGATTTTTGGGTTTTTTGTTCACAGCCGGGTTCATCGTATTTGTCGCGGTGGCTGCTGCTGCGGGCTATGTGATTAACGAAACCACCAAAACCCTACCCGAATATGATCAACTGGCAAAATATGAACCACCGGTTTTGACCCGCATTCATGCCGGTGACGGTTCGTTGCTGGCGGAATATGCCAAAGAGCGGCGATTATTTGTGCCGATCAACACCGTACCGGACAAACTGATCCAGGCCTTTGTTTCTGCCGAAGACAAAAATTTCTACAAGCATGGCGGCATTGACTGGACCGGTGTAGCCCGGGCGGTCATTAAACGGGTTGAATACAAGATCAAGGGGATCAAGCGTAATGCTGGCGGGGCTTCAACCATCACCCAACAGGTTGCAAAAAACTTTCTGTTGACCAATGCGCCAACGCTTGAACGTAAATTGAAAGAGGCTCTTTTGGCCCAGCGGCTTGAAGCAACCTTTTCCAAGGGAAAAATTCTGGAACTCTACCTCAATGAGATTTATCTGGGGCTTGGCTCCTATGGCATTGCCGGGGCATCATTATCTTATTTTGGTAAATCATTGACCCAGCTTGATATCGCCCAAGTGGCCTATCTGGCTGCCCTGCCCAAAGGGCCGAGCAATTACCACCCTTACAAGTACACCAAAAAAGCTATCACCCGCCGCAATTGGGTAATCGGGCGAATGCTGACAAATGGTTATATCACCCAGGCAGAGCACGACGAAGCGATAAAAAAACCGCTGGAAGTGACAGTGCGCCCCTTTGGTGCCCAACTTTTTGCGGCTGAAACTTTTGCCGAGGAAGTACGGCGTGAAGCGGTTAAAATTTATGGCAAGGACAAGCTTTATTCCGGCGGTTTGTCAATCCGCACCACGCTTGATCCCAAGAACCAGATTTTTGCCCGGCAGGCGCTGACTTCAGGCCTGATCAAGTTTGACCGTGAACATGGTTGGCGCGGCGCAGCGAAAAACATCGAAATATCCGGGGATTGGGGCGCTGTTCTTAATAAAACCAAAGTGCCCTCTGACGTCACACCGTGGCGACTTGGTGTGGTGCTGGAAGTTACCGATTCTGCTGCAACTGTCGGTCTGCGTCCTAAAAAACAGGCTAATGGCAAGATTGAAGCAAAGCGTGAAGCTGCAAATGTACCGCTCAAACTGATGCAATGGGCGCGGCGAGCAAAACCTAAAAACCGGCTAGGTCCGGCGGTTAAAAGCCCTCATGACGTCCTGAAAACCGGCAATGTCATCTATGTCGCACCATCGCGCACCGCCGGTGAATGGCATCTGGTGCAGATGCCTGAAGTTGAAGGCGCGCTGGTGGCCATGAACCCTCACACCGGGCGGGTTTTGGCGTTGGTTGGTGGTTTCAGCTATGGCAAAAGCCAGTTTAACCGGGCGGTACAAGCCTGGCGCCAACCAGGTTCTTCAATCAAACCTTTTGTTTATGCCACAGCATTGGACAATGGCTATAGTCCTGCTTCGGTGATTATTGATGAGAAAATCAGCTACAAGTTGCAAAGAGGCGAAACCTGGACACCCAAAAACTACACCGGCAAATATTATGGCGCCTCAACGCTGCGCACCGGTATAGAGCAATCACGAAATGTGATGACGGTTCGTCTGGCTGATGACATGGGTATCGGCAAGTTTAAAGAAATGACCGAGCGGGTTGGGATTTACACCAAAATGCCACGGGTTCTGGCCATGTCACTGGGTGCAGGTGAGACAACCTTGATGCGCATGGTGACGGCCTTTTCAATGTTTGCCAACGGCGGTAAGAAAATACACGCAACGCTGATTGACCGGATACAAGACCGTTATGGCCGCACTGTTTTCAGGCACGACAAGCGCGAGTGTCTTGGCTGTAAAGCTGAAAAATGGGAAAATCAGGCTGAACCGGAGTTTCTTGATAACCGCGAGCAGATCATCAACGAGTTCACCGCCTATCAGATCACCTCGATGATGGAAGGTGTGGTGCAGCGCGGCACAGCAAAAGAGCTGAAAAAACTCGGCAAACCGGTTGCGGGTAAAACTGGCACCACCAATGATTCCCGCGATGCATGGTTCATCGGCTACACACCTGATCTGGTGGTCGGGGTTTATGTTGGCTACGACCGGCCCCGGCCAATGGGCAAAGGGGCAACCGGTGGTCATCTGGCAGCACCTATTGTGCGCCATTTCATGCAATTAGCCCTTAAAGGAAAACCGGCGACACCGTTCCGGGTTCCGGCCGGAATCCAGCTGATTCCAATTAATTCCAAATCGGGAACACGGGCTGCCTATGGCGACAAGAACGTTATTCTGGAGGCTTTCAAGCCGGGCGAAGAACCACCGGAAAAAACCATCCTGATCTCTGGTGATGCCATTCCACAAAGCGGTGAAGCGGCAGTGATTGAAGGTGGCTTGACGACAGGCACTGGCGGGCTTTACTAGAATGCGGCGCATCCTAGATTTGTTTCACTCACGGCGTATCCTCGCTACGCTCGGGCCTGCGTGAGCGCGGCGCATTAGCGCCGGGGCACTTGTGCCCTGTTTTTGATAATTTTCAATTATTGCAACAGCATTACTGATATAGAGCGCTTTCGTCTAATCATAATATGCTTTAAGCATGTAACAAATTTATTCTTTGAAGGATTCGAATTGCCATGCGCGCAGAAATTAAAAACGTCATTGACGAAATGAAGCAGTCGGTTGGCCTGCTGAGGAGGCATCTTTGACTGGGATGCGTCCCTACGAAAACTCGAAGAGCTGAATGCCCGGTCCGAAGATCCTGGTCTCTGGAACAATACCGAAGAAGCCCAACGGGTTATGCGTGAGCGCGGTGATCTTGATGAACGCATCAAGGCGGTGTTGCATATTGAGCAAACCATATCGGATAATGCCGAGCTGATCGAAATGGGCGAGCTTGAAGATGATGAGGAAATCATCGCCGAAGCAGAAGCCGCCATTTTGGCCTTGCAACCCGATGTTGAGGCGCGCGCCCTTGAGACGTTGTTGTCGGGTGAGGCTGACAGCAATGATACCTTTATTGAAATCCACTCCGGTGCCGGTGGTACCGAGAGTCAGGACTGGGCCCAGATGTTGACCCGGATGTATATGCGCTGGGCTGACAAGCGTGGGTTCAAGGTCGAAGTGATGGAAGAACAAGCCGGTGAAGAAGCTGGCATCAAGTCCTGCACCCTCAAAATTTCCGGCCATAATGCTTATGGCTGGCTCAAAACCGAAGCAGGCGTACACCGGTTGGTGCGGATTTCGCCCTATGATTCAAACGCCCGCCGTCATACGTCTTTTTCAT
The DNA here is from genome assembly GCA_030626025.1 of Anderseniella sp. GTDB lineage: Bacteria > Pseudomonadota > Alphaproteobacteria > Rhizobiales > Aestuariivirgaceae > JALWJW01. The sequence continues at coordinate 38,029 of DAOUPT010000029.1, read as the reverse complement.
CGGCCTGGGTCTATCCGGTTATTGATGAAAACATCGATATTGATATTAACGAAAGCGACTGCCGGATTGATACTTACCGGGCTTCTGGTGCCGGTGGTCAGCACGTAAACACCACAGACAGTGCGGTGCGCATAACCCACAAGCCGACCGGCATTGTGGTGCAATGCCAATCACAACGCTCACAACACAAAAACCGCGCCACGGCGTGGGATATGCTGCGGGCCCGGTTGTATGAAAAAGAACTGCAGGAACGCCAGGCCGAGGCCGATGCGACCGAAGCCAACAAAACTGAAATTGGTTGGGGTCATCAAATCCGCTCCTACGTGTTGCAACCCTATCAAATGGTCAAAGACTTGCGCACCGGCCACGAAAGCAGCAACCCGGCAGCAGTACTTGATGGTGACCTTGACCCGTTCATCGAAGCTTCATTAGCAGCCCAGATTGAGGGCGGGGCTGGTGAGGTGAGTGATATAGATTAAGGGCTGACTGGCGTTTTACAGCCACGCTCCCAGCCGCTTAACGGCCTCTTTCATCTCGGCAAGAGAACCGGCAAAGGACATTCTTATGTGGCGATGGCCTTCATAGGGGTCAAAGTCCAGGCCAGTTGTTGTGGCCACACCGGCCTGTTTGAGCATGCGGGTGGTGAAATCAAGGCTGTCATTGGTGTACTTTGAAACATCAGCGTAGATGTAGAAGGCACCGTCAACGGGGGTGAATTTGTCTATGCCAATGCGCGGTAATTCGGTCATCAGGTATTCGCGGTTAGTGGCGTAGACAGCTTTTCGCTGATCCAGTTCCTCACGGGCACCAAAGGCGGCTAACGCGGCATATTGCGAGATGGCCGGGGTTGAAATGTAGAGGTTTTGTGACAGGCATTCGAGCGGGCGGATGAGACTTTCCGGCACCACCATCCAACCGACCCGCCAGCCGGTCATGCAATAGTATTTCGAAAACGAATTGATGATAATTGCGTCCTGGTCAAATTGCAGAGCGGTCGCCTGCGGCACGCCCCAGGTTAGCTCATGATAGATTTCATCGGAAATAAACCGGACGCCCGCGTCCCTGCTGGCAGTCACCAATGCGGCCAGGTCTTTTGGCGGCAACATGGTGCCGGTCGGGTTGGCCGGACTGGCAACCAGCAGACCATCCAGTCCCCTACCCTTTACGTCCTCAACAGTGGGTGCCCAACGGTTTTCAGCACTGGTGGGAATATCAACCACGTCAAGGTCAGTGGCTTTTAGGATATTGCGATAAGCAGGATAGCCCGGCGTTGCCAGTCCGACCTTTTGGCCGCGGTCAAAACAGGCGGTAAAGGCCAGCAGAAAAGCTGCCGATGATCCGGTTGTGACAATCACCCGTTCCGGTGACACCTCCACATCATAGGTTTCCTTGTAGTGCCGGGCAATACGCTCTCGCAAAGGCGGTATGCCCAATGCATCGACATAACCCAACCGTTCAGTTTTCAAAGCCGCCTGTGCTGCCTCAATAACCTTACGGGCCGGGCCACCTGATGGCTGGCCGACTTCCATATGAACAATGTCGATGCCGGACCGCTCAAGTCGGGAGGCCTCGCGCATCATATCCATGACCAGAAAAGGTTGAACAGCCTCTGCCCGCTTTGATGTTTTCAACGCTTTATCCTGCCCGAAAATGAAGTAAATTTGAAATTGATTGGAAATTTCACCTGCGCCCTGTTACCACGGTCAGGCATCACATGAAAGTCTAAGTCTTGCCGCATTTAACCGTAAAGTATGCAGCCATGAAACTTCTTGAAGTCCGACAGATTTTTAAGCGCCTGATATCGCTGATTTGTGCTATCTGCCTGCTGGCAAGTTCATTGGCCATCCCACAAAGCTATGCAAAGGGGCTGCCGCTTATCCGCGATGCCGAAATTGAAGGTTTAATGCGGATTTATACCAAGCCAATTTTTCGGGCGGCCGGGCTGAACCCACGGTCTGTGAAAGTCTATCTGATCAACCAGTCAAGTATCAACGCATTTGTTGCCGGTGGACAGCGGATTTTCATTCATACGGGACTGCTGCAACAAGCGGCAACACCAAATGAAGTTATCGGCGTGCTGGCCCATGAAACCGGACACATTTCCGGGGCGCATTTGGCCCGACTGGGCACGCAATTAGAAAAAGCTTCCAATCTGGCAATTATCTCGATGTTGCTTGGCGCTGCCGTCGCAGTGGGCGGCGCGGCAACCAATACCAGAGGCGCCGGGCAAGTTGGACAGGCAACAATAGCGGGTGGTCAAAGCCTGGCTCGGCGCCACGTTCTTTCATATGTCCGGGCTCAGGAATCTGCCGCTGACCAAGCCGCGATCCGCTATTTATCCAAAACCGGCCAGTCAGGCGTTGGTATGCTTGATCTGTTTCACAAGCTGGCCAGCCAGTCGCTTGGCTCTCTGCGCCGGACCAATCCCTATACGCAAAGCCACCCGATGCCGTTTGAGCGTATTCGCAATCTCGAGCGCCTTGTCAAAAAGAGCAAGCATTTCAAGAAAAAAGACCCTGGTGTTCTGCTGCTTCGCCACCATTTGATGCAGGCCAAGCTTGCCGGTTTCTTGTCTTCGCCGCGGGTGGTTTTCAGAAAATATCCCAAAAGCAATAATTCCATGCCATCGCGCTATGCTCGAGCGATTGTCAGCTTTCGGACTGGTGATATCAAAAATGCCCTGCCGCTTATAGACAGCCTGATCAAAAACATTCCGCAAAACCCGTATTTTTGGGAATTGAAAGGACAGGCGTTGCTGGAGTCCGGTCGCCCGCGCGAGGCTATTAAGCCGCTTAAAATTGCGGTTAAAAAAACCTCAAACAATGGCCTGATTGGCATGTTGCTGGCCCGCGCCTATCTTGGTGCCGGTGGCAAAGCCAATGCCAAAACCGCGCTGGCTGTTTTAAACAAGGCAAAGCGGCGCGAAAACGATTCGCCTGATTTGCATTTTCTGATGGCTCGCGCCTATGGCATCCGTGGCAATATTGCCCGGGCAGAACTGGAAACAGCTGAATCTGCGCTTCTTCGCGGCGACAAGCAATTGGCCGGACAAAAAGCCAAAAATGCCAAAAAGCGGTTGAAGCGTGGCACACCGGCCTGGCAGCGCGCTAAAGATATTGTGAACTTTGCCGCCCGAAAATGATTGCCGCATGATGTGGAAAATCGTATCACTTTAAAAATCATATTAAGTTCAAGGAATATATCTAATGATCTCTCATTTTAAATCTGCTGGAACCGCAGTCGCCATGCTCATCGCCCTGCTACTTCCTGCAAGTGTTCTTGCGGCTGAATTTAACGATAGCCAGCGCAAGGAAATGGGTGAGATTGTTCGCGAATATTTGATGGAGAACCCGGAAGTTTTACGCGATGCCTTTCGGGCACTGGAGCGCAAGGAAGCTCTGGCCAAGGCCGCCGGTGCAAAAACCGCCATCAAGGAAATGGCTGCCGATATCTTTCGGGCCGATGGTGATCTGATTATCGGCAACCCGGTGGGCGATGTCACATTGGTTGAACTTTTTGATTATAATTGCGGTTTTTGCAAACGCTCGTTGCCCGATATTCTCAAACTTGTTGAAACAGACAAAAAACTGAAAATTGTCATCAAGGAGTTCCCTATTCTTGGCCCCGGATCAATGGCAGCTGCGCGGGCCGCAATTGCCTCACGGGCCCAGGGAAAATATTGGGAATTTCATTTAGAGCTGTTAAAGAAACGCGGTTCAGTAAATGAGGCGGGTGTATTTCAGGTTGCCAAAAAAGTTGGCCTTGATATTGACAAATTGAAAAAAGATATGGAGTCAGATGAAGTCACGACGATCATTCAGCGCAACCACGCTGTTGCCCGGGCTTTGAATATCAACGGAACACCGGCCTTTATTATTGCTGACAACATTTTTCCGGGCGCCATTGGCTTTGAACAACTGGCCGATGCAATTTCAAAGGTTCGTAAAGAAGGCGGTTGCGCAGCGGTCTGTTAAGTTTGTAAAAAGTTGCGTTCCCTTGGCTATCCCCTTCCAAAAGGTGCTTTAGACGCGTATATAAGATGAGTCTGAGGGAGTGCTTTATGACCAAACCGGTTTTCATACTTAATGGACCAAATCTAAATATGCTCGGCACGCGCGAGACCGATGTTTATGGCTCGCAGACGCTGGATGATATTGCAGATCTGTGTAACGACAAGGCAAAGACGCTGGGAATGATAGTTGATTTTCGCCAAACCAATGACGAAGGCGAGTTGGTCAACCATGTGCAGGAAGCCCGTCAGGGCGCTTGTGCGATCATTCTGAATGCGGCAGCTTACACCCACACATCGGTTGCCTTGCATGATGCCTTGCGGATGGCCGATGTTCCTATTATTGAAGTGCACCTTTCAAATGTTTACAAACGGGAAGAATTTCGCCACAAGAGCTTTGTATCTCCGGTGGCGCAGGGTGTGATTTGCGGCTTTGGGGCGCAAGGGTATGAATTGGCGCTTGATGCTGCCGCAAAACTAATTTGAGTGAAAGAAAAATGGCCAAAACAAAAATAGATAAAGAGATGCTCCGCGAACTGGCTGAGCTGCTTGACGAAACCGGGCTAACAGAAATCGAGATCGAGCAAAACGATATCAGGGTCCGGGTGGCAAAGGGCGGCACAATGGTTGCAGCAACCGTTCCAGCCGCTGGCGCACCGGTCGCTGCGGCACCAGCCAAGGAGGAACCTGCCAAACCTGTTGATGCGGTGAAATCTCCGATGGTTGGCACGGTTTATCTGGCTCCGGCGCCGGGCGCGGCAAACTTTATTTCGGTTGGCAAGACAGTAGCCCAAGGTGATTCCCTGCTGATTGTTGAGGCGATGAAAACCATGAACCAAATTCCGGCACCAAAAGCTGGCAAGATTACGGAAATTCTGGTTGAAGACGGCCAGCCGGTGGAATTTGACGAACCTCTGGTGGTGATCGAGTAGAATGTTTGACAAGGTTCTCATAGCCAATAGGGGTGAAATTGCCCTGCGGGTGTTGCGCGCCTGCCGCGAGCTTGGCATTGCAACTGTTGCGGTTCATTCAACCGCTGATGAAACTGCCATGCACGTTTTGCTGGCCGATGAAAGTGTTTGTATCGGTCCACCGGCGGCTGCCGATTCCTATTTAAGCATACCGGCAATTTTGTCGGCCTGTGAAATTACCGGTGCTGATGCGGTTCATCCCGGTTATGGCTTTCTTTCTGAAAATGCCCAGTTCTCGGATATTTTGAAAGAGCACAACATTACCTTTATCGGCCCGAGCGGTGATCATATTCGCACCATGGGCGATAAAATTGCAGCCAAACAAACCGTCGAAGCTTTGGGTATTCCAGTGGTGCCCGGTTCACCCGGCGCGGTTGAAGACCCTGCTGAGGCGATCCGCATTGCTAATGAAATTGGCTATCCGGTCATTATTAAAGCCGCCGCCGGTGGTGGTGGACGCGGTATGCGGGTTGTCAAAAACTCTCAGGACATGGCTGTGTCTTTGCAAACAACCCAGACTGAAGCCAAAGCAGCTTTTGGCGACGGGTCAGTATATATCGAAAAATTCCTTGGTAAGCCGCGCCATATTGAAGTGCAGGTTTTAGGCGATGGTCAGGGAGGCGGTGTTCATCTGGGCGAGCGTGATTGTTCGCTGCAACGGCGGCACCAGAAGGTTTGGGAAGAGGCTCGCTCACCGGCCCTGAACGACAGCCAGCGTGAAAAAATCGGCAACACCTGCGCTAAAGCCATTGCGGACATGAATTATTCCGGTGCCGGGACGATTGAATTTTTGTATGAAAATGGCGAGTTCTATTTCATTGAAATGAACACCCGTTTGCAGGTTGAGCATCCGGTAACCGAAATGATTACCGGGATTGATCTGGTGCAGGAGCAAATTCGCATCGCAGCCGGGGCAAAACTTGGTTATACGCAAGATGATGTGCAGTTTAACGGTCATGCGATTGAATGCCGGATCAATGCCGAAAACCCCAGAACCTTTATGCCCTCGCCCGGTTTGGTTGAAAACGTACACGTCCCCGGCGGTCTGGGTGTGCGAGTCGATTCAGGGATTTATTCGGGCTACAGAATCCCACCCTATTATGACAGCTTGATCGGCAAATTGATCGTATTCGGCAAATCGCGCAACGAATGCCTGATGCGCCTTCGCCGGGCCTTGGGCGAATATGTGATTGAAGGGGTGGAGACCACCATTCCGCTGTTTCAGGACTTGTTGGCCGAAAAAGATATCATGGATGGTGATTATGATATCCACTGGCTTGAGAAATATCTCGGCTGGCATTGAGTTTAGGTTTATCCGGAGGCGGGTAAAAAAAGTTGGGTTCTAATGTCAAGTACAATCACCCCGCAAATTTTGTTACGGGCTTATGCTGCCGGGATTTTCCCGATGGCCGAGGATGCTGGCGACAATTCACTTTACTGGGTTGAACCGGAAGAGCGCGGCATCCTGCCTCTAAGCGGCTTTCACGTGCCGCGCTCACTGGCCAAGAAAGTTCGTAAACAGGATTTTGAAATTCGTGTCGATAGCGCCTTTGAGCAAGTCATGCAGCTTTGCTCGACCGAGACTGACACTCGCCCCTCGACCTGGATAAACAGTCGAATTATCACCCTTTATAAACAGCTTCACAAAATGGGGTGCGGGCACAGTGTCGAGTGCTGGCAGGACGATGAACTGGTCGGTGGCCTGTACGGCATTCGCATTGGCGCAGCGTTCTTTGGTGAAAGCATGTTTTCGCTCAAAACCGATGCTTCAAAAGTTGCACTTGTCCATCTCGTTGCCCGCCTGAAAGCTGGTGGCTTTGCCCTGCTAGATGCCCAATTCACCAATGATCACCTGACCCAATTCGGCCTGGCCACGGTTTCGCGCAATGAATACCATCTCATGCTGGAACCGGCGCTTGGGGTGGATGCGGAGTTTGATGCTTTTGAGCGGGATGGTGAACCCGAGGAAGTGTTGCGACTGGCGAAGTCGGATTGAGCTAGAAAGATCGTTAGGTTTTCAGCGCCCACTTTGGCTGCCAGTAACACATGATTGATCACATATGAATTGACCTTGCAGGCTAAAATCTGACCATTTGACCACAAGAAAACACAAGGACAAATGGTGATGAATATCGATATGCCCCCGCCGCGCTGGCAGGAATCTCTCGGTATGGTGATTTTGCGGCTTGGGCTAGCGTGGTTTTTGTTCGTCTGGGCGGTCAACAAGATTTTGGCACCAGAGCAGTATAAGAAACTGTGGGGGTATTTTCATGGCATCGATATAGGCTCCACCCTGCCCTATGTGATGGGCGGTTTACAGATTGTTATTTGTCTGGCGATTGCTGCCGGGTTTTGGCGCACTATCAGTTATGGATTGGGGTTTGCCATGCATGCGGTGACCATCGCGGTTATTTTTCCCAACCTCATTGCTCCATTCGTCATCAAGAGTGGTTTTCCAACTAACCGCAATCAGGCCATTGCGCTGGCGGCGTTGGCCGGGTTTGCAGCCTTGTGGTTGTTGCGCGAAAGGGATTATTGGTCACTGGATGGCTGGCTTGCGCGGCGCCGGAAATAGTTTTCGTATTATCGGCGACTGAAAGCCAGATTTGCGGCCAACCCCAGGAATACACTGGCACTCAACATGCGGGTGATGTTGGCGATCTTTTGGTTGGCGGTCAAAACGCTGCCAATCGAACCGGCAAACACACCGACCAGCCCATTGATAATGGTGCCGCCAATATTCAAAATCATGCCGAAAATCAAAAATTGGATGATGGTGGAACTCCGTGCTGGATCAACAAACTGGGGGACAAAAGCCAGCATGAAAATTGCCACTTTTGGATTAAAGAGATTCACAAAAGTGCCATTGCGCCAAGCCGTATAGGCGCTGACACCCTTGATGTGAGTTGCCGGTTTAGCAAGATCAGTATTGCGAAAGGCTTCGATTGCCAGCCATGTCAGATAGGCAACACCAGCCCAACGGATCAGCTCGAAAGCCAACGGATAGGCGGCAAGGAGTGCCGCCAGGCCGAAAGCTGCCAAGACAGAATGGATCAATCCGCCGGTTGCTATGCCAAGGCTTGCTGCAAAACCGGCATAAGGGCCAGATTTCACCCCCTGCCCGAGGCAGAAAAGCATGTCGCTGCCGGGCGTGAGGTTTAAAGCCAGTGCTGCAGGAATAAAGATTATAAGGAGGGTTGGATCAATCATTGAGAACCCCTAACATGGTCGTCATAGTGATATGATACCGAACTGCCAACAAAAGCGAACGTTTTCCATGAAATTAAGCCGTGATGACTTTGCCACCGACCGACATGGCTGGGCCGAATTTCTGCCCGAACGCCTGCCCTCACCGACGCTGAGCGGGACGCACCGAGTGTCATTTATTGTGATCGGGGCCGGGGTTACCGGGCTGGCCTGTGCGCGGCGGCTGGCCGACCTTCATCCAGACGATGAAATATTGCTGCTTGATGCACGACTTGTCGGGCAAGGTGCTTCTGGGCGTAATTCAGGTTACGCCGTTGCGGTCAGTCAGTTTGGTGGCGGTTTCAAAGCCAGCGAGATGCCGAATTACCAGCGGATTAACCGGATCAATCAGGCCGGGCTTGATTTGTTGCGGGCACAGGTCAGCGAAAATGACATCGCCTGCCAGTGGAATGATTGCGGATTTCATCATACGGCAGCCGATAAGCTGTCGATGAAAGAATGTGAGCAATTTGTGCATTATCTGGAGGCGATGAACATTGCCCATACGCGGCTTGACCAGCAAGCTTTGAGAGAGCGGCTTGGTACCAATACTTACCAACGCGGTGTTCATGTTCATGACGGCGCGTTGCTGCAACCAGCTGCTTTGGTGCGGGGGCTGGCTGACAGTTTGCCTGACAACGTCAAACTGTGTGAGCAAACACCAGTGCTGGGCATAGTTGAAGGTGCACCGCTGACCCTTGCCCTTGAGAATGGCCAAGTGCGGACTGACAAGCTGTTTTTGGCAACCAATTATGAAGCCGGGAAAATTGGTTTTCTGGCCCGTTATCTGATCGGCAGTACTTTGGCAGGCAGTTTTACCCGGATATTGACCGGACCGGAACTGGCCAGTCTGGGCAATTTATCCGAATGGGGCGTGTTGTCCTTGCATGGCGGTGGGGCGACGGTACGATTAACGGCAGACGGGCGGTTGTGTCTGCGCAATACGGCTGAGTATCACGGCGGGGCCTTGCTGTCTGACAAGCAATTGGCCGACCGGCAAGCCATTCACCGCGAGAGTTTTGAGCGCCGCTTTCCCCAACTGGCCGACGTGCCGTTTGAATTTGCCTGGTCCGGGGTCGAAGGTATCAGTCGCAATGGCACCAACTTTTTCGGACGCCAGCACGACAACATCTATCTGGCCGGTGGCTATAATGGTTCGGGCGTTAGTCGCGGCACCGCCTTTGGCACTGCCCTTGCCGACTACGCCAATGGCGGGCAATCGGACTTGATCAGCGATTGTCTGGCATCGGCGCCGGGTTCATGGATGCCCCCTCGCCCGCTGCTTGACGTTGGTGCTGCCTTTACTGTCCGTTCACGGTTTAAAGGCGTCGGTCTGGACCGATGAGGAGCCAGACTAAAGCATGGCTCCTTTTTTGAGATTCATGTGACATGCTTTAAGTCTTTGTTTTTACGCATGTCTCCCAAAACCGGTGCCCACTTTTGGGAGACATGCTTTAATTTTCAGTCTCTGGTTTTTTCTCTTCCGCAGGTTCTGTGGGTGGCGGCACATCACTGAGATCATGTTTCGGCGCTTTGGGGTCACGGCAGCCAGTGAGCCAGATGTCGTAGACCGGGTGCTCGACGGCATTGAGGCCAGGACTTTGGGCCAGCATCCAGCCGGTAAAGACCCGTTTGAGCGTGCCATCGAGAAGGTTATCATCGATTTCAATAAAGGACGTGGTTTTGGGCTCTTCGGTAATCGGCCTGGTATTGCAAATGCGCGGACGGATATAGAGAGAGCCGAAACGTTTTGTTTCACCGATATTGATTTCAAAAGTGGTGATGGTGCCGGTGATTTTGTCAAGGCCGGCAAAAATCGCAATCGGATTCTGCACCGGACCTGCGAATGATGAGACTGTCATTAGTGTAATAAAAACGATTATAGCGGTAAAAATTCTGTTCATTGTTTTGTCGCTTCAAACCGCAGACGTACATAATCTGCCGTCCAGTATCCTTGTGCATCTTTAAGGCTTGGTGCCAAAAGAGCTTCGACCTCTTCAAGCACGGCGTCACTTTGATCAGAAAATTGTTCAAAAAATGGTTTTCGGAAAAGTTTCAGCCATTCTTTCATACCGGTTTTCAAAGGGGTCGGGCGCGGGAACAATCCGATGCGCTTGACCTCAAAGCCGTTTTCTTCAAGCATTTGAGCATAAACTGCCGGTGACGGAAAAAACCATGGCCCGGCCAGAGCTACATCACCACCGCGACGCTCACCAACAGCACGCATCGCCGTAACAATGGCAGCGACATTGCCGTGGCCGCCAAATTCACCAACAAAACGACCGCCCGATTTCAATGCCCGGTGGACCCCCTCTATTACTGCACCCGAATTGGTCATCCAGTGCAAGGCGGCATTTGTGAAGACCGCATCAAACTGATTTTCAAACTCCAGCGCTTCGCCATCCATTAGATGAACATCAAGGCCAAGCTTTTTTGCAGCTTCCAGCAAATCTTTGCTGGCATCAACGCCGGTCACCTGCGCACCTACTTTAACCAATTGGGCTGTCAAATCGCCGTCACCGCAACCAAGATCAAGGATCATTTCGGTTGGTTTAGGGTCCAGCCAGTCAACTACAGCGCCGGCCATGTCAGAGACAAACCGGGCGTGATTATCATATGTATCAGCATTCCAGGTTTGTTGTCGGCTGGGCAAACGGGTCATTACTTGCTCTTTTTGTCTTTATCCGAGAACATGAACTCGTTAATCAGGGCCCAGATATCAAGAGCACTTTGGGTGTGGGTCAGGGAATCGCCATCCTTGAGTATTTCCTCGCTGCCCCCTATTTCCAGAGTAATGAACTTTGAGCCCAGCAATCCTTCTGATGTCACCTTTGCGGTGGTGTCATCAGGCAGTTTGACAAAATTGGCAACCGACATGGTCACAATTGCCTGAAACGTTGTGGGGTCAAGCTTTTGTTGAACCACGGTACCGATTTTTATACCGGCCATGCGAATATCAGAGCCTACGGATATGCCCTCTATATTCTCAAACTCTGCATTGATCCGGTAACCGTTTGAGCCTCGTCCCAAATCGGTTGTGTTATACACATACAAGAAAAAACCTGCCGCAATGGCAATAACCAGTGCACCAACAGCTGTTTCAACCACATTGCTTTTCATTTGATATGTCCACCTGAATAACGAGAATCAATTCCGGGCGATCATAATAGATTTTTTGTGTCACTTAAATGGCAAACCCATTGCAAAGGGTGCCGCCCGTGCGGATGCTATTCAGGCGTCCATGCCTCATAGTCGGGTTTGGCTACCGGTTTCGGGTTGGTTGACAGGATGCTTCCCGGTGGGCGGTAGGCTTGCGCCGTGCCGGTCTGGTTGGGAACATGCGCTGCTTCCCACACGTGAGCGGTATAGGACTGCTCTGTTGGCGGGGTATCAACACGATGGTGCATCCAGCCGTGCCAGCCGGGAGGAACCGCTGACCCTTCGGTCGGACCATTGAAAATCATCCAGCGACGTTTGCCGTCTTTGGTTTGAAAATACTCATGACCGGCTTCGTCTTTGCCAACCGATATTCCTTTGCGCCATGTAAAAAAGCGGGTGCCCAGTGTTTGGCCGTCCCACCAGATAAACAATTGCTTGATGAAGTTCCACATAAGCTTTTCCGCTAATTCTATCTCGTGTTTTTCGAGTCTTTTCTTGTGGCGCGAATATGGCGCAGGTTGCCGGAAAGGTCCAGCGTTTTTCGGGCCGCGCTTAAGAATCAGTATTAAACGTCGAAACACTGGAATTTTTTCGATTCGTGCGGCATTTTCACAAACAAAAATTGCATGTTCCCGCGGAATGCACCTACAGGGTGTGAATTTTTCCGGGTAAAAAAATTATTTTTTTTATTTTCAAACGCGTCACGGGCTAGTGTTAACCACCTTTAAGCAGCCAAACGCCAATGACTGGTTTTGCAGGATTGGCAAGAATCGCTATGCTGGCGCGGCGAATCGGGGCAAAATTCTTATTATCCACAAACTGTCAACAGCCAAACACTATATCTTGTGTTTACCTTTCATTAACACACTAATTGTTGACGGGAGTGCCCAAAATGCACTACAGTCTCATTCATGGCTAAGGGGTAATGGCAGCTCATGTTAAAGCTGAATAATTACTTGGCGATGGTCATATTCAAATAAAAAAAATGTTCGCGGACAGACCGATGCAGGTTTTCCGAACGGGGTAAAAGTGTCTTTTTTCTTCTGATCAAACTCAGAAGAAGCGGAGTTTGTGGGTGAGTGCGGCGGCAATTTCTTTGCTGCGAAAAAAAATAAGATCAAGGCTCGTAAACGGGCTGAAATATCAGGTTTCGGGTTGGTTGAGAGCCCGAAGGTAAACAAAAGCTATTTAACGAACGCCGTTCAGGCGAATGAAGGGGACGAACTATGCGCATAGAGCGCCTTTATACCACAGAGGGCCAAAGCCCGTATGCAAACATTGAATTTCGCACGGCAACAAGCGAAATCAAGAACCCGGACGGGTCGATTGTTTTCCGGCTGGAAAACATTGAGGTTCCGGCAGATTTCTCACAGGTTGCCAGTGACATTCTGGCCCAGAAATATTTCCGCAAGGCAGGCGTCCCGCAAGCGCTGAAAAAGGTTGAAGAAACCTCTATCCCCTCTTGGCTCTGGCGTTCGGTCGAAGACTGCGAGGCGCTGGCCCAGTTTGATGAAGATGAACGTTATTCCTCTGAAATGTCTGCCAAACAGGTTTTCTCGCGGCTGGCTGGCACCTGGACCTATTGGGGCTGGAAGGGCAATTACTTCGACAGCGAAGAAGATGCCCGGGCGTTTTATGACGAGCTGTGCTTTATGCTGGCCACCCAAAAATGTGCTCCAAACTCTCCACAATGGTTCAACACCGGCCTGCATTGGGCTTATGGCATCGATGGACCAAGTCAGGGCCACCATTATGTCGACTATGCCACCGGCAAGCTGACCAAGTCCAAAACCTCATATGAGCACCCCCAACCTCATGCCTGTTTCATTCAGTCTGTAGCTGATGACCTGGTCAATGAAGGCGGCATCATGGACCTTTGGGTGCGTGAAGCGCGGTTGTTCAAATATGGTTCGGGCACGGGTTCGAACTTTTCCAATATCAGGGGTGAGAATGAGCCTTTGTCGGGTGGTGGCAAATCATCTGGCTTAATGTCGTTCCTGAAAATTGGTGACCGGGCTGCCGGTGCGATTAAATCTGGTGGCACAACGCGTCGGGCGGCCAAGATGGTGGTGATTGATATTGACCACCCTGATATTGAGAAATACATCGACTGGAAGGTGAAAGAAGAACAGAAAGTAGCCGCTCTTGTGACCGGTTCAAAAGTCGTCAAATTGCACCTCAAAGCGGTTCTTAAAGCTTGTGTAAATTGTGAAGGTGATGGCGATGATTGTTTTGAAATTAACAAGAACCCTGCCCTCAAACGCACCGTGCGTGAAGCGCGCAAGGCAATGGTGCCGGACAACCTGACACGCCGGGTTATTCAGTTCGCCAAGCAAGGCTTTAAAGATATTGAATTTGACACTTATGACACCGATTGGGATGGCGAAGCCTATCGGACCGTGTCTGGTCAAAACTCAAACAACTCAATTCGCGTTACCGATGACTTTTTGCGGGCTGTTGAAAAAGGCTCAAGCTGGGATCTCAACTGGCGGGTTGCACCCGGTGTGGCCAAAACTGTTAATGCGCGTGAGCTGTGGGACAAAATCGGCAATGCTGCTTGGTCTTGTGCTGATCCGGGCATTCAGTTCCACACCACCATCAATGACTGGCATACCTGCAAGGCATCTGGTGATATCGTTGCTTCCAACCCGTGTTCGGAATACATGTTCCTTGATGACACGGCCTGTAATCTTGCCTCTTTGAACCTTTTGCAGTTCCACGACACAAAAACCGATAATTTCAAAACCACTGAGTTTGAACATGGTGTGCGTTTGTGGACCATGGTTCTGGAAATTTCTGTGCTGATGGCGCAATTCCCGTCAAAAGAAATCGCCAAACTCTCTTACGACTTCCGCACCCTTGGGTTAGGCTTTGCCAATATTGGCGGGCTGTTGATGACCAAGGGCTTGTCTTACGATTCCGATGAAGGTCGCGCAATTTGCGGGACCATCACGGCAATAATGACCGGTGTTGCCTACGCGACATCAGCCGAAATGGCCAAGGAGCTTGGCCCCTTCCCCGGTTTCAAGAAAAACCGCAAGGACGTTTTGCGGGTTTTGCGCAATCATCAGCGCGCAGCCCACGGCAAAACGGTCGGCTATGAAGCGTTGAGCATCGATCCGGTGGCACTTGACCATGGCAACACTCCCGATAAGTCCATGGTGGAACGTGCTTGTGCTGCGTGGGACAAGGCGGTGAAACTTGGTGAGGAACATGGGCTGCGTAATGCACAGGTTTCGGTCATCGCTCCCACCGGCACCATTGGTTTGGTGATGGATTGTGACACGACAGGTATTGAGCCTGACTTTGCACTGGTTAAATTTAAAAAACTGGCCGGTGGCGGTTATTTCAAAATTATCAACCGTGCTGTTCCATCAGCCCTTCGCACGCTTGGCTATGAAACTGAGCAAATCGAAGAGATTGTTGGCTACGCGGTTGGTCATAACACCCTGTCCGGTGCCCCCGGTGTCAACCATGAAAGCCTGAAAGAAAAAGGCTTTACCAGCCGCGAGTTGAATGCGGTTGAGCAAGGTCTGGCAACAGCTTTTGACATCAAGTTTGTTTTTAACAAATACTCGCTCGGCGAGGCGTTTTGTAAAGAGACCCTCGGGCTGGAAGATGAGCAACTTGATGATCTGAGTTTTGACCTTCTGGCTGCCATTGGCTTCAGCAAGGAACAAGTCGAAGCGGCAAACACCCACGTTTGTGGTGCAATGACCCTCGAAGGGGCGCCACATCTTTCCTGTGATCATATTCCGGTGTTTGATTGCGCCAATCCGTGCGGTCGTATCGGCAAACGTTATCTGCCGGTGGAAAGCCACATAAAAATGATGGCTGCAGCGCAACCGTTTATTTCCGGTGCGATTTCCAAAACCGTCAACATGCCCAATGATGCAACGGTTGAAGAATGTCTGGAAGCCTATCAATTGTCATGGAAACTTGGCCTGAAAGCCAATGCGCTTTATCGTGATGGTTCAAAACTGTCACAGCCTCTATCGGCCAATCTGGTTGATGATGATGAAGACGTGGAAGATGTGGTTGAAGAACTGGCAGCTTCCCAGCCGATGAACCAGCGGGTTGAAAAAATCACCGAGCGGATCGTTGAAAGAGTTGTCGAGGTCGCCACGCGCGAGCGCGAAAAACTGCCTCATCGCCGCAAAGGCTATACGCAAAAAGCGGTTGTGGGTGGCCACAAGGTTTATCTGCGCACCGGTGAGTATGAAGACGGTACCATTGGTGAGATTTTCATCGACATGCACAAGGAAGGTGCTGCTTTCCGGGCGATGATGAACAACTTTGCTATCGCCATTTCGCTCGGCCTGCAATATGGCGTACCGCTGGAAGAATATGTCGAAGCCTTTACCTTCACCCGATTTGAACCCGCGGGTGGTGTGCAAGGCAATGATACCATCAAGAATGCAACTTCAATTCTTGACTATGTCTTCCGCGAACTTGCCGTATCCTATCTTGGCCGCGATGACCTGGCCCATGTATCACCGGCAGAATCGGCTTTTGATGCGCTCGGCAAAGGGGTTAGTGAAGGCAAACTGGATGGCGAAAGTGGTGGCAGCACCGGCTCTCCGGCTTCGATCCCGGCAACCCATCTGGTCTCCCCCGGCTTCCACCGTCAACGGATGCCATCAAATGTCGTTGTGATGAGCGGTACAAGTCAGATGAGCGCAAATCCGGTGGCTGAACTTCATGCTGAAGTAACCGAGGCACTGGTTGAAACAGGATTGGTTGATACCGGCAACGTCGCCATCGCGCTGGAAACCGGTTATTCCGAAACCACAACCGTCACTCTGGAACGCCCGGCCATCCGCACCAAAGCTGAACAACGGGCCGAAGCCCGGATGAAAGGCTATGAAGGCGAAAACTGCAACGAGTGCGGAAACTTCACAATGGTGAGGAATGGTACTTGTCTGAAGTGTGATACTTGCGGGAGCACGTCTGGGTGTAGTTGAGGCTGGGCTTGATTAAAGACGAGATTTTAGAGCGAGGGTGAGAAATCACCCCCGCTTTTTTGTTTTGTGGCAACTGACGAAGGCCGTTTGACGCCCGGCACGAAGGCTATATCATAGAGTGTCCTTATGTACCCGTATTCTTGTGCTGGCTAATGGCGCTGTCATTGCCGAGGGTATACCTACAGCTTGTTTGGCTTTTGCCAGACATTTACAACGAAGCATATTGTTTGTATACATATAAAAAATAGAGTCTGGAAAAAACATGCGACAATATATCGATATAAACCTGGGTGCAAAATCTATCCATTCGAGAGATTTAACAGCAAGAGAAACTGCATCTGCAGGCCGCTATCTAATCGCAAAGACACTAACGGAAGAAAATATTGCTGGCGTTGACCCGCTTTCACCACAAAACCCGTTGATCTTTTCTGCTGGTCCCTTTGCCGGCACTAATTTTTCAAATGGCAACAGATTAAGCGTCGGGTGCAAAAGCCCACTCACAGGTGGCATCAAGGAGGCCAATAGCGGCGGGACGTTTGCCTTTGCCATGGGGCAACTGGAAATTGCCGGTTTTACCCTTCATGGGGCGTCCGATGATTGGGTTGTTATTCGCATCCCCAAAGAAGGGTCCATAACCTTTGAAGATGCAACACCATATATGGGGCTTGGAAATTTTGACTGTGCCCGGTTGCTGCATGAAGTCTATGGCGACAAAGTTTCATTGGCTTTATGCGGTCCGGTTGGGGAATATCTCGGCCTGCTGGCAGGAATTGCTTTTTCAGATACCGACAACCGGCCATCCAGGCTTTCTGCCCGAGGCGGGGTCGGTGCTGTTATGGGGGCAAAAAAGGTCAAGGCAATTGTCATTGACAAGCACAAAATGCCGCCACTCCATGAGCGAAAGCCGTTCATGGGTAAAGTAAGGGAATATGGCAAAAAACTGAATGAATCTCCAGCAATTGAAGCGTTTAGCACAACCGGAACGGCGATGGTCGCTGACCTGACCAATTATATTGGCGGCTTGCCAACAAGAAATTTTTCAGCGGGCAGAGTCACGGGTTCCAGTGATGAAACGTTTAAATTGGGTGGCGATTTCATCCGCGAACAAAATAGTGCCAGAGGTGGTGAGATTTCCCATGCCTGCATGCCTGGCTGCCTGATAAAATGCTCCAACGTATATGTGGATGATGAAGGCAACGAGCTTGTTTCACCTTTGGAATATGAAACAATTGGATTGCTAGGCACCAATTGTGGGCTGACTGATCCTGATGATGTGGCTCGATTAAATGAAACAGCAAATGATCTTGGTGTGGACAGCATTGAACTGGGCGCTACCATTGCTGTTTTAATGGAGGCCGGGCAGGCAGAATTTGGTGATCTGGACTTTATGCGTGAATGTCTTGCTGACATTTTAAAGGGCAATGAGCGCGGAAAAATTCTTGCCCAGGGCACAGCCCGTGTTGGTGAGCACTATGGCGTCAAACGCGTCCCAGTCATAAAAAAACAGGCCATCAGCGCCTATGATCCGCGGGTAATTGAAGTAACCGGTGTATCGATGATGGTAACGGCGCAAGGCGCCGACCATACCACCGGTAACGCGCCGTCCTACAAGACCGTCGACAAAACAATCATGGAAGTTTGTGAAGAGAGCCTTCGAATACAGATTAATTGCGCCATCGCGGATTCTCTCGGTCTTTGCATTTTCGGGCGCAGTGTGACCGATGATCACCTTCAACTCATTGTCGATGCCATAAATAATGCTCTGGGCGCCAATATTGATTTGGCATTTGTGAAAAAAATCGGCACTGAAACATTGAAGCTGGAAGCCTTGTTCAACAATCAGGCTGGCTTTACCGAAGCTGATGATGAGCTACCTGATTTTTTCACAACAGAACCATTGCCACCAACCGGCAAAATTGCGCGCTTGCATGCATCTGAAGTCAACAAATGCATGAATAGTCTAATCGCTGCTCTTTAAAGGACCACTCGCAAATTTGAGGAAGTAAGCCGGATTGTTCAGCAATTGAAATAAGCATACTTGTTGGCACATCGGACAGTCTTTTTCTTGAGCATCTCATAAACGCTTCTAGTGCGGTTTTTTGCCTTAAGCGCAAATTCATGACCGGTTGGAAATGCACTGTTGTAAGGTCAATCGACAGAGATTTCGGGTTTATTAGTTTTCATTCCTTTGTTTATAAGCTTGGTTGATTTGGTCATGTTTTTTGCGAATATTTAGAGGCCAGGTGCTTTTGATATATGAAAGAACAGCAATGATTTCTTGATCGGTCATTGTCTGGGTGAATGCTGGCATGTCACTTTTATAATCGGCCCCGGCTACTTTCGAGAGGCCAAATTTTGTCAGTTCAAACAATAAGACATCTGCATGGTGCCATGTATGGCCGGATTTGTCGTGTGGAGGTGCTGGCATTAAACCGGCATTATTTCGACTTTTCCAGTTTGGTTGGCCTTCAAGCTTTTCACCATGACATGACGCACAATTGGCTTTGTAAAGGTTTTGACCTTGCGCCACTGTCTGAATATCATCAGGGATAAGTGAAACAGAGCTGTCAGGGCGATAAAACATGAACAAAGCCCCGGCGACGGCACCTGCAAACAGCAGAACCGCAGCCAGCACAAACATCAAATTTTTATTACTACTGGTTTTTGACAATTGATCTTCCATCCTTGTGTTCGATAGACATCACGTATTCAGCGATAGCGTTAAGGTCTGCGTCCGTAAGAAAACGGGTACTTTCTCTAACCACTTCGCCCATACTGCTGCCGAATGCATCGCCATCGGGCTTGCTGCCGGTTTTGAGCGCAAACACGATGTCTTTTTTTGTCCAGCCATTTTTACTTAGCGCTGTCGCTGTTATGGCAGGTATTTTTTCTCCATTTGGACCATTTTCATCGCCGTTGAGTTCATGACCATAATCCAGTCCGCCAAGAGGATTTTTCGGTGAGTGACACGTCACACAATGGGCTGGTCCGGTTGCCAGAAATGCGCCGCGATTCCATTCTTTTGACATTTTCAAGTTGGGTTCATAGACTTTGTGCTCAAAGAACAACCTTTTCCATGCGGTCAACAGGAACCTGTACTGGAACGGAAATTTCAAATCGTGCTCGGGGACCTTGTTGGCAACCGGTGGAACCGTTTTGAATGCTGCCCACATATCAGCAATATCCTGGTTTGATAGCTTTGTGTAATTTGGATACAGAAAGACAGGGTAATAGTTTTCACCCGTCGGGCTTTTGCCATGGGTCAGGGCGTTTGAAAAGTCAGCCAAGGACCACTTGCCGATACCATCTTCAGGATGGGTTGTTATATTGGGCGCATAAAATGTCCCGAATGGTGTTTTGAGCGGGCCGCCACCGGCAAGCACCGGGCCATTGGTTTTTTCATCGGTGTGACAGGCAAAACACCCTGAAGAACGGGCAAGATAAGCACCTCGCTGCACATTTCCTTTCGTATTGCTGAAAACTCTTGCCTGGGTTTCTATCGGCCAGAAAAGGTAAGTTGCCACGCTGGCACCTGTTAACAGGCCAACCAGCGTAGCGCCGAGAAATATCTTTTTCATTATTTCTTTTTCATGCGAAATTTGGTGTGGCAGGCGGTGCAGGTTTGGGCAACACGCTGAAACGAAACCATGGGAGGCATTGTTGCCAACATCTCTACTTGTGCTTCAACGCTTGTGCCAGAACCGCCCATCATGGTGCTGCCGCCCATCATGGTGCCGCCGCCCGTTCCGCTTTGGCCCATCATGGCGCCTCCGCCCATCATGCCACCTTTTTTGTCTGCGTTGTGATTGCCTCCTTTGTTACCGGCATTTTTAGCCAGCGCACCCGCATAAACAGCGAGTTCTTGTGACAAGTGTTCGAACTCTGACCAGTTTCCCCAAATTGCCGGTAGAGCTTCACTGGGTTTTTTTGCACTTCCTTCTGGAAACAGTTTGGAAATGCGATCACCTGCATGGCTTTCGATTGCTTTGGCTGCCTGTTGAACCTTTTGAATATTGTAAGGTTCCTTACCACTAAACATTGCGACCAGAGTTTTCTGAGCCTTGCCAATATTACTCATCAAATCCATACGTTCCTTAACGATACCTGTTGCACCGCCATGCGCCAAGGCATTGATTGAATATCCGCTGACACCTGCGATCAGTGCAGCACCAAGGGCGATTTTTAGTTTGTTTGAAGTGAGTTTCATTGTCTGTCCTTTTTTAATTAATTCCGTTTGCCCGTTGTAACTCGCGGACGTAACGCACAATTTTGAGCATTTGTGTTTCGTTGACTTGTGGTTGCGACGGCATGTTGCCAAACCGCCAGTGATGCGAACGTACGCCGCGCAGAGCGGCCAAAACAAATGCTTGATCAGCATGATGGTTTGGCCGGTAGATATTGTTAATGAATGGCGGGCCCTGCTCGCTGCCCGCTGCATTCTTGCCGTGACATGCCATGCAATTAGCCTCAAACAATTGCTGACCTTCGCGAGCCGTCGCAGAAAGTGCAGGAACGTTTACCACTAGCGCGCTGGTTTTATCACTGCCACCTGTTATTTTACCAAAAACAATAAAAATACCGCCAGCCAGAACGATCATAACGATGTATTTGGGCAGGTTTGATAATACGTTCATTTAACAATCTTCCTTTTGTGCACGCATACTCAATGCACCAACTCAGCATTTGCAAGACTGTCTAAAATCGCACACTCGCGATCATCCGAACCCCGGCATGATCCAACCAGATGCTTGAGCGCAGACCTGATAGCCTGAAGTTTTTCGATTTTTCGTTCGATATCAGAAAGCCGGTGTTGTGTGATGTTTTTCACCTGAGCACTGGTGCGATCAGGATCGTCATACAGTTCCAACAGTTTCGAACACTCCTTAACTGAAAAGCCAAGGCTGCGTGACCGGCGTAAAAACTTAAGTTTGTAAAGATTGTGGTCGTTAAAAACTCTGTAACCGTTTTCCTGCCGATATGGCGTTATCAGCCCCATATCTTCATAATAGCGGATGGTTTTTATGGGCAGACCGCTCGCCCTGGAGACTTCGCCAATATTCATAATGTTTATGGTCCCGAAGAGCCTGACATCAACAAGTCAGGCTAGAATAAATTCTGAGTTAAAATTGTGCACAGACTTCCAGCCTGTCAAAACAGAGGATGGAAACAATCGTGCTATTTCAGAAATTTACAGTCGGGGTGGGTGAAAAAAATCTACTGCAAGCGAGGCATAATTTGTTTGCAGAGAGGCGATGGGAACCAGATAAGAATACCCAGAGCCTGTAACAAAACTACCAAAGTGGGAAATTATGCCAGTCATGCAGGTGGATGGCGGACATGAAAAAGAACACGACTTTTCACATCCGGTGTCTGTTTGCCCGGTATTTTTTTGATTTGTCTGAACGTCAGTTGCTTCAACCACATCGGCTGTCTCAAACGTCATAACCCCGGAACCGACATACTGGTCAGTTACCGTATGGGCTATTGCTCCTGATGAGATTGTAATTGCGCCGCATAGTACAAAAAACACCAAACCAACAAGCTGACTGATTTTTAACAGGAATTTGGACACACGGTTCTTTTCATTTTGTTCACAGGCATCGAATCATCTACATCATATTGGAAAACTAGGCCAAACTGTGTTAACGCCAGTAAAAATAAGTGTTAAATTTTTGCAATGTTAGAGCACTTATGGCTTTGCAACCTGTACCATATCGGAAAACTGCTCGGGTGTCAGGGCGCCCGGAAACAGCTTTTCCGCTGCAATGAATGCCGGCGTTCCATTGATACCCAGCATCTGACCAATTTCCAAATTTCGGGCAATTACTGCTTTAATTGATGGGCTTTTCATATCCTTTTTCAACTTTGCCATATCCAGGCCAGCTGCTTCCAGCAGCTTGTTTACCTTGACTTCGGTCAGACGACCCCTTGTTGAGATAAGAACAAAGTGGGCTGCTTCATATTTTCCCTGCATTTTGGCTGCCAGCGCGGCTGTTGAAGCATATCTTGACGATGGACCGAGAATAGGAAATTCTCGTAAAACAAACTTGAGGTCTGGATTTGCTTTTATTGCCTGTTTAACCATCGGTGCCATGCGTTTGCAAAACGGGCAATTATAATCCGAAAATTCGATAATGACGGTCTTGCCATCAGGATTACCCATAACAGCCGCGCCATCACCACTTACCAGTTCGGTATTGAGTTTTTTTACGGCATCACTAAAATTGTTTTTAGTCAACGCTTTTTGTTTTGCTTCAAGCAGGCGGGACATTTCAATGAGCAATTCCGGGTTTTTTAGCAAATAGTCGCGAATAATCAGTTCAATTTCCGGACGTGAAAATTGTTTGTTTTCGGCCATTGCCGGTTGAAATATATAGGAAACCGCTATGGCTCCAGCAACAAAAGCTGTAATAATTTTATTTTTAAAATCCATTCATTTAAACTTTCATCATTTCTGAAACACTGGCATCTTTATAGTTAAAACTATTGACCCTCCACCGGCTGGAGGGTCCAGTAAAAAATAAAGAGTTGCCAATATATTTTTCTCCAGAAAGGTTTTAAGTTTTGAAGAGTCGTAATTTGACAGAAAAAACCATTTCGCTTCCTCTTAACCGACGTCATTTTATACTTGGCGCATCGGCTGCACTATTTGCACCTTCAGTCAGTGTTTTTGCTGATGATGTGCCGGTGTCGTTAGATGGTTACCGTGTATTGACAGCCGGAAAAACAACAGCATCGTTACTCGGGAAAGACAGTTCGGCAACACCGGTTTGGGCTTATAACGGCACAAACCCGGGACCGGTCATCCGGGTTAAGCAGGGTGAGAAAGTCAAAGTACGGTTAATCAATAAGCTTGACCAACCGACCTCTATTCACTGGCATGGCATTCGTATTGACAACGCAATGGATGGCGTAACCGGGCTTACTCAGGAACCGGTAAAGCCGGGAGAATCATTTGAGTATGAATTCATAGCTCCCGATGCCGGAACCTATTGGTACCACACCCATAACAGATCCTGGGAACAACTGGCCCGTGGATTGTATGGCATGTTGATTGTGGAAGAGCCCGATGCATCAAAATATCGTGACCTGAATTTGGTCCTTGATGATTGGCGACTGTCCAAAGATGGAAGCATTGAAGAGCAATCAATGGGTGAGTTGCATGACTGGGCCCACGGTGGTCGCCTCGGTAATGTTTTGACAGTGAACGGGCAACCGGGGCCTGTATTTGATGTAACAACAGGTGAGCAGCTTCGCTTGCGGATTGTAAACGTTGCCAACTCTCGAATTATGAAGCTTAATATTGCGGATCATGATCCGTGGTTGATTGCCCTTGACGGACATCCTGTAACACCGCGAAAATTGAAAAAAGGCGATCTTGTTTTGGGTCCGGCTCAAAGAGTCGATCTGGTTGTTGATGCAAAGCTGAAGTCCGGGACAAAGTCGCCGATTCAATTTGTATCCGACCGGCAGAAGATAGATATCGCTACAATTAACTATGTAACCGGCGAATTGGCAACGCCTGCTGTGTTCACCCGCCCTTCTGGTCTGCCAGTGTCAATGCCACATAGCGGCTTTAATCTGGAAGCGGCAAAAACTGTCGACCTGAATATGATCGGCGGTGCTATGGGTAACATGGATCGCGCCATGCTTGGCGGCAAGATGCTTGACTGGCGGCAGCTGGTTAAGGCGAAAAGGGTTTGGGCTTTTAATGGCATTGCCGGTGATTTGGACAAACCGCTTGTGCAGGTAAGAAAAGGTGAAACCGTCAGGATAGACATCATCAATGATACCGCTTTTCCCCATGCAATGCATTTGCACGGCCATCATTTCACCGTGGTAACCAGAAATAACATGTCTGTTGCCGGAAGGGTCTGGCGCGATACAGAACTGGTTTATCCCGACGAAAAAGTATCCTTTGCTTTTCTGGCTGACAATCCCGGCAAATGGTTGTTCCACTGCCATATGATCGAACATCAGGCCGGTGGCATGATGACCTGGATTGATGTAGCCTGACCACGAAAATGATTTTTATTATTTAAAACCAAAAACGGATTCATGAGCGTAACAGCCACCATCAAAATTCTTTGCGGTATTGCAATCGCCGTGGCCATAATCTCTGTTAACTGGTGGGTCCCCAACACTGGATTGTTGTCAGTTTTGCCCGACAGTGCCTTGCTTCGCCAGTGGTTTACCGGTTTGGGAGGCTGGGGCCCGGCCGCCGTAATCGGATCAATGACACTGGCAATTCTCGTGAGCCCCATTCCCAGCGCCCCGATCGCCTTGGCAGCCGGGGCAATTTACGGACATTTATGGGGCACACTCTATGTTGTCATCGGTTCGCAAGCTGGCGCTATTGCTGCTTTCAGCATTGCACGATTCCTTGGCTATGAGGTTATACATCGCCGGTTTGGCAACAAATTTGAACTGGGATATGCCGGGTCGCAAAATGTTCTCATGGCAACAATATTTATCAGTCGTTTACTGCCTTTTATCTCGTTCGACATTGTCAGCTATGCAGCCGGATTGACTCCTCTGACATTCGGGCGGTTCGCTATCGCCACTTTGGCAGGCATTATACCCGCAAGCTTTCTATTGGCTCATTTCGGCAGTGAAATGGTTCGCGATGAATCAGACCGAATTTTGCTTGCAGTCATTTTTCTCGGTGCCTTTATGGCTTTACCCTTTGTCATAAAGCTGCTTGCGAGTTCCAACCGGAAATAGCGGCCCTATCGCCATACCAACCGGCTACCGTTGCAGGAGGCGCTACAGGTCCAAATTAGGCATAGCTGATATGTTGTTGGTAAGTCTTAAAGGAAGTAGTCGAGTTCGAGCCAAAAGATGGTGAATACGGCAAGAAACACCACGAATTCTGCAGTGGTTATCATAATCAGCAAGGCGCAGATACGGCGGCTGGAGGGCTTCATTGGTTGCCAGACGCGGCGCATGTACCACTGCCAACCGGGGATGAATGCGTAACGCTTCGTCTGCCTGAGATAGCGGTGAATGTCGTGTCCCCATTGGACAATGCTTTTGTCAACCTCATCAAGGCGTTTTTGCCGTTCACTCACAGGCAGGTTGCTGTAATCATCGGTAATGGTCAGACCGGTTCCGTTTTTAGTAAGCGTTATGTGTGTTGCTGATTTAATTCCATCGCCATAGCGTACGTTTACGCCATTCTCAAAAGGTTCGATGAAGATTGTGGTATCAAACGACCGGTTATTGCTGAGATTTTTGCCGCCAATAGCGTAGGTGCAAGGGGCTTTCTTTTCCCAATGTGTGAATTCCATAAGCGAATTTATGCGGAAGATACGCTCGATATCGCGGATAAAATCCAAAAGAAATGGGGCATCAAAGGACGTTTCGACGGTAACCTGGGCGAGATCCTTGGTTGCATATTCCTGATTTTTGCTCATGGCTTGGGATACGGGATGATCAGCAGCCGGATATTTAAGGCGCGGGTCAGCGGGTCAAGTTTCATTCGCGAGCGGTAGCCGGAAACGTTTTTGGGGCGCGGCGAGCCGATAATGGCAATGTCGTAGCTATTGCTGGAGCAGGCATCAATGAGGCATTCTTCCGGTTTGCCCAAGGTGATGTGGTGGCTGTAGGCAATCCCTCGAGACTTTGCCATATCTTCCACCCGGGTGATCTCTTCAGCCGTTTCAGCTGCTAGCTGATTTTCCACATATTTACCGAAACGAATCTGCGTAACCGCATTGTTGAGCCAGTCATCGCCCATCATGCCTTTCCAGAAGTCGGGAACAACGAGCAACTGGTGCAGGCTAGCTCCATAATCGTTCGCCATATCAAGGGCGTGGTTCTCCGCGGCGATGGCACCTTTAGTGCCGTGACTTGCCAGAATGATTTTTGCTATCTGCATTGGGTGGTTTTTCTTGTGAAAGTGATAAAATAGCCCGGCGGCAGGATATCCTGCCGCCGGGCCAGTTCTGGTTAAACGGTTGCGTATCTTAGACCAGCAGGTAAACACCAAGGGCGATAAGCAACGCACAGGTCAAGGCGAGAAAGTCCTCGCGCCGGTCACTGCCGAAGATTGACAAGGCCGAGCCGCGATGGAATTTGGCGCCAGCTTCTTCCTGTAAATCAATGTCTTGTGAGTCCTTTTTACTCATTTCAATATCTCCCTTAAATGGTTTCGCTGACAAACAGCAGGATTACGAGGAGCGACAGTACCGCTTTCACTGTGCCTACAATACCACCGATGATCAGCGGTTGGCCACCGGCCTGGCGAATCGCGGAAAAGGTAATCTGCATTCCAAGTCCAGTGAGACCAAAGGCGAACAAAAGAGTAATCCATTGACGGAATTTCTTCACCATCTTGGCGGTGTGACGCACAGCCTTATGAGCCTTTTTGAGGATCTTATTATTGGCTTTTGACATGATCCTGGCATTGACCAAACCGCGAATGGCTGCATCATCTTCAAGGCTCATGATCTTTTTGTTTTCCAAAAGACGCGCCAAGGCTTCCTTGCGGTCTGCCCGCTGCAACTTGTCGGCTTCCGCGGTAAGTTTTCCGACTTGTTCATCGGTCAGCATTTTCGAGGCTTTGACCTTTGTGTTGTCGAAATATTTGCCCTTGTAATGGTTTGGGGGGGCAAATGCACCGGTTGAAGACAGTGCAAACATCAAAATGAACCCGAGCACGAAAACCGGAAACTTTTCGAAAACCACTTTGCCAACATTGATTTTGCCGCTGGCGGCTTCGCCTTCGCGCTTGACATACCAAATGGCAAGCCACATCACAATAATGGGCAGGAACAGAACGCGGGTGATGTTGAAAATCTCTGCAACTTTCAGGGTCTCAATACCATCAGGTTGATAGGCTAATGCTGCGCCTGCCACTTGAGCCGAATTCAAAATACCGGTTCCCGCCCAGGCACCAAACTGTATATGACCGAGGCCAAGCACATGCCCGACGACAGGAAACAGGAACATGCAGCCAACGCCCCACAACAAGATGGTACCGATGGTGTAGGCTATCTCAACTGATTTGGCCTGTACAACCGGGGCGGCTGCCACGGTAGCCGAAACCCCGCAAACGCCCATGCCGGCCGAAAGTACACCGCACATGGAGTTGGGAATATTGCGCATCCGCCCGAGCATCAAAACAAGCCCGACCGAACCCAGAACAAAAAAACCAACCATGATGACAGAGAGTTTACCGAGTTGCTGCAGTTCAGCAAAACTGTAAAGCGTGCCCAGCAGGATCACCCCTGTTTTGAGACCAAGGCGCGACAGGCGCACACCGTTTTCGGCCCAATGAGGAATTCTGAAAGCGTTAACAACGACGATGCCGGCGAGAATCCCGAGGACAACATAGTTGAGGCCCAATACCTTGTGAATGTGCTTATCGCCCATCACCGGCCCAAAGGATTTGCTGATGACAGCAACCAGCGGTGCGGCGTACCAGCGGATCAGCATGGCGATCAGCAGAATGAACATGGCACCGGCCACGGTTGAAAGATAATAATCAAGGTTACCTTCTTCATGTGAACCCCACATATGCCAAGCGCCGACAAAAACGCCGATGAGACCAAAGGCGTAGCCCATACCGACAACTTCGCCGAGATATTTTTTGTTGTGAAGAAAGCCGTGAAGTCCATCCAGAGCGCCGCTACTCGTCAAAAAGGCGACACCCAAAAATAGGACGCCCATAATTAAGAGCGCCGGATGTTTCTTTGTGTAAACCATTTATTCCTCCTCATGGTTTTTTTCTAGTTATTATTATTCTAGTTATTATTATTATGCCTTTGATATCGCTGTTTTCCCCTCACTCGATATCAAGGCCAGTGAGCGAGCCATCCGCTCGCCCATTCACATCATTGGAAAATGAACTTATTGGTTCCACATCCTTGCAAAAGACCTGCTTTGATCATTCATTCCACCCAGAACTGCAGCAGTTGTTATCTGCCGTCATTAAGGAAGAAACGGATCAGGGTGTTGATTTATTCCATAAAAAAATAAAAAGTCGACCGGGCAACGTGAATGTCACTGCGAAACTTTACGCTTGGCAAGGTCTGGCCCGGTTCCGGCTGTCAGCCAAAATCTGGCGTTCGGGCTTCCTGAACGGGTGAAGTCCTTCTAGTTTACCAAGCATTTCGGCCAGTGTCGCAAAGTGCCTCGGATCCATTCCCGACGACATCAGGATGTAACCACTCTCGCCATGGTGCCATGTCGCCACGCGGATGGAGCCATTTTTTATCAAGGTGCGGGTACGGGCAATGGGTTTACTCAGTACAAAAAGGCTCACACGGCATCCCCTGCTGCCAACATAACCCAAATGTAAAGTTTTCGAATTCGTCTGGCCACTGACGTTGGCGGCGACCAATGATAACCTTGCTGCAGACAGATCCGGGAAAAACAACCCGCTTCCGTAAGCCTGACTGGCAAGTGCTATTAATTTCGGCGGCTGGGCTGGTTTGTAGTTTTCATTTGAGCTTTTCAAAACCCAGGCGTCGTGCTGGCCTTGGGCAGCCGCTAACCAGCCGTTTGATCCTTCTTTTTCGCCAAGGAACAAGAAAGCTGTGATACCGGTTATGACTGCAAACGCCACGATTGCGGCAGCGTAAGATTGGCGCAATCTTGGTGTGGGTGGTTTGGCGGGAATTTCGATCGGTGTCTCGGGCACAATCTGCGGGATAACCGCTTTGAGCCGGGTAAGGCAGGCAATCTGGTTCGCAATGTCCTGATCGCGTGCGATAGCACGAGCCACAACCGCTGCTTCGTCCGGGGTTAGCTCACCGTCCACGTAGGCGCCAAGCTCCTCTGGTGTTGGTTTATTGTTCGTCATTTTCCTGCTCATGTCATCTTCACTGGTAAGGGTACGATCGCGTCATCATTTACTTCGGCCATCAGGGCACGCCGTGCTCTCGACAAACGGCTCATCACAGTTCCTACCGGAATGTCCAGCACCGATCCTGCTTCAACATATGACATTCCTGAGATATCGATCAATGCTATGATCTCGCGATGACCGGTTGAGAGTTTTCCAAAACACTGCTTAACTGTAATTAGATTGATCTGCACATCGTGCTGGCACCAGTAGTCAGATGCCAGGTTTTCATCAATCAACTCGAGCTCGGTTTGGATTCCTTTTTTGCGCCGCAGCCGGTCTATATTAGCATTCCGCAATATCCGGAATAACCAAGCCCTGAATGCGGGTACATCCGTTGGCACGTGCTTTGCTTTCAAGGCTTTGAGTGCTGTCTCCTGAACAAGGTCACGGGCATCGTCCGCATCCCCAGTAAGACTGTAGGCGTAGCCGTAAAGGCGCTTTAGATGGACCTCAATACCATCGCGACCTACCCCGTTCACACACTTCATCTCAATACTGAATTCCTTTGACCAAATAGCCACAGATATCCCGTGAACCGGTTACGATCATATCTGATCTGGGTTTATTTTGGAAGGATTTACAGCAAGCTTTGGTAAAAGTGCAAATTATCAACATTTAAAGTTGTCGTGTGGTGGCGGACATATACATAAAATCAAGATCAAAAATGATAACAGGACATGCGGATTTCGGACGCCCGCGCATGACTGCTTTTGATGCCAGACAGGCTGTCAACCTGCCCCATAGAATCATTATGTGCCATCAACAGACATTCCAGGTGACAGATTGCCGAGTGTTTGGTTTAATCAGGCAACCATGAATGAGCCGGATGGATTTCTCCTACGACCAGGCCTCTTGAGTTTTCTATTTGCGGGGTGATATGGGCTTGAAGCTGGTTTTTTTCCTCGTCAGACAGGGCGTTCAGATGATCGAGGATTGCCAATAGTGTGGCCGAGCGGGCGCGGGCGCTGCCGTCTGATATTTTTAGTGCAATACCCAACCCTTCCTCAGGCAAAGCTGCTGTGAGAACACCTTCCGCACCAGTTTTAGCCAATACCCTGCCTTTGGTTACCTGATTTAGCTCGCTGACCACGGTTCCGTGCCCGGCAGCGTATAGGTGATTGCGGGTAATGGCTTGTTGGAGCTGGTAAATCGCTTTGGCACGACCATCGGATAATTCAACGGGTTTTGCGAACCGGGCTACCGCCCGTCCAAGATCAACCAAAGGCATCGTGGGCGCAGGAAACCCGCAGCCGTCAACGCCCATCGGATATTGTCGCAAGTCAATTCCTACCTGATAGCAAAGACCATCAAGTGATAATTGTTGTAGGGGATGATCTATCAGGTGAAAATCCTCCAGCGGCATCCCCAAATGCATCGCGGTTGTTAAAAACCCGGCGTGCTTGCCTGAACAATTATGATGAACCCGACAACCATGCTGTCGCCAGTTCCTGATGCATTGGTTCGCCCTGATGGGAGGCACAGGCCAGGGTTAGCTCTGCATCACTAACTAAATAATGCTCGCTGGCACCACTCTCAACCAGATCAACAGCCAGCAATGGCTTGAGAGCCGAGCGCGGGAAAATCAGCCTTTTGATATCGCCCCAACTCTCAATAACATTGCCTTTGTAGTCACAGACAACGGCTGCACCAAAGTGTCGGCTTTCCACAGTACTATTGCGCGTGACTTCAACAAAAAGTTCATAGGACATTCAAGAGGAATTCTTAAATAAAAAAGGCTGAAAGATCGCTAAAAGATCAGAGTATCTGGCTGAGAAACAGCTTGGTTCGCTCATGCTGAGGATTGTTGAAAAACGCATTGGGTTCGTTTTCCTCAACAATATCGCCTTCATCCATAAAAATCACCCGGTCGGCGATGGTCTTGGCAAAACCCATCTCGTGGGTCACCACAATCATCGTCATACCGGTGTCGGCCAGCTCGACCATAACATCGAGAACTTCCTTGATCATTTCCGGATCAAGGGCAGAAGTTGGCTCGTCAAACAACATGATTTTGGGGCTCATACACAAAGAACGCGCAATTGCCACGCGCTGCTGTTGACCGCCTGAAAGCTGACCGGGGAATTTATCGGCCTGCTCTGGAATTTTAACCCGTTCAAGATACTTCATGGCGATGGCCTGAGCCTCGGTTTTGGGCATTTTCCGGGTCCAGATCGGACCAAGTGTCAGGTTTTCCAGAATGGTCAGATGGGGAAACAGATTAAAACTCTGAAAAACCATGCCGACTTCGGTGCGGATATGATCGATGTTTTTGAGGTTTTTATCCAGCGTAATACCATCGACCACGATCAGGCCTTCCTGATGTTCCTCAAGATGGTTGATACAGCGGATGAGGGTGGATTTGCCGGAACCGGACGGGCCACAAACCACAATCCGCTCACCTTTGTGCACGGTAAGATCAATATCTTTAAGCACATGAAAATCGCCATACCATTTGTTGACTTTGGTAAGTTGGATCATCACTTCTGAGGAAGCAGCCGATGCAAGTTTGCCTTGGCCTTTTGCTGTGTCTTGTTTTTCGGTTGAAGTCATCTTGTCTTGTCCTTGGTGCAAATTACCGGGGTGCAAATTACCGGGGCGCAAAGTGCCGGGTTAATCTTTGTGATCTGTTGAGAGTTTAGCTTCAAGGTGCCTGCTGTATTTTGACATCACAAAACAAATGATGAAAAACAGGCCGGCGCCAAACAGCAAAGGTTCATGGTGCAGACCGCGCCAGAATACATCTTCACTGATCGCCCGCAACATTCCAAGAATGTCAAACAGTCCGATAATCGATACCAGAGTAGTGTCTTTCAGGATGCCGATAAAACTTCCAACGATATTGGGGATCATCACCTTAAGTGCCTGTGGCATGATAATCAGGCCCATGGTTCCCCAATACCCAAGGCCAATGGTATGGGCTCCTTCTGCCTGGCCTTTGGGTATGGCCTGAAGCCCGGCCCGAACCACTTCTGCCATATAACAGGCATTGAAAAGGCAAACAGCAATTATGACCTGAACCAGCTTGTTGAGAACAAACCCGTCGGGCATGAACAACGGGAACATTGTGGTTGCCATAAACAGCACGGTGATCAATGGCACCGAGCGGAACAGTTCAATAAAAGTTGTGCTGATCACCTTAATGACAGGTAATTTGGAACGTCGGCCCAGGGCCAGGATGATGCCGCCCGGCAATGCCGAGGCAATGCCGATACCGGAAATGACAAGGGTAAGAAACAACCCGCCCCATTTGGTCCAGGTAACAGACTCTAAATGCCAGCTCATTTGCCAGAGAAAAACCGCAACCAACGCCAGTGCGAGAAGACCAATAAGCATATTGCGCTGGGTTTTTTCTGAGGCCTTGCCTGTGCCGGTTACGCGGATCAAAAATTCAGACAGCGAGCTGTTGGCAAAAACGCCCAGTGCCGAATGCAGCGTATTGGCGGCAAGACAAACAATTGCGGCACTGATCATGATCTGCATGAAGATGCCTTTTTCGCCACCGGAAAAGAAATATCCGGCAAGGAAGGGGTAAAGAAATACAGTGGTCAGTCCGATAAAGACTTTGCCTTTTACCCGTGGCAGCCAAAGTGGTGCCATCCACAGAACCAGCAACAGCCCGCCAATATTGATCCGCCACAATTCCTCTCTGGGATAGCGGCCATAAAAAATACTGTCCATCCAGTTCAAAACACCGGCCCAGCAAGCACCGTCTTTGGATATTTTAAAACACTCGCGGCGCGTTTCGGCTGACCACACAGCATCTTGAATACCCCAGACCCAGATTCCCTTAACAGCTACAAATATGATGTAGAGCGAAACAACGGTTAAAATCACATTGATCCAGGAACTAAAAAGATTGATGCGTAACCAGCCAATGACGGTTGTATCAGACAGCGGTGCTGGTCTTGCGGGGGTTTTTTGTGCACTTATGATAGCCATGATCAGCGCTCCACCAGTTGAACGCGTTTATTGTATACATTCAATACCCACGAAATTGTCAGACTTATCGTCATATAAAAAGCCATCGTCATGCCCACCATTTCAACCGCATAACCGGCCTGATTGAGAGCAGTCTGCATGAACAGCGCCACCAAATCGCCATAACCGATGGCAACCGCCAAAGTTGAGTTTTTTACAACATTCATCCAAAGGCTGATCATCGGTGGCATGATTGAGCGCATCGCCTGTGGAATAATCACCAGGCTCATAATACGATTTGAACTCAGGCCAATTGATTTTGCGGCATCGCTTTGACCCCGGCTTACAGACAAGATACCGGCCCGAACAGCTTCGGCCAGGTGGGCAGCATGATAAACAATCAACGCCACCAGCAAGGCCAGAAATGCCGGTGGTAAGGTAAACCCGCCGACAAAGTTAAAGCCTTGAAGCGTTGGAATATCCCAGCCCATTGGTGAGCCGGTCAGCAGGAAAACAACGGTTGCCGGAACAATCAGCAAAGCCAGGCAAGCCCTTACGGTGGGAAATTGCAAACCCAAATTGTCGCGGCGCTTGCGAGCCCACCGGGCAAGCAGGAAAGCCCCGATTATGCTGGCAACAAATGTTGCCGTTGTCAGCCAGAATAAATCGCCAGGCACCGGCCAGCCGCCGTAGAGTCCACGGTTGTTGAGAACCAAAACCTCGGCCCCGCCAGAAAGGTCAATGCTGTTTTTAACTCTGGGCAAGATGGAGAAAACGCCAATATACCAGAATATGACCTGCAAGAGTAATGGGGTGTTTCGAATAACTTCCACATAAGCCAGTGACAAACGTGCAATCAGCCAATTATCGGAAAGTCGCAAAACCCCGACAATAAATCCAAATATGGTGCTGGCAACAATTGCCAGTATAGATACCAGAAGCGTGTTCAGGGCACCGACAAGAAAAATGCGACCATAGGTTCCCACACCCGGCTCATACTCAATAAGCTTGAAATCGGTATCAAACCCAGCCGCTGTACTGATAAAACCAAACCCGGTGTTCATGCCCAGTCTGTCGAGATTGTGAGCTGTGTTTGATATCAGATACCAGATCCCCCAACCAACAATCAAAATGGTCAGAACCTGATAGAGCGCGGAACGAACCCGCGTGTCCTGAAACAGGTTAAATTGCTCTTTGGGCTTGATATGTGTGGATGTACCTATGCTGTCGCGAGCGGCCAAGACAATCACCCCGTTGTTTATTTATGAAAGTTAGAGAAATTTTAAACAGCGCCAGCCCTGAACAGTCAGGGCTGGCGCCATTGTTCAATTCTACGAAATGGCAGGGCCTAACGGAAAGGTGGTGAGTACATCAACCCACCTTTGGTCCAAAGCGCATTTTGGGAACCCGCGCGCGGGATACCAATGCCAAGCTTGCCGCCACCCATGTATTTTTCATAGATTTCGCCGTAGTTTCCAACCTGTTTGATGATGTTATAAGCCCAATCCTTATTGAGGCCCAAACCTTCATGCAAATTGCCTTCAGCGCCAAGCATGCGGCGGACTGAAGGGTTTTTCGAATTGGCCCGCATGTCATCAACATTGGCTGATGTGACACCATTTTCTTCGGCTGAAACCAATACATGGACCGTCCATTTGACAATGTCAGCCCATTGATTGTCGCCATGCCTTACAGCTGGTGCAAGAGGCTCTTTGGAAATGGTTTCTGGCAGAATGATATGATCATCGGGGTTGGCAAAAGCAGCTTTATTGCTGGCCAGTCCTGATTTATCATTGGTCATCGCATCACAGCCACCTTTGACATAAGTCTGATTGCGAACGTTTTTGTCTTCAAATGTAACCGGGCTGATGTTGAGATCATTGGTCCGGCTGAAATCAGCAAGGTTCAATTCTGTTGTTGTGCCGGTTGAGACACAGACTTTTGCACCTTTAAGATCAAGAGCACTTTTGATGCCACTGTCTTTCGGGACCATAAAGCCCTGACCGTCATAAAAGTTTACGGTGGTAAAATCGATACCCAACTGGCTGTCGCGCAGCAGTGTCCAGGTGGCTGTACGTGACAGCATGTCTGATTCACCGGCAGCAAGCGCGATAAAGCGTTTTGCCGATGTGGTTGATTGAATTTCCAGTTTGGTTTTGTCGCCAAAAACAGCAGCTGCTACTGCCTGACAGATTGATACGTCACTGCCATACCAGTTGCCTTTTGCATCCAGATTTTAAAATCCAGGTTGTGGTTGACCGACCTGACAACGCAAATGTCCGCGTTTTTTAACAATTTCCAGCGTGCTTTCCGCTGACGCAGAAGCCGCACCGGCAACCAGTATTGCCCCAGCAGTTGCGACTGATGTGAGTAATTTTGTAATTTTCATGTAACAATTCTCCCTTTAATTATTTTTATTCTCAGGGAGAACCGGCAAGGCACCGCAATTTTTGAGTGAACTTGTGCATTTTGTAACCCCGCCTTTTCTCCCGTCAAAAAGCTACGGTGGGGATTGCATGCTGTCCAATACATATATCAGTGCAAGTCATGCAAAAAATGCATGACTTGTGGCGTACGGCACACTGCAGTAATCATATTGCTTCGATGTTACGGTTATGTAACAACACGGATTCTCGTTGAAAAAAGATTTATTGATACAGAGCCGGATAATTTCGCAAAACTAAATTTGACTTGCGTCCCTGTGCAATAATGCTTGCCAGAATTTTTCAGTTCTTGGTTCTGTGTTTTGCGTGTACCGGTAAATTTTAATGTCCAGCGGAATATCGTCGCCTACTTCGGCTGCTCGCACAAGGCGTCCATTAGCAAGATCACTAACTACAAGCGAATTTGGAATCCACGCAACGCCATACCCTTCCAGGACCATAGCTCTCAATGCTGTGGCAATGGAGGCTTCAAAAACAGACACAAATTCAAGCCCCCCATATCGCGTTTCCAGATGCTGCTGGATTGGCCACAGGGACGGTTTGGAATTGGTATGCACATAGGGAATACGACTGCCAGGTTTACAAGATGGAAGCCAGTAACGCGGTTTACCATTTTCGTCAGGGCAGACTACCGGCACAAGCGTTTCGGTTCCCAATATATGAGACTGGAATTTCTCGGTGAAATAATGGATCGTACCAGAGGGATCATCATAGCAGATGAAAAAATCAACGACCCCCTCTTCCAGTGCATCAAGATAGTCTTCAAAACTATCAAAATCAGTTCTGACATTGAAAGACTCTGTCTCAATGATCGTTTGAAGATTTTTCAACCAGCCTGGCATAAAGTTTTGCGACAGTGTGCTTACAGTAGAAAAGCGAATTTTCCCCTCGTCCACCCCGACTTGTGTCTTGATATCGTTGCGTAATTGATATGCCAGCTGGACAATCTCCAGAGCCACCGGCTTAAACATCTCTCCGGCACTAGTCAGCTTCACCGGTTGGCTTGATCGATCAATCAGCTTTGCCCCCACCCAGTTTTCAAGTGTTTTTATGCGCCGACTAAATGCCGGCTGAGAGACAAATCGACGTTCAGAAGATATACGAAAGTTTCCAGTGTTGGAAAGAGAAAGAAAGTCCTCAAGCCATTTAAGTTCCATTACCACTTCCCGTTTTAAAAAATCAGGCCAAAGCATACTCGAGCCTTATTGTTAATGCGGAAGAATTGGCACTTGTTTGAAATCCGGGGATTAAAACAACGTCGTGCGGCAAAAACTTCTCGCTCACCAAATATAGACTAAGAACGTCCTGCAACCAATAGAACAACACATGATGTCCGTACCGGGTCACCAATCCCTTTTTTAGCGCCTTTCATGAACGTTTGTAAGGAGATCTATAGCGGACGAAAAAGCCTCAAATGAGAACACAGATGCAAAGATCTACCACGGAAGCGGCCAAATTGTCTGGTTGTTGACCGGGGTACCTGCTTCAACCGGCAAAAGATCAACCTCAGCCAGGTATTTGCCGGCCAAACAGTCGGCATCAAACAAACTGACGATAAAATATGGTTGGTAAGATTCATAAAATATGATTCAGGATACTTTGATAATGAGACATGAAGACTGGAACCGATCAAAAACCCGTTCGGTGCAAAAGTGTTACCCATGTCTTCAGTATAAACTGTAACCCATGTATCCGGAATGGACCCACCATACGGCCGCACAAACTTGATGCACAGATCGAAGAAGGTTTGGCGATTAAATTGGAGCGAAACGGAGCAGTTGAGGAAGCAAAAACCCATCGGTAGAAGGCTCTGGAATTGCGGAAGCAAGCTGCTGAAATTGAGGATTAAATTTGTGACCAAATCTAATCTGACAGACGCTGCCAACAAAACGGCAAACTGTCAGATCAAGTCTGAACTTCTACATTTCATTTATCCATTGGCAAGAAACCATTACGGCAGTTGTGCGAAAAAAAGTCGACAAGTTTAATTCGTCTGGACCTAATTTTTTTCCAATGTTCTTTATCATAAACTTGTCTTTCGCCTTTTTCACACAAACCGAGTTCGGGGCATTGTTTGTCGTTTTTGCAAGAAACACAATTGCCATCTCGCCAGGCGCGAATTCTCTTTTTCCCGGTAAGCAAATTGTAATCAGTCTCTTTTTCCTTACCTGTACCGAGATTACTGCTCATGACTGCCAGATCATTTGATCGGTCGCGTTGACAAATTAGATTTAAATTAACGAAGTTTTAATCACTGAAAATTCAGGAATTTTACCTAAACATTAACTGGTGAAACAATCTGGGGCATCATTAATTGGCAAATTTCCAAACCGAAAGGAACACTATCCAATGAATATTAAAAAAACACTTACAGTAGCAATCACTGCTTCTTTCTTCGTTCTCCCCGTCGCTGACATCTTCGGTCACGCTACACCCTTTATCAGCAGTTCTGCTAATGCGTCCGG
>DAOUPT010000010.1 GCA_030626025.1 Anderseniella sp. | reverse complement strand
TGGCGGACGGTTTCAGTCAAAGGTTTACTACCAGTTCAGTCATTACATTTTTGAAATTGTTAATTATCGTATTTCTTTGAGGATGCAAACCCTGCCTGACCACATGGCGACCGGCGCTCCAGACATCGCTGATACATTTGTGACCGTGGCCGCCAAAAACAAGACTGTCCAGACTGGTGTCAGCTTGGCGGTTGCAAAGCCACTGGTTGTCGCTGTCAATGGCGATCAGATCGGCCAGCTTGCCCAGCGATATTTTGCCGGAGTTGCGGTTGGCGGCCTGTGCCCCTCCCTTTATGGTTTCTTCAAACAGGACTCGACCGGTAGAGCGATTGGTGGTTGCAAGGGCGGCGCGGGAATGATCTCGCAAGCGTTGCGAGTATTCAAGGGTTCGGAGTTCATCAAACAATGAAATATGAACATTGGAATCTGATCCGATGCCGATTGTTCCACCTGCTTCCAAATATTGCGTACCTCTAAAAATACCATCGCCGAGATTTGATTCTGTGATAGGACAAAGACCGGCAACAGCGCCGCTTTCTGCCAGTCGCCGGGTTTCTGATTTAGTCATCTGGGTGCAATGAATCAGGCACCAACGGCTGTCTACATCGTGGTTGTCCATTAGCCAATTTGCCGGACGGGTTGAGAAGTGATCCTCAAATTCGGCCACCTCAGCGATCTGTTCGGCCAGATGCATGTGAATGGGGCCGTGCGGGCAAAGCTGCATTGCTGTGTTTAGTCCATCGGCGTCGACGGCGCGCAGAGAATGAGGGGCAACGCCGATGTGGTAATCCGGGAGCGAACGGTTGATGGCACTGCCTGCCCCTTCATATAATCTGGAAAACTGGTCAAGATCATTGCCAAAGCGCTGCTGACCACCTTGCAAGGGGCGTTTGTCGCATCCGCCGAATTGATAGAGAACCGGTAACAGGGTCAGGCCAATTCCGGCAGTTTCTGCAGCTGTTACGATGCGCCCGGAAAGTTCTGACAAGTTTGCATAGGGTTTTCCCTGCTGGGCATGATGCAGGTAATGGAACTCGGCGACACCGGCATAGCCCGCCTCAAGCATTTCCATAAACACCAGTGTTGCTATCGCTTCAATCTGATCGGGATTCAGTTGATCCAGAAACCGGTACATCAGCTTTCGCCAGGTCCAGAAGCTGTCACGGGCATCGGGGCCGCGGGTTTCTGTCAAACCGGCCATGGCACGCTGGAAGGCGTGACTGTGCAGGTTGACTGGCGCGGGTAAAAGCAAGTCAAGTTTGAGAGCGTCTTGTGATCTTTGCGGGCCGACATAGCCGATCAGCCCGTCAGACTGGATGCCGATCTGGATATCATTTTGCCAACCGTCGGGCATCAGCGCTTGTTTTGCTGTGACGTATTTCATTTCAAAACTCTCTTGACACTTTTATGTGCATACATAATACTATTATGATGTTACTTTGACAAGAGTTTGCGTGATGCCGTCCTCCTTTGTAATCAATGATATTTCTATGGCCACCATGATTCCCGGGCGGGAAGACTATGGCATGGTGCGCGATGGAGCAATTGTTGTTGCTCAAGGTAAAATTCTGTGGGCCGGAGATGCTTTGCAGTGTCCTGATGAGTACCGCAAGCTTGAGCATCATGGATATGGCGGACGCCATGTAACCCCGGCCTTGATTGATTGTCACACACATATTGTCCATGGCGGCAACCGGGCGCGCGAATTTGAAATGCGCCTTAATGGTGCAAGCTATGAAGAGATTGCAAGCGGGTGAAAAACTGTTGATCATATGTGAGGATCCAATGCTTGGCTGGTATGATGAAGCAGCGCCTGAAGCTGTAGGGTCTGCTGCGAAAGAATTGGGGGCTAGTCTTACAATGCTCAAAGTGGGTAAGCCAGAGAATGAAACTGACCCTGTAGTGAAGGCAGCAATTGCTGACCATGATTGTACAATATATTTTGCCCGAATTGGTGATCAAGGCCGGTTTGATGAAATGGTGCCGGGAAAACGAAGCATCATGTGTTACGTTCGTGATATTGAAATGCTTGCGTCATCTTATGCCCGGGCGTCTTATGGGGCCTTTGTAGATTTGAAAGAGGCAGTGAATGCGATTTTGCTCACAGCAAATCATATCAAAATCACATGTCCGCTTGGCACAAATTATAGCGGTCATGCGACGGAAAAAGTACGCCAGTTAAAAACCGATGTTTCGGTGTTTCGTTTTCCTCTGGGTGTACCGTTGCCAATGGATGCTTCGCGATTTTCGGGACAGGTTGCGCTGGCTCATTTTCTGACACCGACGGGATCCAAATCTTATCAGCCTGATAGTATCCCGCTTGACGGTACCACCGCCGTTGAAGTGGAGAACGGCCGGATTGTCGAATTTTCCGGCGATACTGTTCAAATTGGAAAAATCGAACAACACTATAAAATGGTTTCAGGCCAATTTGGTATCGACTGTGACGTGGTGCATTCATGGCATGCGGGTATCCATCCTGGGAATGATTATTTGCCCAGCGCTGCCGAAAATCCGGATCGCTGGTCCAATTCAGCTTTTACAAATCCCCGGCTCCTTCACTTCCACACCTGCGGTAATTATGCACCGGCCGAAATATGCTGGATGGTACTTGATCATACGATTTCAGTGGATGGGAAAAACCTGTGGGAGAACGGACGCCTTGAGCTGGAACGTTTTCCGCAGACAAGAGCTTGTCTGGAACGATGGCCGGAGCTGAATGAGCTGTTTGCCAATCCTTCGCAAGGTATCGGGTTAGCATGAACTTCACACATCGAAAGTGTGTCTAATGGCTGGTGCCTTCTGAAAAGGTGATCTTGTTGTGGACGTTGTATTTCCCCGCCGGTCTGACCATTTTTAGCCGTTTTACTTCCTTGAGTGTTTTCGCATCATAAACAATAACTGCACCGTCCATATCCCAGATAGATAAAAGGGCATGGGCGCCGGTTTTGTCGAACTCTATATGGGCCGCTGTTTTGCCGGGAACCGGTTGCAGGGTTTTGACGATTTCAAGGGTACGCTTGTCGATGATATGAACCAGATCGCGGTTGGGGCCAAAGAACACACCGGCCCAGGCATAGGGGCTGTTTTCGTGACTGCGCATGAAAAACCCCGGGCCTTTTGTATCGATGGTTTTGATCACTTTCCAGCTTGCCATATCGATAACGCTGATTTTTGCGCTACGCAGGTGCGGGGTGGCCATGACCCTTTTGCCCTGATATTTAAAGGTGATTCCGGAACCCATATGCGGCAGACCAGGCAAGGCGATATCGGTTACGGTTTCGCCGGAGTTCAGATCAACAACCCGGGCGCTTTTTCCATCACGTGATGAACCAAGCATACGGCTGTATGATTGATCAAAGAAAAAATCATCCAGCGGTTCACCGGTTTTAATACGCCGCAAGGCAAACATGCCTTCTTTGGAATTGGCCTTTGAAACATCGGTTGAAATTTCCCAGGCTTCAGGGACATCTTTGAGGGCGGCGATAAAGCTTTTTCGTGGCCGGGCCTGATAGACCGCACTGACACGTGAGCTTTGCCCATCGGTGGATTTTACGTCAAATATTTTATCGACGCTGAGGTCTTGTGCGTTGAGAAGAACCAGCGTGTGTGGAAGGTAATTGGCTACTGCCAACGTAGCCCCGTCAGATGAAATGGCCATGTTGCGGGTGTTGATACCGGCGCGCACTTCGGCAATGACTTCCAGAGTGTAAAGATCATATTTGGTGATCCAGCCATCGCGTGAGGCGAAATAAACAAAGCGGCCGTCGGGGGTGAATTTTGGGCCACCATGTAAAGCAAAGCGGGATTCAAAACGATGCATCGGTTCGAAACTATCACCATCTAAGATGGTGATATGATGGTCACCGCTTTCGACCACAACAAACAGGTTAAGCGGGTCAGCTTTGTAAGCCGGTTCCTTTATCCACTTGTCGACCTCTGCTGCAATGATGCGTGAGTTTTCGATCTCCGCTTTTCCCCATCTGGGCGTATAGGGCAGCTTTGTGTAGATATAATCGGTCAGGCTGGTAATTTTCTGGTCAGACAGTTTGTCACCAAAGGGCGGCATCTGGGTTGCAATTAAGCCGTTTTTGATTGTTTTATGGGCTTTTTTCTTGCGCAGCCGTTTAAGGTTTTGAGGTAACAGGGCCGGGCCGGTTTGACCCAGGCGATCGGCACCATGACATTCAGCACAATGCTTTTGATAAAGTTCTTTGCCGCTTTCAACAGCCTGGGCTGAACTGCCCAAAATTGCAATTAAGAGTGCGCTAGCGATACTGAGCTGGAGCCGCATTTTTTGTTCCTCGAAATGGTGTGACTTGCAAACGTGGTGCGGATTCATCAAGGCCGATTTCGGCATCACTTAAATAGCAGGCGGGATCTTCATCCCACGGGTCGCCGGTTAACTGCATGGCCCGGACGCGGGTGTTGCCACCACAAATATCAAAGTGTACGCAAGCTGAACAGCGGCCCTTGATGGTGCGGGGTGATTGCTTGAGTCCGGCCATAACCGGGTCAGACAAATCGGACCAGATGTCGCCGAATTTACGCTCTTTGACATTGCCGATTTTGTAGTGCCACCACATGGTGTCGGGGTGAACATCGCCGAGATTGTCGATGTTGGAAATGTTAACGCCAGTAGAATTGCCGCCCCACTGAACTAGCTTAGCGCGGATATGATCATAGCGTTCGGGGAAATTTTCCTGAACCCACAACAACAGATAGACACCGTCGGCATCGTTGTTACCGGTGACAAACTCCTTGCCGCCGCCGTTCAGGGCATCTTTGTAAGCAACATCAAACAATGTGTCCATCATCGCCCTTGTGGTGCGGTGTTCAGCATCGTCTTGGCGGTTCTTGTTGCCGCGACCGGCATAGGAAAGATGTGACAGATAAAACTTGTCGATGTTTTCTGTTTTCATCAGATCGAGCATTTCAGGTAACTGATGGATGTTGTCCATCGTTGCAGTGAAACGCATGCCTACCTTGATACCTTTTTCCTGGGCCAAACGTATACCGCCAAGGGCCTGATCAAAGGCACCGGTTTTGCCGCGGAATTCATCGTTGGTATCGCCAATGCCATCGAGGCTGACGCCAAGATAATCATAGCCAATGGCGGCAATCTGATCGATATTATACTCAGTGATCAAGGTGCCGTTCGAGGACAGGCCGACATAAAACCCCATGTCTTTGGCACGAGCCGAAATGTCAAAAATATCGGGGCGCAGGAGAGGTTCACCACCAGAAAGAATGAGCACCGGTACTTTGAACTCTTTGAGGTCATCCATCACAGAAAACACCTGCCCGGTGTTTAACTCACCGGGAAAATCTACATTGCCGGAGATGGAATAGCAGTGTTTGCATTTGAGGTTGCATCGGCGCACGAGATTCCAGATGACGACCGGGCCGGGAGCTTTGCGTGTCGGTTTAAGCGGTGTGGGCGCTATTATTTCATTCATGAACTGGCTTAATCTGAACATTACTTTTCCATTTCTTTCGGGCTGCACAGCCGAAGGCCGGTTTTTTTCAATATTTTAGTTGAGTAGACAATGTCGTGGCCACGGTCTGCACCGGCCAGAATGGCGGCGATGGCCGCTACTTTTTCTTCTACTTCGGAGCGGGTTTTGGCGTGCACCATGGCAAATAAATTATAAGGCCACACGGGCAGGTGGCGCGGGCGTTTGTAACAATGGGTAACATAATCCAGTGCGCCGATGCGCTCTCCCATTTCATCGATAACTTCATCATCAACGTCCCACACGGACATGCCATTGGCGATATAGCCGAGGCGATAGTGGTTGGGCACAACACCAATACGGCGGA
Organism: Anderseniella sp.; assembly: GCA_030626025.1. GTDB lineage: Bacteria > Pseudomonadota > Alphaproteobacteria > Rhizobiales > Aestuariivirgaceae > JALWJW01. Next base: position 75,087 of record DAOUPT010000010.1, on the reverse strand, counting down.
TAATGCCGTTTTCAAGCATCGCTTTGAGACGGGATTTTACTTCGTTGCTGGAAATACCCAATTGTTTTGCAACAGCTTTGTAGGGTTTGGTGACAAGGGGTAGCCCGTTTTGAGTCGCGACAATGATCTGGCGATCAATGTCATCGGTATTGGTTCGTTGCTGTGGTTTTTTTTGAGATGAAGGGTTCATGCTTCCAGCCTCAAACCAATGAAATATTCTCTTTGCTTGGGGCAATCATAAACCTGCAATCCGGTTTCGGATTCAATCTGACTTATGACTTCAGCAATTTGTTCCGGTGTTTCTGTCGCGATGACAAACCACATATTAAGCGGGTGGGTACGGGCGTAATTGTGGGCGACTTCGGTGTGGGCGTTGACCAGTCGAGTGACTTCTTCATAGCGCTCTTGTGGTACGTTAAGGGCCGCCAGTGTCACGGCGCCACCCATGCGTTCAGAATTGTACAAGGGGCCAAAACGACTAAGAACCCCATTTTCAAGGAGCGCCTTGATGCGGGTTATGACTTCTTTTGTATCTATGTCGAACCACGAGGCGACCTCGTTAAAAGGTTTATCGACAATCGGAAATCCGCCTTGCAAGGCGTTGATGATTTTTCGATCGAGATCATCGAGTGTAACTGGATTACTCACGTGCACCGCCTTTCAATTTCCGGTGGTTTTGAAAACCGTGCACCGGTCTGTTTAAAGCGGCGGCGTGAGAACAAGGTTTTGCTCGGGAACGCGGCAAGTCCGTCATTATTTAAAATTGCAATTTGTTTTTCGACAACATCACGCTCACGCCCATGGATCATGCAGTAAAGATTGTACTGCCAGACAGGCGCGCGCCGGGCTCGACAATAACAAAGAGTAACAAAATCATGGGCGGTAATGCTTTTGGCAGCTTTATCAACTTTATCGTCAGGCACGTCCCATACAACCATGGCATTGGCGCGGTATCCAAGGGGACGATGTTGCAAGACCAATCCGAAACGCGCGATTATGTTGTTGCTCTGCATGCGTTCAATGCGGACAATAACTTCTTCTTCGCTCATTTCCAGAGCCTTGCCGATGTCCTTAAAAGGACGCTCGCTAAACGGCAGACCATCCTGAATGGCACCAAGCAGAGCAACGTCGCGTTCATCGACTGTTATGTTAAAGGCCATGTTCATACATTGAACCCCAGATCGATGTGATAGGCTTTTTCAAGTGGCAACTTTACTGTTGCACATCCAGTTTTTTGTTCAATGCGGTACAAGACTTCGTCGAGTTCTGTGTTGTTTGAAGCCGTAACGACGAACCAGAGGTTCAATTTGTTTTCGCGTTCGTAGTTGTGGTTGACCTGGGGTTCGGCGCAGATAATTTGTGCGACTTCATCGAGACGTTCAGGCGCAACAGCCATGGCAACCAGCGAGCTGGCGCCAACTGTGTTGGGACGCACAATAGCGCCGACACGGGTTAGTATGCCGCGTTCTTTCAGGGAGGCGAGCATGGCAATGACATCTTTTTCTGTGATGCCCATTTTCTCGGCAATCTGGGCATAGGGACGAGGGATAAGCGGGAAGCCCTTTTGCCATCCATTGACCAGTTTTGTTTCAAGCGAGGTGAGTTGCATATCTATAAACCGATCCGGCCAGCGCGCCATGTAAAGAAAATCCCACTGGGGGTTTTTGCCGGCAGAGAAGTGATTTTTTCTAAAGTGCGGGTGTCATATACATTAATGCGGTTTTCATCGCGTACGGACATCCATAACTGTTCACCGCGTGGGGTGAACTCCATGTGCAGAACAGCTTTACCCGGTTTGAATTCTTTAATGATTTTTCCACTGGGAACATCAATGACCTGAATAGTGTCATTGCGCGGGTGGGCAAAATTAACCCAAATTTGACGACCATCGGGGCGGGCCATAACGAAAATGGGTTGGCCGTGAACATCTATCGAACCGGTTTGTTTGAAAGTTTTGGCATCAACGATTAAAACCTGATGATGACCGACCGCGGGCAGGTAAAAACTGTCGGCGGCTTGTGCCCAGCCTTCCAGATGAGGCATTTTGTAGACCGGCAACTTTTTTTCACCACGCCCATAACCATCAAGAATTCGTCTTGCAGATAATTTGTCCTGCCATAAATCCACCATTGACATTCCATCTTCACCAAACAGACCGGCGATGTAGTAACGCCCGTCAGAACTGATCAGGCCATCATAAGGCTGAAGGCCAATGTCTTTCATTTTTGTAATCTCTGGGCTCTTGCCAGCGAGACATTTGCTGCAATCAGCGACCCAGATTTCACCGGCATCATAGAGGGTGAAGATGAAGCGGCTGCCTGGTGCATCGACCAGCCCAACCGTCTTTGACAGGTCGTTGTCGGCTCCATAAATAGCTGGAATATTTGCTACGAGTTCCAGCGTGTCGGCATTGAAAATTTTGACACCGCCTGGTTTGTAATTGGACACAGCGATTAGTTTTCCATCATCGGAAATTGCGCCGCCGATGGAGTTTCCGGCTTGCATGATGCGCTTTGTCAGTTTTTGTGTAAGCAGGTCAATTTTGCTCAATCCGCCGTCGCGCCCGAACACATAGGCAAAGCGCTCATCGCGTGAATAAACGATTGATGCGTGGCTTAAATCACCAAGACCTTCGATGCGGGCAAGGGATGTCTGATTGGTGGTCTCGATAATCTGAACCGAGCCTGTGGTGCGTTCAATGATGACACCCATATCGCCGGTGCCGCGCAATTGGGCAGCTTGTGTGGTTACAATCATGGCCAACAAAATCAGCACAGATGTCAAAATACGGATCATTTAACCAAACCTTTTTTCAATATATTTGCTATCCAGTCGGCCTCGGTGTTTGAAAGTAAATCTCTCCACGGCGGCATGGGAGTTCCAGGAACCCCTTCAAGAATAATTTCGGCTACTTCGCTAGTGCTGAACGGCTCCAGGTTCTGTGGCAATAACGGGTTTCCCAACCCGCCTTTTAAAGTCATGCCGTGGCATGAACCGCAATCCTGACGCACCAGATTGTTTAATTCAGCCTTGCGACTTTGCGATAATTGTTCGCCAGACTGAACCCCGCCAGCAAGAAGTCCGGCGGTCAGTACGAAGCTAAATGCTCGCAATAACAGCAGGTTTTTCTTTACCGGCATTTTCTAATTCTCCTTTGGCACAAACAAGTCCGACAGCTTGCCCGAGTACGAACAGGACCGGCCCGTCAAGGTTAGCCTCTTGTGTGTCTTGCGCCAGGGTTGAAACCGTACTTTGAATTTGTCTTTGTTTTTTTAAGGTCGCGTTGCTGACCGCCATGGCCGGGGTGTTTGCAGCTAGACCTGCTTCCATCAGCTTGGCTGTGATTTCTATGATTTTTGCCGCGCCCATGTAAATGACCAACGTTGTTTTTGCTTTGGCCAATTCTGCCCAATCCATTTCCGGCACTTGATCGTCGCGTGTATGGCCGGTCATATAAACCAGTGAATTGGCAATGCCGCGCTGTGTCAAAGGCAGGTTCAGGGTTGCGGCGCAACCTTGGGCTGCTGTAATGCCCGGTACGGTTTTAACCGTAACATTATGTTGGTTAAGCATATCGACCTCTTCACCGCCACGGCCAAAAACCATCGGGTCGCCGCCTTTCAGACGAACGACCTGTTGCCCCGACTTGGCGAGTTTGATCAATATGCGGTTTATGGACTTTTGTGGAACAGGATGAGAGCCGGATCGCTTGCCAACATCGACACGTGCAATACCCTCTGGAATAAGACTCAATATTTCAGGTGAAACGAGGCGGTCATAAACAACAACGTCGGCAGCTTCAATAAGGCGTAGTGCTTTGAGCGTTAAAAGCTCAGGGTCGCCAGGACCTGCGCCAACCAGATAGACTATGCCAGTCTCGGTCATTTGACTATATTCTCCTGAAGCTACCTAATAAGTTCCTGATGCTTTGAATGCTAGGTGTTCGAAGCTTGCAACACCTTGACATTCGTCAAGAATATTTGGCATTTGCAACAGGTAGCGGTACTTTAGGGCGTTACGGTTACTGTGCCGATCATGCCTTCTTCTTTCCAGTGCGGACCGCATAGATACGGATATTTCCCCTGAGGCAAATCAAATGTCATTTCAACTTTTTCTTCACCAAAAAGGCGGTCGCTCTCAGCCTTGCCTGCTTGCTTGAACCAGACACTATGGCTGGTTCGTTTGTCGACGTTGATAAAGCGTACAATTGTACCTTGTTTGACCGTGATATGGGGTGGGCAAAAGGTGTATTTGTGCATCATGACGATGGTTACATCTTCATCGGCAGACGGATGGCCGAAAAGCTTTTGATAGCGTTTTTCGGCCTTGGCACAGATTTTAACCCGTTGCTCTTTGCTGGTTTGGGCAATTGCCGCAGTGTTGCAGATCGACAATGCCAATCCGCAAACCACCGCACTTGTCCAAACCTTATTTTGCAACATTAATATCGGCCTTTTCATCATCCAGCGCTAAATAATATTCCAGTGAAACATGATGGAAACGGGCATCAGTGTAATCATCGTGGATGGCAAATCCTATTGTATAGGTTTTACCCGCTTGGATGGAAACATCACCGGCTTTGTCTGATTTTAACGGACGGACCATTGTAACTGTCCATGTGTTGCCGTCAAGTTTGCCGGAAGATGTAAATTCATTACCACCAGACATCACACGCGATGCTGCAACATGGCCGTTTTCAGCTTTCTCACCGGAGCTGTAGCGATAGATATCAAGGAACGAACCTTCTTTCACTGCAGCCTCGCGATCACCGGCATCTTTCAGTTTCTGCCAGCCACCACGGATTTTACCGCGGCGGCCTTTTACTTCAATTTTTGTGCGAGAGCTTTTGATGTATTTGGTAACGCCGCCATCTTCCAGGGTTAGCTGTTTTACCGCATCGGGGAATTTTTCGAAATCTTCCGGTTTGGGTTTATGTGGCATATAGCGTGAATCATGATGGCAGGTTACCCAGCAACCGGCCTGATTGACCAACCCGACTTTTGGATCATCTTCCCCTTGTGGATTTTCGGCAATCATCACCGCCAGTTTCACCTGGTTTTTCGGGTCCATTTTGCCACCGTCAACGAAGGGAACCGGTGTATGCTTGCCATTTTTCCAGCGGAACCGCAGATAAAGGTTTTTGTCATCATGGGTGGCTTGCATTTTGACATCGATGTGGCCACGCTTGCCGGCAATGGGTGTTGGTTCAAGTTTTTCACCGGAAACAATTTTTGCTCCCATGTCTTTAACTTCTTTAATGTGACAGGTTGCACAACGATCGCCAGCTTTAAGAAAGGCGCGTGCTCCACCGTGATCCTTACCGGTTTGAATCCACTCGAAACTGGCCTGGCCGGGATAAAATAAAGTCACATTTTTGACTGTTACCTTGCTCCAGTCGACATTTGAATTGTCATTTGAGGCAGGCGCAGCAGCTGTGTCGGAAGACCCGCTGGTTGAAGCTGTATTTTTGGCTTTTTCAGCTGCAACAGCACTTGTTACTGCTGATTTGATGCGGGCTTCAACATCAGCTTCGTTTGCTGCAAATTCCGCCAGTTTTTTCTCTTCTTCAGCCGCTTCTTTTGCTTCAATACGCTTCAGGCCATCAAGAAAAGTTTGCGGAACCGGTGTAAACGCCAATTTAGGGTCAGGTTTTTCAAGCTTTTCGAGTTCTTCTTCTGAAACCAGATGACGGACATCTTTGTGGGCAATACCTTTGTGACAGTCAATACAGGTTTGTCCGGCTTTCATAGCGGACAGATGTTGCTTGCGGGCTCGTGGGCGCTGGAATTCCGGGTTCATTGAATCGATGGTGTGGCAGTTGCGGCATTCGCGCGAATCCGTCGCTTTCATTTCGTGCCAGACATTTTTGGCCAACGTTAAGCGTTTGGCTTCAAATTTTTCGCTGGTATTGATGCTACCTAAAATTTTATGATAGACCTCCTTGCTGGCTTTGATCTTGCGAACGACCTTATGTATCCATGATTTGGGTACATGGCAGTCAGAGCAGACAGCACGAACACCGGTGCGATTTTGGTAATGTATGGTGGTTTTGTATTCCTGATAAACAGTGCTTTCCATTTCGTGGCATGAGATACAAAACTCCAATGTATTGGTTGCTTCCATGGCAGTGTTAAAACCACCCCAGAAAATGATGCCTGCGGCAAATAATGATATTGCGCCCATTCCGATCAGCGGTACGCCCCAGATTTTCCAATTCCGCCAGTTCAGCATTTCATTTCCTCACTAGATGCATATTTTAAGTTTATAAAAACAAACAGGCAGGCCACAAAACGGCCTGCCTGCTTAATTTGCAGTTCACATCAAGTGATGTGGTCAATGCGGATTGTGACGTTAAACTTGCCCGTAGGAGCAAAGAAGCCTTTAATCCGTGTTTTCTCTTTCAGGGTTTTGGTATCGTAAACAACGATTTCCCCGTTAGGTTTCAAGCTGTCTTTACGGTTCCAGACCGATACCCAGAATTCGCTGCCATCGGCATTAAATTCTGTGTGCAAAGCAACCTTGCCTTCTTCCTCGGTAACCACAATCGTTTTGACGATTTTGCCGGTTTTCTTGGAAATAACCTGAATGGCTTGCTGCACTTCAGGTTCAGGATGCTTGATCTGGTCGGCAATCACGTAAGGTGAGTTTGGATGGGTGCGGATAAATAGGCCCGCGCCATCGGTCTCAATTTTCTTACAGATTTTCCAGGCGTTATCAGGATGGCCTGCCGGGTCATTGCCCCAACTGGTTACCAGACCTTCACCAATATGGGTGGTTCCGCCCACAGGACCGCAATCCGGGTCAATCCAGTTGGCACCAGGGCCTGGATGTGGTTTCTTGCCGGTTGGAATTGATGCCACCGCCTTGGCAGTTTTGGCATCAACAACTTCCATGTGATTGGATGCGTTGGCAGCAATCTGGAAGTAGCGACCGGTTGGATCAAAGAAACCGTCATGCAGGAACTTTTTGGTATCCATCTGAACGATCTTGAGATTTTTCAGATCTTTATAATACACCTGCCACATTTGCCCCAATTCTTTGGCGGAAACCAGGAAGGACGATTCATTTGGCGTAGTGTAAATCGCTGCGACACGAGACTCGTTGACGTATTTACCATCCACATTCACACCGCGGGTTGAGATAACCTTCAGCGGGTTCATATTTGCAGCGTCGACAATCACGAAATGAGGAGGCCAATAGCCACCACCAATGACATATTTGCCGTCGCCAGAAATTGCGACATCGCGGGCATCATAAGCAACCTGAACTTCTGAGACACGCATCTTGTCAGGTGTTTGCCACAGATCGATTTTGGTCAACTTGCCATCGCGGCCCATCGTATACCAGAAGCGGCCGATATTTTCGACATGCTCGGTTTTATGATGTTCTGCAGTTTTGAGTACGTGCACCGCATAACCGGTTTGGATGTGCGCAACGATTTCATGTTTGTCGCCATCAACAACGGCAACCTTACCAGCATCACGTTCGATGACCAGGAAGAAGTTTTTCCAGTTGCGGTCATGCATCGGTTTTGTCGGGTAATCTTTTTCCTCAACAAAAATCTTGACGCTTTTGCGCATTTCTTCAATGGACAATTCTGCCGGAACCGGTGGTTCGAGCTGAATGTATTTAGCCAGATTGTCAATTTGCTCTTTGGAGAAAATGTCATCAAAGTTATTCATGCCACCTTCGGTGCCAAGAGTGATGATTTTTGCCAGGCGCTTTGTGCCAAGTTTAAGTGTGTTTTGCGGCTCAAGGTTTTTACCCGTTGCACCTTTACGCAGAACACCGTGACAGCCAGCGCAGCGCTGGAAGTACAAAGTTTTGGTTGCTTCAAAAGCTTCAGCTGACATTTTTGGTGCAGCGGCACTGTCGGCAACAGCTGGTGTAAATGACAGCGCTGTCCCCAAAACCAAGGCCGAGGCGAAACTCGTCATTATCGATTTTTTCATAGAATTATCCTCTCAGATCTTTTGCGGCGGTCTTCGCCATGAAAAGACCTAGGCTGATCAAAATTGACATACCTTGATTATTGTTAAGTATTGGTAATGTTTATTGGTGAGTTGATATCAATTTTATGAGTTTTGATTCAAGTCAATAAATTGGATAATATCATTGATAAATATCAATGGCTAATGGTTGCAAATCAGATCACCAACAGCCCCAACCCTACGCCTTTTTAAACTTCCCAGTTAAAGCCCTGCCGCAAGACATCGTTGATACCACTACGGGCCGGTTCTGGGCGCTGCTTGGCCCGGGCGGTGATTTTGGAAACCTGTTCGGTTACCACGTGTTCGTAACTCGGCTCGCTGGCATTATACAAAACACCGGTGGCGGTAGGGGTGTCGCGCCCGCTCATTTGAGCTAATAAAAACGCCAAGGTTCGATTGGTTTGGTCGTGAGTGATGATTTGCTCTGGCTTGATGCCATCTTGACCGATAGTAACCGGCTTCAAATCAAATTGCGATTGATTAGAAATCAGGCCTTTATTGTTTTCAGATCCGTAGGTCAGCGGTTTTTTGTGCTCCACCTGAATCTGGAAATCGTCCCTGCTTGCTTTTTCGGTAAAGGGACTAAAAACGCCGTCATTAAAGACTGGACAGTTTTGATAAATCTCGATGAATGATGCACCGGAATGCTCATAGGCTGCTTTTAAAATTTCACCCAGTTGTTTTTGTTGGGTATCAACAGCGCGCGCAACAAAACGGGCGCCGCAGCCAAGTGCAAATAATGCCGGATCAATCGGCGTGTCCAAACTGCCAGAAGGCGAGGATGGTGAGCGGGTGGCAAAGTGTGAGGTGGGAGAATACTGTCCCTTTGTCAGGCCATAAATCTCATTGTTGAACAGGAGAATTTGGCAATTTACGTTGCGCCGTAAAATATGCATTAAATGGTTGCCGCCAATGGAAAGACCATCGCCATCGCCAGTGATAATCCACATGTCGAGATCGGGGTTGGCCAGCATTGCACCGGTGGCAATGGCTGGCGCGCGCCCGTGGATGGAATGAAATCCGTATGTATTAACGTAATGGGGAAAGCGTGATGAGCAACCAATGCCTGAAACAAACACAGTGTTTTCACGCGCTGCGCCAATCTCGGCGAGGGTTTTTTTAACAGCCTTTAATATTGCATAATCGCCACAACCAGGACACCAGCGCACCTCGTTTTCACTGGCGAAATCATTGGCTGTAAGGGCTGGTGCCGCAAGGGTGTCAGTCATTGATTTTCTCCAGAATTTTATCCACTGCTGCTTCAATTTCGCGAACCATAAAGGGTTGGCCGGAAACTTTGCTCAAGCCTTGCAGGTTTTGGCGCCCCGTTGCTTTTATCATCATCAGTAATTGACCTGCGTTTAATTCGGGCACAAGGATAATTCTAAAATTATCCAGTAACTCATCCTGATTGTCGGCGAAGGGGAACAAATGACGCAAATGGACATGGCTGACGGCTTTGCCGTCGTTTCTCAGATTGGTGACGGCACGAGAGATGGGCCCATAGGTCGAACCCCAGCCAACGATGGCAATATCGCCAGTGGTGTCTCCCTGGTCAGGCTCAAGGTCGGGGATGGTGCGTGAAATACCAGCTATTTTCTGGGCTCGAATGTCAGTCATTTTTTGATGATTTTCGGGATCATAGGCGATGGCGCCGGTGACGTGGTCTTTCTCCAGGCCACCAAGGACATGTTCCAGTCCTTCCATGCCTGGTGTTACCCATTGGCGGGCCAGAGTTTTCGGGTGGCGTTTGAATGGGGCAAAGGCTTCTGGTATGATGATTTGTTCATGGCCAAATCGGGGGTAATCGTTGACATCAGCAATAAGCCAGGGCTCAGAGGCATTGCCAATAAATCCGTCTGATAACACTATGACCGGTGTCATATATTCGATGGCTATGCGCGATGCTTCGATGGCGACATCGAAACAATCAGCAGGCGAGCGTGCTGCGAGGACAGGAAGCGGGCTTTCGCCATGGCGGCCAAAAGCAGCTTGATACAGGTCGGATTGTTCTGTTTTGGTCGGCATGCCGGTGGAAGGGCCCGCACGTTGTGTATTGACGATAACCATGGGAAGTTCGACAGAAACAGCCAGACTTATGGTTTCCTGTTTAAGGGCGATGCCGGGGCCGGAACTTGAAGTGACGCCTAGCGCACCGGCAAAACTGGCGCCAAGGGCTGCGCAGGCTGCAGCGATTTCGTCTTCGGCCTGAAAGGTGACGACGCCAAGGTCCTTCAAGGTGGCCAGTTCATGCAATATGGGTGTTGCTGGCGTAATCGGGTAGGAGGCAAAGACCAATTTTCGGTCACAAAGTTCTGCCGCTGCAGCCAGACCCCAAGCCATGGTTTGGGCACCGGTTACCAGTCGGTAAAGGCCGTTTTCCATTTGGGCAGGGCCAATCGAGTATCCGGCAAGATCAGATGATGCTTCCAGTGTTTCGCCAAATGCATGACCGGCATCAAGTGCTGCGATATTGGCATTGGCAACATTTTTATGAACGGCGAATTTTTTCTGTAGCCAAGCATAAGTTGATTCGCGCTGGCGATCGAACAGCCAATAGACAAGGCCCAGAGCATAAAAGTTTTTGCAGCGCAGAGAATCTTTACGACTCAATCCGATATCAGCGACTGCTGCCAGCGTTTGTTTGGAAATGTCTGTCTTGATAAGTTTGTAGGCATCAAGGGTTTTATCTTCAAGTGGTGATATTTCGTATCCGGCCTTTTCAATATTTCGGCTTGTAAAGGCTCCGGTATCGATGATGACAAGCCCACCTGTGCGCAGTCGCTCGAGATTTGTCTTCAATGCAGCGGGATTGAGGGCAATGAGGACGTCGGGTTCATCGCCGATGGTTTTAATGTCCCGGCCGCCAAAATGAATTTGAAAAGCCGATACTCCATAGGTGGTTCCCACAGGTGCGCGCACTTCTGAAGGGTAGTCGGGAAAGGTTGCAAGGTCGCTGCCTTGCATGGCGTTGGCAAGGCTGAGCTGGCTACCGGTTACCTGAATTCCGTCACCCGAATCACCGGCGATCCGCACGACCACCGTTTCTAGTGGTTGCCTTTTGGTTTTGTCTAACAATGCTGGCACCTTTGTTTTTATAATTAGGATGATCTTATCATCATTTTTGACAATGGTCATCGAACCTATTGGCAGCCAATGTGATTTTATGGTGAACAGGCAGTGATCAACTGCCAAATGTGATTTGCACTGTTAGTTGATCTGGAAAAGTGGTGACTTGACATACGTTAATTGATTGCACTTTGCAGGCTTGATTTTAATCAATGACGGACCGACTGCGATGGAAATAATACTAGTTGTCTTGATCCTGGATCAAACAGCTGGTGAGGAGAGGTGCTTGCTAGCAGATAGTTTGGTTTGTTCTTATAGAGGTTAGAGCAACGAGAGGTTGCCGTGCAATATACCACGAACAGTTCACAGCAGTTAAAACGAAAAATGGCCATACCCGGTGCCATTATTTCAAGTATTGGTGACCTGTCGGTGCTGACGGGCGCAAAGCAGCTTTCACTCGACATAAATTCAAAAGTCGAAAGCGAAGAATTTTCAACTCATCCGATTGGTATCATCTCAAATGGTGTTGTCGGGTTACAGCACAGCTTGAATGATGGCAGAAGGTCGATTTCAAGTTTGTTTTTTTGCGATGATATGCTGGATTTCCGTTTGTCGGACAAAGTGTCCGGCACGTTTGTTTGTTTTGCACCGGTTGAGCTTACCTTGTTCAAGGTAGAAGAAATTGAGCGGCTGTGTCTGGAAAATCCGCAAGTCCTGGATGTGCTGTTCAAAAGCCATCTCAAGGCATGGGGTGATGTGATCAGTCACAGTGTTGATCTTGCCCGAAAATCAGCGGTGGAAAAACTTGCTTCGTTCATTTTTGAATGTCAGGGTCGTTGCGCTAACACACGCCAAAATACCATACACCTGATATTAAAACGGATCGATATTGCCGATTATCTCGGCCTGCGTCCGGAAACACTGTGCAGGGCATTTGCCAAGTTGAGACAAAACGATTTAATCGAGTTTGATAACACTGACCATATCCACATCTGCAACGAGACAGCGTTACAAAAGGTTGCGCGTGGAGGATCAATTGAGACGTTGTCAGGTTAAAGTGAAACTGGTCCTTAGCCACTGGTTGCAATGAATGGCTGCAAGAAACTCTTTGGCGCGCGGGTTTTTGGCGTTGTCCATTTGCGGTCTATGTAACAGGTCATCATTTTTTCATGCAAGGCTATAGCGTGCAAATCCGACTAAATTTATCTGTCCCGGAAAGTGCTCCTATTTGGCATTGGGAAAGAACAACTGTTTTCCTTTTAGTTTATAGGCGGCAATGGTTGCTTGGCCTTTTTCGTCGGTCAGCCAACTGATAAATTTCTCGCCAAGCTCTGCTTTTACATGCGGGTGTTTTTTTGGATTGACCAGCATAACTCCGTATTGATTAAACAACAGCGGGTCACCCTCGCTAAGAACTTTCATTTGTCCTTTGTTTTCAAAAGCAATCCAGGTGGCCCTGTCGGTCATGGTGTATGCGCCCATGCCAACGGCAACATTTAATGTTGCACCCATGCCTGAACCGGTTTCACGATACCAGGTGCCGCTTTGTAATGTTGGATCGAGTCCGGTTTTAGTCCACAATTGCAGTTCTTTTTTATGGGTGCCTGAATTATCTCCGCGTGAGGCAAACAGTGACTTTGAAGTAGATATTTTTTTCAAGGCCGAAAAAATATTTTTTGTTTCTGCCAGCCTGGCGGGATCGGACGCCGGGCCAACAATAACAAAATCATTATACATGACATCAAAACGTTTGACGCCATACCCCCCGACAATGAATTGTTCTTCAGCCGATTTAGCATGAACAAACAAAACATCTCCATCACCGTTACGGCCATTTTTCAAAGCTTGTCCGGTGCCGACGGCAACCACACGGACATTTATCCCGGTTTGCTTTTTAAACACCGGCAGTATGAAATCAAACAGACCTGAGTTTTGAGTCGATGTGGTAGATTGAACAGTGATAAATTTTGCGTCCGACGCCTTTGCCGGTATCCCTGTTACTACCCATAACGCGATCAGGGCAAATAAAAGTCGTGTTCCAACTTTCATCAAATTTCGGCCTTGTCGGCCGCATCAAACGAGGCCAATTGCTCTGGTGTTGCTTTTAGCTGGTGATCATCTTTCCATTGCGAATAAGGCATGCCGTAGACGATTTCCTGAGCGCTGGCATAATCCATTTCAATACCGTTTTCCAAAGCTGCCTTTTTATACCATTTGGCCAGACAATTGCGGCAGAAACCAGCCAGAATCATCAGGTCAATATTTTGCACATCGGTGCGCTTGCGTAAATGCTCCACCAGGCCACGATAGGCAGCAGCTTCCAGTTCTGTTTGAGTTTGTTTGTCCATTTGTTTTCCTACATTTCAAGAGGTATGTTGTTAAAGTGGCAAGCGCCCGTCAAGATAGGCTTGAGCTTTTTTGCTTTCCGGGTCTTTGAAGAATGCACGAGCCGGTTTGTGAACCAGGATCCGGCCTTCATTGACAAATAAAATATCATCAGCCATGCGCTTTGCCTGTCTGATATCATGGGTAACAAAAATAATCTTTGTACCATTTCTATTGGCCTTATTGACCATTTCCTCAACAATAAATGTTGAGGCCGGATCAAGGCTGGCAGTGGGCTCATCTAGCAACAAACCGGCAGGGTTTACCACCAGCGCGCGGGCAAGAGCCAGTCGCTGTTGTTCCCCCCCTGACAGACTGCGGGCCGGGGTTTGTGCCCGGTCCTCAAGCCTTGCCAGCTTAAGAGCTAGGTTGGTCTTTTTTACCAGCTCTTCTTTGCCGCATTTTTGCTCACGCAATACAAAGGCGATATTTTCATAAGTGGAGCGGCGCAGCAGAACCGGGTTTTGAAAAACCAGTGAGTAGCACACACTTGGCTTGCCTTCCGATTGTCCTTGTGAGCTTTGCACACCGCCGCTTATGCTGCCCGATGTTGGTTTGATCAGTCCGGTCATTAACCGCAAAAGCAGGCTCTTGCCAGCGCCATTTGGGCCAATGATCACGGTCTTGCCAAGGGTATCGAAAGAGCAATTAATATTGTTGATAAGAAGTTGACCATCAATCTCCAGGCAAACGCTCTTAAAGACAATGGGGCTGCACCGCGAAATAGTGTTTTTTATTGTCCCAGCTGGTGGTTCATTAATCTGGTCAAGCATGGGCATAACGCTTTGCTGTTGAGCGAATCAACATCGCTGCAGCGTTAATTGCCACCGAGATTGTAATGAGAATAATACCTAGCGCCAGAGCCAATGCCAATGTTCCCTTTGAAGTTTCCAGCGCTATGGCTGTCGTCATAATGCGGGTAACATGATTGATATTGCCCCCGACAATCATCACCGCGCCAACTTCAGATATTGCTCGCCCGAACCCTGCCAGAGCAACCGTCAGCAAAGACAGGCGGGCATCCCACAACAGGGTTTTCATTTTGCTTGACGGCGAAAGGTTTAAAGAGCGAAAAAATTCATCGTACTCGTAATGCAAATCTTGCAGGGATTGCAGGCATAGAGCCGCCACAAGCGGGGTAATCAAAATGACTTGAGCAATGATCATTGCCATTGGTGTGTAGAGCAGACTAAGAACACCAAAAGGCCCTGAACGCGACAATAAAAGATAAACTAGCAAACCAACGACCACCGGCGGCAGGCCCATCAATGCATTGATCATAATGATGATCGCTTTGCGACCGGGAAACCGTAGGGAAGCCAGACCGGCACCCAGCCCAAAGCCTAAAATGCAGGCAATGATGACGGCCGTAAGAGAGACTTTGAGAGATAAAAGCACGATGGCAAACAGATTACGGTCCAGTGAGAACACCAGATCAAATGCGATTGCAAATGCCTGCCCGATTTCTCCCAATATGACTCTCCACTGACTGAATTATGTTTTTCTTATAATTATCGTATAGTACAGCCAGATCAACTAGCCAGCAAGACTTTAGACTTGTGGCCCAAATCAATACAAAACAGGGAAAACTATGGAAGACAAGAGAAGTAGAAATGAACGACGCCTGGCCCGCAAGCAAGGCGAACTGGATACCACTGCCTTCCTGAAAACGGCCGATAAATTCATTGATGTGGCCAACCGGGAAAACAAAAATGTGCAGGCCACCGACCTGCATCTGGCATTCCTGTTTGCTGCCGCCCGCTACAATGCCTATGTCGCCAACGCAATTTTAGAGGTCGACAACCACGAGGAATACGTCGAGCACATGGTCAAGCAATATACTGAAATGCTGCGGCAACATCTGGCCGATACCGATATTGTCCGCGAGGTTAAATAGGGTTATTTCTTTTTAAGCGTTTTGGCAAAGGCGGCAATATTCTCAACATCCTTGAGCGTAAGTTTCACCGGCGCGGCATTATAAGGCAAGTCATCGCGTTTTTTGATCCCCTGGATAATGATCACCGCCGGATGAGGCGGGCGGGCATAGAACGTATCAAAGCGTTCCTGATAATCTTTCAACGCATTTACCAGCAATTGAAATGACGGGGTAGAAGAAATACCGCCATTGGGATTGTAGTCGCCAATCACATGGCAACGACTGCAATGATCTTGCGCGGCAGTCCTGCCGTCTTTTACCGCATCTGCCATGGTCGCGATTGTCTGAAACGCAAACACGATGAGAAGCGTCATGGCAAAGCGGTAATTCATTCCTACATCTCCAAATGCCCTTTAATAAAATCAGCTATTTTGGCGATTTCGTCAACATGAAAGCCTGGAAGGCCGGTTTCTTGTGCCTCACCCTGAAAGGCCACCGCGATGATATGCTTGTCATCGGGGGCCAAATCTGGTTTGCCATTGGCCGGATTACGAACTTCAATTTTATCAAATTCTGCCCATTTATATCCTTCAATCAGAATCAGGTCACAGGCACCAATATGGTCGATCACCTCATCAAGCGATGGTTCTTTTTCGGTACGCAATTCATGGATCATCGCCCAGCGGTTGCGTGAAACGATGGCGGTGCGCCGTGCACCCGCAGAACGAAACTTGTAGGAATCACGATGCTCATGATCAATTTCGAACGAATGGTGAGCATGTTTGATGGCTGAAACAGTGAGACCGCGTATGGTGAACTCTTCAATCAAGCGCTCGACCAAAGTGGTTTTGCCTGAATCTTTCCAGCCGATAATGCCAAAAATTGGCGGACGGTTTTCAGCTTTGTTTTTAGTCATGGTCAAATTCAACTCTTTCCTGCCCGGACAGTACGACAAAACGTTTGCCCCGCATGCGCCCGATTAGTGTCATGCTCACCTGACGGGCCAAATCAACGCCCCAGGCGGTAAATCCTGATCTCGATAGCAAAATCGGAATACCCATTTTTGCCGTTTTAATAACCATTTCACTGGTCAGGCGACCGGTCGTATAAAATGATTTGTCACCTGCATGAATCTTATTCAAAAACATGTACCCGGCTATTTTGTCCACAGCATTGTGGCGTCCAACATCCTCAACATAAATCAAGGGTTTGTTTTCCTGACACAGCACGCACCCATGAATGGCCCCGGCCTTGAGATAGAGCGAAGGGACCGTGTTGATTTTCTTTTGTAGATCATACAACCACGAGGTTTTAACCACAGCATTTTTATTGAGTTTGATATCATCAAACTCTTCCATAATATCACCGAAAACAGTCCCTTGCGCACAACCTGAGGTTTGGGTTTTCTTTTTCAACTTCTCTTCATAATCTGTTTTGCGTTTGGTTCGTACAACAATTGTGTCAATATCTTTGTCATGATCAATGGCGGTAATTTCATCATCCGAACGCACCATATTCTGGTTCAGCAGATAGCCCACTGCCAGCAAGTCAGGGTGATCACCGATTGTCATCATGGTGACAATCTCCTGTCCGTTCAGAAACAGTGTCAGGGGTCGCTCGGTGACAACCGAAACATCAGTTGCAACACCATCCTGATCAATACCAGTGACCGGAACCGATAATTCCGGGTGATCAGGTTCCGGTGCTAGAAGGAATTCTTTCAACTCAAATCCTCACATTTCAAAGCGCTATAAAGCCCTAACCGATTAAATTTGCGATATGCTACTTTAGTATTATGTCAGATTGTCGCAAATGGATGCATACTGACAAAAACCATACAAAGCATAAATCGCATATGGGAGAGGCGCCACAAGTGCAAACGGCTGAAAACCATAAGGAATCCGAAGTAGCGGCATCACCGGAAGCAGCTTTACTGACAACGGAAGACCAGATGCGTGCGCAAATTTATCGGTTGCTCGCGGTTTTTTTATCCAGCCCACCAGACAATGACAGTTTACAGATTGCTGCCGACCTCAAAGGAGATGAGGGTGAGTTTGGCCGCGCAATCAGTAATTTTTCACAAGTGGCGCAAAAACTGGACACCACAACCGTTGAGACAGAGTTTCACGATCTCTTCATCGGCGTCACCCGTGGCGAGCTTTTACCCTTTGGTTCTTATTATCAAACCGGGTTTCTCAATGAAAAACCATTGGCAATTCTACGCGCAGACATGGCCAAAGCAGGGATTGAGCGGGTTGCAGATTTGAAAGAACCCGAAGATCATATCGCTTCTGTGCTTGAAATGATGGCCGGACTGATTGAGGGTGCCTATGGTGCCCCATTTTCGCTTGATCAACAAAAGACTTTTTTCGACAATCACATAAATTCCTGGGCCAGCCATTTCTTTACTGATCTGGAAGGCGCCAAATATTCTGTTTTGTATGCACCGCTTGGAACCATTGGCCGCTTGTTCATGAAAATTGAACAGGATGCATTTGAGATGACCTGATTTTGGTGTTTAACGAAGCGCAGGTGTTGCGAGACGCCACCTGCATCAAGAAAGAAGGAGGTGACAATATGTCTGACAAACCAGCGACAGATCGTCGTTCGTTTTTGAAGTGGGCCGGTTTTGGTGCTGCGGGTGCTGTTGCAGCAACTGCAAGTGCGCAAACGGTGGCAGCTGATGAGGTTAACCCTCATGAGTCAACTGGCTATTCAGAAACAGATCATGTGAAGAAAGTCTACGAATTGGCAAGATTTTAAAATCTGCGGTTTCAGGAATTCATTCACTGGTTTTCACAATGGTTATTAGCGCCTGAGAAAATGAAAAACATGCCAGGCAAAACCAAAATGGCAAAATCAAAAATGTAGTGCTAACAGGGCATTACAATTCTAGGGAGAATACTCCATGTTAAGAAAGAAGATAGGCGCGGTTGCGAATGGCCCTCGACTGTCATCAGCTCTTAAAGAGATGACGAAAGGTACTGTTGATCGAAGAACCTTTTTGAAAAGATCAGGCCTGGCAGTTGGCGGCATTGGTGCTGCAGCAACATTGGCAGGTGGCCGGGTGCAAAAAGCACATGCGGCAGGTTCTGACGCAAAAGTTGAATTAAAGAAATCTGTATGCACCAACTGTTCAGTTGGCTGTACGGTGATGGCCGAAGTGCAAAACGGTGTGTGGATTGGTCAGGAACCTGGCTTTGATTCACCCTTTAACCTTGGTGCCCATTGTGCCAAAGGAGCAGCGGCTCGCGAAGCTGCGCACGGTGATCGCCGATTGAAATATCCGACAAAACTGGTTGATGGCAAATGGAAGCGCATCAGCTGGGATGACGCCATAAATGAAATTGGCGACAAGATGCTTGATATCAAAAAGACATCCGGCCCCGATTCAGTTTACTGGCTCGGTTCTGCCAAGCATAACAATGAGCAGGCATATCTGTTCCGTAAGTTATATGCGTTCTGGGGCTCCAACAATGGTGACCATCAGGCCCGTATCTGTCACTCAACCACAGTTGCCGGTGTAGCAAACACCTGGGGCTATGGGGCGATGACAAACTCCTATAATGACATTCACAAATCAAAAAGCATGATCCTGTTCGGGTCCAACCCGACCGAAGCTCATCCGGTTGCCATGCAACATCTGATGAAAGCCAAGGAAAACAACAACGCTCCGTTGATTGTTGTTGACCCGCGCTTTACCAGAACCGCGGCTAAAGCGACCGAATTTGTGCGCATGCGCCCGGGAACTGACGTACCTGTGGTTTGGGGTATTTTGTGGCACATCTTTGAAAACGGATGGGAAGACAAGGAATATATCCGCCAGCGCGTCTGGGGTCTTCAATACGTCAAGGAAGAAGTGGCAAAATGGACACCTGAAGAAACCGAGCGGGTTACCGGCATTCCGGGCAGGCAGTTAAAGCGCGTTGCACGGACACTGGCCAACAACCGCCCCGGCACGCTGATCTGGTGCATGGGTGGAACCCAGCACACAACCGGTAACAATAACACCCGTGCATACTGCATCTTGCAGCTCGCACTTGGTAATATTGGCAAGTCCGGTGGTGGCGCCAACATCTTCCGCGGCCACGACAATGTGCAAGGTGCAACAGACTTCTGTGTCCTGTCACATTCATTGCCTGGCTATTATGGCCTCAAAAAAGGTTCATGGAAACATTGGGCCCGCGTTTGGGATGTAGATTATGAATATCTCAAAGGCAATTTCGCTTCTGAAAAACTCATGCAGTCCAAAGGCATTCCGGTGTCACGCTGGATTGACGGTGTGCTTGAAGACAAAGGCAACATAGACCAGCCCGACAACGTTCGTGGTATGGTTTTCTGGGGGCATGCACCCAACTCGCAAACCCGCGGTGTGGAAATGAAAAAAGCCATGGAGAAACTTGATCTCATGGTGGTCATCGATCCATATCCAACCGTGTCTGCTGTTATGCATGACCGCAAGGACGGTGTATATCTCCTGCCGGCCTCAACCCAGTATGAAACTTACGGTTCAGTCACCGCTTCAAACCGCTCATTGCAATGGCGCGAAAAAGTTATCGAGCCGGTATTTGAATCCCTGCCTGATCACACGATCATGTACAAATTCGCCAAGAAGCTCGGCTTTGCTGATGAGATGTTCAAGCACATCGCCATCAACAATGATGAGCCATTGATTGAAGATGTGACCCGTGAGTTCAACAAGGGCATGTGGACAATCGGCTATACCGGGCAAACACCCGAACGCCTGAAAGCCCACATGAAGTATCAGCACACCTTTGATAAAACCACATTGCAAGCCAGAGGCGGACCGCTTGATGGTGAGTATTATGGTTTGCCCTGGCCCTGTTGGGGAACCGGCGATATCAAACATCCAGGAACACCAAACCTGTATGATCCTTCAAAACCAGTTGCCGAAGGCGGACTTTGTTTCCGCAATCGTTTTGGTCTCAAATCTCCTGAAAAATGGGGCAGCGAGAACCTGCTGGCTGACGGGTCGTATCCGGTTGATTCCGAAATCAAGGATGGTTATCCCGAGTTCACCATGGCCATGTTGAAAAAACTTGGCTGGGACAAAGACCTCACCGACACCGAACGCACCTTCATCGAAGGTCTGGCTGGTGACAAGACCAACTGGAAAGTTGATCTAACCGGTGGTATCCAGCGGGTGGCGATCAAGCATGGTTGTGCACCGTTCGGTAACGCCAAAGCGCGTACCGTGGTGTGGAACTTCCCTGATCCAATCCCGACCCACCGTGAACCGCTCTACACCAACCGTCGTGATTTGATGGATAAATACGCAACCTATGACGACAAAAGGGCCTATCGCCTGCCGACTCTGTATGCATCTATCCAGAAAAATGATTACTCCAAGAACTACCCGATCATTTTGACCTCGGGCCGTCTGGTTGAGTATGAAGGTGGCGGTGATGAAAGTCGCTCCAACCCGTGGCTGGCTGAGCTTCAACAGGACATGTTTGTTGAAATCAATATAGCCGATGCCAATGATCTCGGCATCCGGGAAGGTGAAATGGTCTGGGTCGAAACGCCTGAAAAGAGCAAAATCAAAGTCAAAGCCATGTTGACCGAACGGGTCGGCAAGGGCGTTGCTTTCTTGCCTTTCCACTTTGGCGGGCACTTCCAGGGAGAGGATCGAAGATCCAAATATCCCGAAGGGGCAGATCCATATGTCCTGGGCGAGGCGGCCAATACCGCCATGACTTATGGCTATGATTCAGTCACCCAGATGCAAGAGACAAAAGCGTCTCTTTGCAAAATAACCAGAGCATAAGGAGACACACAATGGCTAGAATGAAGTTCCTTTGTGATGCCGAGCGCTGCATCGAATGCAACGCGTGTGTCACTGCATGTAAAAATGAGCACGAAGTGCCATGGGGTATTAACCGCAGACGGGTTGTCACTCTAAGTGACGGTAAACCCGGTGAACGGTCGATCTCGGTGGCCTGTATGCATTGTTCAGACGCGCCATGTATGGCGGTTTGTCCGGTGGATTGCTTCTACCAGACACCTGATGGTGTTGTGCTTCACAACAAAGACCTGTGCATCGGCTGTGGTTATTGCTTTTTTGCCTGCCCGTTTGGTGCACCGCAATACCCTCAAGCCGGTAATTTTGGTTCTCGCGGCAAGATGGACAAATGTACCTTCTGTGCCGGTGGCCCTGATGCGGATCATTCAGCCGAGGAGTTCAAAAAATACGGACGCAACCGGATGGCGGAAGGCAAATTGCCGATCTGTGCTGAAATGTGTTCAACCAAAGCGCTGCTTGCCGGTGATGGAAACATTGTTTCCAACATCTATCGTGAGCGTGTTGTTGGTCGCGGTTTCGGTTCGGGTGCCTGGGGTTGGGGCCGCGCCTATCCAGGCAGTGTTTCTAACTGATCTGACAGACAGGCGGCGGTGCATGAATTTTTTGTGCACCGCCCCATTTTCCGTCATTCCTGCAAAGGCAAATAACGATGTTTGTGGTTGTTAGCCTTTGCCGGTGTGATACCTGATATTTATTGACAGGAGCAAAACATGATGTTGCACAGACTGATAGCAGCAATCTTTTTTATTGCACTCATGCTTGTATCGGTAACGACGATAAATGCCCAGTCTGTCAGGCCACCCGGTAATGCCGTCAATCAATCAACCGATGAACAGATTGGCACCAGCAATACGCTGGGCCCGGACTCGCAAAGCAAGTATTGGCACGATTTGCGGCAGGGCAAAAGCGGACTTTCAACAACAGGTCGATCCGGTGGTTTATTGATTCAGGCGCAAGGGGAGCAATGGCGGCTTATTCGTAAAAATTATATCATCAAATACAGCGGCTGGGTTTTGGCGGCAGTGCTTGTGATACTGGTTCTGTTTTTCCTCATACGTGGCAAAATTCGTCTTAAAGGCGGACGTTCGGGTCAAACCATTTCGAGATTTTCCCTGCCCCATCGCACCGCCCACTGGTTTATGGCCAGCATTTTTATCATGCTCGGCCTGTCCGGCTTGATTTTGCTGCTCGGGCGCACAGCGCTGGCCCCGTTAATTGGCAAGAATGTTTATTCCATTTTCGCCAGTGCTGCCATGCAGGGTCACAATCTTTTCGGACCGTTATTCATCGTGGCTCTGGTCTGGATGTACTACCTGTTTGTGCCGGGCAATTTCTTTAAAATGGTTGATTTGAAATGGATACTTAAAGGCGGTGGTCTGATTGGCGGTCATGCCAGTGCCGGACATTATAATTTTGGCGAGAAAGTGTGGTTCTGGGCCGTTGCCATTGTCGGTTTGTTGATATCAATTACCGGCATAATACTGGAATTCCCGTGGCTGTCGGCAAATTTGCAATTGCTGCAAATCTCTACTATTGTTCACGCTATTGGCGCTGTTGGTCTCATCGCTTTTGCCCTCGGTCACATTTATATCGGTACCATCGGCATGGAAGGTGCATTGGATTCGATGACCACTGGTGATGTGGATGTGAACTGGGCAAAAGAACATCATGATCTTTGGTATGAAGAAGTAACCGGAGAAAAATCTGCGACGCATGATCAAGGTGAAACGGGCCATGCGCAAGTCTATTCACAAGACAAAATAACGGGGGTTTGACATGTCGTTTTTGCAAATTGTTGAAGGACCGTTATTTTACATCGCTGCCGCAATATTTTTGATCGGCGCAATCTGGCGGGTTATCGGTATCATCAAAATTGGTCACAAGCGTGATCTCGCACCGCCAAAGGGTTCAGGCAAAGTAGGGTTTGTTGCCGGAAACTTGCGTCACTTCCTGCCCCGAAAAATATTTGCCAAACGCACCTGGGTACATATCATTGCCGGTTATTCCTTTCACTTTGGCTTGTTTGCCCTGTTGCTGTTTGCCGCCCCACATATTGATTTTGCCAGAGACCGCATATTGGGTTTTGACTGGCCTGCCCTGCCCCGTTGGGGATTTATCATCGCCGCGCAATTTGCTTTTGCCGGTTTGATCATGTTGTGGGTGCGCCGGTTTTCTGACCCGGTCATGCGGCTGATTTCAGACTGGGATGACCATATCGGCAGTTGGCTGACTTTTTTGGTCATGTTGACAGGTTGCCTTGCCTTGCAGGAATCCCACAATGCCCTGAAAGCCATCCACATGTTATTTGTTGATGTCTGGTTGATTTATTTCCCCTTTAGTCGCTTGATGCACGCAGGGACATTCTTCCTGTCACGCGGATACACGGGGGCAACTTATGGCCGGAAAGGAATGACATTATGAGCGCCGTCGCACAAAAAGCTGTCAGCAAATTCCTTGAATTTATCGATGCCGATATTGCAGCATATGCTGAAAGCTGCGTTCATTGCGGTGAGTGCGCCGAGGCGTGCCATTTTTATCTGGCCACTAAAGATCCAAAATACACACCGACCTACAAACTGTTTCCGCTGGTCAAAGCCTACAAAAGACACAAGGCGCCCTTGTCCGGTTTGAAAAAAATGCTCGGTCTTGTGCCCGCTGAAGTGACCGAGGATGAATTACGCGAGTGGGAGCCGCTTGTCTATGACGCCTGTACCATGTGTGGACGCTGTACGCTGGTTTGTCCGATGGGCATTGATATCGCTGGCACAATTCGCAAAATGCGTGAAGGTTTTGTGGCCGCGGGAATTGTACCTGAAGGCCTGAGCGTTGCTGCGGCAAATGCCGAGCGCACCGGCAGCCCGATGGGGGTAACCTTAAAAGCGCTTTCAGCCCAGATTGTCCGACAGGAAAAAGAGACCGGCATCAAAATCGAGATCGACAAAAAGGGTGCCGACTATATGGCAATCCTGTCATCGATGGAAATCATGGGTTATCCGGAAATTATCGGCGCTTATGCAAAACTGTTTAAACAAGCGGGCGTTTCCTGGACGATATCATCGGAAGCTTTTGAAGCAACAAATGTCGGTGTTCAAATCGGCGATGGCAAAATGGCAAAAATGCTTGTTCAACGCATCGTTGATGCAGCTGAAAAACTGAAAGTCAAACATGTCATCAGCCCCGAATGCGGTCATGCCTATGGCGCTTTACGCTGGGCCGGTCCGAACATGGTTGGCAAAGAGTTTTCTTTCAAAGTCGTTCACATAATTGAACTTCTTGATCAGTTGCGCCGAGAGGGCCGGATACCGGCTGGTGAAAAAGACGGCAGGCGGATGACGTTGCACGACCCTTGTCAGCTTATCCGGCGCGGCGGGTTATTACAGGAACCGCGCACGTTGCTCGATGATTCCTGCTCTGACTTTATCGAGATGGAAGGCGCTGGCATTGCCAATCTTTGTTGCGGCGGCGGTGGCGGTGTGTCGGCTAACGAGCGTGCCAGAGAATTGCAGATGGCAGCCTTTGCGCAAAAGCTCAAACAGATCAACGACCTTGGCGATATTGACGCGGTGGTTGTTCCATGTGCCAACTGCCGCACCGTGTTTGAAGATGGCCTTGACGAGTTTGAGGTCGATCTGGAAGTCGTTGGCCTTGGCGAGCTGGTTGCCGAGACCCTTGCCTCAAAATGATTGCTCATTTGATGAACAGCTGGCGAGGTTGGCTGGCGTTCATGACAATTTTCCTTTTTTGCTTTGCCGCGACGGGAATGCTCAGTATGGCAAAGTCTGAAACCGGCAAGACCAATCCCGCAAATCTTGTCGGTCATGGTGGGCCGATAAAAGCTATTTCAATCTCGGTTGATGGCCAGGCCATTCTGACTGGCAGTTTTGATTATTCTGCAATCTTGTGGCAGTTGGACAGCTTGGGTACCAACAAGTTGGTCCGTCGCTACAACGACCACGATGGGGCAGTCAATGCCGTCGAATTTGTAACTGACAAAAACCATTTTCTCAGCGCTGGCGATGATGGTTCGATTTATTTGTGGGACACAACATCAGACAATTTGCTGTTTCGATTTAACGGTCATCAGGCAAAAGTTCTTTCATTGGCTGTCTCCGCCAATGGCAAACTCGCAGCTTCAGCAAGTTGGGACAGGACCGTACGGTTGTGGAATCTGGAAGGTTTAGAACCAGTTTCGATTCTGGACGGCCACAAAGGACCGGTAAATGCTGTTTTAATTTCCGACAACGGACAACAGGTTTTTTCGGGCAGCTATGACGGCACAATCATTAAGTGGTCTGCAACAACCAGCACCCTGGAGCGCACCCTGCACCGCCATGGCTGGGGCATTAATGTGATGAAATGGTTGCCTGAAAAACAACAAATTCTGTTTGGAACCATAAATGGCGATGTACAGATTTTCGATCTGAAAACCAACACTATCAGCAAAATCCTCATACCTCACCAACGTCCGGTTCTCGCCCTTGCTGTTTCAAGAGACGGAAAATTCCTGGCCAGTGGCGGCGGTGACGGTATTATCAGGGTTTGGAAAACATCTGACTGGTCGGTTGTTGAAGAGTTGCATTCCTCTTTCGGTCCGGTCTGGTCGATGGTTTTTAGCCAGGATAACAAAAAGATTTTCTATGTGGGGCTGGATGATTACGCTATTGCCTGGACCATATCACCGAGAAAGATCGACACAGAGGTGCAGGGGAAATTTCCACGCCGGTTTCAAAAGCTGGAAAACATGTCACTGGGCGAACGCCAATTTGCGCGCAAATGTTCTATCTGCCACACGCTAAAACCGGGCGATCAAAATCGTGCCGGGCCTTCTTTATTCGGTATATTCGGCCGGGTTGCAGGCACATTGAAAGGCTATAATTACTCAGCCGGATTATTGGACTCAAAAATCGTCTGGAATGAAGATACCATAGACCAGCTATTCGCATTGGGCCCGCAGCATGTAACGCCCGGTTCGAAAATGCCACTTCAGAAAATTGCCCAGGAAGATAAACGAACCGCCTTGATCAAGTTCTTGAAAACCAACACACAATGAGGCAATAATCATTGCAGGTTCAACCTAAAAAAGGAAAGCAAAATGAATGGTGACAATTTCAATATGTCGACGCGTAAATTTCTCAAACAGGTTGGTGTAACATCACAACAACAGTTGGAAAAAGCCGCTGGCGATATGCCAGATGGCGCATCGATGATGAAAGTCAAAATGGTTTTAACCGTAGAAGGAACCGACCTGATGCACGTAGTTGAAGGTACGATTGAGCTTGGCGATTAATGGATCATGGATGAGTTGATTTTACCACCATTGCTTAATGGTATTCGCGCCCAGGACCCATTTGATTTTGCGGTTAAACAGGTGCGCCAGCGCAAAGCGGGCGCGGGTGATCTTTATTGGTCCCACAAACAGGACGATGTAGATCTCGCAATCGTTTTGGAACCTGATGTTGCCTGCAGTCGCGCTATGGAAATGGTGCCCCTTGTCATGGTGGCACTAAGTGATTGTCTGGCGGTTCTTTTGCCACCGCAAGTTGCTGTGCAATTTCGCCAGTCTAAAAGTATTATCGTCAATGGTGGTATCGTTGGTGGCATAAAATCTGCCATGGCAAAAACCGAAAACCAAACGGATGTTCCTGACTGGTTGGTGTTATCAGTGACCGTCGGTCTTAGTCGCACCGATACCAGTAACGAACCTGGTTTAAACCCCGATGTCACAACGCTTGATGAAGAAGGTTGGGAGCAGGTTAGCCAAAGCAAATTCACCGAAACCTTTGCCCGCCACTTTCTGTCGTGGTTGGCAGTCTGGAAAGATGACGGATTTAAACCGGTGGCCCGAGCCTGGAAGTTTAAGGCGGAAGAAGAAACTGAACCCGAAATGACAAAAATCAGAAAAGACATGCTTTTCTTTGAAAGTGCCTTTTAGAATGGCCAAACTTTTACGAACCATCCGCTTTGATGAATCTGATATCAATGTTTTCAAACAGGCGGCCGAACAACAGGAATGGGCAATTTCCTGTGCCTTTCAGTTTTGCGATCACCAATGGGATGAACTGGACGGCAAAACCCGTCAAGCCTTCAACAATGGATTATTGGGACTGACCTCATTCGGCTATTCGACATTTGGCTGCGTTGCCAACATTACCCAATCGGCCCTGCAAGACGCTGAAATGATGCTGGCCAGATATATATTTGAAAATTATGGCGCTCCTGATCTGCAATCAGCCCTTGATGCTGCCAAAGAAGAAATAGCCTATACAACGGCGTTGTGTGAGGACGTTCCTGAAAATACTGTGTTTGCGGTTAAGCGTGAATTTTCTATGGATGGCAAAATCAAGGAAGCCTTCCACAAAGTGGATATGGAAGACCAAGGCGGGCTGCACGCAAAAATCTGGACTGTTGTTGAAGACGATTAATGCTTTGTCGGTTCATCGTCCTCAGGTAGATAGTCATCCGCCGTCATGGTTTTTGGAACAACACCAAGTGTCATCGGGTCCTTTTGAGTTTCCGTCATTGTGATCACCCGGCAATTGTCACACATTTTCAGCAAGGCCAACTGTTCGCTGGATTGAAACATCGGATTTTTGCCGGAAAGAATCCCAATTACTTTCTCAATAGCTGACTTGGAGCCAAACGGCTTGCCGCATTTCGTGCATTCCAGCGGTTCTTCCGAGTTAAGAATAATAGGAGACAGGGCTGATTTATCAAAATTGTATTGCGGGCTAAGGCTGATAGCATTTTCAGGACAGGTTGCCTTGCATAATCCACATTGCACACAAGCATGTTCGCTAAAGGTAACTTGCGGACGGTCCTCATTGTCACCCAGGGCACTTGCCGGACAAGCACCAACGCAAGACAAGCATAATGTACACAATTGAGGATCAATCGAGACTTTGCCATAGGGAGAATTTTCGGGCAGCTTAAGAACTTTAAGTGTTTCCGGTGCCATGGCGTTGAGATTTGCCAGAGCCAGACGGGCTGTCTCACGTTTGTTTCTGCTGGCAGTAAAGTTCTTTGCTTTAGGCATTTTAACAGCGGGAATTTCTGCAAGTGAAGCGGCAACAATATCCGGGTTGTCTTCATCGAGCAATTGCACTTGTATGCCTTCTTGATATTTCATCGCCCGCAAAAATGTATTGGTGAGGTCAATTTGAAAATTCAGCACATCCAGATCATCCCGTTTTTTCATTGGCGCAAGAACTACCACAGTCTGGACGCCAGTGGTAAAAAACCCACTGAGAACATCATGACCAATATGAGTTATCGAATGGACAGAAAGCGGCAGAACATTTTCGGCAAGACCGTCTCCAAAGCGTGCCATTGCGGAGATCAGCTTACCCCCATGATCTTCCTCATGCACCAGAAGAACAGAATTTTTGCCACCAGCATTGAGATAGGTTGAAATCAGGGTCTGGCATCGACCGATAAGATCGGATCGGTTGGGAAATGCATAAGCCATTGCCCCGGTAGGACAGCTTGCCGAGCAGTATCCGCAACCATCACAAATTTTGCTGTAAACAAAAACACCGTCACCTTCAGATGTAATTGCTGAGGTCGGACAATTATCAATGCAATTGCTGCACCCCGTCTTGCCATTGCGGGAATGGGCACATATGGTTTTGTCGTACGAGACATAAAGCGGTTTTTCAAACTCACCAACCAGATCGACAATATCAAACATTGCCTCGGCAGTTTTTATCAGATTTTCCGGGTCCACATGAACATAACCATCACGGCCATGTTGTGCACCCACCAAGGGAGCATTGCCGGAAAGATCAAAAATCAAATCGCTGCTAATCTCAACTTTGGCTTGATGGTTATGAAATTTCAGTTCGTCTTTGGAGGAGGGTTTCATAGCGGCATGATTTTCAATAGTCAGTTTAAACCTTCCCATCGCACCAGATACCCGCGAAACACTACCCTTGTAAACCGGGAATTGGGTCGAGAGCGGCACAAAGATATCATCGCAATCGGTCAGCAAAAGCGAAACACTCAAACGGTCTGATAGTTTTGTTGCAATGTCCATTGCCTGTTGGCCTGCGCCGTAAACAACGCAAGCGCCTTTTGATACTAGAGGAATAAGGCCGGTGGGTGTGATGTCAAAGGCGCTTTCAGCAATGAGCGCTGCTATTTTTGCCGTGGCTTTTTTGCCTGACTTGCTCCACCCGGCAGTTTCGCGAATGTTCACAAATGTTAAATCACATTCGTCCACTTCACTGGCCAGTTCCTGAAATAACGGTGCTTCTTGCGTACAAGCTATAATGGTTTTACGGTCAGGATTTTTAGCAACGGCATCTTCAAAAGAAGCTAATTGTGACCGGCACAAATGGCTATGGACATCGGGCGCTTCAGACAGCCCCAAATCCTTGCCGAGTTTCTTTGCATCGATAGACATCGTATTTTCACAATTGCACACAAGCAATTGATAATTATCGGCTTTTTTAACTTTTGAACTTTTGGACAATGTTTGACTCCATTGCTAAACTGTTTTGGGTCAGTATAATGTTTTTTGATAACAACGCACCAGGGAAATTTGTAGATGTTGCAATCTGATCAGATGTCAGACCAGACGGTGGAGAAAGTAACGACTGTTCCTTTATGTGTGATTTTGGCCCGTAAGGATATTCAGTCACGTTGGGCAGATCATGCCTGGGAACCTGTTGGCGTTGTACTTGACGCTCCCAAAGGGGTGCATGGAAAAATTCGCCAGGAAGGAGACGGCTGGACACATTATTTTATGGAATGTGATCCGTTGGAACTCCATCGCAAAGATGCCCCGGCTTATCGGGAAACTTTATTGCAAGAGGGCAAAGGCTATCTGTGGGTGGTGCTTGGTGAAGAAGATGATGTTGAAGAACCGCTTCCGTATTATGTCCAGTTGGTGACAGCATCATCATTTGAAGCCCAGGACTATCTTGATTCCGGCGAGCTTATTGTCGAGGTTGTTGAAATGCCGCAATTGTTACGAGCATTTATTGAGGATTATGTGGAGCGTTGTCCGCAGGAAGAGAAATTCATCAAGCGAAAGCAAAAGAAAAAATTTCACGAAGATCATAACTTTGGCCAGCAATCACTACATGAAATTCGCGACTTGGAAAAGAAGAGACATTAGCTGATGAGTGGTGAGGAAAAAGGCTTTACATCAAGGTGGTCCAAACGAAAAAGTGCTGCACGTCAAGAAGATGGAGCTGTCATTGATGACGATGTCGCCAACTCACTTGCAGCAGAAGAACAACTGGACAGTTTGGAAAATGATGCCTCGCCCGATGAACTTTTGACCGAAGCAGACTTCGAAGATGTTGATTTCGAAGCGTTGGATAAGTCGTCCGATTATACCCGTTTCATCAAAGCCAATGTTCCCGCATCAATTCAACAAAAGGCATTGCGGAAGCTATGGGACTCAGATTCAGTATTTGAAGTGCTGGACGGGATGAATGATTACGATGAAGACTTCACTGGAAATGGTCTGGCAGGCAAGGCGTTTAAAACAGCCTATAAAGTAGGTCGTGGTTTTCTCACCGATGATGATGAAAAGCCGACAGAAAAGACCGCTGATACTGAAGTTGAAGATTCTACAGAGTCAGTTGAACAACAAGAGGCATTGCAGGTCGAGACTGGCGATAATACCGCAGAAGTATCATCGGAAGTTTCGACACGGGACAGTACCGAAAAACCTGACTTGGTATAGCAGGGCCGGTTGGTTTTAGAGTTGTCCATGTTCTATTTTTTGACAGCGGCTTTCTTGATAATTTATGTTTAAAATATTTATACTTGAAGTACTTGTTTTTTCATGCGACGTTCTTTTTGCGGAATGCGCGAGTGTTTATTGCAAAAAGGTGGCCATTTATGAAAGTTGTTTGTTTGGGAGGTGGTCCGGCGGGGCTTTATTTTGCGATTTGCATGAAGTTGAAAGATGCTGCCCACAAAGTTGTGGTCATAGAGCGGAACCGGGCTGATGATACTTTTGGTTGGGGTGTGGTTTTGTCTGATGAAGCGCTCGAAAATCTTGCAAAAAATGATCCGGTCAGTGCCGAAAATATCAAATCGCACTTTGCCTATTGGGATGATATCGCGGTTCACTTTAAGGGTGATAAAACAGTATCTACAGGGCACGGGTTTTGCGGCATTGGCCGCAAACAACTTTTAATTATTTTGCAGGAACGTGCCCGTGATCTTGGGGTGGAACTCCAATTTGAAACTGAGGCACAACCGGCAAATTTATATGCAAAGCAATATGATCTGGTTGTTGCCTGCGATGGCTTGAATTCCAAAGTGCGAACCGAGTTTGAAGCCCACTTTCAACCGGACATCGATATGCGCAAGTGCAAATTTGTCTGGCTGGGTACCCATCAAAAATTTGATGATGCTTTTACCTTCATTTTTGAACAAACCAGACATGGATGGGTTTGGGCCCATGCTTATCAATTCGATTCTGAAACAGCAACATTCATTGTCGAGTGCTCGCAAAAAACCTATGATGCTTTTGGCTTTGCTGACATGAGCCAGTCAGAGTCGATTAAAACCTGTGAAGACATTTTTGCCAAACACCTTGGCGGGCACGAGTTGATGACCAATGCGTCCCATATCCGCGGGTCTGCCTGGATCAATTTCCCGCGGGTGAATTGTCAAAAATGGCATTATAAGAATATAGTCCTGATGGGAGATGCGGCAGCTACCGGGCATTTCTCGATCGGGTCGGGATCCCGACTGGCGTTTGACAGTGCCATCTCGCTGGCAAACCTTCTTGATAGTCAGGCCAGTATGCAAGATGCTTTTGTCCGTTACCAACAAGACCGCCGCCTTGAAGTTTTACGGTTGCAATCGGCAGCGCGCAACTCGCTTGAATGGTTTGAGGATATTGAGCGTTATCTTGGACTTGATCCGATACAATTTAACTATTCATTGCTGACCCGTTCACAACGAATTTCACACGAGAATTTGCGGTTGCGGGACAAGCAATGGCTTGAAAAAGCTGAAGGCTGGTTTCAGGAGCAAGCCGGTGCGAAGAAAGATACAGTAAGGGCACCGATGTTTGCGCCATACAAATTGCGCGGCATGGTGTTGTCGAACCGTGTGGTTGTTTCGCCGATGGCTCAATATAAAGCGGTGGATGGGATGCCGGGTGACTGGCATTTTGCCCATTACGCCGAACGGGCTAAAGGCGGTGCCGGTCTGGTTTATACCGAGATGACTTGCATCAGTGCTGACGGACGGATCACGCCAGGTTGTACAGGTCTTTATGATCGTGAGCATGAAGCTGGTTGGCGGCGGATCGTTGAATTCGTCCATGCAGAAACATCGGCAAAAATTTGCTGTCAGATTGGTCATGCCGGACCAAAGGGTTCGACCCAGATTGGTTGGGAAGAAATGGATGCGCCTTTGCCGGCCGATAATTGGCCGCTCATTGCCGCTTCACCGGTGGCTTGGTCTGAACAAAACCAAATGCCAAAAGCGATGGATCGCAATGATATTGATAAAGTCGTCGGGCAGTTCGTTGCCTCGGCGCAAATGGCTGACCGGGCTGGTTTTGACATGCTTGAACTTCATTTTGCGCACGGCTATCTGCTGTCATCTTTCATTACGCCGCTGACCAACAAACGCGATGATGATTATGGCGGCAGTCTTGAAAACCGAATGAGGTTCCCGCTGGAGGTTTGTCATGCGGTTCGAAAAGCATGGCCTGATGCCAAGCCAATTTCTGTGCGAATTTCAGCGAATGACTGGGTGGGGGATAGTGGTGTTACACCGGATGAAGCTGTTGAAATTGCTCGGATGTTAAAGAGTGCAGATATTGATATTTGCGATGTCTCTGCCGGTCAGACAACCACCGGCGCGCAACCGGTTTATGGCCGGATGTTTCAGACGCCGTTTTCGGATCAAATTCGTAACGAAGCAGGCATTGCAACCATGGCGGTGGGAAATATTTATGAAGCCGATCACGTCAATTCGATTTTAATGGCTGGTCGCGCAGATTTGGTCTGTCTGGCCCGGCCGCATTTGTCTGACCCGTATTGGACGTTGCATGCTGCGGTTAGTCTGGGGGATCAGGAAGTTAATTGGCCGACGCCCTATCGTGCCGGAGCTGAACAGGCTTACCGGTTGGCAGAACGGGCCGAAGTGGCAGCAATCAGGGTGTGAATGATGAGTGATTTAACCGGAAAACATGCATTGGTTACAGGTGGCGGCAGCGGCATCGGGGCCGCTATAGCCCTGCAACTGGCAAAGGCGGGAGCTCATGTGACGATCACCGGGCGGCGGCTTGATGCTTTGCAGGCACACAGTGAAAAGCATGAATTGATAAAGCCGGTAAGTGGCGACGTCACTAATCCCGAAAGCGTAAAACAGATGTTTACAGTGGCACGAGACTTATCCGGGTCGGTGGATATTGTCATCGCTAATGCCGGTGCTGCTGAAAGCGCCCCGTTTGCCAAAACAGATTTAGCCCTGTGGAACGCGATGATGTCGGTAAATTTGACCGGCACCTTTTTGACTATGAGGCAAGGGCTTACGGGGATGAAAAAACCGGGCTGGGGTCGATTGATCGCTATTGCCTCGACCGCTGGTATAAAAGGGTATGCCTATGTTAGTGCCTATTGTGCTGCCAAGCACGGGGTCGTTGGACTGACACGAAGCCTTGCGATGGAACTGGCTGGAACCGGTGTAACCGTTAATGCGGTATGCCCGGGTTTTACTGAAACTGAAATGCTCAAGGAAAGTCTCGACAATATATCGGCAAAAACCGGCATGGATGATGGTGCGGCCCGCCGGTCACTGTCAAGAACCAACCCTATGGGCCGGTTTGTACAACCGGATGAGGTTGCAGCATCTGTCATGTGGCTGGTCGGGCCGGGGTCTGATGCTATTACTGGTCAAACCATATCAGTATCTGGAGGTGAGACATGGTAGCCAAGTCGGTGGAGAAATCTCAAACCGGAAGTGCTAGCAAATCACGCTTGCGTTTATGGATACGTTTGTTGAGAGTATCGCGGTTTATTGAAGTTGAAATACGTGACCGATTACGGCTCAGGTTTGATGTCACCCTGCCGCGCTTTGATGTCATGGCGGCGCTTTATCGACACCCCAAGGGGATGATGATGTCAAAATTGTCCCGATTTTTGATGGTATCGAATGGCAACGTAACCGGTATCGTTGACAGGCTGGTGAAAGATGGCCTCGTCATCCGCTCGCAACCAGATGGCGACCGGCGTTCATGGATTATCCGGCTTACCACTGCCGGTACAACAGCGTTTGAAGAAATGGCGGCGGCCCACGAAACCTGGATCAATGAATTGTTGCAGAGGCTTTCACCGGAAGAAGCTGAAATTGTGCACGCAAATCTCGGCAAGTTAATTGATAGTGAGACGATACTTGATGAATAAACTGGCAAGCATTAGTCCCAAATATTTTAACTGGCGAATGGAAAATAAAGTAGCGGTGATATCGTTACTGCGGCCCGACAGAAAAAATCCGCTGACCTTTGACAGCTATGCCGAGCTTCGCGACATGTTTCGTGACCTGGTTTATGCCGATGATATTGGCGCGGTGGTTTTTACATCAAATGGCGGGAATTTCTGCTCGGGCGGAGATGTTCATGACATTATTGCACCTCTGACTAAAATGGATATGAAAGGCCTTTTAGCCTTTACCCGGATGACCGGTGATCTGGTTAAAGCGATGATAAATTGCGGCAAGCCGATTATTACGGCTGTTGATGGTGTGTGCGTTGGGGCCGGGGCAATTATTGCCATGGCCTCGGATATTCGATTTGCTAGTTCGCAAGCAAAAACAGCCTTCCTGTTTACCCGGGTGGGTCTGGCCGGATGTGATATGGGGGCTTGCGCCATGCTGCCGCGTATCATCGGACAGGGCCATGCTGCCGAGTTGTTATATTCCGGGCGCACTATGACTGCCGAGGAAGGTTATCAATGGGGTTTTTACAACCGGCTAATTGAGGCTGATCAGCTTGAGAGCGAAGCTATAAAGTTCGCTGACGGATTGGCAAACGGTCCGACTTTTGCCCATGGCATCACCAAAACTCAACTTAATCAGGAATGGTCAATGAGCCTTGAGCAAGCCATTGAAGCAGAGGCCCAGGCGCAAGCGATTTGCATGCAGACGCAGGATTTTGAGCGGGCCTATCGTGCCTTTGTAAAAAAACAGAAACCGGTTTTTGAGGGGGATTGATGGCAGATCGCAGTTTTCTTGATTGGCCGTTCTTTGAAAACCGGCATCGCGACTTGCATGAACAGCTGGAAAACTGGTGCAAGACTAATTTGCCGGTTGATCACTGCGATGTGGATAAGGCTTGCAGAGAACTGGTGGCGCAGCTGGGACGTGATGGTTGGTTGATCCACAGTGCGGTGGATCCTGACAACCCAACCAATCTGGATGTTCGCAGTCTGTGTATAATTCGCGAGACGCTGGCTCGCCATGATGGTCTGGCTGATTTTACTTTTGCCATGCAAGGGCTTGGAACCGGGGCATTGTCATTTTTCGGCTCGCAAGAACAACAGCAATGGCTGCACAAAACCCGCGCTGGAACAGCTTTGTCTGCCTTTGCCTTGAGCGAACCAAGGTCGGGTTCTGATGTTGCAAATATCGATACCAGTGCCGAGCTGGTTGGCACTGACTATGTTTTAAACGGTGAGAAGACCTGGATATCGAATGGCGGCATTGCTGATCTCTATGTTGTTTTTGCCCGTACCGGTGAAGCACCTGATGCAAGAGGGTTGTCAGCTTTTCTGGTTCGGGCGGATACGCCAGGTCTTGAGATTGCTGAAAGGCTTGAAACCATTGCCCCGCACCCTCTGGCCCGGATAAAATTCAATGATCTCAAGATACCGGCAGCAAATCTGATTGGTAAACCGGGACAAGGGTTTGCCATCGCCATGGTGGTGCTTGATGTTTTCCGCTCAAGTGTCGGGGCGGCAGCGCTTGGTTTTGCCAGACGAGCCTTGGATGAATCTTTACAGCGCATAAGTGAGCGCCAGTTATTTGGTGCTGCGATGTCACAATTGCAGATGGTGCAAGGCCATATTGCTGACATGGCGCTGGATGTGGATGCCTCTGCCCTGCTGATTTATCGAGCTGCCTGGGCCAAGGATATGGGCGCTGACCGGGTGACACGCGAGGCGGCCATGGCTAAACTTTTCGCCACTGACCAAGCACAGAGAGTAATCGACAAAGCTGTGCAAATTCATGGTGGTGACGGGGTTCGAAAAGGTCATATCATCGAAAGCCTGTACCGCGAAATCAGGGCGCTGAGAATTTATGAAGGGGCATCTGACGTTCAAAAAATAATTATCGCAAGACAGACAATTCAAAACCAAAACAAACCGTAACGGGAGAAAAGTAATGTTGGGTCCAACGGCACACACTGACACATTTACGCGTGATAACCTTCCCCCGGTTGATCAATGGCCAGAACTGCTGCTTGACGGTTTTGAATATCCTGATTACATCAACGCTGGTGTTGAGTTGACCAATGCCATGGTGGATAAAGGGTTTAGCGATAACACCGCATTGATCGGCAATGGCCGACGCCGCACCTATAAGGAATTAACCGACTGGACCAACCGATTGGCCCATGCGTTGGTGGAAGATTATCATGTTGAACCGGGCAACCGGGTGCTGATACGCTCGGCAAACAATCCGGCCATGGTTGCCTGCTGGCTGGCGGCGACCAAAGTTGGCGCTGTTGTGGTCAACACCATGCCGATGTTGAGGGCTGGAGAGTTGGGTAAAATTGTTGACAAGGCCGAAATTAAACTTGCGCTCTGCGATACCCGGATGATGGACGAGCTGGTTTCCTGCGCCAAGGCCAGCAAGTTTCTGGAAAAGGTTATCGGATTTGATGGTACGGCCAATCATGATGCCGAACTGGACCGGGTGGCGCTCAACAAATCGGTAAAGTTTGACCCGGTTGAAACCGGTCGCGATGATGTGGCTTTGCTCGGATTTACCTCTGGCACAACCGGAGATCCCAAGGCGACAATGCATTTTCACCGCGATCTGCTGATCATTGCTGACGGGTATGCGGCAGAGGTTCTTGAGGTTACGCCCGATGATGTGTTCGTTGGTTCACCACCATTGGCCTTTACATTTGGTCTTGGCGGGTTGGCAATTTTTCCGTTGCGTTTTGGTGCAGCGGCTACATTGCTGGAAGAGGCAACGCCACAAAAAATGATTGATATCATCGAGACCTATCGGGCTACAATCAGCTTTACTGCACCCACTGCCTATCGAGCCATGCTGGCGGCGATGGATGAAGGGGCTGACCTTTCATCTCTGCGGGTTGCTGTTTCTGCCGGAGAAACCCTGCCGGCCCCGGTGTTTGACGACTGGGTGGTGAAAACCGGCAAGCCAATTGTGGATGGTATTGGTGCGACTGAATTGCTGCATATTTTTATTTCAAATCGGCTGAATAGAGCAGAGGCCGCTTCAACCGGTATGCCGGTCCGGGGTTATGAAGCAAGAATTGTTGATGATGCGGGCAAGGAAAAGCCGCGGGGTGAAATAGGGTTGTTGGCTGTGCGGGGCCCAACCGGGTGTCGTTACCTTAATGATGAACGACAGGCAAGTTATGTGGTTGATGGCTGGAATTTGACTGGTGATGCTTTTTCACAGGACGATGATGGTTTGTTTCATTTTGCTGCCCGGACGGATGACATGATTGTCTCGTCGGGATACAACATCGCCGGGCCAGAGGTTGAAGCAGCCTTGTTGTCTCATGCTGTTGTGGCTGAATGCGCGGTGATTGGTGTGCCAGATAATGCTCGCGGGCAAATCGTGGAAGCGCATATCGTTTTGAAAAAAAATACCCGACAGGACGCGACGTTGACGAAGTCGTTGCAAGAACATGTCAAGGCAGTGATTGCGCCGTATAAATATCCCCGGTCGATCAAATTTACAGACTCGCTCCCCAAAACCCAGACGGGCAAGTTGCAGCGATTCAGGCTCAAGAGTCATTAGGTAACAAACCAGGGTAAAAGCGAAATGTGGAAACCGCCACAAAAAATCAAGTGGAGTTCTGGGGCTGGTGTTCCGCCGGGGCCAGAGGAGGTGTCCCGGTCGTTATTGTTTTCTCCATTGTCGGTTGGTCGGTTAAATTTGCGGGCGCGAAGCTGGGTGCCGGCGATGGTGCCCTGGCGGGCGGATAAAGACGGTAATGTAACGCCTGCGGTGCTTGATTGGTATGGTCGTTTTGCAAGTAGTCGTCCGGCAGCGATTGTTGTTGAGGCCACAGGCATTCGCGATATTCCATCTGGTCCCTTATTGCGGATCAGCAATGATAGCTATTTGTCCGGGTTGGCAAAGTTGGTCGAGCGGGTAAAACAAGAGAGTGAGGGCCAGACAAAACTCTTTATACAGATCATTGATTTTCTTGCTGTTAGACGACGATCGCCACGCGAAAAATTCCTTTCCCGGTTTCTTGAAATTTCAGACAGTCATCGTGAACAACTAAACATGCCCAAAGCGGCACAAGATGAAGTGCGGGCGGCGCTTGCCGTGTTGAACGGTGAAGCGTTGGAAAAAGTACTCACGTTGCGTGAATGGCAATCGCTAACAATGGGTCATCGTGAAAAAATAACCGACACCTACCTGCCACATATTCGGACGTTGCCGCAAGAATTGCCGGTCCTGTTTGCCAATGCTGCGCGGCGGGCCGAACAGGCCGGTTTTGACGGGGTGGAATTACATTTTGCTCACGCCTATACGATGGCGTCTTTTCTGTCAGCCACTAATACTCGTGATGATGGCTATGGTTGCAGTAAACAAAACCGGGTGCGGTTGCCGCTGGAGGTTTTTAAGGCGGCTCGGAACGCTACCGGTAAGCGTTTTGTTGTTGGTGCGAGATTTCTTGCTGATGAAACAATTGAGGGTGGTAGTTCACTCTCTGATATTTGCTACTTTGCCGTCAAATTTGCCAATGCCGGGATGGATTTTCTTTCCCTGTCACGCGGTGGCAAATTTGATGATGCAAAACAACCAAAGCTGGGTAATCCGGCCTACCCTTATACCGGACGCAGCGGTTATGAATGTATGCCTCATCATCTGTCTGATGAAGTGGGACCATTCGGGCGCAACTTTGCTGCAACCAAAGCTATCCGGCAGGCGGTGCGTCAGGCCGGTTTTGATGCACCTGTTGTTGCCGCCGGTGGGATACATAATTTTGAGATGGCTGAAAGTGTGTTGCGATCTGATATCGCAGATATCGTTGGTGCGGCTCGTCAATCTCTTGCCGACCCGGACTGGTTTGCAAAAATCCGCGATGATCATTCTCAAGATGTTCGTCATTGCGAATACAGCAATTATTGCGAAGGGCTCGATCAGGCTCATAAACCTGTGACCTGTAAGCTCTGGGACCGTACCAACCTTGACGAACCGGGTATCGCTAAAACAGCCGATGGAAAACGCCGTTTGACGGCGCCGGATTGGAAATCGGCCCGAGTGGATGCAGGCTTTCGTGTGTCCCAAAGCCCGCAACAAGATCGCTTTGTTTTTGACCGGTTGCCGATGCAAGATCAGTGGCCGGAAATTTTGCCATTGGATAACATTACTCAAACAGGACTGCTGAATTGTGTCAGTCTGCTTCTCGATAGAAACCTTGAAGGTAACGGGGCAAACAGGGTTGCAGTTCGCGGCAAGGGCCAGACCTGGACTTATGGCGAGCTTAATTCGCGAGTGTGTAGAATTGCCAATGTTCTTACTCAATACTATGACGTTGAACCCGGCAACCGGGTTCTGATTTATGCGGCCAATTCGCCTGAAGTTGCTGCAATCTGGCTGGCTATTCAAAAGATCGGCGCAGTGGCGGTAACAACCTTGTCGCTGCTGCGTGCCAATGAATTACAAAAGCTGATCGATATCTCCCGACCAGTGCTTGCTATAAGTGATGGGGCCGGGGTTGGGGAATTGCACCAAGCTGCCGGGCAGGCGGAGTTCACATGTCGGACGCTGAGTTTTCAACCCGATGGTGGTGACCTCTACAACCTTATGAACAAGGGTTCAGATATTTGCCCGACCTGCCCAACGCTTGCAAATGATGTATCGATTATTGCATTTACTTCCGGTACGACGGGCAACCCTAAAGCAACGGTTCACTTTCACAGGGATATCATTTCCATATGCGAGACCGTGGGGCGGCATATTATTGATCCGATACAAGACGACGTCTTTATAAGCACCTCGCCGTTGGCGTTTACATTCGGACTTGGTGGATTGTTGATTTTTCCTTTTTACGCGGGTGCCTGTACGGTTCTCAACGGACATTATACTCCTGAGCAATACCTTGCTGCCATCGATCACTATGAGGCAAGTGTATGTTTTACCGTGCCGACATTTTATCAGCAATTGGCTAAACACGATGCTGCCCTTGTATTGTCGCGCTTGCGTCTGGCGGTATCTTCTGGCGAGGCCTTGCCAAGGCCGGTGCGCGATCAGCTGATAGGGGAGCTCGGTATCAATTTGGCCGAAGTTATCGGATCGACTGAAGTGCTTCATGCCTTTGCCGGTTCCTTGTGTAGAAACAGTAAACCCGGTTTTATTGGTCCGGCAATTAAGGGCTACGAACTTGCGGTGCTTGATGAAAACGGTGTCAGATTACCGGCTGGAAAAATTGGACGGCTTGCCGTTAAAGGTCCTACTGGTTGCCGGTATTTTGATGACCCGCGCCAGAGCGACTACGTCCAGAATGGTTGGAATATTACCGGCGATGCCTGTCATATGGACGAAGATGGACACATTGCTTTTCATACCCGCCATGATGACATGATTATTTCTGCCGGTTACAATATATCGGGACTGGAGGTTGAGAACGCTTTACTTGAGCACACTTTGGTGAGTGAATGTGCTGTCATTGGTGCATTAGACAATGCCCGGGGCCAGATTGTCGAAGCGCATATTGTTTTAGTGCCCGGTGCAACAACCGATGATGATATGATCAAGCAATTGCAAAGCCATGTAAAAGCAACCATTGCTCCCTACAAATATCCACGCTCTATTGTATTTGCCGATCAGTTGCCAAAAACTGCGACCGGAAAAATCCGGCGCCACCATTTGAGAAACTCAGCCAAAGGACACAGTCAATGAACAAGTTTATTGCCATCCAAACAGTTCGTTTCAGCCAGATTGATGCAGCCGGCATTGTTTTTTACCCGCGGTATTTTGAAATGATCAGCGCGACGGTTGAAGACTGGTTTGCCGGGCCACTGGAGCTGTCTTTTGCCAAGATGCATTTCGATGAAAAAGCCGGCATTCCTTTGGTCGATATTCACTGCAAGTTTTTTGCGCCCAGCCGGTTAGGGGATGAGTTGCGCTTTGAACTGGGTGTTACCCGAATTGGTCAGTCAAGCATCTCGTTACAAATCGAGGTGTCATGCCAGAGACAACAGCGGTTAAAGGTAGAGATGACCATTGTTTATGTTGATGGCGATGACGGGAAACCGGTTTCAAAACCGCTGCCGGTAGAACTTCGAAGACAGATACAAGAATTTTTAATAATGGAGTAAAGCCATGAACACTAGTTTTAACCCGCCGGGCTGGATGCGCCCAAAGGGGTATTCCAATGTTATTTCAGCAACCGGTCGAATGGTATTTATCGCCGGTCAGGTTGGCTGGAATGAAAAAGAGGAATTTGAGTCTGATGATTTTGTTGCCCAGACCAAACAGGCCTTATCAAATATCAATGCATGTCTTGAAGCTGCCGGTGCCGGACCTCAACATATTGTCCGTTTGACGTGGTACGTGATCGACAAACACGAATATCTGAGTTCACTTGAGCAAGTTGGTGCAACGTATCGCGAAGTTTTCGGGCGATATTATCCCGCCATGAGTCTTGTGCAGGTTGCGGGTCTCATTGAAGTTGGTGCCAAGCTGGAGATAGAGGCAACGGCAGTTGTGCCTGAATAATCTTCTGGTGCCTGTTTTGGTGTTGGCGACATGGCTTTAAGTAGAAGATCAATTCACGGCATGACAGGAAAAATTAGCGAAACTTGAAATAGTTAATAGGTTTTTCGGCTAATTGAGTGTTGTTTTTGTAAAAAGTTGCCAAAGTTGTATCAAACTGGTGTGATTTTAAGTCTGCGTTTACGCTTACATGTCAATTTGGTTTTTAGAACGCCGGTTCGATCGGGGATGATGAGGTCAGGTTTAAGCTTGATCTTTATTTATTGCAGACCGGAAACGAAAACAAATATTGGTTTACCAGCACTTATGACACAACGTATTTTGATTATTGACGATGACCCCGCCCAGCTTCGCATTCTTGAAGCGACGACCAAACGGTTTGGTTTTACGCCCTTTACTGCAGATGGCGGTGAAAAAGGGTTGGAAATTCTGGCCAGTAACACCGGGGCGACAATCGGCTTGATTATTCTTGATTTAGTCATGCCGGGTATGGATGGCATGGAGTTTCTTGAAAAATTGAGTGTGCATCGGGCTGACATGCCGGTCATTGTTCAAACTGCACAAGGCTCCATTGAAACGGTTGTTAAAGCCATGCGGGCCGGTGCTGATGATTTTGTTGTCAAGCCGGTAAGTCCTGAACGATTGCGGATATCCATCCAAAATCTGCTCAAAGTCAACCGCCTGACTGAAGAGGTAAAGCGGCTTAATTCAAAGGTTGCCGGTCGTTTGACTTTTGACGAGCTGATTGCCTCAAGCCCGGCAATGGCCAATGTGACCAAACTGGGCCAACGTGCTGCGAGTTCGACAATTCCCGTCCTGATCGAAGGTGAATCAGGTGTTGGCAAGGAAATGGTTGCCCGGGCTATTCAGGGCGAAAGTGACCGGGTGGGAAAGCCGTTTGTAACAGTAAACTGCGGTGCGATTCCGGTTAATCTGGTCGAGAGCACGCTTTTTGGACATGAAAAAGGGTCCTTTACCGGAGCTGTCGCAAAACACATTGGCAAGTTTCAGGAAGCCAGCGGTGGTACTTTGTTCCTTGATGAAGTGGCCGAATTGCCGCTCGATATGCAAGTTAAACTGCTGCGGGCGCTTCAGGAAGGTGAAGTTGATCCGGTTGGCGCGCGAAAACCGGTCAAGGTTGATTTCAGGCTTATTTCAGCGACAAACCGCAACATGATCGAAATGGTCAAGGCTGGCGAATTCCGCGAAGATCTGTATTATCGGTTAAACGTCTTTCCGGTAAATGTTCCGCCCCTACGGGAGCGTGTTGGTGATATTGCGGCACTTTGTGAACATTTTGTTATCCGTTTCGCTGCCGAAGAAGGGCGTAGGGTTCACGGATTAGCGCCACGAGCCCTTGAATTGCTGAAAGCATATACTTGGCCGGGTAACGTTCGACAGTTGGAAAATACGATTTTCAGAGCCATTGTTTTGTGTGAAAGCGATATTTTGCAAGTAGAGGACTTCCCTCAAATTGCAGCTTTGGTCGATGGT
Source organism: Anderseniella sp. (assembly GCA_030626025.1). Lineage (GTDB taxonomy): Bacteria > Pseudomonadota > Alphaproteobacteria > Rhizobiales > Aestuariivirgaceae > JALWJW01. The sequence goes on along the minus strand of DAOUPT010000010.1, from coordinate 31,535 downwards.
TTTGATGTGACAATCCCGGATGCTCCAACTTTGGCTCCTGAGCCAGTATTGCCGAGCGGAGAAGCTGCAATGATCGGTGCAGACAATCCAATATCTGTTGCTGGTACTGTTTCAGATGGTTCGGGTGTCGGTATTTCCGCTGTAACAGAGGGTGGCCATATCCGAAGGCTTGAAGAGATCGAGAAAGACATGATTCGTCTGGCTTTACATCGTTATCGTGGACAAATGTCACAAGTAGCCCGAAAACTAGGCATAGGTCGTTCGACACTTTATCGAAAAATGCGGTCATTGGGACTCGAAGAACAAGCCTGAATCCTTTTGAAGGGTTGGTTTTCCGGCTGAATGGTGAAAAAATGTTACACCTCGCGTTAAAGTGATTATTTGCCTGCCCGTCTTCTTGAAAGTCATGCTGCCGACAGGTAGTGTGCGGCCATATTTGACGGAGGCAATATGTCGAGAATTCTTAATACCGCGCTCGCTGCGATCTTTTCCGGTTTTTTGCTGGGATCTTTTGCGATTCCAGCAAATGCGGAAAGTATTGAGCGGTCCTATGGTTTTAACAACAAGAAAACAGCTGTTAAAAATACCAGGGGGAAAAACAAAACCCGTAGCCGCGGATTTAACTTTTTTGATGTATTTTCAAGCAGAAAACGCAAAAAAACGCCGCAACGGGTTGCAATCAATGCCAAGCCAGCTGTCAAGAATTTGAACTACACCTATCGAGCCAACAGGTTGGTTCGCCTTGGAGATGGGCGTTTAAAACAACCGCTCAAACAGATTGTTCCGCTGTTTTCTGCAACCGGACCCAAAGGTTTTAATCCGACTTCAAATCTGACTGGTAGTGGTAAGCTTGATGATTCGCTGGCACAAACCATTTTTGAGGTTTTAAAGGCCGCAAGTCTTTCAACAAAAGTCACTCAAAAGCAGAAGCAGGACATTGTGGCGTTTTATAAAGCGCGCAGCTTCAAGTCTGTCTGGACAGATATGGACGGGATTTCCTCCAAAGGTAAACAATTGCTGGCCTATTTGGCGATGTCAGGTTCTGATGGTCTGAATGCTGTTGACTATTTGCCTGCCGGTTTGACCGGTTTTAATGATGATCTGGCTGTTGTGGAAAGCGATCTGGAACTTATTGCACAACTGGATATAAATCTCACTGCGATGACTGTACGCTATGGCCAACACGCTTCAGGTGGCCGGATTGTGCCAAACCGGTTAAGCGGATACCATGATCTTGCGCCGCCAAAAATTGCCAGCAGCAAAATTATTGCCGCTGTAACAAAAGCCAATAATCCAGAAAGCTATTTGGCTTCACTGCATCCCAGCCATAAATCTTATGGGGCATTTAAAAGTGCTTTGGCCAGTTTAGATAACCAGGCACCAGAAAAATCGTTTGCCCATATACCGACAGGCGGATCCATCAAGCTACACCGGTCAGATGAGAGAATCTTGCTCATTCGCAAACGTCTGCAAGACACCGGGCTACTGGCCAAGCCAGTCGAAGAAGACACATCAGCTAAGGCCCAATTGTCCTATTACGACGATGCTCTGTTTGATGCGGTAAAAGAGTTTCAAAAGTCGAAAGGATTGTCGGCAGATGGGATTGTCGGTCGCCGGACTTTTGCAGCGTTTAACGGTCGGAAAAAGGTCAACAAGCGCAATTTGCTGGTGATGAACATGGAGCGGATGCGCTGGTTACCGCGCGATTTTGGTAACAAACATGTGTTTGTCAATCAGGCTTCGTTCAAGCTTGAGGTCATGAATAACAACCGACAGGTCTGGCAAACCCGGATTGTCGTCGGTAAACCGAAAAATCAAACCTCGTTTTTCATCGATAAAATGGAAACTGTGGTTTTCAATCCTTATTGGGGGGTTCCTCAGTCTATTATAACCAAGGAAATGTTGCCACGTTTGCAGGCTAATCCCGGCTATCTCGATCAGCGAGGTTTTGAAGTTTATAATGGCAGGGGCAAGAAAGTCAGTTCAAGCAGCATCGACTGGTATAATTATGGTGGATCGCGGGTGCCCTTTTCTGTTCGCCAGCCTCCCGGTACAAGAAATGCTCTTGGCCGGATAAAGTTTCTTTTTCCAAACAAGCATGCAATTTACCTGCATGACACGCCGTCAAAGCACCTGTTTGCGCGTTCATCACGTGCCTATAGTCACGGTTGTGTGCGGGTGAAAAATCCGCTCAAGTTTGCAGAAAACATATTGGGTTGGAGCCGCAGCCGGATAGATGACAAAATCGCCGCCGGAAAAAACAGGTCGGTGCGCCTCAAAAACAGCATACCGGTATATTTGACCTATTTCACCGCCTGGGCAGATCAGCAGGGAAATGTCAGCTATTTTGGTGATGTGTATGGTCGTGACAGACGGCTCGACCGGGCTTTGAACCTGATCACTGTCGCGTCAAATTAGCCGGTTAGGCAAAAATTTAATTCATTAACTACCGATTAAGCATATTAGAGCAAAATCAGGCTTGTTAAATGTTGCCTAACCTGTGCCTTAATCTTGTGGTCAGTCACAAATTGATGTAGTGATACATAGAATTCTTGTGGAACCAAAAGGGGACCAGTGCACGAGGAATTTGATGGGGATCGGGGAGACTTGATCTAGTGTGTAAAGTTGAGTAAAAATATCGCCTTCGCGAACTATCCTCTTGCGTCTAAAATATTGATGATCAGCGGACTTTTTAAAAAATCTGTTTATGCTGTATTTGTGACAGCTTTTCTGGCCATTAGCTTTGCAGCGACCGCCAGCGCGGAAACGCGTACCCTGTCGTTATATTTTCCGCACACCAAAGAATCGATGACGCTGACCTATAAAAAAGACGGTCGTTATATTCCCTCTGCCATGCGCAAACTAAACTGGTTTTTCAGAGACTGGCGACGTAACAAAGCAACACAAATGGATCCCGTTACTATCGACTTGCTTTGGGAATTGTACAAAGATCTCGGGGCCAAGAAACCTGCTCATATTGTTTCCGCTTTTCGCTCACAAACAACAAACAGCATGCTTCGCCGGATAGGCCGCAAAGTGGCCCGCCACAGTCAGCATGTCAGGGGCAAGGCAATTGACGTCTATTTTCCTGATGTGCCTACATCCCGCCTGCGCGGTAGTGCGCTGGCTCGTCGGGTCGGTGGCGTTGGCTATTATCCGCGTTCGGGACGACACGGTTTCGTACATGTGGATTCAGGTACGGTTCGTCATTGGCCAAGAATGAGCCGGTCACGGCTGGCCAGTGTTATCAAAAATCACCGCTATACAATCGGTGCCCGCCATACACGACCATCTACTCCGACAGTTTTGGTCGCCTCGGCCAAAGGTCCGCTTGATATTGTACCGCGCAGTTTTCGAAAAAATACAATTCGTCGCATCGCATCGGTTCCAGTACCGCGTCCACGGCCTCTTGAAGTGGCGATGGCAGCAGCAGCAGCTGAAACCTATATCGTTGCGGTTTCAGCTCCGGCTGGCCAGCAGAACTTTAGTCAGCGTCCATCGTTGGTAAGCGATAGTATCGGAACTTTGCTTGCCGCAACCAATCTTGAAAACAACACCACTGAGGTTGTCCAACGTACCAACAAATCAGGCAAAAGCAGTTTTGCCGGTATGGTCCGTGCGGGTACGGCAACTCAGGTTCCATTGCTCAAGCCCATGCAGACTGCCTATGCTTCCAATGAATTCTGGTGGTCGGGCGATATGAACAAATTGATCAGGCGCGATGGAGCACCGCAACCATTTACATTGGGTGACAAACCGGAAACCGGTTCAACTGACACAATATTAAGCGGTGAAGACAAGTCGGCCCTTGAGATGATGATTGCCGCTCTTACCGGGAAATCTAAAGCGGTGGCAAAACCAAAGCCAATTCGCTCCGGCGTTGTCCGCTCGGGTAAGTCAGACCGTCTGGTAGTTAATCGAGCAGCGAAAAGGGACATGTTTTCTACTCGTCCAACTCGCCGGTTAAGAGGCAAGTCCGTTCGCCCATCTGATAAATTGGCAAGTAACTTTGAAGCTATTCTCAAAGCTGCCGACCGACCAATTGGATTTGCCCAGTAAATCTTTCAGATAACTGAGTAGTCGTGATTTCCTAAAAATACAGTGGCCCAGGATGTGAGTGCTCACGAGGTTGTTGATGAATGTTTTTTTGAACCGGTTGCTTCTTGTCGGAATGTTTTTGCTGGCCGGTTATATGGCTTGGGACTATCAGGGACGGTTGTTTGAAAACAAGGGGCGGCTGGTGGTTTCGCCAAGTTCTGTGGTTCCTGGTGCGGTGGAATTGTCGTGGAAAAGTGCCGTAGATGTGCCGATGGCAAAGCGATTTTACGAAGCTTTTGAAAAGTGGAAAGACAAGACAGAACAATTTGTTATCAAACTGCATTCTTCCGGTGGCTCGTTGCGCGAGGGGCGTGAGGTGATTGCGGTGATTGAGCACATGAAAAAGACCCACAGAATTATTACTCTTGTTGGCGCTCGGCGGTCTTGTTTGTCGATGTGTGTACCGATATTTTTGCACGGCGATGAGCGTATTGCTTATGGGTCGTCAAAATGGATGTTTCATGAGCCGCGTAACCTGGATTTTTTTACTGATAAGGAAATCAAGGTGCCGGAATTTGAACGTCAGCGCATGATCAGAAAATTTGTTGAACGCTATTTTGTTCAGTCGCCGATTAAAGCGATTTGGCGAAAAGACCTTTTGGAGAAGTGGAAAGGCAAAGATATCTGGCGGTCGGGCCAGCAACTGGTTGATGAGCAAGCAGGCGTCATCACCGATTTGCGTTGAGTTATTTTGAAAAAAGCCGATTTGCAAACAACAAAAGCCGCCAATGCGAATTGCATGGCAGCTTTAGTGTAAACTTCAAACCGGTCAGCTTTACCTGCGGCCGCGTCCTGATGCTGGTAGCAAACCTTCGCGCTGGGCTTTTTTGCGGGCCAACTTGCGGGTCCGGCGAATAGCTTCGGCTTTTTCGCGTGCGCGTTTTTCTGATGGTTTTTCGTAATGGCTGCGAAGCTTCATTTCGCGGAACACACCTTCACGCTGGAGCTTCTTTTTCAGGGCTTTAAGCGCCTGATCAACATTATTGTCGCGAACAAATACTTGCACGTACAAGATCCTTAAAGTTAAACGTAAAAACAGTCGGAAGCCAAAAGGTCACCAACAAGATGGCGATTGATATCAAAATTGCTCCAAGATGTCGAGACCTGAAACGTGACTTTCTCTGGTTTTCTCCAGCTTTCTGGGGCTTTACCCAGCTTTTATACTGGATAATTGCGTCGCATGCCCCATTTTTCGACCATCGCGGGCTGTCTGCTTGCCATAAAGGTGGATGCACATGTCCTGCTGGCGGGCTAAATCGGTAATATCAAGTGCCTCGGATCCAAGCAAATTGTACATTATTGCATCAGAGTGGCGTACGGGCTCGGCCAGCGGCAGGCCGGTGATGGCACGGATATGCTGTTCAAATTGTGAAACGTGGCAGGCATCGCTGGTCCAGTGACCGGAATTGTGAACACGCGGGGCGATTTCGTTCATCATCAGGTATTCATCAGCACCTTGGCCGACGACAAACATCTCGACCGCAAATACACCAACATAGTCCATTGCTGTTGCTAATTTCTCGGCGATTATTGAAGCCTGCTGCCGCGTTTTGTCAGATATATTGGCCGGGACGTGGCTGGTGCGCAGAATGTGGTTTTCGTGGCGGTTTTCAGGAATATCGTAAGTGGCGAGATTGCCGGATAAATCTCGCGCTGCGATTACTGAAACTTCCATTTCAAAGGCCACGAAGGCTTCAAGAATGGCTGATTGCCCGCCAATTTCCTCAAAACTTTGAGCGAGGTCACTGTCGGACTTAATAACCGTCTGGCCTTTGCCATCATAGCCAAAGCGACGGGTTTTAAGAACAGCGGGGCAGCCGATTTCAGCGACAGCTTTTCGCAAATCGTCAAGAGTGCTGACGGCTGCAAATGGCGGCACCTTGATGCCCAAAGATTGCGCCAGCTGCTTTTCATCAATGCGGTCCTGGGTGGTGGACAGAACCGGGACGCCCGGGCGAACTGGCAGCGTTTGTTTCAGAAATTCCAGACAGCTGTCGGGGATGTTTTCAAACTCAAAAGTTACCACATCGACGTCTTTGGCAAATTGGGCCAGAGCTTGGTTGTCTTCATAGGCAGCAGCAGTGTGACGAGCGGCAACGTCAAAGGCCGGATTATCACCAGCGGGTGCGTAAATGTGGCAGACAAAACCCAATTCGGCAGCAGAAAGAGCCAACATTCGCCCCAGTTGACCACCGCCGAGAATGCCAATGACAGAACCTGGTGCCAGCGCCTTGATTGTTGTTTTAGAGGTCATCATTTGGTTCCGCTGCAATGGCATCGCTGTGTTCCTGGCGGTAAGTGGCCAGTCGTTTGGCAATGCCGTCATCACTAAGGGCCAGTACTGCTGCAGCCAACAGGGCGGCATTTGTAGCACCAGCAGTGCCGATTGCCAGGGTGCCGACCGGAATTCCGGCGGGCATCTGGACAATGGAAAGCAAACTGTCTTTACCGCTCAAGGCACGCGATTGGATGGGCACTCCAAAAACCGGCAAAGGGGTCAGGCTGGCCACCATTCCAGGCAGGTGGGCAGCGCCACCGGCACCAGCGATAATTACTTTAATACCTTCAGCTTTGGCACCTTTGGCAAACTCATACATCCGGTCGGGGGTGCGATGGGCTGAAACAATTTTAGCCTGAAAGCTGATGCCCAGTTTCTCAAGCACGTCTCTGGCATTTTGCATGGTGGGCCAGTCTGACTGACTTCCCATGATTATAGATACATCAACGTTTGACACAGCAAACTTCCCTTTGATTTTGAAAAGAAACTACTACCCTCTCAGCGGGTTTTTTCAAGCGATAATATCTGGAAACAGCAGGTCTTCCAGCCTGGCGATTTCGTCCTTGTGCCATAATTTGTCTTTTTTGATCCGTTTTATCCGCAATTCATCGGGGATGGTTTCCAGCGTTAGCCGATCTACAGCTGAATCAAGCTCGCGGTGCTGTTCCTGCAATTCGCGAATTCTGGCTTTTATCAGTTTATTCTCATCAGTCATATGGGGCTCCGCATCACAAATGGTGTTTACCACATCTGGTGGAAAATACCAGCGGTGCCCTCTTGGCGAGAATTTTCGCAACCCCTTACCCGCCTAACGGTTAGACAAAGCTGGATGAATGTGTCACACTTTACCTGTCTATCAATTAACCAAGGCGGAGATTTGCATATGTCAATTGAAACGCACCTCGAAGAACTAGAGAGTAAGCGTCAGGCCCTTAAAGAAAAACTCGAAGAAAGTTTAAGTCACCCCAGTGTGGATGATCTTGAGATTGCAGAAATCAAGCGACAGAAATTGCATTTAAAGGACGAAATAGCCAGGTTACAAAACGAGATCGCCGCTGCTTAGGCCTTATAATGTAGTTGTTTTGTTTTGCCGGTGCTTGAAGAATTTGCAGAAAATATCTGGATAGCAAATGGTCCGCCTGTGGATTTTTACGGGTTTGCCTATTCTGTCCGGATGACGGTTATACGACTTGCCAATGGTGATTTGTTTGTTCATTCGCCAACACCGGAGTTGTTGTAGGAAGTCGTTGGGCTTGGCGAGGTAACCTATATCGTTTCGCCAAACAAAATTCATCATCTCTATGTGGGTGACTGGAGCAATATTTTTCCCGAAGCGCAGGTGTTTGCCTCTCCCGGCCTGATGAACAAGCGGCCGGAACTTTCTTTTGATGGCGAGCTTGGTGATGTGCCTGAAACTGGTTGGGCCGAAGAGATTGATCAACTGATTTTTGCCGGATCGCGGGTTATGGATGAGGTGGTGTTTTTTCACAAACCGTCACAAACGCTTATTTTGGCAGATCTGATTGCAAAACTGGCAGGGATTGTTGCGCCAAAGGGTAAAGCGCCAGTGGATTTCCGCTTGACCTTTATTGGGCACAAGGCTGCGGCGCGAAAAAGCTTTGCCCGCATGAAAGCTTGGAAACCCCGCAATATCATCATTGCTCACGGCCATTGTTTCAGGGACAACGGTATGGCGGAATTGTCCCGGGCGTTTGCCTGGCTGGGCTAAAAACTGTTTTAGCGGGCCAGTGCGTGATACTCGTCGTTGGGGCGCATATCAACGGCAGTGGCCATGCGGTTTGTCATGTTAAAGAATGACACTACAGCAGCGATATCCCAGATATCGCGGTCAGAAAAACCGGCATCGCGCAGCGCCTGCCGGTCATGTTCTTCAATTACCTCAGGTGTCTCAGTCATCATGGTAGCAAAATCGAGCATTGCCCGGTGGCGATCAGACAGGTCTGCCGACCGGTAGTTCATGACAATTTCCTCGCCAAGTTTAGGGTCGTTGGACAATTGCCGAACGGCGGCGCCGTGGGCGGTCAGGCAATAAAAGCAGTGATTGACACTTGATGCGGCAACCGCCAGCATCTCGCGTTCCAGCTTGCTTAAGCCTGAGGGACCAAGCATCAGATCATTGTACATGTCGGTGAAGGCCTGAAACTTTACCGGGTTAAAGCTGTACGCTTTGAGTACATTGGGTATAAAGCCAATCTTGTCATCACAGAGCGCCAGATACTTTTCCTGTGAGTCGGTTAGCGGTTCGTCTTGTTCCAGTTCAAGCGCGACGGCTCTATCTTTTGTATCAATCATGAAAACCCCTTTGTTCTTTAATTGCCTCAAACATATACGGAAAATTGGTCAATTGGGCTGCTAACTTCCGCTGGCACTGATAACACTTTGGTATTATGGTGAATTGTCGCACCCCGCGCCAGTACTTTTTGGCATTGGCGGATTGGCAAAATCTGACGCGTAAAAAGTTGGCTAAAGCTGGCAAAAATATAACAAAGTCAAGTGCACACTCGGGAGGTTGCCATGTCTTCGCAAGAAAATCTGGATATTCGAATTAAGGAAATGACCAAAACCCTCAACAAGGGACAACAGGCAGCGATCACGGTGCCGCTGGCAAAGCATTTATGGCGACATGTTGCGCCCGAAGATATGGTTCCGTTCACCGATAGTGAAATCGTCGGGTTTACAGAAAAAACCGCCAGCCATTTGAGTAAAAGAAAACCGGGTAGCGCGAAAGTGACTGTTTATAACCCAAGCAGTCAGGACGGGCAGGCCGATAATATTACAGTGGTTGACGTTATCAATGATGACATGCCATTTTTGTTTGATTCGCTGGTTGCGGTCATCACTGATTTAGACAATGCAATCTCACTAATTGCTCACCCGATGATATCGGTTGTACGAACCCCGGCTGGTGTATTACGGGAACTTTCGAGAGAGGTACGCCAGGGCGAAGGGTTCATTCGCGAAAGCGTCATGCACATTCATATTGAGCGCATCGATTCGAGTGCCCAGCGTGATGCATTGCGCGATGAGATCACCTTGACGCTTGAAGAAATTCGGGCGGCGGTGCTTGACTGGCGCCTGATGCAAACCCGGGTCAAGGATGCAATTGAATCCTACCAGAGAACCCCACCACCGGTACCGGTTGAAGAACTGACTGAATCGATGGAGTTTTTGCAGTGGTTGCTTGATAACCATTTCACCTTGTTGGGTGTGCGCGATTATTCATTTGAAGGTGGTTCTGAACAAGGCGCTTTGGTTGCCCTGCCTGAAACGGGCCTTGGTGTGTTGAGAAATCCGAAGAAAAAAGTTTTGTCGCGCGGCTCAACCACAGAGGCCATTACGCCGGAAATTCGCAACTATCTTCGTCAACCCTCACCATTGATCATTACCAAGTCAGATTCAATTTCGCGTGTTCACCGTCGTACGGTGATGGATTATATCGGTATCAAGCAGTTTGACAGTAACGGTGAGTTGTCAGGGGAGATTCGTATTCTTGGCCTGTTTACCTCGACGGCCTATACCAGTTCACCACGTTATATCCCTCTTATTCGCCGTAAAATAGATAATGTTATTGCCAAGGCAGGGCTTAATCCGCGGAGCCATTCGGGCAAAGGCATGTTGAATATTCTGGAAAGTTTTCCACGTGATGAATTGTTCCAGATGGAAGCCGATGCTCTGCATGATATGACCATTGGCATTATCAGGCTTGAAGAACGGCCGGCAACCAAGCTGTTTGTGCGCCATGACCGGTTTGACAGGTTTGTTTCGGCTTATGTTTATATCCCCAAGGATCGTTTTAATTCCAGTATTCGCCTAAAAGTTGGCGCCTTGCTGGCGGCAGCCTATAACGGCCGGGTAACCAATTTTTCTCCCTTTTTCAGTGACACACCATTGGTGCGGGTACACTTTATAATAGCCCGAAATCCTGGTGAAGCGCCGAAATCTGATTTGGCAAAAATAGAATCAGATATTGTCGCGGTGGTGCGGACCTGGGATGATCGGTTGGCGGATATCATCGCGGGAAACTTCAAACCAAAAGTAACCACTGGCCTGAAGAAAAAATATCTCGGGGCATTTTCGACGGCCTATGAAGAAGCATTTTCGCCGGATTCTTCAGTTTATGATATTCGCGAGATCGAAAGTCTGGCTGAGGGCGATAAAATCGGCGTCCATTTCTTCAATATAGAAAAAGAGCCACGCAGTCGCTGCCGGCTGAAACTTTACCATTATGACCAGCCAATCTCGTTAAGTGCGCGCTTGCCGATTATTGAAAATATGGGTTTACGGGCCACAGAAGAAAGCACTTTTACCACCGCGCCGCGCCATAACGGCAATACAAGAACGGTTTTCATTCATGAAGTTACGCTCGAGTCGCGCGATGGCAGTGATATCGAGATGGAGACTCTTGCCCGAAAACTGGAAAGCTGTTTTCTGGCAGTATGGGAACGTCAGGCCGAAAATGATCAGTTTAACGCGCTAGTTCTGATGGCTGGTCTTGACTGGCGTGATGCGGCTTTGCTTCGTGCCTGTGGAAAGTATTTGCGACAGGTTGGTATTGCCTATTCGGCCGATTACATGGCAACAACGCTGGTCAGGCATGCCGATATTGCCAAAAAGCTGCTGGAGATGTTTTATATCCGGTTCGATATCTCGCGCAAAAATGGCAAGGGAAGAATGGAAACCAAATCTGCTCGGCGGCCCTTGCTGTCGAAACTGGCGGCGGAGATTTCAAGTGACCTGCAAGCAGTTCCAAGCCTTGATGAGGATCAGATTGTCCGGCGTTATCTGAATCTGACCAGATCGATTAACCGAACCAATTATTTTCAAACCCTTGATGATAGTCTGCAACCTCCGACGATTTCGTTTAAAATCAATTCATCCGATATTGAAGAGCTGCCGGAACCGCGTCCGTTTGCTGAAATTTTTGTCTATTCGCCAGATGTTGAAGGGATTCATTTGCGTGGTGGCAAAATTGCCCGCGGTGGCTTGCGCTGGTCCGACCGGCCCGAGGATTTCAGAACCGAGGTTTTGGGGTTGGCCAAGGCTCAAAATGTTAAAAATGCGGTGATTGTTCCGGTTGGCTCGAAAGGTGGATTTGTGCCTAAGAACCTGCCTGAAGGCGGAAGCCGGGAAGAAATATTTGCTGAGGGGATAAGAGCCTATAAATTGTTTGTTTCATCGCTAATTCAGATTTCAGACAATCTTGATGGTGAAAAAGTGGTGCCGCCGCATGGTGTGCTGCGAAATGACGAGGACGATCCTTATCTTGTGGTGGCGGCAGATAAGGGAACAGCGACGTTTTCAGACACCGCCAATGCAATTGCACAGAGCCACGGGTTTTGGCTTGATGACGCTTTTGCCTCTGGCGGTTCAGCGGGTTACGATCACAAGAAAATGGGTATTACCGCGCGCGGTGGTTGGGAAGCGGTTAAACGCCACTTCCTGGAAGTTGATGTTGATATTCAGACAACACCGTTCCGGGTTATCGGGGTGGGTGATATGTCTGGTGATGTGTTCGGCAATGGAATGTTACTGTCAAAGCAGATCAAACTGATTGCTGCTTTTGACCATCGTGATATTTTTATTGATCCGGACCCGGATCCGGCTAAAAGCCACAAGGAAAGAGCCCGGGTGTTTGAGTTGCCGCGCTCGAGCTGGAAAGACTATAACGAGAAACTGATTTCCAGAGGCGGGGGGATTTTTTCCCGTCAGCTCAAGGCGATTCCGTTGTCGAAAGAAATGCGGGACATTTCCGGTTTGACCGGCAAAACCGCTACACCAAATCAACTAATGCAGGGCATTTTGAAAACAGATGCTGATCTGTTGTGGTTTGGCGGCATTGGCACCTATGTTCGTGCCAGTCTTGAAAGCAATGCCGATGTCGGTGATCGGGCCAATGATCAAATTCGCATAACTGCGGCTGATTTGCGGGTCAAAGCGATTGGCGAGGGTGCCAATTTGGGGATTACCCAAAAAGCCCGTATTGAATTTGCGCTCAAGGGTGGTCGGATCAATACGGATGCGATTGACAATTCAGCCGGTGTGAATTCATCCGACGTGGAGGTGAATTTCAAGATTGCGCTCGGGGCAGCGGAAAAAGCTGGCAAGCTCAAGAGGGCCCAGCGCAACAAGCTTTTAGCCTCGATGACGGATGATGTTGCTGACCTGGTTTTGCGCAATAATTATCTGCAAACCTTGTGTCTTTCCATGTGTCAGGCGCGCGGGTCAGCCGAATTTGGTTATACCAAGCGGTTGATGGAAGCAATGGAGGCTGACGGATTGCTTAACAGCAAACTGGAAGATCTGCCTGACGGTACAGTGCTGGCTGATCGCGAAGCGATTGGTGCCGGTTTTACCCGGCCCGAGCTTGCGGTGCTGGTTGCCTATTCCAAGATTGGACTGTTTGATGATTTGATTGAAACCGGTGTACCCGATGATCCTTATTCTGAAAGTCAACTTTTCAGATATTTTCCACCATTGATGGCCAAAAAGTTCCACGCCGAAATTGTTGGGCATAAATTGCGCCGGGAAATCATTACAACCCTGCTGGCAAACTCGGTCATTAACCGGGGTGGGCCGACATTTGTTTATCGGCTGATTGAAGAAACCGGCCATAATGCAGGCGACATCGTACGAGCCTTCATTCTGGCCCGGGATGCTTTTGACTTCACCGGTATGAATGACAAGATTGATGGACTGGATGGAAAAATTTCCGGCAAAGCCCAGATCAGGCTTTATGTGGAATTGCAAAGGGTTTTGCGGCGGGCAACGGTGTGGTTCCTTCTCAACGCTGATTTCAATGAAGGGCTGGACAAGCTGGTTGGACATTATCAAAAAGGCCTGAAAGACCTGAGTGATAATTTTGTCAAAGCCTTGCCCGAAGCCGGTAAAACGTCAATTGGAAGTCGATTTGACAGCTATCGTGAACACGGGGTTCCCAGGGATATTGCTGTAACGTTTTCGCAACTGCGCCATATGCAGCGCGGGCCTGACATTGTTCTGGTGGCTACGCGAACCAAACAACCGGTTATAGCGGTTGCCAGAACATTTTTTGATGTTGCTGTTGGCCTTGATATTGACCGGTTGTTTGCTCAATCGGCGCAAATTGTTGCCAGTGAATATTATGATCGTCTGGCCATCAATCGTACCCTTGATGGCATAGTGCAAACCCACCGGGGTATCGTACTGGATATTATGTCTGCAAAAGTTGCCAGTGACCGTAACTGGCAGAAATGGGCCGAGCATAACAGTGACGCGGTCAAGAGGGTTCAGACATCAATGGAAGAGCTAATGAAGGGCAAGAATTTCAATCTGGCCAAACTGGCCGTTGCTGCCAGTCAGTTGACGGATATTTCCGTTTAAAGTCAATAGCTTTAGTGGAACAGGTTGGAGACAGATTCTTCGCGAGCAGTGCGGCCGATGGCTTCACCGATCAGGGGAGCAATTGAGAGTACCCGGATGTTTTGCGACACGCGAACCGCTTCGGTTGCCTGTATGGTATCGGTCACGACCAGCTGTTTGAGGTTTGAAGATGTTACCCGTGCTACAGCGCCGCCCGACAGTACACCGTGGGTAATGTAGGCAGATACATTGGTTGCCCCTTTGGTCAGCAGCGCATCAGCAGCATTGCACAGGGTGCCACCTGAATCGATGATGTCGTCTACCAGAACGCATGACATTCCTTCAACATCGCCGATGATGTTCATGACCTCAGATACGCCGGCTCGCTCGCGGCGCTTATCGACGATGGCCAGTGGTGCACCGATTCGCTTGGCATAGCCGCGGGCCCGGACAACACCGCCCACGTCAGGTGAAACAACCATTATACTATCGTCTTTGTATTGTTCTTTGACATCGCGGACCATAACCGGGGCGGCAAACAGATTGTCTGTCGGGATATCAAAAAAGCCCTGAATTTGTCCGGCATGGAGATCAAGCGTCAAAACACGGTCAGCGCCAGCGCGGGTGATCATGTTGGCCACCAGCTTTGCCGAAATCGGAGTTCTTGGTCCTGCTTTTCGATCTTGTCTGGCATAGCCGAAATAGGGCAAAACCGCAGTAATCCGGCGAGCTGAGGCGCGACGCAGGGCATCGATAATAATCAATAATTCCATTAGGTGATCATTGGCTGGAAACGATGTGGACTGAATAATGAAAACATCCTCGCCGCGGACATTGTCCTGCACTTCAACGAATATTTCCATATCTGCAAATCGTCTTACGACGCATTTGGTGAGAGGGGTTTTGAGGTAGGTTGCGATAGCATCTGCCAACGGCCTGTTAGAGTTCCCGGAAACCAGCTTCATCAGTTTTGCTCGCCATGTTGATACGATGCCTATTGCCTTGGTGCTCTATACCAACCAGACACTGCAAATGCCAGCATTGAATCAACAAGGTCCACAGGCTTTATCGTACCGGTGGCAAAATCAGTGTTTGAGCCTGACAGCGCCGTTGCTCATTTTGGCTACAGGCAATAAATTTACCGGATTTTGAAAAGCATATGCGCAATTCTGACAGACGCGCCTGGTTGCGACTGTTGCCACATTGAACAGACAGGGATGAAGCTTTCAGGCCACGATTGGTTTTGAGGAAGTCTGACACCAGTTTTTCAGGTGTAATCAGAACCGGTTTTTGCGGTGACAAATAACGGGCTGGGGTGAGAATTTTGTCAAATAGCTGACGGGTTAGCTTGAAATAAGCTTTTTGGCCCAACCGGGCACAAGTGCCATGCTTTTTCCACTCGTGAATAATCAGTCTTTTGGACGGCATGATATCGAGCATTCGTTTGATCTGTCCACGCCCGATCCAGCGCTGATTGGTTTTGCAATATTGCGGCCAACCTCGGGTATATTGAGGCCAAAGGCCATGAACCACAAAGGCAAAGCGGCGTCCGGTCCCGCATTGGCCCCGGTCCCGTTGACCATTTCGCGATGAGCAGTAGGTTGGTGACCACGACAGCGACAACACGTAATAATCGAATGGTTTGTTGTTATTGGAGCGCGCCTGAACATTGTGAGTCGATAGCGCAAAAACTAATGCGAGAATTATACGTAACATGTTTGGAAAGGGTCTACTTTATGGAAAAACGATTTTGTATTCGTGCTAAAATAGTGACCTCAATGTTTTCTGCAGGTGTTTGCCACAGATCGGGTGCCATTGATTGCGGACAGGTTTCAGCGATGGTCTTCCAGGAAGTATTGTTAAGAACGAATTCACATCGCGACAGCTTGCCCCTGATGCACATGATATCGCCAGTTTTATAATTCTGTCCGGCAAATCGGCAGGTACAGTTAGGACCGGCAAAAACGGTCGTTGACATCGTGGCAGTTAAAAAAAGCCCGATCAGCAATGTTTTAACAATATTCATGGCGGTATAATACCACACAAAGTTGTGGTGATCAAATTACCTCATAATAACTGCAATTCCACAGCTTGCGGGCCGCGGCCATTGGCATCAGGCTTGACCTCAAAACCAAGGTGCATGCCTTCATCCAGTTGCGGAAGTCCGGAGCGTTGTACGGCGGTGATGTGGACAAAAATATCCTTGTTGCCGTTGTCCGGTTTGATAAACCCGTAGCCTTTTTCTGTGTTAAAAAATTTAACAGTCCCTTTCAGGCGTCCGTTGCTCATCGCGTTATTTCTTTCTCGGCGTGGGTGGTTTTTACGTTGCATCAAACCAACCACAACCCTATTCTACAAACTAATTGTCGTCCAGTTTATTGAAGAGTCCCATGAACGCTCAAAATTCTCCGTTAAGTGCCATTATCGTGCCCGTTACCCCGTTGCAGCAAAACTGTACAATTATCTGGTGTACCAAAACCATGAAGGCGGTCATTATTGATCCGGGTGGGGATATTCCAAATATTCTCAAAGCAATTGAAGAAACCGGTGTGACGCCGGATAAAATTGTGCTCACTCACGGCCATATTGATCATGCCGGCGGCGCTGCGGCACTCAAAGAGGAATTGGGTGTGGATATTGTCGGCCCTCATGAAGATGATTTGTTTCTGTTAGAAACCCTGGCCGAGACCGGTTCTCAATATGGTATCAATGATGCGCAAAATTGCACCAGTGACCAGTGGCTGAATGACGGTGACACGCTAGGCGTGGGAGACGTTAATTTTGACATTCGTCACTGCCCCGGTCATTCACCCGGATCTGTTGTTTTTATCAATGAGGATATCAAACTGGCGATTGTTGGTGATGTGCTGTTTTCCGGCTCTATCGGTCGCACCGATTTGCCCCGTGGCAATCATCAGGATTTGATCAATTCGATCAAGGAAAAGCTATTACCGCTTGCCGATGATGTAACATTTATCTGCGGTCACGGCCCGACCAGTACCATTGGTCAGGAACGGGCCAGCAATCCGTTTTTGCAAGGGTAATCAGTAACGCTCTAGCCGTTACCATGGCTGAGAATACCCTGATAGATTTCATCATCGCCGATAACGCCGATGATTTTGTAATTGTCCTGTAACAGAACCGGCATTCCGGATTCGTGACGCTGTTTTATGATTTCCAGCATACCCGTGTCAGGCGTCCGCAGCGCTGATGATATTTTTTTACGTTCATGCTCTACAGCCTTTAATGTCCCGTCTGTTTCAAGAAACAATTTCCAGCGCTTGTTGGTATCCAGCCAATAGCCATTATCGACTGACTGGAGTTGCGATACAGGCGTCATCAACGAGGAAGCTGTCATGACATTGAGCGGGTTCATGTGGGCAACGAAGCGGGCGACATAATCATTGGCCGGATTGAGGATGATCTCTTGCGGGGTGCCGTATTGAACGATGCGGCCTTCTTCCATGATGGCGATATGCGTGCCGATTTTAAGAGCTTCATCAAGGTCGTGGCTGACGAAGACGATGGTTTTTTTGAGGGATCTTTGCAGGTCCAGAAGTTCGTCCTGCAAATGGTTGCGGATCAGCGGGTCAAGGGCTGAAAAAGGTTCATCCATCAGTAAAATATCAGCGTCGGTGGCAAAGGCGCGAGCCAGACCGACCCGTTGTTGCATACCGCCTGATAATTGCGAAATGGGTTTGTCGCTCCACTGGCTCAATTGCACCAGTTCGAGTTTTTCATCGACCTGTCGCTTGATTTCATCTGCAGGCAGGCCGCGTAACTCAAGGCCAAGGCCGACATTTTCAGCTACTGTGCGCCATGGCAACAAGGCAAACTGCTGAAAGACCATGGCTACGCGTTGCATGCGAAGCTGGCGCAGTACATCGGCACTACAATTAGCAACATCGATACAATTATCACCCTCATACAAAAACACTGACCCGCGGGTGACTTGGTTAAGACCATTAACAGCGCGCAGCAGGGTGGATTTGCCTGATCCCGACAGTCCCATCAAAACGCATACTTCGCTGGTTTCAACACTTATGGAAGCGTCTGCAACACCTATGACAGCGTTGGTTTTTTCCAGAATCTCACTGCGGGTGCCGCCGGCATCGAGCATTTTCAGAGCATCGGTGCGCTGGCGTTTGTCGCCGAATATGATGTCAACATTGCGAAACTCAAGGGCTGGCATTGGCTATCCCTGTCCGCCGGTTCGGGTTTTGAAAACCCGGTCAAGCAGGATTGCCACAACTACAATAGCAAGCCCGGCTTCAAAGCCTTTGGCAATGTTGACTGTGTTGAGAGCCCTTACCACAGGTACACCAAGACCGGGCGCACCAACCAGTGCGGCAATCACCACCATGGAAAGCGACAGCATAATGCATTGGGTTACGCCAGCCATAATGTTGGGCATGGCGTAGGGAATTTCGATTTTCCATAGAATCTGCCGTTTGGTGCCGCCAAAAGCTTCACCAGCTTCAATCAGGGCTTTGGGAACACTGGATATGCCAAGACTGGTCAGGCGTATGGGGGCCGGCAGGGCAAATATAGCCGTTGATATCAGGCCGGGGACGACACCCAGACCAAACATGATCATGGTCGGAATGAGATAAACAAAGGTTGGGATCGTCTGCATCAAATCCAGTATGGGGCGCAACATTTTTGCCAGCAGAGGATGATGGGCCATGGCAATGCCAAGGGGTATACCGATCACAATACAGATTACGGTGGCGGACAAAATCAGGGTGAAGGTGTGAACTGTTTCTGTCCAGTAGCCCAGATTGATGACCAGCAATAATCCGACCACCACCATGGCTGAAAGTTTCCATGAACGATGGAGAAAATACACCAGAACTGTCAGAAACAGAACAACGACCAGTGAAGGAAACCACAATAAAATATTGCTGAAACCCTCAATGAGGAATTTCAGCCCGTCGGCAAATGAATCAAACAAAAATGCGCCATGATCGAGCATATAGTCGATGGCATTTTTTATCCATTTGCCGATTGGCAGTTTGTTATCGGTTAGCCACTGTTCCATTTTGCGGGTTCAGGCTTAAAGACCGAGATGGCCTTTAACCGCGGCCATGGCATCTTTACCATCAAATGTGGTGACACCGGCCAGCCATTTGCCCAGCACATCCGCATGACCTTTGAGCCATGCAGTGGCTGCTTTTTCAGGGTCTTCACCACCATCAAGAATGGCGCCCATGATTTCGTTTTCCATGGCCAGGGTAAAGACCTGATTGGTTAGCAGTTTGCCGACATTGGGGCATTCGCTAACATAGCCTTTGCGGACATTGGTGAACACTTCGGCACCACCCAGATTGGGTCCGAAAACATCATCGCCACCGGTCAGGTAGGTCAGATTAAAGTTGGCGTTCATGGGATGGGGTTCCCAGCCAAGGAAAACCACCCATTCTTTCTTGCGTTTGGCCCGTTTTACCTGAGCCAGCATGCCTTGCTCGCTTGATTCAACAACAGTGAAACCTTTGAGGCCAAAAGTATTCTTGTCGATCATGCCCTGAATCAGGCGATTGCCGTCATTGCCGGGCTCGATACCATAAATCTTGTTTTCAAATTTGTCTTTGTGTTTGGTGATGTCAGCAAAATCTTTAACGCCACCGTCTGCGGCTGCTTTGTTGACGGCCAATGTGTACTTGGCACCTGTCAGATTTTTGGCAATGGTTTCGACCGAGCCTTCTTCGCGATACTTTTTAATGTCGCCTTCCATGGTCGGCATCCAGTTGCCAAGGAAAACGTCGATGTCACCATTTTTGAGACTGGCATAGGTCACAGGGACTGAAAGAACAGTGGCTTTGGGGCTGTAACCAAGCGCTTTAAGAATAACGGATGTTGCAGCTGTAGTGGCGGTGATATCGGTCCAGCCGACGTCGGAAAATCTGACGTTTTTGCATGATGCCGCTTCAGCTGCTTGCGCTGATGATGCGCCAAAAGCGATGGTGGTTGCCAAAAATCCGGCACCTAACAGCGTTTTTCCGATTGAACTTGTCATGTTTTTGTCTCCCTGGGTTTATTATTTATCGATGATACTACAGCCCAGCGGCGAAGTTTCAAATCATAAACGACAAAAAATACCGTTTCGCGACGCAAGATGAGGAATTCAGCCGGTCAGCATGGCAAAGACCGCGGGCAACCGTTCCGGCAATTTTTCGACATTGTCGACGATGGAATAGCGGTTTTCGCCGAAAATGCGGGCGACATAGCGGTCGGCTGTGGGGTCAAGGGTCAGGCAATAGGTGTAGACGCCTTTGGAAGCTAAATTCTCAACCGCCTTTTTGGTGTCGTGACGCAGATACTGCGGGTCGCGTTCATCGATGTCAGCCGGTTCGCCGTCGGTGACCAGCAGGATCAGGCGTTTCTGGGCTGCCTGTTCTGACAAATGATGACCAGCGTGACGCAGGGCGGCGCCCATGCGTGTTGACAAGCCACCGGTAGCACCAGCAAGGCGTGATTTTGCTTCATCACCATAGGGCTGATCGAAATCCTTGAAGCGGTAATACTGGACATCGTGGCGACCATCTGAGGCAAAGCCATGGACGGCAAAGGAATCACCGATTGAATCGATAGCCCAACTCATCAGGCCGGTAGCCTCGCGGGTCAGTGACAGAATTGTCGGACCATCGGGGTCGGATTTATCCACCAGTTCGTTGGTGCTTTCAGACAGGTCGAGCAGAACCACTACGGCCAGATCGCGCAGATGGCGGGTGATGCGGATATTGATACGTGGGTCGGGCATGACACCACGGCGGATATCGCTCATGGCTTTAACCGCGGCATCGATGTCGATTTCTTCACCTTCTTCGTAGCCGCGTTTGCGGATAATGCCCTGAGGCTGCATGGCATCAACCAGATGGCGAATGCGCTGGGCTACAGGGCGGTGCTTGATGAGGATTTCATCCATCAGTTCCGGGTCACCGCGTTTCTGGCGGCGCTCATAAACGGTTGTCCAGTCGGGCCGGTGCAATTGTACCTGATAGTCCCACTCATCATAATGGAACGGGTCAGAAACAGGCTCTTTGCCTTCCATCTCATTGAAGGAAACGCCGAGATCCTCATACGGGAATAGCTCGCCATCAAGGGTCCAGATTTCCTGGGCATCATCACCAGCGGTTTCGGCATCAATCTCGTTGACAAACTCCATCAGGCTAACCTTGCGGCGCACTTGTCCCTGACTGGCCGGGATGTAATCTGCATCACGACGCTCGAGATCAATCTCGCTAAAGGCCCAGCAAAAGCGATTGTCATCGCGGTAGGGGACCGGGAACTCTTCGGCAATGCGCAGGGAGGGTAATCCGGCGAGGTCTTTCATCAGGTGAAAAAACTCCATGCCGAAATCCCAGGATAACTGATTGTCGGTGGCATCACCGGCAAGCTGTTTTGAAAAGCGGGTTGTGAGATTATGCAACCGCGGTTCGGGGTCAAGATAATTCTTGTCAAGCATGGCGCGGGCGGCGCGAAACATCAGGTCAAGGGCCGGGTGAAAATCTTTCAGGGTTTGGCCGTCTTCCAGTTGTGGGTCATCAAAGAAGGGGCGCCAGAGTTTTTCAAGTCCGGGGAATTCTGAAATCGCCATATGCTCAATGCGGGCATCTTCAAACAAATCGATGCATTTCATTTGTAATGGGCTGAGTTGTTCGGCCGAAATGGGTTCTTGGGTATACACCATGTGGGCGGCGGCATGGGCCACGGTGGCGCGGTAAATATCGATACCGGTCAGGTCGCCATGGTCATCAAAGGCATCGGGAACATGGACAAACCAGTCTTCGATATAAGGGCGAATGCCAGTGCGGTTTTCATAATCACCGGCGGTGGGCTTCATGAAAAAGGCCCGGCCCCATAGGGCCCGCAGATAGAAATTGAGTTTGCGCTGGTTGTCGATGAACAATGTGCCGCGGCGCTCTTTTTGTAGCACGGCGCGGGCACTGTCTGATTGCAGGGCGAAATAGGCCATCTGGCCATCAAGGTCGCGGGCATGGGCCTGGGCTCCCCACATGGCCCAGCGGCGCAAACCGCCAAGGGTCAGTTTGGACAAAAGCTCCGTCAGATTCTCCATCATCGGGCGCAGGCCACGCGGAGCCTTGCCAGTTAATTGGTGGAGCAGGCTGAGGTAATTATGGAGCTGGTCAGCATCACCAAAACGCTGGGCGGCAAGGGGTAGGTTGGCCAGCATCAGGGCGACCACACTGCCCGAAGTATGTGAGGTGATAGCCATGATGGAATGGACGATGTCGGGAATTACATCTTCGCCAACCTCTTTGACAACACGCGGTATTGACTCAATATAACTTAGGATAAGGTCTTCACCGCGGCCCAGCGCGCACATGCCTTTAACGCCTTCAAGATAGTTGGCCAGGCCATTGGGCGACATAACCCGAGCTGCTTCGGCATAGGAAGATTCCAGTACTTTGAAGTGCGGGTGATCTTCATCGAGGCAGGATAGATATTCTATGAAATCAATGCGGGTCATTGGGATGCCAATCAGAAGTAAGTTGCCACCGCTGCATCAAGCGTATCACGCATATCGGGATCATCGGTCAGCGGGCTGACCAGCGCCATTTGACAGGCAGCCTGGGCATCAATGCCCTTGGTGATCAACTGACCGGCGTAAATCAGCAGGCGGGTTGACATGCCTTCATCAAGGCCATGGCCCTTGAGGTTGCGCGAACGGTGGGCGATATTGACCAGTTTGGTGGCGATATCATTATCAACGCCAGCTTCATGAACAACAATTTCAACTTCGGTTTCTAGTTCAGGGTAATCAAAATCAAGGGCGGAAAAACGCTGCTTGGTTGATTGTTTGAGATCCTTCATCAGGCTTTGGTAACCGGGGTTGTAGGAGATCACCAGTTGGAAATCAGGATGAGCTTCAACCTGCTCGCCCTTTTTCTCCAATGGTAAAACCCGACGGTGGTCGGTGAGCGGGTGAATAACCACGGTAGTGTCCTGGCGTGCTTCAACCACTTCATCGAGGTAACATATCGCGCCCATGCGGGCAGCGACTGTCAATGGTCCGTCTTGCCATTTGGTGCCGTTGATATCGAGCAGAAAGCGACCAACCAGATCAGAGGCGGTCATGTCTTCATTACAGGCAATGGTAATCAGGGGCTTGCCCAGTTTCCAAGCCATATGCTCGACAAACCGGGACTTGCCGCAACCGGTCGGGCCTTTCAGCATCATCGGTATGCGGGCACCGTAAGCTGCTTCATAAAGCGCCACTTCATTGCCGAGCGAGCGGTAATAAGGTTCGCTGGCGATTAGATATTGATCGGTGTCAGGTTTGCTCATGTCGTTCCATCATTTAAATAAAAAAGTGCGACCGAAATTATTATTTCGACCGCACCAAATCAACGTAAGAAGTTTTACCGGTCTTTACATTTCACCGCGGTAGATAACCATCGAAGCGCCTTGTGACTGCTTGTAGTTATCATAGCCGATGAGGCGAACGTGGTTGCCCGGGTGGGCTTTGTGGCAGGCTTCTGCTTCGGCCAGAATGCGGTCAACATCTGTTTCGCCAAACATTGGCAGCTTCCACATGTACCAGTAATTGTCAGCAGCATTTTCAGGCTCACTGTGTTCAATCGCCGGATTGTAGCCTTTTGCAACAATGTACTCAACCTGTTTACGGATGCGTGCGTCATCCATTTCCGGCAGATAAGAGAAAGTTTCAAATTTAAGGCTGTCATCATCTGTCAGGCTTGATTTGTAGTCTTGAATATCACTCATAATTTTTTCCTTTGAATTAGGTTCAAATTGACCGTTGCTTATTTGTGGGCAACGTCCAGTTTGTCGACGGTGTCGAATTCAAACTTGATTTCTTTCCAGGTTTCCATCGCCACTTTCAGCTCAGGTGAATGCTTGGCAGCGCTGGTGAGAATGTCTTTGCTTTCTTTTTCAAGATCACGACCCTGATTGCGGGCTTCGACACAGGCTTCAACAGCTACGCGGTTGGCGCAGGCACCAGCAGCATTGCCCCATGGGTGGCCCAGTGTGCCGCCGCCAAATTGAAGAACACTGTCATCACCAAAGATGTTGACCAGCGCTGGCATGTGCCAGACGTGGATGCCACCTGATGCCACAGCAAAGACGCCAGGCATTGAGCCCCAGTCCTGATCAAAGAAGATACCGCGTGAGCGATCTTCTTTAATGTAGGGCTCGCGCAGCAGGTCGATCCAGCCAAGAGTGGCATCACGGTCACCTTCAAGCTTGCCAACCACGGTGCCTGTGTGCAGGTGATCGCCACCGGACAGACGCAGAATTTTAACCAATACGCGGAAGTGAATGCCGTGATGGGGGTTGCGATCAAGCACGGCGTGCATGGCACGGTGAATGTGCAGCAACATGCCATTTTCCTGACACCACTGGGCCAGTTGGGTGTTGGCACTTAATCCACCTGTCAGATAGTCATGCATAATAATCGGCGCGCCAATTTCCTTAGCGTATTCGGCCCGGCGCATCATTTCATCCGCCGTTGGCGCGGTCACGTTAAGATAGTGACCTTTGCGTTCACCGGTTTCAGCTTCGGCTTTAAGGATCGCTTCCATAACGAAATCAAAACGGGCTCTCCAGCGCATGAACGGCTGCGAGTTGACGTTTTCATCATCTTTAGTGAAGTCAAGACCACCACGAAGACCTTCGTAACAGGCACGGCCATAGTTTTTGGCTGACAGGCCAAGCTTTGGTTTAATTGTACAACCAAGCATCGGGCGGCCATATTTGTTCATGATATCGCGCTCAAGCTGGATGCCTTGTGGCGGGCCGTTACAGGTCATCACGTAGGCAATCGGGAAGCGGATATCTTCAAGGCGCAGAGCGCGAAGGGCTTTAAAGCCGAACACGTTACCAACCAGCGAAGTCAGAACGTTAACCACTGAACCTTCTTCAAACAGGTCAATCGGGTAAGCGATAAAGGCATAATAACAAGAGTCATCGCCAGGCACATCTTCAATGTGGTAGGCGCGACCCTTATAGTATTCGAGGTCAGTCAACAGGTCGGTCCAAACAGTGGTCCATGTGCCGGTTGAACTTTCAGCAGCCACGGCAGCAGCAACTTCTTCGCGCGGAATGCCTGGTTGCGGGGTGATCTTGAAACAGGCCAACAGGTCGGTTTCTTTTGGTTGATAATCGGGATCCCAATAGGTTTCGCGATATTCTTTCACACCGGCATCATACTTTTTCTTTGCCATGGTAGACGTTCCTTTTCTGGCTGCCCAAACATAATGTCTGTTTAAATGCGTCTTCTGTGAAGCAATGGGCTTTTCTTCAAACAAATTATTTAACGAGGCAGAACCTAGCGCAAAGCCGATGCAAACAAAAATTAAATTATCTTACTTGAATGTTTAGAAAAACTATATCTCTATATTGGGGTTGGCGAAGCACCTGAAAATGTGCAAATTCGTTGCATGACAAATGAACAGATAATTCTCTTTTCATTAATGGCAGGCGTATTGGGCATGCTGTTGTGGGGCAAGTGGCGTTATGATCTGGTGGCCTTCGGGGCGCTGTCGATTGGTCTTTTATTGGGTGTAATCCCCAAAGAAGCAGCATTTTCGGGGTTTGGGCACCCGGCAGTGATTATTATTGCACTGGTTTTAATTGTCTCGCGGGCGCTGTCGCAATCAGGCGCCATCGAGATGCTGACCAGTCGATTTATCAATTCAAGCCGACCTTTGCCGTTGCATATTGCCGCGATGGGATTTCTCGGTGCGGTGCTTTCAGCCTTTATGAACAATGTCGCGGCCCTTGCTTTGCTGATGCCGGTTGATATTCAGGCGGCCAAAAAGGCCAGACGTTCACCGGCTCTTTCTTTGATGCCGCTGTCTTTTGCAACTATTCTGGGTGGCATGGCAACTTTGATCGGTACGCCGCCCAATATTGTTATCTCGCAATTTCGTGAAACCGCCCTTGGCGCGCCTTACAAGATGTTTGATTTTGCTTTTGTTGGTTTTGGAACGGCGATTATCGGGTTGGCCTTTGTTGCCCTGATAGGCTGGCGTCTGGTGCCAAGTGCACGCTCCATACAAAATGGTTCCAAGGAACTGAGTAATCTGGAAGACTATATTGTTGAAATCGGCGTGCCAGTAAAATCCAAAGCGGTCGGAAAAACCATCAAAGACCTGCATGAAGTGGCTGAAGAAAATGATGTGCTGATTCTTGGGTTGGTAAGAAACGGCAAGCGTTTACCTGGTCGGGCTTTGCGGGCAGAAATTCGTAAAGGTGATCTGATGGTGCTTGAGGCTGGGCCTAAAGCTCTTGAAAGCTTTGCCAATGCCTTGAAGTTATCTTATTCCCGGGCCGCAAAACACACCGGACCGCTGGCTGGTACTTTGAAAATGGTTGAGGCGGCAGTGCCGGCAGAATCGCGTATTGCCGGGCGTTCGGCGCTTGATTTACGACTGTTGTATCGTCATGGCATTATGCTGCTTGGCGTTTCGCGGGAAGGCGAACCGTTTCGTGAGCGGGTTCGCTCGCTGGAGATTAAACCGGGTGATGTTTTATTGCTTATGGGCACCAGCGAACATATTGACGATATCATCGACTGGCTTGAAGTGATGCCCCTTGCGCCACGCGGGCTGCAGGTTACCCAGCATGACAAGGCCTGGATGGCGATTTCCCTGTTTAGTGTCGCTATCATTCTGGCAAGTCTCGGTGTGGTTTATCTGCCAATTGCCCTGTCGGCCTGTGTTGTTCTTTATGTGGTGCTGAAAGTGGTTTCTCTGGGACAGGTATATGACTCCATTCAGTGGCCGGTCATTGTTCTTTTGGCCTCGCTTATTCCTCTTGGCGCGGCGCTTGAACAATCGGGCGGTACGGCGCTGATTGCCGGGGCGATTGTTGATTTTACGGTTGGCTGGTCGGCGGTGGCTGTTTTGGCATTGTTGATGGTGGTCACCATGACCTTGTCTGATGTGCTCAATAATGTTGCAACAGTTTTGGTTGCAGCACCCATTGCAGTGGAGATTGCCAAAAGGCTGGATGTTAATCCTGATGCTATGTTAATGGGTGTGGCGGTTGCCGCGTCATGTGCATTTCTTTCTCCCATCGGCCACAAGAATAACACCATAATTATGGGGCCGGGCGGTTATCGCTTTGGTGATTACTGGCGGATGGGTCTGCCGTTGGAATTATTGATTATCGCGGTTTCCATCCCGCTGATCATGTTCTTCTGGCCGCTCTGATCTTCCTCTCCTGTGCAGGTTGCTTAACGGGTTGTAGTTTCTATATTTTAACCCACTCGCCGGAGTGTAAGGTTCAGACGACCGCCACCTTTGAGCAGGTTTGATGAACCACCGAGAATGCGGTCCACGCCGTGATAAAATAACCGGGCCGGGCCGCCAATGACAACTACATCGCCTGACTCAAGCTTAACAGATTGAGTTGGTCCTTTGCGGGTTGCGCCACCCATTCTGAAAATAGCAGTATCGCCGAGGGAAATAGAAACAACCGGCGCGGAGAAATTCACTTCGTCCTCATCGCGGTGCATACCCATTTTCGCCGAAATGTCATAGTAATTGACCAGACAAGCCTCGGCTGGTTGTCCAAACTCTGCAACAGCCCGCCATATGGCCTGTAAAGTGTCTGGTATCTCGGGCCATTCCTGACCTGTTTCGGGATGGGTTTTTTGATAGCGGTAGCCGGTTTTGTCCGAAACCCATCCCAATTTGCCCAAATTACTCATTCGGACAGAAAACGGTTTGCCGGTTCGGGGCATTGAGGGTCTGTAAAGCGGTGCCTTTTGGACTAATTTCGAAATATCTGCGACAATCTGTGCCTGCTCTTGCCTCGTCAGGAAACCTTGTAGAACCCTGAAGTTATTAATATTCAGATTTGGCACTTTCTTTGCCTCTTTTTTGTCTTGAAAAGCTTGATGTCAGCCAATCACCACCCTATATAGCGGTACGGAACACGAGCCGGAAAGAAGTTATCTGGTTCTAGAGGATAAATTTAAACTCGAGGAAATCGGTTCTCAAGTATTTATGAGAGCATTTAGCGCTGTTTATGCAGGCTTTGAAGTGATTTGCCAAAAGGAGAATACAATGAGTAAGATTATCGGAATTGACCTTGGCACAACCAACTCTTGTGTCGCTATAATGGACGGGGCTACGCCCAAGGTTATCGAAAATGCCGAGGGTGGTCGTACTACTCCGTCAGTAGTCGCTTTTAATGAAGACGGTGAAACACTGGTCGGCATGCCAGCCAAACGTCAGGCTGTTACCAATCCCGAGAACACTCTTTTTGCCATCAAGCGCCTGATTGGCCGTCGTTATGATGACAAAGCTGTCAAGAAAGACAAAAAGCTGGTCCCTTACAAGATCGTAAAGGCTGACAATGGTGATGCCTGGGTTGAAGCACACGGTGAGAAATATGCGCCAGCTCAAATCTCGGCCTACACATTGATCAAAATGAAAGAAACCGCCGAGCGTCATCTGGGTGAAGATGTAACCCAGGCGGTTATCACTGTTCCGGCTTATTTCAACGATAGTCAGCGCCAGGCTACCAAAGATGCCGGTAAAATTGCCGGTCTTGAAGTGCTGCGCATTATCAACGAGCCAACCGCTGCAGCGCTGGCTTACGGACTTGATAAAAAAGAAGCTGGCACCATCGCGGTTTATGACCTTGGTGGCGGTACCTTTGACGTATCCGTTCTGGAAATCGGCGACGGTGTCTTTGAAGTGAAATCCACCAATGGTGATACGTTCCTTGGCGGTGAAGACTTTGACATGCGGATTGTTGATTATCTTGCCGATGAATTTAAAAAAGAAAACTCAATCGATTTGCGTTCTGACAAGCTTGCATTGCAACGCCTGAAAGAAGCGGCTGAAAAAGCCAAGATCGAATTGTCTTCTGCCACCCAGACCGAAGTCAACCTGCCGTTTATTACAGCAGACCAGTCCGGTCCCAAGCACCTGACCCTGAAACTCACCCGGGCCAAACTGGAATCACTAGTTGATGATCTTATTCAACGGACGGTCGAGCCTTGCAGAAATGCTCTGAAAGATGCCGGTATCACAGCTGGCAACATTGATGAAATCATTCTGGTTGGCGGTATGTCCCGCATGCCTAAAGTGATTGAGACGGTTAAAGAGTTTTTTGGCAAGGAACCTCACAAGGGTGTGAACCCTGATGAAGTTGTTGCCATGGGTGCCGCCATTCAGGCTGGTGTCTTGCAAGGCGATGTTAAAGACGTGTTGTTGCTTGATGTCACGCCGCTTTCTTTGGGTATTGAAACCCTTGGCGGTGTTTTCACCCGGTTGATTGATCGCAATACGACCATTCCAACCAAAAAATCTCAAACCTTCTCAACGGCTGAAGACAACCAGACCGCAGTAACCATCCGGGTTGCCCAGGGCGAGCGCGAAATTGCCGCTCACAACAAAATGCTTGGTCAGTTTGATCTGGTCGGTATTCCCAATGCTCCTCGCGGTATGCCACAGGTCGAGGTGACCTTTGACATTGATGCCAACGGCATTGTCAATGTGTCGGCCAAGGACAAGGCAACCGGCAAAGAACAACAAATCAGAATTCAGGCCTCAGGCGGCTTGAGCGACGATGAAGTTGAAAAAATGGTTGCCGATGCCGAGGCACACGCTGAGGAGGACGCCAAACGCAAGGATGAGGTCGAAGCAACCAACCATGCCGAAGC
This sequence comes from Anderseniella sp., assembly GCA_030626025.1. GTDB lineage: Bacteria > Pseudomonadota > Alphaproteobacteria > Rhizobiales > Aestuariivirgaceae > JALWJW01. The sequence goes on along the minus strand of DAOUPT010000010.1, from coordinate 2,136 downwards.
CCTTATTCACTCAACCGAAAAAACCCTCGAGGAAGCCGGTGACAAGGTTTCTGACGCTGACAAGTCAACCGTCGAAGTGGCGATTTCAGATTTGAAGGAAGCCATGGAAGGTGATGATGTTGATACCGAAGCGGTTAAAGAGAAAACCAACGCTCTGGCTCAGGCATCAATGAAAATCGGCGAAGCGCTATATCAAAACGCTGAAGGTGAGGGTTCACCTGATGACGATGGCGCACCAGCAGATGTTGATGAGGATATTGTCGATGCGGATTTCGAAGAAATCCGTGACGAAGATAAAAAGTCAGACTAAAACTGGTAGGTCCTCATGGCTAAACGTGACTTTTATGAAGTCCTTGGTGTAGATCGCCAGGCCGATGAAAAAGCTCTCAAAAGTGCTTTTCGGCAAAAGGCAAAAAAATATCACCCTGATGCAAATCAGGGTGATCCTTCTGCTGAGGTCAAATTCAAGGAAGTTGGCGAAGCCTACGAAGCCCTGAAAGACCCGCAAAGCAGAGCAGCCTATGACCGCTTTGGCCATGCCGCATTTGAAAACGGCAGACCAGGTGGCGGTCAGGGAGGTCCGGGTGGATTTGGGTCTGAGTTTAATTCATCGATGTCTGATGTTTTTGAAGATCTGTTTGGCGACTTTATGGGTGGCGGCGGTGGCGGTCGTCAGCAACGCCGCTCCGGTGGTGCCCAGCGCGGCTCTGACCTTCGCTATAATATGGAAGTCTCACTAAGCGATGCTTTCAAGGGCAAATCAGCTCAAATAAAAGTACCGACATCGGTCACTTGCGAAACCTGCGATGGCAGTGGCGCAAAACCGGGCACGTCTCCCACCACCTGCCAAACCTGTGGAGGTGCGGGTGCTGTGCGGGCCTCACAAGGCTTTTTCACTGTAGAGCGCACATGTCCGGCCTGTCATGGTCGCGGTCAGACCATTGGCGATCCATGCACAGATTGTTCAGGTCAGGGCCGGGTTAACAAGGAACGGACACTGTCGGTCAATATTCCCGCTGGCGTCGAGGATGGCACCCGTATCCGACTTGCCGGTGAAGGCGAAGCCGGGGTCCGCGGCGGTCCGACCGGTGATCTGTATATTTTCCTGTCTTTAAAACAGCACGAGTTTTTCCAGCGTGATGGAGCTGATTTGTTTTGCAGCGTGCCGATCTCAATGATAACAGCAACGCTGGGCGGTGATGTCGAAGTGCCAACGATAGAAGGTAACAAGGCCCGGGTTACTATTCCTGAAGGCACTCAGTCTGGAAAACAATTTCGCCTGCGCAATAAAGGCATGCCGGTGCTGCGCTCGCCTCAAATCGGTGACATGTACATTCAGGTAAGTGTTGAAACGCCGGTTAATTTGTCCAAAAAACAAAAAGACCTGCTGAAAGAGTTTGAAGCTGAAAAACGCGACAACTCTCCCCAGTCCGAGGGTTTTTTCTCAAAAGCAAAAGCTTTCTGGGATGGATTTAGCAGCTAAAATATTTTTGACGACATCGCCTCAGTAAACATTTGGCATCGTTTGTAATTTAAGCTATAGCCAGTCTCACGGTGGGCCTGTAGCTCAGCTGGTTAGAGCTGACGGCTCATAACCGTCCGGTCGCAGGTTCGAGTCCTGCCGGGCCCACCAACCACCTCCCCCATTTTCAGCGCCATTCCATGCAGTTCAGTTTATGCCGTAGTATCCGAGGGTTATGCGGAATATACAAACACAGAGACGCTGGATTTTCGTGGAATATAGCTAGTATCCGGCCATTTTATCAAAACGTCTCTAGTACGAGAGTTTTTCGCCATTCGAGCGATGAGATGGTGATTGTTGATTAAGCAGTAAATCCGAGGATCTGCTTTTGTTGCTGCCAGGATGCTGGAAGCTTGCTGGCATGCCGTTTGAGATGGTCGGCAGTTAGGTCAACAGGTTGATTGCCATTTAGGATGGTAGACACAATGTCTGGCGCCAAAAATGCCAGAGGAAGAACACGACTGATCTCTCCAGCGTCAAGTTTTTCTTTTACTGCAATATCGAGAACAGACTTTACGGTTCCGGAGATGAGCTGCTGAGACCAGACATGGGCTTGAGCAATAATTTGGATCAACTTTGGATCATGGTTCGAGGTTTCTGTGTCACCCCCAACA
>DAOUPT010000082.1 GCA_030626025.1 Anderseniella sp. | reverse complement strand
AAATTGCAAAAACAAATTGAAAAGAAAGCGGCCGAGAACAAATACCTGGGCTACACGGCTGTAGTGGTGATCGATATGCAGGCGGCCAAGGTCTTCCTCAACAGCCAAGCGCAGAACCCTTTTTTTCGGCGATTTGCCGGCCAACGTGACGGCAACCAATTAAACCGGTTGCGAAGCTAATCACAATGGCCATTTCGGCGCGGAAGAGGCTATGCCCGCGTCGGCGCCACCAAAGCCGGCGTTAACGAACTTTTCGATATGGGAGCCAACGGTTGGGAATGGGTCAATACAGGAGATACTCATTAGCAAGGCACCCTGGGAGCCGACGCTCCATTTCAGTACCTCTGTATGATCAGAGTTTATCGGGCAAATGGTTCAACGTCTATCGCTAAGGCTTCTTGCATGGGCCGCCTTCTGGCACAAAATACCCGTAAACTCGGTCTGGCGGCGTGTCTGTTACCAACCCTATTCTCTCCGTATCATTTGTCACGCCGTTTAGGGGATAGTTGACCCGAATCGGACTCAATTAATTCAGCGCAGTGTTGCATTTGCTACCCACCTTTTCGCGCCAAACGCGGCACGAAGATAACCAGCAATGCTGTGATACAAAGAGCAATTACGATAGCTGTAAGAACATGTACCCAGCTATCCGGTCTAACGGTCCCGCAATAGATAATCACCGTGGTAATTGGAATATCGAGGAAATGCACAATCTGGTTGAGCAGACTTCTGGCATCTTCGCGAATTTCTTCTGTTAAAATATTACCTGCCTCAGATGCATTTCTTGAGTTGCGTAGTGTTTTACGAAACTGAATGCGGGTAATGGTGTTACCCTCAATGAACTCAAACAAGAACAATCCCCACATTCCGACAACCCATGGCTCTTCAAAAAAACTAATCCCAAGCTCGCGAACGAGAAAAAAACCGGTTGTCCCGACAGTTAAAGCTCCGGGTATAACGAGATAGTCATAAAAAATCGCTGTATATCTTGAGCTTTCGGCAAATTCCTTCATGTCATTGGTGCGGTAGGCCTGAAACTCAGAAACAAAAACAGCCAGCAAGCCACCTCCAAGCAGGGTGAACCCGATGATATGGCCGAATTTGAGAAGTGTATAATAGTCCATTTCATCACACCTCTTTTTTGACCAAACGGGGCTTAATGACAGCAATGAAAATGGTAACAAGGCTGAGTACGATATTGATGGCACCAAACAGCGCTTCTCGACCATGCAAGGTTTTCAGGTCATCACCGTTAACAACAGCCTCAAGAATGCCTTGGCCGGTTGGCATGAGAATAAAAAATGCGTTGAGCAGGATCAGAGTTCCGATAACAAGATGTAGAACTAGCCAGCGCATTTTTAGTTGCAACCAACCGCGCTGGACAATTATATACAATCCACTTACGGAAAGCAGGACAAGGCCGGGAATCGTCAAATACCAGGTGGCGACATCAATGATCTGACGCCCCACAAGTTGGGCAGCAGCGCTATCATTAACATTTTCTGCCAAACCGCCAATGGCATGCCCCAATATGCTGCCTAGAAAAGCAGCGACACCTATGACATGAAATGCTTTTGCTATTTTTTGCATTCGCCTTACGCCTCTACTTTCGATGGTTTTATATTCATTATCTCGCAGCGTGACTTGATTTCTGTGAGCACTTCTAGCGTATCAATCAGTCGTGCCTTACCAATTCCTTTGGCAAGAGCGTTCGACCATTTGGCTTGAATAACCGCTATCTTTCTTAGGACTTTTTGCCCCTTTTTTGTGGGGACGATCAGCTTGGCTCGAACATGATCGGGATTGTTTTCAAAATTGATAAATCCCTGCCCCTCCAAATCATTGGCAACTCGCTGTACTGCTTGTCGTGAAAGCCCCATCCGACGGCTTATTTGAGCTACACTCATTGGATGGCTGGCAAGCTCAACGGCTCCGAGCACCTGCCATCTGGCACTTGTCAGTCCCAATGGTTCAGTTAGGCGATCTCCCTCCAATAGCAACTGACCATTGAGATGAAATATCTCTAATATCAACTCCGTCATAGCGTCAGCTTCTGGTGTACGGGTTATTTTCATCTCCTTATCGCATCATATAGTCATTATGACAATATGTTGTCAATAAGGACGACATTATAATTTCACGAATAATCTAGAGGAAAGTATGGGTTAAAAGTCCGGAAATGGCACAAAATACCCGTAAACGGCAGTCAGGCGGCGTGTCTGTTACCAGCCCTATTCTCACCGTATCATTTGTCACGCCGTTTAGGGGATAGTTGACCCTAAACGGTCATACTTGCATTCCGCGGCCAAAGGACAATTGATGCTTTATGAAGGTTTTGATAGATGTCGAGACATTGATTACACTTCGACGAAAAGCATCTTTTGTTCAAGCCTATCGGACTTTAGATATTTGCTCGACAATATGACCGATTGGCCTCATGCCGCTTAATGGGGTAAGAAAAGCAAAGTTGTTGAACTAACCGGGACTGTTTTTACGTGCAGCTGGAACTCTTACTACCTGTTGTTAACGGGCTTACAGCATCTGTTTTTGTCGTTGATGCAGATCGTCAGATCTTGCTGATCAATGATGCTGGCCGCGCTTTATTTGGTGATGAGCTGGTTGGCGTTGATTTGGTTCAGGCGATTCGAAACCCGCGGTGCCTGAAGGCGATTGCCAAGGTGCTGGAAGGTCGTAAAAAAACGCAAACGGTCATTACACTGCAGAACCCTGTACGGACAACGTATCAGGTTACGGTCACCAGACTTGGGCCTAGAATCCTCACAGGTGATGAAGATGAACCAAGAGCGGTTATCAGCCTTGAAAACATCTCCCATATTTTTGAGGCCGAGCAAATGCGCAGTGAGTTTGTTGCCAATGTTAGCCACGAATTGCGCTCGCCTCTTACCGCCCTCAATGGATTTATTGAAACCCTGAAAGGGGCGGCAAAAGATGATGATCTAGCCCGCGAGCGCTTTCTTGATATTATGGAACAGGAAGCAAGGCGTATGAACCGGCTGATCGGGGATTTGTTGTCCCTGTCAAAGGTTGAAGCTGACGCTCATATTCGCCCGGAAGAACAGGTCGATTTAACACCGCTGATCAAGCAGGTCATCACTGTTCTCGAACCCCTTGCAAAAAGGGAAAATGTTAAACTTCGACTGATTATTGCCGACGACATCGAAACAACGGTTCTGGGCGATCATGACCAGTTGCAGCAGGTTTTTGTCAATCTGGTGGAAAATGCCATCAAATATGGTGGTATGGGTGGATTGATAACCATTGCCATTTCCAGCAAAGACAAAACCGCCGGTATTCGTAGTCAGGCTTTGCAAATCGACATAATCGATCAGGGGGCAGGCATCAAAGCTGAACACATCCCCCGTTTAACCGAACGTTTTTATCGTGTCGATAAAGGCCGTTCGCGCGAAAAGGGTGGAACCGGCCTTGGGTTGGCTATTGTCAAACACATTCTTGCTCGCCATCGTGGTCGATTGCAAGTAACCAGCGAAATCAACAAAGGAAGTACATTTACGGTATTTCTGCCGCGTTAATTGCGCCAAACAGTACTGTCATCAAACTGTTACATAAGTGTCATACCACCTTCATGTGCAGCATCTATCAGGTGCCTGTCGGTCATCATACGGATAGCCGAATTTACTCATGAAAGGAAATTAGGCATGTATAAGAAAATACTTATTGCTGGGGCGTTACTCAGCACAACAATTCTTGGCACAGGTTCAAATGCTGCATTGGCCCGCGATCAAATTCGCATTGTTGGCTCGTCAACTGTATTTCCGTTCGCAACGACCGTTGCTGAACGCTTTGGCAAAAATACCCCATTCAAAACCCCGGTTGTTGAAAGCACCGGGTCTGGTGGCGGGTTGAAACTGTTCTGTTCCGGTGCTGGTGACAATGCTCCAGATATCACCAATGCCTCACGGCGCATCAAGCTTTCAGAAGTCAAGAAATGCGCTGCAAACGGCATTACCGATATTGTTGAAGTCAAGCTTGGCTATGATGGCATTGTGCTGGCCAATTCGAAAAAAGCAAAAGCCATGGAATTGACATTGAAAGATGTGTTCCTTGCACTGGCCAAAAACGTGCCGGACGGCGAGGGCAAGACCACGGCCAATCCATATAAAACCTGGAAAGATGTAAACCCGACCTTGCCGGACCTCAAAATCGAAGTGATGGGTCCCCCGCCTACTTCTGGCACCCGTGATGCATTTGTCGAACTGGCCATGGAAGGTGGCTGCAAGTCGTTCAAATGGGTCAAGGCGCTCAAGAAAAAAGATAAAAAAACCTATAAAGCGCTCTGCCACACCATTCGTGAAGACGGAGCATTTATTGAAGCTGGTGAAAACGACAATCTGATTGTGCAAAAACTCAACGCTAACCCGTCTGCTTTCGGCATTTTCGGTTTCAGCTTCCTTGATCAGAATGCCGACACCATTCAAGGCAGCAAGATCAATGGCGTTGCGCCTGATTTTGACCAGATTTCAGATGGCAGTTACCCGGTTTCCCGCTCTCTATACTTTTATGTCAAAAAGAGCCGCATTGGCAAAACAGATGGCATCCAGGAATATCTGGCCGAGTTTGCCAATGACAAAGCCTGGGGACCAGAAGGCTATCTGGCTGACAAGGGGTTGATCCCTATGTCTGATAAAGAACGCAAAAATTGGGCTGAGAAGGTCAAAAACCTACAAAATCTGTCCATGTAAGTTCCTTGCTGGCAAGCGCTTCATCGGTGCTTGCCAGCTGTTTTCCCTATAAAACCGGCCAAGTTAAAATGACCACCTCCAATCCTTTATCACTGACCCGAACAATCCCGCTCAGGGAGAAGATTATCGAAAAAGTGATTTACGCGTTGCTGGCTGCCTGCTCGCTGGTGGCTGTTGGCGTCACCATTGGCATTGTTTTTTCATTGGTTTTTGAGGCGTATGAATTTTTCAAACTCATCCCCCTTACCGATTTCCTGTTTGGCCTTGAATGGAGCCCGCAAACCGCCATTCGAGACGATCAGGTTGGAGCCCAGGGTAGCTTTGGCGCAATCCCGCTGATAACAGGCACCTTGTTGATCAGCACCATCGCGATGATTGTTGCAACGCCTTTGGGCCTGACCTCAGCGGTTTATCTGGCCGAGTACGCAGGTCCGCGCACCCGTGCGGTGATAAAACCGATGCTGGAAATTCTCGCAGGGATTCCAACCGTTGTTTACGGATTTTTTGCAGCGCTGGTTATTGCCCCCTTTATTCGCATGGCAGGCACCAGTGCCGGTCTGGAAGTGGCTTCGGAAAGCGCTCTTGCTGCCGGGCTGGCAATGGGTATCATGATTGTGCCGCTCATTTCTTCATTGTCCGATGATGTTATTAACGCTGTGCCGCAAGCTCTGCGTGATGCTTCTTACGGGCTGGGCGCAACTCAGTCAGAAACCATTCGCAAAGTCGTGCTGCCCTCGGCCCTTTCAGGCATAGCTGGCAGTTTATTGCTTGCCGCATCCACAGCAATTGGTGAAACGATGATTGTGGTTATGGCTGCCGGACTTTCAGCCAACCTTACGGCCAATCCACTTGAAGCAGTAACCACGATAACGGTTCAGATCGTATCATTGCTCACCGGCGATCAGGAATTTGACAGCGCCAAAACCTTATCGGCTTTCGCCCTTGGCATTTTGTTGTTCTGTATCACCTTGGTGCTCAATATTGCCGCCCAGAAAATCGTCAAACATTATCGTGAGCAATATGACTGAAACCTTTACCAGAAAAACCCCGGAACTGGCCCGTCGGCACGCGGGTGAGAAACGCTTTCAGTGGCTGGGTAAAGCTGCCATCACAATCGCCATCGGGTTTTTACTTGTCATGGTTGGGACGATTAGCTGGATGGGTGTGGGTGCTTTCAAGCAGACCCAGATCGCTTTGGATGTTTATCTTGATCCACAGGAGATTGACACCGCTGCCCCGAATAAAGCGGACTATGGTGCCATGGTGAAAAAAGCCCAGCGTTCGAAATTTTCAGACGTTAAGAAACACAACGATAAACGCAAATTATACAAGCTGCTCAGCTCGCAAGCGGCCTTCACCTTGCAACATCAGGTGGCCGATAACCCGGAACTGATCGGCCAGACAGCAAAAATCTGGTTCATAGCATCCGACGATGTAGATATGTTCATTAAGGGAAATACCAATGTTGATGACAGCGGGAACGCTGGCAAACTGGACAAGAAACAATTGCAATGGATTGCCGCACTTAAAAGCACCGGTGATATCCGAACGCGGTTTAACTCAAGTTTCTTTCTGTCTGGAGATTCTCGCGAACCAGAACTGGCTGGCATATTAAGCGCATTCACCGGGACGGTTCTTACCCTTGCTGTGTGTTTTGCCCTGTCCTTTCCTGTCGGTATTCTGGCAGCGATTTATCTGGAGGAGTTCACCCCGAAAAATCGCTGGAGTGATCTGATTGAAGTTAACATCAATAATCTGGCAGCGGTGCCATCGATCGTGTTCGGTTTGCTGGGACTTTCAGTGTTTTTAAATACATTTGGACTCCCGCGCTCATCGCCCCTGGTTGGCGGTATGGTTCTGGGACTTATGACACTGCCGACAATCATTATTGCCTCCAGGGCGGCATTGCGTGCGGTGCCACCATCAATACGTCAAGCAGCTTTGGGCATTGGCGCCACGCAAATTCAAACCGTTTTTCATCACGTCGCGCCACTGGCCATGCCGGGCATGTTAACAGGTGCGATTATCGGCATGGCCCGGGCGCTCGGTGAGACAGCCCCGCTGTTGATGATCGGTATGGTGGCCTTCATTGTTGATGTCCCCGGATCCGTCCTGCAACCGGCAACGGCATTACCGGTACAGATATTCTTGTGGGCCGACAGTCCCGAGCGGGCTTTTCTGGAAAAAACGTCGGCGGCAATTATCGTGCTCATCGTATTTTTGATCTTCATGAATCTCATTGCGATCATCTTGCGACACAAATACCGGCAACGGTTCTAACAAGGTTCATAAATATGACACTACAAACTTTTAATCCGGAAATATCAACCGAACCGGTTATCGAAATAAAACAACCGGTCATTACGGTTAAAGACGTCAACGTTTTCTATGGTGATAAACAGGCTCTTAAAAACATTTCCTTGGATATCCCCAAAAACAAAGTCACTTCGCTAATCGGGCCATCAGGTTGCGGCAAGACGACGTTTTTGAAATGTATCAACCGGATGAATGATTTGATCGATATTTGCCGGGTCGAAGGTGAAATTCTCGTTGGTGGTCAGGATATCTATGACCCTGCTGTCGATGTTGTTGCTTTGCGCGCCCATATCGGCATGGTATTCCAAAAACCCAACCCGTTTCCCAAATCGATTTTCGAAAATGTTGCTTACGGCATGCGCATTCACAATCTGACCAATTCAAAATCTGAACTTGGTGATCGGGTTGAGAGCGCCTTGCGCGGTGCCGCAATCTGGGAAGAGGTCAGGGACCGCCTTGATCAACCCGGCACCAGCCTGTCAGGTGGCCAGCAACAGCGCCTTTGTATTGCAAGGGCTATTGCTGTGGAGCCAAAAATCATCTTGATGGATGAGCCGGCATCGGCGCTCGATCCGATCGCAACAGCAAAAATTGAAGAGTTAATGGATGAATTGCGTAAGAATTACGCCATCGTTATTGTTACTCACTCCATGCAACAGGCGGCACGGGTTTCCCAGTTCACTGCATTTTTTCATATGGGCGAGCTGGTGGAACATGGTAAAACCGACAAAATTTTCACCAGTCCAGGTGACGAGCGCACCCAAAACTACATAACAGGCCGTATTGGCTAAAGGACAGTTCTTATGGAAAGCACACACATTGTTCAGTCCTTTGACAGGGATCTGGAAAAAATCAAAGGCTTGTTACTGGAAATGGGAGGGCTGGTAGAAACCCAGTTGGCTGATGCCATAACAGCGCTGGTTAATCGTGATTCAAAACTCGGCAAGCAGGTCAAGAAAAGCGATAAACCGATAAATTTGCTCGAGCAGGAAATCAACGAAAAAGCGGTTCGCCTGCTGGCTCTTCGCCAACCCGTGGCGGCTGACTTACGCATCATCGTTTCGATAATGAAAGCGGCAGCCAATCTTGAACGAATTGGCGATTATGCGAAAAACATCGCCAAGCGGACCAGCGTTGTGGTCAAGTGTCCACCAGTTGGTTCTGCTGCAAACACCTTAAAGCGGATGAACACAATGGTTATTAATATGATCAACGATGTTCTTGATGCCTTTATTGCTGACGATATTGAAACTGCTGATGCTGTTCGCCTTCGTGATGAAGAGGTAGACCTTGTGCACAACACCCTGTTTCGTGAGTTGCTCACCTACATGATGGAAGATCAGCGCAATATTTCCCCGTCGATGCATTTATTGTTTATTGCAAAAAATATCGAACGATGTGGAGATCATGCAGCCCAGATTGCCGAGCAGGTTCACTATATGGTGGCCGGCTCACTACCCGAAGACAAGCGGCCCAAAAGTGATAAAACCAGCACGATGACATTGGAAGTGGACCAGAATTGATGACTGACGAAACCGCTCCCCACATTTTGGTTGTCGAAGACGAACCAGCCCAAATGGAATTGATCAGTTACAATCTTGAGGCACAAGGGTTTCAGATTACTCAGGCTGACAATGGCGAAGACGGCTTGATGCAAGTTGAAGAAATCCTTCCTGACCTGATTGTTCTGGACTGGATGTTGCCCGGTGTTTCCGGCATTGAGGTCTGTCGCCAGATAAAGAGACAAAAAAACACCCGCAAAGTGCCGGTGATCATGCTGACCGCCCGCGGGGAAGAAGCCGACCGAATTCGCGGTCTTGATACCGGGGCTGATGATTATCTGGTGAAACCCTACTCGATCAACGAACTGATTGCCCGCGTCCGTGCCTTGCTGCGCCGCACTCGCCCTGGCAGTATCGGGGAAATTCTAACCTTTGACGATCTGACACTGGACAGCGAACAACACAAAGTCACCCGCAATGGCAAAACCATAAAACTGGGCCCCACTGAATTTCGCCTCCTGACAACATTCATGGAAAGCCCCAAACGAGTATGGAGCCGCGATCGTTTGCTCGACCGGGTTTGGGGCGTGGATGCTGATGTTGATTATCGAACAGTCGATGTCCACATCGGCCGCCTGCGCAAAGCACTAAAACAACCAGAGATGCCTGACCCAATAAGAACCGTTCGCGGCACCGGATATTCCCTGGATACAGAGTGAACGATTTCAACAGTCAATTACTTTTGACTTACATGAGTTGAATGGTCCACATCTCTTGTTACAACGACTGTTGAACAAACAAATAAACAACAATCAAAGCGAGGATAAGGGATATTGTTTGCCAGAACGCAACGGGTTGCGTTGAGCAAGGGGTACTTGAGTATCTAACAGGAAATCCTTATTCGGGGCTCGCAAGTCGGCGATAAATTCTGCGAGGGTTTGCCCTTCAACGAATTCAGTGATCACATAGACAAAACGCCGCCGCCCGGTTCCTGGAAACTGCAAACAAAGAGCTTGCCGAGAGATTTTTGTGATGCAAGGCGAGAACATCAGGTCTGCTTCTGGCACAAAACAGAAAGCCTTAACACCGCGATTTTTCGTCTGTAACGGATGTTAGTTCTTCCACGTCTCTTAATTCATTTTTAGGTGATGAGGATATGACCGATCAACCCAAGAAGGAAGCCTGCGACTGCACCTAGAGGTGGCGCCCAATGTCTCTTAAGAACAGCCTGCGGCGCTATATCCTCAAATGTGAGATATATAATACCGCTGGCGGAAAACAGCATAACTCCACCAACTAGAGACGGACTACCTGCAAGAAACTCATGGCCTAAATATGCTGATAAAGGACCAATCAGAGTCAGAAGAAAAAAAACTGTCAAGACATGTTTTGATGTTTGGTGCCCATGGGCTTTGAATTCCCGGTAAGCGTTAAACCCTTCTGGAAAATTTTGTAAGGCAATCAACAGTGCAAGCAACAAACCTATAGAACTCCCGGTAGCGAGTGCAGCGCCGAGAGCGATAGCTTCAGGAATAAAATCGAGTAGCATCGCCATAAACTGCGCAGCAGAGCTACCACGACTTGCGATAAATCGATCCGCCAAAAAAAATGTAATTCCTCCAAATGAAAAGTTGAAGATAACCCAGAAAAGCGAAAGGGCCTTAATCCCTTCAGGCACCAGAACTAGCGATACGGCAGAAAGCATAGCCCCACCCCCGAATGCTATGATGGCATGACGAAGTTCGTTTTCAAGCCATCGTGGGCGGATACTCTCAATACTGGCAATAATGGCTCCCAGTGGAATGGTGATCCCAGCCAAGGTGGCGAGCAAAAGAGACAAAAACAAGCTATCCATGCGTAACTAGTATCACACGCAGACCGTTTTTTCACGTGTGGAGAATGGTTCTATTTGCTATTTATGAAACGTACGTTGATTTCATTATCCGGTTTGCCCATGCAGCCACACTCAGCTCTATCACTTTCAGTTGAAAATTTTTGGCATGCACAAAAGGACAACAAACCCACTACCAAAATATGCGGTGCAACCTTGTTAAAGGTTTCCGTTTCCGAATGACCGTTGCTGGCACGAAACAGACCTTCTGGGTCGACGCCTGTCAGGTCGGTTGTTGACCCGGAGCGGACCTCGGCCCCCTTCTTTTGATAGGCGATCAAATCTCAGCGCACTTTTTCCCTTGAGAGTATGTTGCCTTCTGAATCTTTCCTAGTTACGGTCCGCGTGCCGTCCGGATTTCTGACTGAAGTGGTGGTAATCTCGGTGTTCTTGTCGGCTGAAGGCGTAGCCGGGAGCTTTGCCTTACTGGAGTCCTCCGGGTCGGTTTTGGCCGATTTTTTAGGAGCAGGCCGATTTGAAGGTACATTCGCAGCGCGCTTGATACATTCGCGTCGGTTCGCAGCCACCGCGATGGCGGTACATATACTCGCGAGTATAGATGGTGTCGGATGGTCATAACAATGATGGCGGGATACGGGATGTTTCGTCAAAGCGCAGAAATCCCAAATCCTGCCGGCTATCCTCGGGCCGCCGGGTCGCAACACGTCTTTGCACCGACTGATATTCTGCTCTTCAATAATACTGCGATTCTGCGGGTGAGTCATAATGAAGCCACAAGCTACGCGCCATTCTTCATAGCAGATCCGCCTAAAATTGCTGTCCGCGGCAATGTTGCAATAATCGAACAATGTGTGCTTGCCGTCGTCAGGAGCCACATGGCTTGTTTTTTTCTTAGCGTCCTGTAGCTTGTGTAGTTCGGCATACAGTTTCTTTATTAGTCTCTTGTACTTAGGCAATACTTTTTCATTATACTGGATTCCGTTTTTAAGTTGCCGGAGGTATTTTTCCTCTCTAGGCTTAATGTATCGCCCAAGCTCTCTAAACGTATATATCTCTTCACCGCGCGCCGCCTTGTAGCGAGTGAATTCTCCGAGGTACTCTTCCCATAGTTTATAAATGTTATGGTGGATATACGATCCAGATTCTCTTTCGGGGTATTCTTTGAGAAAATCCCAAACATCGCCCAGATTCCTTGTCGGATTGGGCTCTAGTATCTGAAAACCGCCTTTTGTCAGCCTCCTAAAGGCATCCTCCCTCCATTCAAGCGCACGCTTCGACTGTTGAAGACGCATTTCCGTTTTCTCGATGCCTTGATGGAGCACATGGATTTTACGTTGTAGTTCTTCAATCCGGTTTTCGGCACGTGCTGAGTATGTGGACAGCAAAAATAAGTGGGTTGCCGCGAGGGTGAAAAACACTGCGCTCAAAAACAATCTGACGATTTTTGCCATGGCTATTTCCTTTCCACTAGCGAGAAACCGCTACCGGGACCGTATTACATATCTCCCGTCTCCCTTGGCGGTGATTGCAAAACGCTTCGCTTGGCCTCCCCGGCTATGCGCCGAGATATCGATCTTGAAGGCGTTCTCGTTGCCGAAGGCGGTCTTCACTTTCAGAATATATCCATGTCCCATATTGAGTTCTTTGACGTTGACGGTGCGGATCAGCTTATAGCCCTGTGTCTTCATGTCGTTCCGCAACCACTGGATATAGAGGCGATGGACCACATGTTCGATACCGCCCGCAACAACGACAGCACGAAAATATCCTTCCTCCCCGCCAACGGCCCAATAGCCACCTGACGCCACATGATGGATGCTGGCGGGTACACGCTCTGTGTCCTCAAAAGACTCATTCTGGGCCGCTGATGGCAGTGCGCTCAGGCAAAGGAGAAGCATGGCGATAAAACAGGTTGCGAGCCGGCGGGCATATCCCGCTACACCCCTTCGGATAATCCCTCCTGCCAGATTCAATGACATCCAATTAAGTTGGATTTGTGAACTAGGAAGAACTGCTCCAAACCCATTTTGTTGAGTTGAGCGGCTTGTTTGTTGTTGGTGTTGTTGTTGTCTCATCTGTATTACCTTCCTTGCTTGGGCTGACGCTAGATATGATTGGCTCAGCCGCAGTATACCCAAAAATGTCTGACATCAACGCCTATGGAACAGATTAGCGTTATTGCATAAGAGAGGGTTTTTAGCTCATCGTAGCCATTAAGGAGCGAAGATGAGACAAAAACCCGGAACACGACGCACAGCGTCAGAGAAAACAATCAAGGACATTCGCCGCGCAACGCGCAAGCAGTATTCGGCTGAGG
>DAOUPT010000015.1 GCA_030626025.1 Anderseniella sp. | reverse complement strand
GAACACGCACCCCGGAAAGGGCTTCGCTATCCGAAATCATTTCTCGGCATTGATCATGGCAAGGAGGTTGTCTTCGTGCAGATTACAGCTGCAGAAGGCCGCACCACCGAACAGAAGAAAGCACTTTTTGGTGCGATTGTTGACAATCTTGCCAAGGATCCGGGCATCCGCCGCGAGGACATCATCATCAATATCATAGAAACCAAACGTGAAAACTGGTCGTTCGGAAATGGTGAAGCGCCCTTCGCCTGAAACGCCGCTAAACCTGAAAAGGAACAACAATGAGTACGCAAAGTCAGACATCAACACAGCTTCCGGCCCCCTCGGCCCGTATGTTACACACCATGATCCGCGTTGGCGACCTCAAGAGGTCTCTTGCGTTTTATACCGATGCACTTGGCATGAGCGAATTGCGGCGGGAAGATTACCCAGAAGGCCGCTTCACGCTCGTCTTCATAGGTTATGGTGATGAAGCATCAAATTCGGTGATCGAGATCACCCATAATTGGGACGAGACCGACTACAGCCACGGCACGGGCTTCGGGCATATCGCCATCGGGATTTTCGACATTTATGCCGCATGCGAGCGCTTGGCCTCAATGGGCATCAAAATCCTTCGTGACCCTGGTCCCATGACACATACCGCCGATAATGGCGCGCGTGATGTGATCGCATTCGTTGAGGACCCGGACGGATACCGGGTCGAGCTAATAGAAGAGAAAATAGAATGACCTACCTAGTAAACTGCTTGAAACGACTCTGGCGATTGCTTGTCAAAATCATCATTTGGGGTGCAACTCGACGTCTGGATCAATACAACCAGCAACAGAAAAACCTGTTTGCTCAGAAGAGGTGCATATCTGAGAAAGAGCGGTCACCATTAACCAATAAAAACCCAGCGCACCGGTACCGGGTTCTCAGCGGTTGTGAAAATTGCAGTTCAATCTCATGATTTTAAAAAAAGTAAACCCATTTTTTGGCAAAAGTTGTCAGGTTAACAAGCCCAGGCCATACGAAATCTAGTTCAACTTCTACTCATGCAGCATGATCTGGGTTCTCACAGCAATTTCATGCGCCCTTGTTTATTAACCTGACAATGCCCTGCTGATTGCACATGCACCTGTGGTTAAGGCAGCTAATCAATAACGTATTGCATAGTTTCAAATCTAACAATTTGGTTGGACACCTTGTTTACTTCTGGTAGTGTTTAACAAGGGTTATTTAGCGCTTCGCTTCGGTGGCACTTATTGGCTTGGTAGATAAACAAAGACGCAGGGTCGTTGCGCTATTCTGCGCGTTGGATCTAGCAATATAAGCGTAGAGTCCGACTTCATTTCTGCAATGCGGTCGCGTTTTGACATCGGCCAGAAGGACAAAGGGGCCTTTTGGATGGCCAGCATATTTTGTTATTTGGGTAGGAAGCGCCGATCATGACAGAAACCCCTATTTGGCATACTGATGCTCAAGCATGCACCGATGCCATTATTTCCAAGGTTGGCAATCATATTGTTCTCGGGTTGCCGTTGGGCCTTGGTAAGGCCAATTCCATTGCCAACGCGTTATACAAGCGAGCCGAGCAGGACTCCCGAATACAACTTCAGATTTTCACTGCGCTAACCCTTGGTCGACCAGACAGCAAATCAGAACTCGAACGTCGCTTTGTTGGACCATTGTTTGAAAGGATGGCCGGTAACTATCCTGAGCTCAAATATAACCAGTCGATAAAGGCGGATCGCCTGCCTTCAAACATCACCGTGCATGAATTTTATTTTCCAGCTGGGCGCATGCTTAATGTGCCTGTCGCCCAGCAGAGTTACACCAGCACTAACTATACTCATGCGGTGCGCGATCTTCTCGATAGCGGGGTGAATGTCATTGCACAGCTTGTTGCCCAGCGCGGCAGCGGGCAAGATGCGAGATTGAGCTTGAGTTGTAACCCCGACCTGACCTTGGATCTGATCCCGGAAATGCGCCGCCGCAGCCTTGCAGGCCAACCCATCGCCCTTGCGGCACAAGTGAACGAACAGCTACCGTTCATGTTGGGCCCAGCAGAGATTGGTGCAGATCAATTCGACTTTATCCTCAACAGTCCCGATTGTCAGTTTGATCTTTTCGCGGTGCCCAAACGGCCTGTCTCACCAGCTGATTATGCGGCGGCGCTTCATACTGCAACCCTGATTGAAGATGGCGGGACCCTGCAGATAGGCATTGGAGGCTTTGGCGATGCTCTCACCCATGCCTTGAAGCTTCGCCAACAGGATAACAAGACGTTCCGAACGTTAATTAAAAGCCTGGAACCATCGGGTCTGTCTGAACCCTTGCAGCAGCTGGATCCATTTGAAGATGGGCTCTATGGCAACTCGGAGATGTTGGTTGAAGGTCTTTTAGAATTGAAGCGGTGCGGCATCCTAAAAAGACGCGTCTCGGATACTCCTGAATTTTCCGCAAGCGGGCACGGACCAATAATTCATGCTGCTTTTTTCCTGGGTTCCAAGGCGCTTTATGAACAGCTTAGAACGATGCCAGAGGAAGAGTTGGCTGACATCGCCATGACATCGGTGTCATATGTCAACCAACTTTATGGTAGTGAAGAGTTAAAGCGCACCCAACGCCAAAAGGCGCGGTTTATCAATAATGCCCTGATGGTGACGGCATTGGGAGCCGTGATCTCTGACGGGCTTGCCGATGGGCGTGTTGTCAGTGGTGTTGGAGGCCAGTATAATTTTATCGCGCAGGCCCATGAACTTGATGGCGCCCGCTCCATCATAGCACTCGATGCAACACGAACGACCATGGGGAAAACCAGTTCAAATATCATCTGGAATTATGGGCACGTGACAATCCCTCGTCACCTGAGGGATATTATCGTGACGGAATATGGTATCGCCGATCTGCGGGGCAAATCGGATCGTGATACCATTTTAACCATGCTCAACATCACCGATTCCCGGTTCCAACCGGAGCTTTTGGCGATGGCCAAACGCACGGGCAAAATTGAAAAGAGTTACGAGATACCTGATGCCTATCGGGCCAACCATCCCAGGAAGCTCAAATCGGCGTTGGGCGCTACACTCAAAGACGGAACGTTGCCGCTATTTCCATTAGGAACAGACATGACTCCCACCGAAGTCGCAATTATACCCGCCTTGCAGAACTTAAAGGCGATCGCCCATAGCAAGCCACAACTGCTCGTGGCTGCTGCTCGCGGGGCTATGGGAAAAGCACCGTCTCACACCGAACTGGAATACCTGAAGCGGCTCAACCTCCACCAGCCTCAGGGCCTTTCCGAGCGATTACTGGGCTGGTCTGTGCTTTGGGGTTTGCGGGCCAACAATCCTGGTGCGCGGGAATGAAGCACTACAGTGACACCTGATTACCGTGACAACGCCTTTACAAGCGTTCATGAGCGTAGTCTGGTTCGCCACACTGCTCCAGTATTATTGATCGTGTCTTGTCTCGAAGTTCTATTGCAGCAGCGAAATCACAGCCCTCGGGTCGTATGGGTGTGCTGATATCGATCTCTATCTTGCCCCATCTCGGAAACCACTGGTCGGATCTCAAGACAGACCGTGTACCACGCAGGGTAATCGGTATGACCGGCAAACCGGATTGTGCGGCAACGACAAAAGTACCAAGCTTAAAACCATGAAGTCCGGGCATTCTGCCCATCGTACCTTCTGGAAAGGATATAATGCGCTCACCCGATTGCGCAATCTCCAGCTCACGGGCGGTATCTTCGACACCTTCACTGGCAGTTCCACGATGAACAAAAACTGTGCCAAGGCGCCTGAGGAATGGTCCCGCCACCCACTGGTGAGAAAGTTCCTCCTTGGCGACAAATGTCAACCGTCCCGGAATTGCTGCTAAAATAACGAGGGAATCCAGATAGCTTGAGTGGTTTGCAACAAGCAATGCTCCACGCTCTGGAACTGCTTCCTGAATCGTAATTTTTGGCACCGTACCGGATAACCACAGGAATGATTTTGCACAATTGTGGACGACACGGTGCCGCCAGTCACGTTTTGGAAGCAAGACAACCGCAAGCCAGGCGAATACGGCAACCAACACAAGAGCAACCCACCAGTAACCGGCGTAAAATGTTCCAACAATTCGTCGCCAGAACCGACGCATACGGCTTGTCATGCCCGAAGCGGCAAGTGCCAGTAACTGTAACCACAATCCCTTTTTATGACCTGTGAGAAAGCCTGCTTCAAATAAGTCTCGTGTGGCAGCCCGGCGTATCTTGCCGCTGGACGTTTTTAGGACGGCATGCGGAGGAACCAGCTCGACCACGTCTGGTGGCATGTCCAGTGCGTTCGAACATGCCTCAATAATCTGCTTGCGAAGCTGATCTTTCACATCATCATTTGTAAGTCGGGTTTCGACAATGAGAACAAGACGCTCTGTCCCCGTCTGCAGGTCCGTGCTGGCGACCGCCGCGACACAGCCTTTTCGGACCCCTTCGACCTGGCCAACCAGTTCCTCGATCTCATGGGGATAAATATTTCGTCCCGCCTTGATGATCATGTCCTTGATGCGGCCAGTGATATACACATCACCATTTGCCATATAGGCCCTGTCACCACTTTCCAGCCAGTCCCCTGAAAACAGCATCCGGTTCTTTTCATCATTGCGGAAATAGCCAGAAGTTGCAGATGGTCCCCGGAACTGTAACTGGCCCTCGTGCCGATCTGCGACTTCGTGCCCGGTGTCATCGACAATTCGTATCTCATTGCGCGGAATCGGTCGTCCGCAGGCAACAAAAGTCAGCGCCGTATCATCTTCGGGGCTGGCAGATTTGGCAATGCCATCCCGGGCCAGTGCCGTGCGCTCTATTCGCTCAATAAGGGGTTTTCTCCCCAGTGGTGGAAATGCCAGTCCGACTGAATTTTCGGCCATGCCATAGACTGGCCACATCATTTCAGGTTTGAAACCGTACGGCGCAAATTGCTCGGTAAATCGCTTGATCGTCACCGCACTGACCGTTTCGGCACCGTTCAGGATCATACGCAGTGAACTGAGATCAACTCCAGCCATATCCTCATCACGAATATTCTTGCAGCACAATTCAAATGCGAAGTTTGGTGCCGCTGACAAGGTCGCCTGATATTGTGAAATGGTTCGCAACCATCGTGAAGGGTTTGCCAGGAATCTGAGTGGAGACATAATAACAGTCAGGAACCCATAATAAAGCGGGCCAAGCCAGGCACCGATAAGACCCATGTCATGATAAAGTGGCAGCCAGCTTATGAATACATCCGAAGAGCTTGCCCCCAGTGCTTCTCCCATGGAGCGGATATTGGCAAGCAGGTTTGCGTGGCTAAGGACAACGCCTTTGGGATCACCTGTGCTGCCGGAGGTATACTGGATCAGCGCCGTAGCCGCGGGCTCGGTGCGCACAGGCGCGTCAGAAATCCCTTCGCTGGAAAGATCAGCGACAGTTTCAATGTGCCTCAGGCTTTCGGCCAAACCGTAGAGCAGTGAACCGACCTTGCGCATGTCCTCTGATACAATCAGGATTTCAATGGCGGCGTTATTCAAAATTCCGGCTTGTCGGCGCAGATGCTCCTCGATTTGCGAACGCCGGAAAGGCGGATACATTGGTACCGGAACGCAGCCAGCATAGAGCACACCGAAAAAAGCCTCAAAAAAGCTAACATCAGTGGCAAGCATGATGGCGACCCTGTCGCCCTTGACAACGCCACGCAGACCAAGGCCATACGAAATTCTGAGTGCAGCATTTTGAAGATCAGAATAGGTAATCTGGTCCTCCTGATCATCGCTGGCCAATAACCGCAGGTGAGGCCGGTCTGGGTGCTCACGAGCATGAAATTCAAGGGCATCAACCAGTGTCTCAACGCTTGACGGTGCCTCAATATGCGGCAAAATCGGACTGCTGATTGTTGATTGATCAAGCAGGCTCACAACAACTGGCCCTGCTTTTAGTACAGCGTCCAGCAAAATTCGGGGTGAGTTGGCCTCGGCAAGCAATTCATCGGGAAGACTGACTTTAAAAACCTTGCCAACGCGAATGAGTAGCTCGGCCCGCCCTAGGCTGTCTAATCCGAGGTCGCGGTCCAAATCACTATCAAGACTGATTTCTAAGGTCAATTTATGCTGCGGGTTTAATTCTTCGGCCACTTCCCGGACAATCTGAAGTAATTGAGAATGAAGCTCCTGATTGCTAATATTGTCTTTCGCCGGTTCTTCAACATAAACGCTATTTGTCATTGTACGGATTCTCCAACACTTAGGGCCTGTCATCAATTAAGGTTACGGTGCTGATTTGCATCACCATTGGATCATTCCACCTGCTTGTTTGAGTTCTTCATGTACTCCTATTTAAAAAACGGTACAGTCGCCTTGTCAACGGCTGTTATGAGTCAATCATAACAGCCGTTGGTATTATTTGCGGTCAATTGAAATTTCCTTACCGGAACGGGTAATTTGCATTTTCCACGCCTTGAATAGGGGCAACCGCAAATTAACCAACTCTTCGACAATACGGATTTTTCGGTTATCGAACGCACGAATGATATCGCCCTTGCGCAACCCGAACCGCGCAGCCGATGAACCTCGTCGAACGTCAAGCACGACAACACCCGAGAGAGCGCTATCGAGCCCGAAATCCTCAGCAAGAGCCGGTGATAAACTGGCGGCTTTGGCGCCGCTGAATGGGCTGAGAGCGGGCAGCCAGGTGTCATTTCTTGGGGGCTTATCAGGCGGAGGGACCAATGCAACTTTGTAATGCCGTTGCACCTCACCACGGCGCAAGACCTGCAGGTCGATGTGATCGCCGACCAATTGTGTCGCGATGCGGTAACGCAAGGACCGAAAATCGGTGATCGGGAAACCGTTAAGCGACAGAACAATATCGCCGACTTTCAGATCAGCCTCGGCTGCAGGTCCCCCCGGGAAGATATTTGTGATCATCACAGCACCTTGCTGTTTGATACCAATCACAGCTGCCAATAGCGCCGGAATTCGCCGTCCTGAAATGCCAATCCAGGGGCGTATATGAGGGCGGCCCTGAATGGCGCTTTTAACAATGGGGCGGACCATGTTGGCAGGTATTGCCAATCCTAAACTTTGAGTGCTGCCTTGCCGTGAGTGGAGCGCAGTGTTAATACCCACTAGCTTTCCATTCATTGAAATTAGCGCCCCTCCGGAATTGCCTGGATTAATGGCGGCATCAGTTTGAATAAAAAAGCGAAAATCAGAGATTCCGACTGTTGTGCGCGCCAATGCTGAGATAATACCGCTCGTTACTGTTTGGCCAACGCCAAACGGATTACCGATAGCAACCACCAGATCTCCAACCTTGAGTTGATCGGAATTTCCGAATTCGATGTGAGGCAATATTTTTCCTCCTGCCGCAATCCGCAATATTGCGATATCCGTTCTTTTATCGGAAAGGACGACGTGTCCTGCAAAGACCCTTCCATCTGTCAGCGCGACTAAAATACCCTGAGCAGATTGAATGACATGATGGTTCGTCACGATAACGCCATCGGGTGTAACGATCACTCCAGAACCGAGCGAATTCACAAAGCGCTCTTTTCCGTAACCAAACAGCAAAGTGTCTCTGAACAGACGCCAGAATGCCGAGCCATCAAGCGTGCGGGTTGGTGATTGGGTGCGAATAACCTTACGAGCATAGATATTGACTACTGCAGGAAGCGTTTCCTCAACAATTGATGCAAAGGACATTGTGATTTTGTCGCGTGATGGCGGAACCACCGCGATTTCCTGACTGGTTGCCGGTCCTGCGACATTCCAACAGGTGGATGCTAATACAATTACGATTGCGGTTATTCGTGACCTTAAGTATCTGCGATTTTGCGATCTGGCCATCGATATCACCAGTTGAAAACAAACATTAACTGGCCACCGGAAAATATTGTGGCGCGAGTATCAGGGCTATAATTATCCAAAATAGAGCGATTGACAGATAGGTAATTATCTTGAAGTGTGCAGATAATCGCCGACTGGGTGGGAAGTCGTTTTGATTGAAGTTACTGTAGATCTCATCCCAAAGCTGTTGGGCGTTTTCAGTTTGGATCTGCTCGCATTTCTCGATATACGAGCGCTCGCTGTTGCCCCTTGGCCGACAACGCAGATAGTCTCGATAGAAATCGTAGCCGAGAACAAATTCCAGGAAAATTATGCGTGGATAAAGTGCCACAACCTCGCGGTCGATACTGAGCACGGCGCGATAATCAAACCACATGATGACTGAAGCAACCACGGCTCCAGCAATCAGCATAGGACGGCTCCCGACCGAGATGCTCAAGTTTAGAATCAGCCAATATGAGCTGAATGCAATTCCACACCCGATAGCATACCACATATTGTAGGAGCGAATTAACGCCAACCGCTGGTTATGAATTTCGGCGTACTCCATCGCTCTGAAACTGGAAGTGTCCATTGGCGTCTTCTGCGCTTGTTCGGTAATCATATTCTTCGTGTTCATGGCATCTCCAATCGAAACCCGATGCTTGCAATATCACAAATATGCCGCTTAATATAACGAACCAGATGTGCCAAATTCTCCGTTAGCTCAACCTGCAATTTGTTCCAATTTCTTTGACGATGGACAACCTTACTGACTCCCATCTTCAATAACGGTCCAACCGATATGAACTGCATTTAAAGCTCTAATGTGATACTCTGCCCCGGTATAGACCCCGAGTCAATTGATTGAGGGCATGCTTCAAGACCGACCTCATACCATTTCCCGGTATTGTCAGGTTAACTTGCTAGCCAGATTTATCAATACGTTTTAGGCTTGGCAGATGAGCAAAGTTTCATACAAACGCTATCGGTTTCCTTCTGTGATCATTTAAGATGCAATCTGGCTGTATTTTTGTTTTCCACTCGGTTACCGAAATGTTGAAGATTGATTGGCTGAACGTTGCATTGACGTTTCATAGGAAACAGTACGTTGCTGGGCATTGAAATTTGGTCAGGCCTATGTTCGAAAGTTGCTGAAGAAACAGGGCTATGTTCCAAATGCAATCGTTACCAATAAACTACCCTCGTATGGAGCTGCTCTAAGGGCATTGGACCTATCTAAGATTCGTGAATTCGGTGGCAGAAAGAATAATCCGGCTGAGAATTCACATCTCCCAGTTCAGCAACGTGAACGACGAATGGAGCGGTTTAAATCCGCGAAATCAGCACAAAGATTTCTACCCATCCACGCCAGTATTTACAACATCTTCAACATCCAACGCCATCTGATCTCCCGGAAAACATTACGCCAGTTTCGCGACGAAGCGATGAGTGTTTGGCAATTGGTGACTGTTTCTGCCTGAGTAGAAGTCAAACTAGATTTCGTATGGCCTGGGCTTGTTAACCTGACAACGTCGTTACCGGTGATACAAAAGCACACAAATCAAGATTGATGATGAAACTGGCACGCAAATTGCGAGCTGGTTTATGGGGGCGATATACGAAAGGGTAAACCCATGTCAACTATTGCTAAAAGAAATTCGAATTCAAATTCAAAAGTCACTCAATCCGTTGGTGACCGGAAGCCTAAATCTGCAGATATTACGTCTGGTCCCGGGTTTCGGGTTTGCTCCAAGATTGAAAGACCGTCACATAAAGTTGTCGACCATTTCAGATCGTTCGAAACGGCGGACATTTCCGACCTGCTAAATCGGATGTACACAATGGATCACAGCATAACCAGCCAGACCAATCACACGCCACTTGTTGGTCCGGCGATTACGGTGAAGGTTTTTCCAGGTGACAACCTTATGTTACACAAAGCGCTGGATCTGGCTGAACCTGGCGACGTTGTGGTTGTCGACACAAGCGGTAGTCAGCGCAACGCGGTTTTTGGCGATCTTATCGCCAACAAGGCATTACATCGTGGCATCGCCGGCTTTGTTATCGACGGACTCATCCGAGATATCGACGGTATTTGTGAAACCGGGCTGCCCATATACGCACGCGGCATTACCTCATTCGGCCCGCTACATCGCGGTCCCGGCGAATTGAATTTTCCCATCAGTTGTGGCGGTATCGTCGTAAATGCCGGTGATGTTATTGCTGCAGACAGCAGCGGCGTTGTTGTTATCCCAAAGGAATTTGCGGCAACCGCAGCGATGCGATTAAAGTCCCACCATGCGCGTATGGAAGAATACGTTCGAAATGTTAAGCGCGGGATTTTTTCCAACGACTGGGTGGACCAGCAACTTCAGACCGATGGCTGTCTGTTCGAGTAAGTCGCAAATAATCAGAAAGGTTTATACAAG
This sequence comes from Anderseniella sp., assembly GCA_030626025.1. Classification (GTDB taxonomy): domain Bacteria; phylum Pseudomonadota; class Alphaproteobacteria; order Rhizobiales; family Aestuariivirgaceae; genus JALWJW01. The sequence goes on along the minus strand of DAOUPT010000015.1, from coordinate 57,757 downwards.
ATGGGATTAGTTGCAAACCAATTGCAGCGCCTCGTCTACCGGGCAGGTTTTTATCTTGATGTCCGTGGACTGATACAGTTGCTTAAATTCAGGCAACTGCGCGATGCATACTTTAAAAAATTGTGGATGCAGGCCGCTCAAAACATCGGCGCCGAATACAAGGACCGAGGTTTTGGCTTTGCTGGAATTTCACGTAATGGTCTAACGACATTTGTCAGGCAATCGAACGTGATGCTTGATGATCAGCTGACGCTGGATATTATGGGTAACAAGGCGCTGGTGTACCAATTGCTAGAGGGAAACGGATATTCGGTTCCAAAGCACAGGCAGTTTTCACTCGACAACCTTTCAGCATGTGAGGCGTTCTTCACGTCCCAAAATGGGCCAGTTGTTGTCAAGCCGACAAGTGGGACAGGTGGAGGGCGCGGTGTAACAACAGGTGTTAATTCGCTGAAGGCATTGCGAAAGGCATTTCGCTATGCTGCCCGGTACGGCAGTGAATTGCTGGTTGAAGAACAGCTTGAAGGGCACTCATATCGTCTGTTGTATCTTGATGGAAAGTTTATCGACGCTGTCAGACGTGACCCACCTGTTATTATCGGCGACGGGCGCAGTACCATCCGCAAACTTGTGTTACTCGAAAATGAAAAACGATTGTCGGGTGATCCGGTCATAGCGCTCAGTCCACTGAAAATAGACCGCGATTGTCAAAACAGGTTGTGGCAGTTGGGGTTACGCCCCGGCTCCCGGCTCAAAGCAGGCCAGGTCATTGCACTCAAGCGGGCTGTTAATGAGAACTGCAGCCTGAAGAATTTCTCCGTTCGCGACATGGTTCATCCTGAAACAGTCCAGGCCGGTGAAAACCTGGTTCGTGATTTCGGGGTTAAATTTGCCGGTCTGGATGTGATTTGCAAAGACATATCCAAGCCGCTTGAAGGATCAAATGGTACCTTCGGCGAAGTCAACACGACGCCGGGAATCCACCACCATTACCTTGTGAATGACGCAAGCGCGGGCGTGCCTGTCGCTGAGTTGGTCCTTGATTATATGTTCAAGGAAAAGCAAGGCGTTATGCACTTGAGGAAGGGCGAAACAGTGTCAATTTCTGACCACTGGCAGCGCCAGCAAAACCAAAAAATCAAAACTACAGAAGCATAGAGAGGCTAGAATAGTGAAAAGAGAATATGATAAAAGGGCATCAGGCCAATTTGGTTCGCAATTAATCGACACAACAATCCCTGTCCTGATTCTGGGCGGTAAAGAGAACTCCTTGTCGCTGACCAGAAGTCTTGCACGGACTGGAATTTCTGTGAGCGTCAGCGGCCCTGCTGATTGTTGGGGCATGTATTCGAAATACTGTAAAACACGCTATTGTGTGCCAAAAGATGTCAAGCCTGAGCATTACTGGCGAAAATTGTTGCTAGGCACAAAGCCATTAATCAATGACCGGCGTGTGATATTGCCATGCTGTGACGCATCAATTGCTTTTTTGGCAGAGAATGAAGAAACGCTGAGACGCCGTTTTATTTTTGATGGTGGAACCAAGCAGCAAAGATTGGCTTTGCTTGACAAGCGGGAAACGTTGGAAATGGCGAATGCGGCAGATGTCGCCACGCCAAAATACTGGCCAGTGGAACGCGGTGATAAACTTGATGGTCGTTTTACAGATTGTCAGTTTCCGGTAATCGTCAAACCATTAAATACATTCAAATTCGCCAAGGTTTTCGGTGAAAAATTTCTGGTTGCCGAGACGGGAATTGACGAACTAAAGGAAAAAATTCGCCTCGCACATGACAAGGGGTTTGATGTAACGGTTACAGAAAAAATTCCGGGACCCGATACTCTGCTGACCAGTTACTACACCTACGTAGATGACGATGGTCGGTTCCTCTTTAATTTCACCAAACGGGTAATTCGGCGTTTTCCGGTAAACAGCGGCGGAGCAACTTACCATGCCACACAATGGCTTCCCGAGACGGCGGAGCAGGGCATCAAGTTTTTCAAAAAAACTGGGTTTCGCGGGTTGGGCAATATCGAGTTCAAGCGGGACACGCGTGATGGGCAGCTAAAAATCATGGAAGTCAACGCCCGTTTTACTGCGGCTCAAGAACTGGCTGTCCGTGCCGGGATTCCGATTGATCTGATTGTTTATTGCCAACTGACAGGCCAAGAAATTCCGGTATTTTCCGATTGTGAAAATGATTTGCGTCTCTGGTACCCGATAAAAGATTTTCTTGCCATGATGCAGCTAAGAGGTATGGGGAAGATAACTTTATCCGATTGGCTGGGCGAGTTGCGTGCGCACCGCATGATTAGTCCTTTGATCGACTCGGCTGACCGCAAACCGTATTACGGCGCGGCCAACAGTCTGTTTAAAAAAGCGCTCGGTTACAGATGATGAAAGACACAACACGCATCGATCACCGCAAACTGCACGAAGTTTGTTTGGCAATCCTGATGAAGGGCGGTGTAGACAAGACTCAGGCTGGTGAAGTTGCCAACAATCTGGTGTGGAGCGAGTTGGTGGGCAGAGAAAATTTTGGCCTTCTGCGTTTGCCGGTTTTTTTAAAACGAGTAAAGCACGGCGGGATAAAGTGTCCCTGTGTACCACGTTTTGTCGAGTGTTCACCAGGAAGCGCTATTCTTGATGCTGATGCGGGGTTTGGTCAGTATGCGGCAAACCTTGCCATTGAACGTGCCATAAGCTTTGCACAATCAACCGGGGTTGGGATTGTCGGAGTGCGCAACAGCAATTTTTTCGGCACTGGTGCTTATTTTGTCCACAAAGCTGCGGAAAAAGGAATGATAGGTCTCGTCATGAGCAATTCATTCCCGAAAGTAACGGCACATAATGGCCTGGCACCTATACTTGGCACCAACCCGTTCGCTTTCGGGGCACCGCTTCGAAACGGTGAAAGCTTAATGTTTGACATGGCAACAAGCGCTCTTGCCGGTTCAACCGTGCGCGAGCATGCAGCAAGGAAAAAGCCATTGCCAGAGGGAATGGCGGTAGACGCCAACGGAAAACCTATCACTGATCCAGCATCGATTGGTAAAGGCGCCCTTTTGCCGGCTGCCGGGGCCAAGGGGTACGGTTTGTCGCTGATGGTAGAAATTCTTGCCGGTGTTCTTACCGGCGCCGGGGTTTCAAAAGGCGTGGCATCAATGTACAAAGATGTCGCCCAGCCTGGAGACAATGGTCATTTTATGATCGTACTTGATATTTTCCGATTTATGGAGCTTGAACTTTTCTATGACCGGCTTGAGTATTTGACAGGACTCGTGAAAGCATCGAGCCAGGATGGGAAGGTGCTGCTGCCTGGCGAGATACGCTGGCAAAACTACAAGAACAATCTCAGTGCCGGTATAAAACTTGGTAAAGACACGCTTGGCGTTGTTAGTAAATTGTGTGCGCAAATGGGTATCACCCAAAATTTGGCACCAGCGTTGCAGGATGCTTGATCACCAATGACCGAAAACACCACCCATCTCTCTCAAAAAAATAATTTGTCGACGCGACACGCAGGCAACCCACTAGGACGCATTTTGCTGCTGAAGTCGGTTAGTCTTGTTGTCGTTGCTCGGGTTTTTGGTGCCGGATTTGCTATTCTTACACAGATCGTTCTTGCGGTGCTGCTCGATGCGCACGAGATCGGGTTGTTTTTTGTTGCAACCGGTCTTGCGGCAGTTCTTGCCGTTGTCGGGACGTTGGGTTATCCGATGCTGGTGCCCCGAATTGCAGCTCAGGCTGCCAGTGAAAACAGGTCCAATCTGTTGGCTGTTTTTATGGCCCGCGCCCGCATTGATACGTTGATAGTATCCAGCTTGCTTATTTGCCTGTTGCTCCTGTTTATCTGGCTGGCGCCGTTTCCAGCAAATGGCATTCAGCAAAGCTTGTTCTTTTCCGCGTTGACTTTGCCCGCTTTTGCCTTGCTGCGCCTTAATGGTTCGCTTGCCAATGCTCAAAAACGCTTTGAGCTCGGGTTTCTACCAGACCTTTTTATCAGGCCATTATTACTGTTGTTATTTGTTGTCACGATATGGCTCACTTGGGAAAATTTTGATATTAAAATAATCCTCGCCGGCCATGCCGTTATCGCCACGGCCCTTGCTCTATGGCAAATGCGTAAGGTGGCAATTAAGAAAAACCGAACTGTTCATTCAGGTCGTAATTCAGAAAACACCGCCAATGAATCAACTTCGGTGTGGCGCCGTCGCGCCGCACCGCTGATGCTCATAGCCCTTTTCATCAGCGTTTTTGCTGATGTGGATATCGTTATATCCCGACTGTTTTTAAGTGATGCGCAAACGGGAATTTTCGGCGTTTGTCTCAAGATATCATTGTTTGTTGCTTTTGGGATCCAGGTTCTCCACCAGATGATTCAACGTGATATCGCCGATGCACTGCACAACCGCGATAATAGCCAGATACACAAAGTAATGGCCCGGGCTAACGCGCCGGCCGTGGCTGGCAGCATTGCCGCCGCCATCGCGGTCATAATGTTCGGACGTGAATTGCTCGGCTTGTTTGGGCACGAATTTGTGGCCGGCTTTACATCTTTGGTCATATTGATGTTCTCAATAGTGGTCCGGGCCATTGCAGGTCCGGCAGCTCAGGTTCTCGCACTTGGCGGTCAAGAAAGGGCATGCCTGCCAGTGTTTGCAGTTTGTATGATTCTGCTTGTGCTTGGCAATTTTGTACTGATCATGTGGCTCGGTTTGCCCGGTGCTGCTGTGACAGTTCTGATCGTATCGGCTGTTTGGTCAATCTGGCTGGCCGTACTTGCCAAGAAGAAATTCAATCTCAACACCAGCATCATCTTCGCGTAGTGTTTTTCCGATCAGGCATAATGCCAACAAGCGCACAACGAGAAACGGGAAGGCAAGGCCTTCCCGTTCCGGCATAGTGTGAGAATGTCCGAGGGCCACTGTTAGGCGACTTCCAATACCTCTGACCGCTTGTTGAAGTCTTCCATCATGCTGGCATGCTCTCCCAGCGGATCCTGGCGCGCTGTATTTACCTTGATATAAAGGATCATGCATCCTGCTGGCATGATCCGTTCATGGAAAACGGTCGAGCCGTGGAAGATAAACATGTCGCCGACAGTGCCCTTGATTTTTACGATGCGATCATCGGCGTAAAAACGTTCCATCTTGGTGTCATCCGGCATCTCAGCATAGACGGCCCGCTGCTCGGTATTCTCGTTTCGGGACATAAAGGGGAAGAAACACACCCGCGAGTCTTGTGGAATGTATATGGGAAATCCGATGGTAAATTCTGCAGCGTGCCGGTCTTTATGTGGCACGGGAAAGTCGGCAGCTTCGGTCAGATAGACCTTGATATGCCGTTCGCTGATGATAATTTCCTCAGCTAGCTTGCCGATAATCCCCGACAGACCCTCACGGAACGCGTCGAAAAAACTTTGCGTGGAAAAATCATATAAATACTGCCGTTTTTTGCCCGGGATATGCCATTCGGCAATCTCGTCCAACTCACTGGCAATAATTTGCGAACCGCAAGAATTCAGTGATTGGATAAAGTCATTCGACAATACTTTTTCCAAATGGAGATATCCGTTCCGCTCCAGTTTTTTCCGGTGTTTTCCAAGATCAGTATTAAACGCCATATCGTACCTCTTATGTTAAAGATTTTCCCCGGTACAAGGCTTTTCTTTGCAAAACTGATGCCAAGAAGCTTTTTGCAAATGTCCGCATCGGGTTCCAATCAATTGCTGAAGATTGAATTTTGTGTAGCATCACAAGTGTCAGCACTGTGCTGATGGCGCGGCGTGGAGGGACGGTTTGGGGAAACCGCCACGACTACCCTACCTACCGTTGATTATTCTTCCTCGGCGCGCCTGGAACAGGTTTTATTTCTCGATGAACTTCCCCGAAATGCCATGGGCAAAGTTCAAAAGAATACTCTGCGAGACAAAAACGCATCGCTGTTTGAGAAAACAAAATAAGAAACACGCTATCGGTTCTGCATCTTCTTTAGAGCCTTTCCACCAAAGGTGGAAAGGCTCTAATCTCTTGATCTCAATCTCCAGGAGTAGGTAGTTGCGTGTTCATTACGCTGCTTTTGACGCCCGCGCGAGCATACCGAAAAGATCACGCGGGTCATCGGGATCGGCAATCATGTCGAGTTCTTGATAGTGGTCGATATCTTCAAGCCGATCATGGATGTAGCGCAAGGCCGAAAAATCCTCGATTGCGAACCCGACGCTGTCAAAAAGCGTGACTTGGTTTTTCGATGTCCGGCCGTCAGCCGTGCCGGTGATGACCTGCCAAAGCTCGGTTACCGGATGGTCCTCAGCCAATTGTTGGATTTCACCCTCGATGCGTGTCTGAGGCGGATACTCAACGAAAATGTCGGAACGCGACAGGATATCGCGGTGCAGCTCGGTCTTGCCGGGGCAATCGCCGCCAATGGCATTGATATGCACGCCTGCGCCGACCATGTTGTCAGTCAGGATTGTGGCATATTGCTTGTCGGCGGTGCAGGTGGTGATGATCTCGGCGCCAGCTATGGCTTGATGAGGATCAGCGCATTTGGTTATGTTCAGACCACTGGAGCTAAGGTTTTTTGCGGCCTTGTCCGTCGCGGTGGAGTCAATATCGTACAGGCGCACGTTTTCAATTCCCAGTACCTTCTGAAAAGCCAAAGCCTGAAATTCACATTGTGCACCATTGCCGATCATCGCCATGGTTTTTGCCCCCTTTGGAGCCAGGTGCCGCGCGGCAACGACAGAAGTTGCAGCGGTTCGAAGAGCCGTCAGCACGGTCATTTCGGTTAACAGTACCGGATACCCGTTCGATACATTGGAGAGAACACCAAATGCGGTAACCGTCTGAAAGCCTCTGGCCATATTCGCCGGGTGACCATTTACATATTTGAATCCGTAAGTTTCGCCATCCGACGTCGGCATGAGTTCGATGACGCCTTCGGGTGAATGGGCTGCCACGCGCGGCGTTTTATCAAAACTCTCCCATCTTCGGAAATCGGATTCAATATAATCAGCGATATCGGCAATGGCTTTGGCCGGACCGATCTTGTTGATGATCTTCATCATATCGTCAACACTAACGAAAGGCACAAAGGCCAGGTCCGAAGGGGCGGGTGTTATATTCATAGTCAAATTTTCCTTTGGTTCACAATATTTGTTCAGAGGGATTGAGTGGGCCGATCAAGAACGGTGCGGCCCAACAGACTGGCGCAGAGATCGACCATAAGATGAGCGGTACGTCCGCGATCATCCAGAAATGGATTAAGCTCGACGAGATCAAGCGAGGTGACCAGAGCGCTGTCGCACAGCATCTCCATCACCAAATGGGCTTCACGAAAGGTCGCCCCGCCTGGAACGGTGGTGCCAACGGCCGGCGCGATTGCCGGTTCAAGAAAATCGACATCAAAACTCACATGCAAAGCGCCATTTGCGACCTTTACCTTTTCCAGAAAACCTGACAGCGATGCATAGATCCCGTTCTCGTCGATGGCGCGCATGTCATGCACCTCAATCGGCGAATTCGCCAACAATTTTTTCTCGGCCGGGTCGACAGATCGGATCCCGATCATGCAGACATTGGATGCCGGAACGGGAGCGTTGAGTTCAGGATATGCGCCCCGGAAATCACCTGCCTGGGTGAAATAGGCAACTGGGGTGCCATGCAGGTTCCCGCTACAGGTCGTTTCCAGCGTATGAAGGTCTGGATGGGCATCTAGCCACAGAACAAATTGCTCACGACCAACCTGCCGAGAATATCTGGCCACACCGGGGACTGTTCCGATTGAAAGTGAGTGATCACCGCCAAGAAAGATCGGTAAGTCGGACTGGCATGACGCCCTATATGCGGCTTCTTCCAATTCGAGAGCCCACGCCGTCGTGGTATCAAGATTACGAACGACAGAGTTTCTATGGTTGATTGTGACCGTTTCGGCAGGAGAGATATTGCCCATATCAGACACACGATGCCCTAATGCCTGCAACGCAGATTCCAGCCCCGCTGTCCGCATGGCATCTGGTCCCATTAGACATCCTGGCTGACTGGCCCCACTTTGTACTGGTGCCCCTACAAGGGCACAATCTACAGATCTCATTCAAATTTTCTCCATTGTGTCAGCCCATTTTACATGACAAAAAAGCAAGTAAAAAGTTCACAAAATAGATTTTTTGATATATCAATTGATCATATTGCTAATATATAACGACAATATGGGACTTTTATGGCAAATCTTGATAACAAAGACCGGCGACTGATAGCCCTCCTCAAACTTGATGGCCGCGCCTCAATCACAGTGTTGGCCGCAGAATTGAAAGTCTCACGAGCCACCGTGCAAACCAGGCTGGAAAAATTGGTCCGGTCAGGTACCATTACCCGCTTTACCGTTGAGCTTGCGTCGGCAGAAAATGAAAATCTCATCCGTGCCATTATGATGATCGAAATCGAAGGAAACCTTGAAAAAGGCGTTACCCAGCGCTTACGTCAGATGCCCGAAATCGCTAACAGCTATGCCACAAACGGCAAGTGGGACCTGGTGGTGGTGATTGAAACGGCTAACCTGTCAGAGTTTGATAGAACTCTCCGAGAAATACGCCAAATTCTAGGTGTTCGAAACAGCGAGACCAGCTTATTGCTAACATCTGTATGAATTTGAGGTGCCGAATAAGCCCTATTTTTCACATATTTGTACAAAGCAATTTGGCGAGACATTTAATATGAGGAATTCTAGATTTTTTGCTTGTGCTTTGAAGACAGATAAACCTCGTTCAGCAGGCTGTCGCTAGCCGGTATTCCATTCCACATCTAGTGCATTCAAATTAGAAACAAGAGTTCTAAAAAATGCTCAATATTTTATCCTTTTCCTTTCCAGGGAACCAGAATTTGTTCTGCCACCCGCATCAGAATATCGATACCAAATCCAATTACGCCGATCAGAATGATCCCCATGATGACAATGTCGGTTTGCTGGAATTTCGAAGCGGCAATGATCATTTTTCCTGCACCTTTTTCAGCCGCCACCAGTTCGGCCGCTACAACTGTACCCCAGCAAACGCCCATGGCCACTCTGGCTCCGGTGAAAATTTCCGGCAGGGAGTTTGGCACAATGACGTGGGTCAGTATCTGAAATTTCGACGCGCCCAGTGAATAGGCGGCATGGACCTTGGTTATGTTGACGCCTGATACGCCGGCACGGGCGGAAATGGTCATGATCCACAAGGCAGCGAGAAACAGCAGGCTGATTTTTCCCTGCTCCCAAATACCGAACCAGATGATAACCAGCGGAATAAGCGCCAGTGGAGGGACTGGGCGCATAAATTCAACAATCGGATCAAACCAACCCCGGAACCAGCCGTTCAATCCCATTGCATAGCCGAGCGGGATGCCAACCAGACTGCCAAAGGTAAATCCCATGATAACGCGGAAAAGCGACCAGCCCAGGTTCTCTAAAAGTGTTACGTTTTGATAGCCATCAATGGAAATTTCAATCAGGCGCGAGACAACCGATTCAGGAGCTGGAAGCCATATCGGCTCCATCTGCCAACCCTTGTCTGGAACAAACGACAAACTGCCCTTTTTCGTCATGTTGACAACGCCATCTGCAACTTCAACGGACTGTTTGGGCGCAATTGGATTTCCGTCAATAGCGGTAACGCGATAGCCTTTGACCTTACCACCTTCATCATTGTTCTGCACACGGATCAGAGCGCTGCGCCAGGCACCGACTTTCAATGTGTCATCCTTGGCAAATCCGGATTGGTTGTTGTCGGATATTTCCGGCTTTTGAAAGTCCTGACCAATCAGTCCTACCCGAATATGGACCCTGGCCTGGCTCGTGAGGTTTTGCTCATTGGTTGCGGTGTATGAAAAAGAGGTATCACCAACGAATGGACCGGGCACATGCAACGGGGTAATCTTTGACCCGGTAAATGCGCCCCAGATCAGGAAAATGGAGATAACGGAAATAATGGATGCGGCCCGGTTCGATTTCACCGAACTTTCATCGCCAAAGGTCACGGTTTTGCGCGCATTAAAGCCAGTTTTTGACACTGTAAAACCGGCAATCGCTTTATAGGCTACATAGGCGAGAACAAATATTGAGATGTAGATTATCAAGATCAACATAGTGTTATTCCTTCCTTCCCATTATGTCTTCTTCCATTTCCCAGATCATCGCAAGGATCTCTTCGCGCTTGGGGCCAAAGTCTTTATGTTTCTTGACCGATCGTAAATCAGAATCAACTCCCAGATTGGCAAATGGCAAACGGTATTCCTTATGGATATGACCGGGTCTGGGGGCCATAACCAAAAGGCGTTCACCAAGCAGCAAAGCCTCTTCCACCGCGTGGGTGATCAAAATAATGGTTTTGCCGGTTTCTTTCCATAATTTGAGAACCAGTCCTTGCATCTTTTCCCGGGTCAGGGCGTCAAGAGCGCCAAGTGGTTCATCCATCAATATAACATCAGGGTCATTGGCCAGACATCTGGCCAGAGCGACACGCTGCTGCATGCCGCCGGACAGTTCATAAACCGCCTTTTCTCCATAATCGTGCAGCCCGACAATTTCCAGCAACTCATCTACGGTTTCTTTGATCCGTGCGGCGGGCACACCCTTCATGGCGGGACCAAAACCAATGTTTTTTCGAACGCTCATCCATTCAAACAAAGCGCCTTGTTGAAACACCATGCCGCGTTCAGGGCCGGGGCCTTTCACCTGGTTGCCGTTGAGGATCACTTGTCCGCTGGTGGGGGCAAGGAAACCTGCAATAATATTCAAAAGGGTGGTTTTACCGCAGCCCGAAGGTCCTAAAACCGATAAAATTTCGCCCTCTTCAAGATTGAGAGAGACATTTTTCAAAGCCTCAATGGAATTGCCATCTGGCAATTCGAACGTCATCGAAATCTGATCAACGCGCAAGCTGGATGGTTTGTTTTCAGACAATACGCTCTCCCAAAAATATTAGCACTGCTTCCCGAATTTACTTAAACATCGCACGGTCCGTAATACCACTCACGGACCGTGCGTATTTTTGCTTAAGATCAGACAAAAGGCTACATTTTTGATGCAGCCTTGAGATAGCTGGCATCAACAGCACTCTCATAGCTGTCGCGGGCTTTGGGAATGGTACCCTGTTTAACAAAGAAATCCCCGACTTCTTTCAGGAATTTCTGCGTACCGCCGCCCAGCCATTTTGCGCTGAGTTGCTGTTCAAGCGTTGGGAATGCAAAACCGTCCAACGTTTCTTTTGTGGCCTTTTCTTTCATACCGGCTGCCTTTGCGATAACCGACAGCATTTCACCTGAATCACCAGCGGCAAATTTGGCATTCATATCGGCGGTAACCTTCAGGAATTTTGCCAATAGCTCGGCATTTTCCTTTGCCCACTGGGTCGAAACAGTGGTGGCGTCAAAAACCTGAATGCCAAGTTTTTCTTTTTCTGCACCGGTCAGCAGCACATTACCATGTTCTTTCATCCGGCGCAGGGCACCGCCCCAACCGCAGACCATGTCCAGATTGCCAGATGCAAATGCTGCTGCACCGTCTGGCGGTGCCATATCAACGACCTTCATGGTTGAAACGTTGACACCAAAATGATCCATCTGTTTCAAAAAGCCGTAATGGGCGGCCGTGCCAAGAGGAACACCCACTTGCTTGCCTTCCAGTTCCTTCACATTGGTTTTGTCAATTTCCAGGCTGGTACGCACGACACAATTGTCATTTTCTGAATAGGATACGGCAACATCAACGATCTGAAGGTCCTGACCGGCTGAAGCAGCAACCACAAATGGTGGAATACCTTGTGAAAATGATATCTGAACATCACCGGAAGCCATGGCTGCTGACATTGCGGTTCCAGCATCAAATGAAACCCATTTAATGGATACACCAAGTTTTTCTGCATAGATTTTTTTAGCCTGAGCGAATTGATTTGGTGTTGGCCATTCCAGAAAATACGCAACGGTCAAATCTTCAGCGCTGGCTGCTGTTGTGGTTGCAACAGTGGCGATCGTAGCGCTTGCAGCAAGCAATACAGCTGCACTTGCACTGCAAAGCAAGGTTTTTAAAGATTTCATAGTCCTCTCCTCATGTTTTTTATATCAAATTTTATTGCGCGACCACTGACCGACGCTTCCCTTGGTTCAATTTCAGTCCTGCAATGGCCGTCAAATTTGCTCCATATGTCAAGGTAAACGGCCTATGTTCAGGTAACTTGAAATGTCCTTCCGAAAACTCTAAACATAAAGATACCGCTGAATTTATTGGCACATATGCCAACATTGGGGATAGGGTTTTATATCCGCCGCCAATGTGTGATCGATAAAGACCTATTTATACAGACGCCAAAAAAGTAATTTGTTCATATGCCCAACATCGCAAACAAGAACATTGCTGAGTTAACTTTGCGCGGTTTACGAACATTTGTCGCCGTGGAAGAAACCGGCTCTGTTACCGATGGCGCCAAGCGCATCGGAGGGAGTTCATCAGGGGTTTCCCAGCAAATCACAACACTGGAGCGGGCTATCGGCGCAAAACTTTTTGATCGCAACTCACGCCCCTTGAAGTTAACACCGGCTGGACAGATGCTACGCGCACACGCCCATAAAATTCTGGCAACAGTCGCCGATGCTCAAACGGAACTTTCCAAGCATAATCTGACTGATCTGCCCAAGCTCAGCCTGGCCATTATTGATGATCTTGATACTTCGTTGACCCCGGCACTTGTGGCTCGATTGCAGAAGCGTTTCCACCACTGCTTTGTCAATGCTTACTCGGGTCGCTCGGATCAGGTGGTTGAAATGTTGCAACAACGCAAAACTGATATTTGCGTGTCGGCAATTGTACCCGAAGATGTTGACGGTTTTCGTTCCATCCCGATTGTGCGTGAGCAATTCATCCTCGTTGCCGCCAAAGGATTATTGAATAGTGATGAGGACATCCTGACACAATTATCTGATGCACCTTTCATACAATATTCAGAAGATATTCCCATTGGTCGAACCATCACCCAACACTTAAAGCGTGTACGTTTTAACGTCCGGCGCAGATTCGCGCTGGAGGCGTCTCGATCAGTAATTGCCATGGTGGCACAATCAAATGGCTGGTCGCTTACAACGCCTTTGAACCTGCTTGATGCCGAACGTTTTGTCTCTCAGACTGATGTCAGCGAAATTCCGTTTCCGGCATTTTCTCGTCATATTTATTTGGTTGCCAGAAATGCCGAACTTGGCGATTTACCCGATACTCTGGCTGAGGACTGTCGGCAGTTGATAACAAGCCAGGTGATCCCCCGATTTGCCAGTATCGTTCCCAAGATGGGCAGTGCCATCGAAATTGTCTCTAAATAGCCATTGAACTCTCGGGTAACTCTCTGGCCACTTTCGGAAAATTGGAATCTGTAGTTCAAAAAAATTGAATATGACTAAAGATACTGGAAAAATTTCCCGTCTGAGAGTGAACTGTGCCGAATTGGTAATCAGGAATTTGGGCACTAAAACATGGAATACATAAAACGCTCTCAAATAGAAAATGAGACCGTGGATAGAAAAATCCGTGATGGCGTAGAAGCGATGATATCGCGCATTCGTTCACAAGGCGAAGCTGCCGTTATGGAATACGCCCTATCTCTGGACGGTTGGGATAAGTCCTTCGTTTTGTCTAAAGAGAAAAAACAGCGGCTGATCTCACAGGTTACTGAACAGGAAAAAGCCGATATTGGCTTCGCCCACACACAAATCAAACGATTTGCGCAAGCTCAACGGGCCAGCCTGACAGAATTTGACATTGAAACTGAACCTGGTGTGCGTCTGGGTCAGCGCATTGTTCCTGTTAATTGTGCTGGGTGCTACGTGCCTGGTGGGCGTTATGCCCATGCTGCTTCGGCGCTGATGAGCATTGCCACTGCTAAAGTTGCCGGGGTGCCATTTGTGGTTGCCGCCTCTCCACCACGCGGAGAAGCTATCTCTCCCCACGTTGCTTTTGCCATGGATCTGGCCGGTGCCGACATGATACTGGAAATGGGCGGGGTGCAGGCGATTGCAACCATGGCCTTTGGTTTGTTTGGCGCAAAACCTGCAGATATTCTGGTGGGGCCAGGTAATGCCTATGTCGCTGAGGCCAAGAGGCTTCTTTTCGGTGAGGTCGGCATTGATGTATTTGCAGGCCCGACGGAAAGCGCCATTATTGCTGATGAAACCGCTGACCCTATGACCGTTGCAATCGACCTTGCCAGTCAGGCCGAGCATGGCAGCGATTCACCCGTCTGGCTTTTTACGACGTCTGGCAAACTTGCCGACACTGTAAATCGCATTATGCCAAAAGTTATTGCTGATTTTCCCAGCCGCAAGGTGATTGAAGCTGCCTGGCGCGACCATGGCGAAATCATTTTGTGCAAAACCCGTGAAAAAGTGTGTGAAGTTTCAGATCGTTATGCGAGCGAACATTTACAGGTTATTGCCGCGGATCTGGATTGGTGGAAAGAGCGGTTGAGAAATTACGGTTCATTATTCTTAGGCGAAGGAGCCAACGTCACCCACGGCGATAAATGTTCAGGTACCAACCATATTTTACCTACCAAAGGAGCCGCGCGCTATACTGGCGGGCTAAACGTCATGAAGTTTTTGAAAGTGCTGACCTGGCAGAAAATCAGTCAAGATGCCAATCTGAAATTCAGCGCGGTGGCCTCACGTATCAGTCGCCTTGAAGGAATGGATGGTCATGCGCGCGCCTGCGACTGGCGGTTAAAAAAATACTTCCCGGAAAATGATTGGAACTTCGAAGTTGCCGATCAGCCAAGGGTTGACTGAATATGGTCAAGAGATTCAACAGACCCTTCACGCAACAAGAAGCGATTTCTGAAACAGCGATTGCCCGCGTAACAGAAATTTTACATACCGGGCGCCTGCACAGATACAATACGGTAAGTGGTGAGACTTGTGAGGCAAGCCTCCTGGAGGAAGAGTTTGCGCGATGGCAGGGCGTAAAATATTGCCTTGCAATTGCTTCCGGGGGGCAGGCATTACAGATTGCATTGCGTGCAGCTGGACTAAAACCCGGCGATAAAGTGTTGGCCAATGCTTATACTTTAGCGCCGGTACCCGGCGCTATTTTCGCAGTTGGCGGCCAGCCTGTTTTGGTGGAAATAGATGATAACTGGCACACCGATATTGATGATTTGCGAAGCAAAGCTGAGCAAAGCAACGCGAAATATTTTTTGTTGTCGCATATGCGTGGGCATATTGCTGATATGGATACAATTGTAGCGGTTTGTAAAGAGTTTGACATTTGCCTCATTGAGGATTGCGCCCATACGATGGGGGCGAAATGGAAGGGGACCCGTTCTGGAAACTTTGGCGATATTGCCTGTTTTTCCACTCAAACCTACAAGCATTTAAACTCTGGTGAGGGTGGTTTCCTGACCACGAATAATCCTGAGTATGCCGCCCGTGCCGTTATTGGCTCAGGCTCCTACATGCTTTATGGAAGTCATGGGGCAATCCCGCCCGAAGAGGTATTTCAAAAAGTCCGCCTCGAAATTCCCAATTGTTCAGCCAGAATGGATAATTTGCGTGCAGCTATCTTGCGCGAGCAATTACCGGATCTTAAAGAAAACGCTCGACGATGGAACGTGCGATACCGTATTTTAGAAACCGGCTTTGCTGCCGCACCTGGCCTGACCATGGTGGAGCGCAAACAACACGAAGAATTTGTGGGTTCTTCCATTCAGTTTAAAGCGCCGGGGATAGGCCGGGAAAAAATTCCTGATTTTCTGACCCGCTGTGCCGAGCGCGGTGTTGAAATCAAATGGTTTGGCGGCGAAGAACCGGTGGCTTTTACCAGCCGATACGACAGCTGGCACTATCTTGGGGAAATGGACCCATTGCCAAATACCATTCGTGTGTTGTCAACAACCTGCGACATGCGCGTGCCTCTGACGTTTTCTGAACAAGACTGCCGGGACATCGTCGAAATTGTATCTGATGAAGCGGCCATTTTCAAAACATCAGTTGCAACAAATGGATGAATTCAAGCCCGTTTTATCAATAAATATTCCAATTTGGATGGATGGTTCCTTATGTCTGTGAATGAAGAAATTGTTTCTGATCTTGTTGCCAACAAGATTGAATTTGTAACTTCTGTGCCTTGCAAGCAACTGGCCGGAGTGATCGATACGATAGAGGCTTGCCCGGAAATATTTCATATTCCCTCGAATAAGGAGGATGAAGGTATGGGCCTTTGTGCGGGTGCTTTTATGGGCGGCAAGCGCCCGGCGATCATTATGCAAAACACTGCCATCGGGGTGACGATCAATACCCTGGCGACGCTGATACAGTTTTATAGAATGCCCTTGCCCATGCTGATCAGCTATCGCGGTGAACTGGGTGAACCGGTTGCCTGTCAGGTCGAAATGGCGGTGCACACCAAAGCGTTGCTTGCCCAGTTCAACATACCAACATACCATTTTCATCATCAAGACGATGTTAATGAACTTGACGCAATTCTTAAACACACATTCATGTGCAACAAGCCTGTCGCAATTCTGACAGATGCTTCATTCTGGAAAGAGTGCTGAAATGATCAGATCCGAGATACTACGCGATATAGCACCTCTGCTTTGCGACCATCTGGTTGTGTGTAACATTGGCTTGCCCAGCCAGGAATTGCATATGATAGACGATCAACCGACCAACTTCTATATGTTGGGCACAATGGGACTATCTTCTTCAATCGGACTTGGGCTTGCCTTGGCGCAAGACAAAAAAGTCATAGCAATTGATGGCGATGGTTCGGTTTTGACCAATTTTGGTACGCTATCTACAATTGCAAATAATTGTGCTGATAACTTCATTCTTTTGATTATCGATAACGGAAGTTATGGCTCAACCGGCGATCAACCGACCTATGCCGGCAAAAAAACTTCGCTGACAGCAGTCGCACTGGCTTGTGGATGCGAAAACGTCATCGAGTGTCAGGCAGAAGAAACTGGCGCTGTGTTAAAGAGTGCCCTGGAGGGCGACAAGATGACGATCATTGTCAGTAAATGTAAATCCGGCAATATCAAAGTGCCGGTCATAATAATGGATCCCGTGGTAATCCGGGACAGGTTTATGACTGCAGTAAAGGCGTAGTTACGGTAGCGGCCTGCCCACAACAAACAAGTGCAAACGTAATCTCAACAAGTCTCTGCCCGTCGTCATATTAAATGGGACAAACCGCAGTTTGGGCTAAGAGAGAGTTTTGCTCATCTGGTTTGGTATATTATGTGTGAGACTTTCGACTTGATCTGACAGTTACAGCATGTCTTGTGGTGTTTCGCCGGCAAAAAAGGCATCCAGATTGTCTAGTGCGCGAAAGCCCATGGCATCACGGGTTTGTCCTGTCGCGCTACCAATGTGCGGCAGCATGAATACATTTTCATAGTCGGCAAAGGCGGGGTTTCCGCCCGGTTCGTTGGCAAAACAATCCAGACCGGCGGCATAAAGTTTGCCTGATTTCAACGCGTCCAAAAGCGCTGCCTCATCAACCAGAGCGCCGCGTGCAGTGTTGACCAGAACCGCACCATCGGGTAATTGCCCAAAGCGTTCACTGTTCATAAAACCGGTTGTTTGCGGGGTTGCAGGACAGTGCAATGACAAAAAATCTGCAACCGGCAAAAGATCATCGATTGTTTCATGATATATTGCGCCCTGCTCAAGCGTCGGTTCGAGCCTGCTCCGGTTATAATAATGAATTTCCATGTCAAACCCGCGGGCGCGCTTTGCCATGACCTGTCCAACCCTACCCATGCCGACAATAGCAAGGCGATGGCCGGTCAGCTGTTTACCCACCATAAATGATGGACTCCAAAAGTCCCATTGGCCGGTGCGAACCAACCTGTCGCCCTCAACCGCGCGCCGGGCAGCACCCAGCATCAATAACATTGCAATTTCTGCGGTGGCATCTGACAGGACATCGGGTGTGTTCGTTACCACTATGCCCCGCTTTTGCAAGGCGTCCAGATTGCAATGATCAACACCAACTGAATGATTGGCGATGATTTTGACTCGTTGATCAAGCTGCTCAGCCACAGACTCTGAAAAGATTTCAGAATGACAAGGCAAAATGGCATCCACCTTTGAACTCATTGCGACGATTTCTTGTGATGAATGCAGACCATCATTTAAGTCCACAATAACGTCATAGTTTTTTCCGGCCCTCTCAAGGGTCGCGTCTGAAAGTTTGCGGGTGATCCAAAGGACCGGCTTTGCTGACATCTACTTTTTCTTCCTGAGGGTTTCATCCCAAAAATCATATCCCGCCATTGCAAGTACCGACAGCGCGATTACCCAGAATGGCAAGCCGCCCCAGAAACCGGCAAACCCGGTCGAAATACTGCCAGCCAGACCCAGGATAAAGGTAAATAAAAGAGCTGTGGCAATCAGGCTGACAATTAATTTATTGAGTTTGGGAAGCATTGTATTTTCTCCTTTGTTCAGGCAGCCGCTGTTTGAAGTTCATTCAACATCCAACTCGCGGTGCGAAGCAAGCGGTCATCCTGTTCTGCTGCCCCGATAAGCTGAACGCCAACCGGCAGGCCATTTTCGTTGTTAAGGACAGGCAGGCTCACAGATGGTAACCCGCAAAGTGTCCAGATCGTACAAAAAACCGGATCACCGGTTCCGCCCCCAAGTTTTGGCGCCCCACCGGTTGCACCCGGGGCAATTATACCGTCGTAGTCGTTGAAAAATTCAGCAAAGAAAGTTTGCGCAGAAGCCATAACCTGTAACGAATCTTCATATTGGGCATCACTGATTTTGCGCCCACGCTCAATGATCGGTTTAAGGCTCGGGCTCAATTTTTCCCAATGCTGCTCAAAAACTTCTTTGAGATGATGGCAGATTTCAAATTCATGGATGCATGCTTGAACATTGACAAGGTCACCAAAAACCTCCGCTGCCGGCATTCTTTCGACGCGCCCTTCTAGAATATCCAAAACTTCATCGAAGCCCTCTTTGGCATCGTCATCAAGGCGATCATGATATGGCAAATCAAACCAGACAAAATTAGGTTTAACCGGAACATCAGCACGCGCCCCGGCAAGCATCTGCGGTCGTGGTCTGTCATAGCTCATTTTATCACGAGGGTCATAGCTACCAAGAACATCGACAAGAAGGGCGACATCTTCCAGCGTTCGCCCAAACCCCCCGACTTGATCCAGTGTTTTGGAAGTCTGCAAAACCCCTCGCCGCGAGATCACACCGCGGGTTGGTTTAAAACCATAGACCCCACAAAAGGAAGCAGGTCGGATTACCGAACCATTGGTTTGTGTTCCAACTGCAAGTGGCACTTGGAAAGCTGCAACTGCGGCAGCAGAACCGCTAGAAGAACCGCCTGGGGAATGTTCAAGATTATGCGGATTTCGGGTTTCAGCTTCATGTACAAAAGCCAGTTCTGTCGTTGCTGTTTTTCCCAGAATTACAGCACCGGCCTCACGCAAACGCTCAACGACACAGGCATCCCTGTCAGGCTTTCGATCGGCAAAGATAGGTGTTCCACGCTCGGTGGGAAAGTCCCTTGTATCAATAATATCTTTTAGCCCAACCGGGACGCCATGCAGGGCACCTGTCGGGTATCCTGATTTACGGATTTCATCCATTTTTTCAGCCTGTGCCAAAGCATAATCGCTATCAACACTTACCCATGCTTTAAGTTGATCATCGCTCTGGGTTATCCGGTCAAGACAAGCCCTGGTCAGCTCCAGAGAACTAAGTTCACCGGCTTTTATTTTTTTTACCGCTGCACTGGCTGATAACTCATTGTACATAACGTCAGGTTTCCGATGATCGATCAGGGCACATATTTACCGAATAGATAGTCCGGGAACCAAAGTGCAATACCCGGGAATTGGTACATCAGGAACATAGCAAAAATAACAATTCCAAGATACGGCATGATGCCCTTGAAAATATCCATCAACTCGATCTGATCTCGCAACACCCCTTTTAAATAATAGGCCGACATGGCCATTGGCGGTGTCAGGAACGAGGTTTGCAAATTCAGCGCGACCAGCATGGCAAAAAAGTAAGGGTTGACGCCAAAGTTATCGAGCATGGGCAGGAAAATCGGGACAAAGATAATCAAAATTTCTGACCACTCCAGCGGCCAGCCCAGAACGAAAATGATCAATTGAACCATAATTAGAAATTGCCATGTTGTCAGGTTCATGCCGAGCACCCAGTGCTCAATAACAGTATGGCCACCTAAATAGGAAAAGACTGATGCAAAAGTCCATGATCCAACAAATAGCCAGCACACCATCGCTGTTGCTTTAGCGGTAAGAAAGACACTTTCCTTGACTTTTTTCCAACTCAGGGAACGATATACAGCAGCCAGTACAAGACCACCCAGCGCACCCATTGCTGCCGCTTCTGCCGGTGTAGCCAAACCGCCTAGAATAGAGCCCAAGACAAGCATTATAAGCAAAGTCAAAGGGACAAATGAAACAAGCAGGTCACGATAGATTTTTGATGCCGGTGGTACATCTTCCTGGTTTGGCTTTGGGGCAATAGATGGATTGAAATAGACGCGGACAATCACGTATAAAATATACATTCCGGCGAGTAATAATCCGGGAAAAACCGCTGCTGCATAAAGCCTTAATGGTGACAGCTCGGCAATAGCAGCATAGACAATCAGCATGATCGAAGGCGGTATTAGAATACCCAAAGTGCCGCCAGCGCAAATAACACCGGAGGCAAATTTCTTGTCGTAATTAGCATTGGCCATTGCCGGAAATGCCAATAACCCCATCAGTGTCACAACCGCACCGACAATACCTGAGGCGGTGGAAAAGACTGCACAGGTAATCAGGGCTGCAATGGCCATAGATCCGGGCAGATTTCTGGCGGCCATCTGAAGCGAATAGAACAGGCGGCTGACAATGTTGGCACGCTCGACAACGTAGCCCATAAATAGAAATAACGGGATCGCAACAAGCGTGTCATTTTCCATAACCGAATAGGTATTCTGATTCAGCAGATAAAAAATATTGTTGCTGAAAAGGTCTGAAAAAGTTTCTATGCCGCCTTGATAATAGGCATAATAACCAAACCCGACACCCATTGCCAGGAGCGTAAAAGCGATTGGAAAACCAAGGAGTACCAAAAAGATAAACAGGCACAACATCATAATGGCGACTTCAGGATTGGTCATTCTCGTCTCTCAATTAAAATAACATTGGGTGAAGTTGTCAGGTTTTAGAACCCGTCAGGTTTTGGGTGACTCAGGGGTTTCGACATCCATTAGCATATCTTCTGTCTCCCTAACGTCATCAAGACGTTTCATCCACACACCTGTTTTCATGGCACGCCAGCATCGAGCCAGTTCAGCAAGCCCTTGCAACATAAGTAAAAATCCGGCAACCGGGATCAGGGTTTTAAAGAAATAAATCTGGATTCGGGCCGGGCTGTTCCAGCTGACTTCCTTATACCGCCAGCTATCAGAGGCAATTTCCATGCCGTACCAGAACAGAGCCATCATACCCGGGAAAAAGAACAGCAGATAAAGAATAAAATCCAACCGTGCCTGCCAACGTACGGGAAACAGGCGGTATAAAACATCACCGCGCACATGTGTGTCTTGGGCAAGAGCATAAGGCCCGGCCATCAAGAACAATGCGCCATACATCTGCACCATCATGTCAAATGCCCAAACTGTCGGGGCGTTTAAAGCATAACGTACGAAAACTTCGTAGGAGACAGAAAAGGTCAGAATCAGAATACACCAGCCAAAAGCACGTCCAACCCAAACACTCAGCCCCTCAATAGTATAGATGAATTTTTCCACCTAATCCTCCCAACACCACATAAACAGGTCCCCTGGGCTTTCGAAAGCTCTTTTGAAAGCCCAGGGGGTTTTACTATTTGACAATAGCCTAGCCAAAGTAATGCTTATAGGCCAGTTTGTAATCAGGCTGATTCAGGTTCAGATAGTTCATGACATTTTTGGCATAAACTTTCTGGGATGCAACAACCTTGGCAAAGAACGGATCTTCACCTGAGATACGGTCTACTACAACATCCCAGGCTTTGAGCTGCCCTAACATTACTGAATCCGGAGTCCGGTGAATGTTCACACCCTGCTCATCACGCAGTTTTACAAGGTCATCGGCATAACGCTTTGTATTGTGCCAGTAAAAGTTTGAGTTTTCTGCTTCTGAAGCGTATTTGAGAATCGCCTGAAGTTCTGCTGGCAGAGCGTCATGCTTTTTCTTGTTAAATGTTACTTCAAAGAACTCCTGACTTTGATGGAATGATGCCAGATGGTAGTCTTTGGAGACATCCTGCATACCAAAGTCCCGGTCAGATGTTGGGTTGTTAAATTCAGCTGCATCAATCAGGCCTGACTTCATGGCAGGTTGAATTTCGCCACCTGGAAGCTGCACAACCGACATGCCCATTTCAAGAAGAACGTCAGCAGCCAGACCAACTGTCCGGTATTTCAGACCCTTCAATTGAGAAACATCTTTTATCTGTTCCTTGAACCAGCCAAGTGGCTGTGCCGGCATCGGGCTATTGAAATAGGATACAACATTAAGTCCAAGTGTTCCCATTAACTCATCAAACAATTCCTGACCGCCGCCATAGTGTAGCCAGCCAAGAACTTCTTGTGAGGACCAGCCAAAGCAGGGCCCTGTACCGAACAAGGAGGCGGACTTGGATTTGGAGTACCAGTAAGCTGGTACATAGTGAGCAGCATCAATAACGCCGCGGTGTACCGCATCTTGCATCTGGCTGGTTTTTACAACCGCATTCACAGAAAGAAGATCAATTCTCAAATCCTTGCCAGCCATTGCCGAAACACGGTCAACGTAGGATTTGGCATTTTCAAGGAAGATACCACCACCCCATGCAGCCTGCATTTTCAAAACAACGGGTTCAGCTCTTGCTATTGATGGGGCCGCCAGTGTTCCAACTGTCGCTGCAGAAGCAAGCGCGCTCCCCTTTAAAAATTTTCTTCGATTGAACGATTTTGACATTTTGTCCTCCCTTGGTACCGGATTTAATCCAGATTGTTGACTTTCAAATTGCACAATTTATTATAGCAAATGTACAAATTTCAGCCTATTTGTTTTTGAAAACAAATTTTTGTTAAGAAAAGGGGAATGGTCAGGATTGTCCATTTTGAACTGCAATCAGGCTGGTGAAGCGGTATGATTTTAAGGTGGACTAGTGGCTTTTAAAAATTCGCTGACGGGAATTTTCCAGATGGTAACGCATTGCCGCCTTCGCTTTTGATTTGTCGCGGGTGATCAGTGCGTTAACAATATCGGTATGTTCCTTAAGTGACTGTCGTGCGTGATCATCTCGGGCCTTTTGGGGGATTACCTTGATCAAATTCATGCCGATCAGGATATGCGGACGAAGTGAAACCATAATTGATTCAAAGAATTTATTGTCAGACAGGCTGGCAAGGTAAAGGTGAAAATCGGTGTCTTCGGCGGTATGTGCGTTCCCCTTTTGGATCAGCCTGGCAAGCAATGCTATATGGTTTTCAAGATAAGCGATATCTTTGTTGGTTCGAAGCTGCGCAACAATGGCAGCGATTTCCGGTTCAATTATTATCCTGCACTCGAAACATTTTTCCAGGTCTGCCAGACTTTCATCAGATGCAAACGGAAGGGTCTGACCATTCTTAAAATCAGCAACAACTGTCCCTGCGCCCTGTCGCGAAACAACAAAACCTTCTTGCTTAAGCCGTGCAAGAGCAACTCTCACTGTGGTTCTTGAAATACCGTAGTCGTGGGCAAGATTGAATTCGGTTGGGAGTTTTCCACCCACAGAATACTCTCCAAGCAAAATGCTGTTCAACAAATCATTGTAAAGCCGGTCTGAT
The DNA here is from genome assembly GCA_030626025.1 of Anderseniella sp. GTDB lineage: Bacteria > Pseudomonadota > Alphaproteobacteria > Rhizobiales > Aestuariivirgaceae > JALWJW01. The sequence continues at coordinate 33,885 of DAOUPT010000015.1, read as the reverse complement.
ATTCGTTCCTGTGGTATCATCAAAGTTCCTTCAGATGTATATGGAAGTTACACCATGGATTCTGTTTCAGCCCGCAATTTGAGAGCGGCACTTGATGGTAATGGCTCCACATCGCCTTTTGTGATCATACAGCCTTTGGAAACGGTACGAACCATTTTAACACCATGGGCAAGTCCAATGGGCAAAGCGTGTTGGGTAACGGACGTTTTAGATGAAATACATTTGCCCCAAACAGTGTAGCCACCTTCTCCATCAAGAATCTCTCCGAGCTTCAGGTCGCGTTTGGCAACGGCTGCGGTATCGGCGTTAAAGGCGAGCGATTGACCGGTCGGCTCGTTGCGCAAGGCAGCACTTAAAATTGAAATACCAAGCTCCATGCCGATCAGGTGAAATGGTTTGTACATGGCCGCATAACGCCCAGAGCGATCAGTTGACAGGCCATACTGGAAAAAGCAGTCAGCTGAATAATCATTTGGCGCTTCTATCACCACATACACCCCCCAGCGCAAATCTCGGAAAACCGGGCGACCATCACGTTCAAGTGACGAGACGACCTCCACAATGCCCTCGTCGGCCATCAGACCACCGGCACTACGTGGACTTAGGGTTTGCGCAAGATCATCTACCCCGCAGGGTGGGAAGGTGAGACCATTTTGCGGCACTGACAGATTACAGGCGTTGGCGATTGCCGACATTTCAATGGCTGACTTTGTGCCATCGAGGAAGGAATTGAACATCTGCGGGTTCATACCTGCCTTGTTTGCATCCTCGGAGCTCAATCCATAATGCTGCCAAACGTCATCGGGTGAAATATTATGGTATGCGGGCAGATATTTTGTCCCTTTACCGGCAGCCTGCACGCGAAACCCGCTGGCGCGCGCCCAGTCAACCATTTCACAAACAAGTGCCGGCTGGTCTCCGTAAGCCATGGAATAAACTGTTCCAGCCTTGTTGGCGCGCGCACTCAATGCGGGCCCACAAAGCACATCCGCCTCAACGTTGACCATAATAATATCTTTGCCAGTCTCGATTGCCGTGAGAGCATGCTCGACTCCGGCTATCGGGTTTCCTGTGGCTTCAATAATGACGTCGATATTGTCCAGTCGACATAAATCTTTCCCACTTTCGAGAAAATGCACAGTCTCGATCCGTTCGTCTTGCCAGCCGACGCGCCGACATGCCTGCCGGGCGCGATGAATATCAAGATCGCCAATTGCAACGACCTCCAGCCCAACTATGGTAGGCACTTGAGACAGAAACATCGAACCAAATTTGCCGGCACCGATAAGACCGCAGCGAACCGGATTCCCTGCGGCAACGCGCGCGGCAAGTAAATTTGACAGGTTCATTTAACCTTTCCGATTGTACTTATTTTTGATGATACATCATTGTTGATCTATACTATCAGCAGGCCGCTAATATTGCAAAGGACGCGCGATGACAAAAGCAGTACTGATCACAGGTGCCGGAACGGGTATCGGCAAAGCCTGTGCCCACGAATTCATGCGTAGTGGGTATCACGTGATCTTTGCCGGACGGCGAATGGATGTGCTTCGGGCGGCGATAAATGAAGAAACGGGCAGCGCTGAGGCAATAGTTTGCGACATCAGTTGTGCCGAAGCTGTCAGTGAACTTTTTCAGACAATTGAGAGGAAACACAAGCGGCTTGATGTCTTGTTTAACAATGCCGGCATCTTCACTGCCGGCAAACTCATTGATGAACTCTCTGTTGAAGAATGGCAAAGTGCCATTGATGTGAACTTGACCGGCTCGTTTTTGTGCGCGCGGGCAGCGTTTTCACTGATGCGCGCGCAAGCTCCTATAGGCGGACGAATTATCAACAATGGCTCGATATCAGCCCATGCCCCGCGACCAGGGTCAGTTCCTTATACCGTAACGAAACACGCAATTACCGGGTTGACCAAAAGCCTTGCGCTTGACGGGCGTCCTTTTGATATTGTGTGCTCGCAGATCGATATCGGCAACGCAGCTTCCGACATGGCACTGCCCCTTGCAGAGGGGGCGAAACAGGCCGATGGAACAGTAAGGCCCGAACCGCTCATGGATCTCAAACATGTGGCAGAGGCAGTACGTTACATGGCCGACCTGCCGCTTTCTGCAAATGTACAGTTTATGACCATAATGGCATCAAAAATGCCGTATCTGGGTCGGGGATAATACTGAACCGACAAGGAGGACAAATCAGGAAAAGGTGCTATTCAATCAACAGACCGTTTATCGTTTGTTGGTAGAAGCATGGCCCCATCAATGTCAGCTTTTCCGAATGGGCATCGATCGGGATGAGCACCCATGAACGACGGCTTTGGGCCGAATCTGTATGACGACAATGTCCGGTTTGCCGCCAATCTCAGACGAAAAGTCCACACTCAAAATGCGTGCTGTTGACCCCAAGCAGACTTGTTGAAGCAATATGATTGCTTGTAAGGCTCCCCAATTGTGTAACCAGAAACACTTCAAGCTTTTAAGTATTGCAAAATTACTTTTGGATTGGTATCTACGTCTTATCCGTCGGGGTGCCCATTGGGGCTGAGAGATGTAAATCATCGACCCGTCGAACCTGATCCGGACAATGCCGGCGTAGGGAACGGGTCATTTTACGGTTAAGTCTGCAAGCCCTCCCTCGCAATTTTGTCCAAAATATATTGCGAGAACGAAATTGCTACAATCTACATCAATAGCCCTGACAATCGCAGGGTCTGACAGCGGCGGCGGTGCCGGCGTGCAAGCCGACCTGAAAACATTCTCGGCACTTGGCGTTTATGGTGCCAGCGTGATTACCGCTGTTACAGCACAAAACACTCGTGCGGTTACATTTGTGCATGACATTCCTGTCAATGTGGTTGTTGCCCAGCTTCGCGCGGTGCTTGATGACCTTGCAATCGGCGCCATCAAGATCGGCATGCTGTTTTCGCCAGAAATAATTATTGCCGTTTCCCAAGAGCTGGAAAACCAAAAAATTCCAATCATTCTTGATCCTGTTATGATTGCAAAGTCAGGCGATGCTTTACTTAGGCCCGATGCGGTTACCGTAATGGTCTCAGAAATGTTGACCTGCACAGATATCCTAACGCCGAACTTGCCTGAAGCGGCTTTTCTTCTAGGAACAAGTGAGGCAAAAACCACCCTTGCCATGGAAGAACAGGCGCACGCACTGCTGGATCTTGGTCCAAAGTCAGTTTTCATGAAAGGCGGACACGGCACGGGTGCAACTTGTGTTGATCTATTGGTCGAGAAAGGTCAGCCTGCTATTAAGTTTGAAGTACCGCGCCTCAGAACAAAAAACACCCATGGTACCGGATGTACGCTTTCTTCTGCGATTGCCGCTGGATTGGCCAAAAACCTACCCTTGAAGAATGCCGTCCAGGAGGCACACGACTACCTTCAGCATGCTCTTTGCGCCGCAGATACCTTGAGCATTGGCTCTGGTCACGGCCCTGTGCATCACTTTTACAATCTATGGGGCACTAAATGACAAAAGTAACAATAATCGGAGCAGGCGTTGTCGGCCTCTGTGTTGCGACTGAACTGGCTGAGCGCGATACTGACATAACAGTGATTGACAGGGGTTTTTCACCCGGCTCGAGGAACTGTTCCTGGTGGGCAGGAGGTATGCTGGCTCCCTGGTGTGAGGGCGAGAGTGCTGAAGAGCCTGTCGTAAGGCTTGGGCAAAAAGCAATGAATTGGTGGGAAAATAACACCGGACAGGTCCAGCGCAAAGGCTCATTGGTAGTCGCATTGGGACGTGATCAGACCGAATTAGCACGCTTTGGTCGGCGAACCAGTAACTTTAAGGAAGTTGACAGTGAAGAAATTTCCAAGTTGGAACCCGACCTTGCCGAGAGGTTTAGCAAAGGGCTGTTGTTTGCTGAAGAAGGTCATCTGGCACCACGTTTGGCTCTTCAAACCCTGAAAGCGAGATTGGTTCAAAAAGGGGTATCATTTATTCAAGAAGAGGTTTTGTCTCTTCATGAACGGTCCTTTGAAACAGTAAATGAATTGACCATCGATTGTCGCGGACTTGCGGCTCAGGACTCGCTTCCCGATTTGCGGGGCGTAAAAGGCGAAATGCTGATTTTGTCTTCCCCCGATGTCTGTCTGTCTCGCCCTGTTCGGCTGCTACATCCACGTATCCCGCTTTATATTGTACCGCGGGGTGACGGTATTTTTATGCTGGGTGCAACGATGATTGAGACCAATGACCGCCAACGGATAACCGCTCGATCCATGCTGGAACTGCTGAGCGCTGCCTATGCGATAAATCCGGCTTTTGGCGAAGCTGAGATAGTTGAAATTGGCGTTGATGCGCGACCGGCCTTTCCTGACAACCTGCCGCGTATCGCAAGAAGGGGAAACTTTATCCATGTAAACGGATTATTTCGCCACGGCTTTCTTCTGGCACCTGCGATGGCACGCATGGTTGCTGAAATGATATTTGAAAACAAAAAACCGGAGTTGATGGATGAAAATCATGCTGAATGGAGAGGCTGAGGAAACCGGCGCTGAAACACTGGCCCAAGTGTTAATTGCATTTGGGTTTGGCGGGGCGAAAGTTGCAACAGCCTTAAACGGGAATTTCGTTGCAGCGATTAATCGCGAAGCGGCAGAGTTGCAAGAAGGTGATCGTCTGGAAATTCTTGCTCCCATGCAAGGTGGATAATCGATGCGTCATTTTTATGGAACCACTCTCGCCAACCCGTTGATGCTGGGAACAGCAAAATATCCTTCGCCAGCTATTCTTGCCGATGCTTTCAAGCGTAGCGGTGCATCTGTTGCCACGGTGTCTTTGCGTCGAGAAAGCGGGATTGATTTGGCAGGTCAGGACTTTTGGCAAATGGTCCGCCAATTGGGTGTGCATATTTTACCCAACACCGCTGGGTGTCATACGGTAAAAGAAGCCGTCACAACGGCTCATATGGCTCGTGAGATGTTTGATACCCCCTGGATCAAGCTCGAAGTAATAGGCGAAGAAGATACCTTGCAACCTGATGTTTTCGGGTTGGTAGAAGCAGCTCGTATTTTGTCAAAAGAAGGTTTTCAGGTATTTCCGTACACTACAGAAGACCTAATTGTCGCCGACCGTTTGCTCAATGCCGGGTGTGAAGTTTTGATGCCCTGGGGTGCCCCGATCGGTTCAGGACTGGGTTTGAATAACACTTTTGGATTGCGAACTTTGCGCGCTCATTTTCCGGATACTCCCCTGGTTGTGGACGCAGGAATTGGCCTCCCGTCCCATGCCTGTGCTGCAATGGAGCTTGGTTATGATGCGGTGCTGCTCAATACTGCCGTGGCAAAAGCAGGTGATCCTGCCGCAATGGCTCAAGCTTTTGCAAATGCAATATCAGCAGGCAAGGCAGCTGCACAAGCCAACCCAATAGAAAAACGCGATATGGCTGTCCCCTCGACACCGGTTATTGGAAAGGCATTCTTGTCATGACCAAGCCACTCGACCGCTTTTACCCCATTTTTGAAAATACCGATTGGTTACAACGGTTGTTGCCGTTGGGTATTAAATTAGTTCAACTGCGCATCAAAGACAAATCATCGGCAGAAATCCAGACTGAAATCGTAACGGCAAAGCGACTTTGTGCAAATCACGGTACTCAGTTGATCGTTAATGACTATTGGAAGATCGCCATTGAGCAGGGATGTGATTTCATCCACCTCGGACAGGAAGATCTGGATGAGGCTGATGTGCCAGCAATTCGCCGCGCCGGATTGCGGCTTGGCATTAGTACCCACGATGTGGATGAGCTTGACCGCGCGCTGAAACTTGAGCCTGACTACATTGCATTGGGACCAATATACCCGACAATTCTAAAAAAGATGAAATGGCACCAACAGGGTGTTGGGAAGCTAACTGAGTGGAAATCAGCAATCGGTGATATTCCGTTAGTGGGTATTGGTGGCATGAGCGTGGAACGTTCACCAGAGGTTTTTACTGCTGGAGCAGACATTGTATCGGTTGTTACTGACATAACGTTGAACGCGGACCCTGAAAGCCGGGTTCGTGCTTGGTTGCAGGCAACACGAGGTACCCTGTGACCCGTTCCAAAAACCGCTATGCCAGTCAAATGATTTTACCCGAGTTTGGACTTGATGGCCAAGAGCGGCTGCAGGCTGCCCATGTACTTGTCGTTGGCGCGGGCGGACTTGGCAGTCCGGCACTACAATATTTGGCAGGTGCTGGTGTTGGAAAGATCACACTGGTGGATGCAGATATTATTACAAAAAGCAATCTCCATCGACAGACGCTTTATCGGGAAGATCAGATCGGGCAAAGCAAGGCTGAAACGGCAAGTGCAGTTCTGATAGATCTCAATCGGGAGTGTAAAATTTGCCCGCGTATTGAAAGACTTGATGCAGACAATGTTGCCAGCTTGTTAGCAGAAGTCGATGTAGCATTGGACTGTGCAGATAATTTTGCAACCAGCTATATTCTTTCCGATAGCTGCCTTAAACATTGCGTTCCTCTTATCAGCGCATCAGCACTTGGATGGAGCGGCTATGTTGGCGGGTTTTGCGGTAGCGCTCCATCCCTGCGCGCTGTTTTCCCCGAATTACCAAATCACGCAGCAAGCTGCGACAGCGCAGGTGTTTTGGGACCTGTTGTTGGTGCAATAGGGTGCCTGCAAGCACAAATGATGCTGAGCTATTTACTCAACTTGTCACCCTCTCCTCTTGGGCAAATAATCACGCTCGATTGTCGTACATTTCGCTTCAGCGGTTTCAGATTTGATTTGGCGATCGAACCTGAAGAACCGGTCTTGAAATTCATTTCGCCTGCAAGCATTACACCCGACGATTATGTGATTGAACTGCGCAGCGATGAGGAAGCCCCGCTGCCGGTTGTGCCAACTGCCATTCGCTATTGCGTAACTGACTTTAAGTTTGACGGACCAAAACCAACGAGCGAACCACGGGCAGTCTTTTGTTGCCGTAACGGTTTTCGCGCCTGGCAGGCTGCGCAACGTCTTCAATCTTACTGGGAGGGCGAAATCTCTCTTATAGCCGTGGGCGATAAGCCTCATTTTACAACAAGGAACTAATATGAAATTTTTAATTTTTATCGCTGCAATGCTCTTTGCTACTCCAGCCATGGCACAAGACAAATTGACATTGTTACTGGATTGGTTTGTCAATCCAGATCATGGACCAATTATTATCGCCAAAGAAAAAGGCTATTTTGCCGACAATAACCTTGAAGTTGAAATTATTGCACCGGCCAATCCCGCTGACCCGCCCAAATTGGTTGCTGCAGGCAAAGCTGACCTCGCAGTTTCCTACCAACCACAATTGCATCTGCAAATCCATCAAGGGCTACCTCTGAAACGGGTTGGAACATTGGTTGCGACGCCATTGAACTGTCTTTTGGTTCTTAAAGACGGACCAATAAAATCTCCCGCTGATCTCAAGGGTAAAAAAATAGGATTTTCTGTTGGTGGTGTAGAAGAAGCAGTACTCGGCGTGATCCTGAAAAAATATGGTTTGAGCACAAAGGACATTGAACTGGTAAATGTTAACTGGTCACTGTCGCCATCTTTGATGTCTAAACAGGTTGATGCCGTGATCGGTGCCTATCGCAATTTCGAACTGAACCAGATGGATATCGCAGGCGTACCTGGTCACTGCTTCTATGTCGAGGAAGAAGGTTTGCCAGCCTATGATGAGCTGATTTATGTCGCGAACTCAAACAGCATGGATACTGACAAGATAGCTCGCTTTCTTGCTGCGACTGAAAAAGCGACGCAATTCATCGTCAACTATCCAAAAGAGAGCTGGGAACTATTTTCCTCCACTTCCAAGGAATTGCAGGACGAACAGAACAAGCGTGCCTGGGTTGATACTTTGCCACGCTTTGCCTTGCGCCCAACGACCATGGATCATGGTCGCTACGCAAACTTTGAGGCCTTTCTGAAAAATGCCGGTCTCATTCCTTCGATAAACCCGGTTAGTAAAATTGCGATTGATGTGACAAGAAAATGAGAGAGCAAATGGGGTTAAACAGTCCATGAGCCTGTCGCCTGGCATAAAGCTTTGCGGTACGCACAGAATTAACGGTACAAAGTTATTTGGCCCTGTGAAAATGTCAATTGCTGCTGGTGGATGGTCATGTATTCTTGGTTCGTCGGGGGTTGGTAAGTCAACGATATTACGACTAATTGCTGGATTGCCGACAGGTGGCAGGTTTGAGGGAAGCATTACTTCAAGTGATGGACGACCATTGGCAAACCGCATTAGTTATATGGCTCAAAGTGATTTACTGTTCCCCTGGCTTGATGTCTTGGGCAATGTCACCCTTGGTGCTCAATTGCGGGGAGAAGCCCCCGACATTGAGCAGGCAATGTCCTTAATAGACCAGGTCGGCCTGCAAGATCACGTGGCAAAAAAACCGGCAACATTATCTGGGGGAATGCGCCAACGCGTTGCACTTGCCAGGACACTTATGGAAAATCGCCCTGTGGTTTTGCTTGATGAACCGTTTTCGGCACTCGATGCCCGCAATCGGGCCGACATGCAGGAGTTATCCAGCAAAGTTCTGAATGGATGTACGGTATTGCTTGTAACTCATGACCCGGGTGAAGCAGCTCGTCTTGGCAATCAGATTTTCTTGATGACTGATCACGCTCTTAAACCCTGCTCTGTTCCAGCAACGCCACTGATACGGGACACAGGAGCACCCGAAACACTGAAATGTCAGGCAGAACTGTTGTCAGCGTTGCGAAGTCAGGTTTCATGAAGCGCCTAGGTGATGTTTTTCTGGTCATTGTGGTTGCTGTTGGAATTTGGCAATTGGTTGTATGGCTTTCTGGTGTTCCGCCATTTATTTTACCTGCCCCATTGCGTGTGGCTGAAACACTTTTTGACAGCCGGGAACTGATCTTTGCACATACCTTGGTAACCGTATCTGAAGTATTGATAGGTTTGATGCTTGGTTCAATATTGGGCATGGCAACAGCTATTCATCTAGCGGGGTCTAAACTGGCCCGCCGGTTGATTTTACCCATCCTTGTTTTGTCCCAAGCGGTACCTGTTTTTGCTCTTGCACCAATACTCACACTTTGGCTTGGATATGGTTTGGCGTCAAAAATCGTGATGACCATTTTGATTATCTATTTTCCTGTGACCTCTGCCTTTCATGATGGTCTCTCAAGGGTGGAACCTGGTGCGTTGGACCTTGCTCACTGTATGGGGGCAACCAAAAGGCAGATCTTGTGGAGAATTCGTTTCCCGTCCGCTTTACCTGCTCTTGGTTCTGGTTTGCGGTTGGCTTTTGTCTATGCCCCAATTGGCGCGATTATTGGTGAATGGGTTGGAGCTTCACAAGGACTGGGTTATTTGATGCTTTTAGCGAACGGACGCGCCAAGATAGATTTGATGTTTGCATGTCTCATCGTATTGGCAGTTTTGACGGTTTTCCTGCATTTTATAATAAACCGGTCAGCACAATTTCTTGAAAAGTTCACGGCGGGCACCATTGCGTTTTCAATCAAACCATACGGTCGAAAACCCTAAAGACAACCTGATTAAGTTGGGGTTCTCAATTATCCTAAATTTAATACCCCATGGCAGGCTTTGCTGCATGGAAGTTTTCTAATTTATGGGATTCCTGTTTTTTGTTGATTGTGATTCATTGTGCGGATGAATGGATTGACTTCTACAACACCAAACGCAGCCATCAGCGACAAATGTGTTGCGCGCGAACCCCGTTTGACATCATGATGAAGGGCTAACAGATCTGGAAGGAAAAGTTCTTAACCTGACAGACGCCACCGGAAACCCCGGTAACTGTTAGATCAGGTCTGAACCACTACACTTTAGACAAACATATGTAGTCTTGCTTACTTTATTGATGAACGAAGCTCTGTTAAGGCCTGTTTGCCCTTGCTGCACTGGGCGTTGCACATTTTCAGTTTTCGCTTGAGCTTCTTTTGCTCTTTTTTGTTATCAGTCTGCCCAAGTTTTTTCGTAATTCTTAAGTGTTTTTTTTCCAGCCTGGCCATCAGGTTTTCAATGGCCTCAATCCGTTTTTTTCTTTTCGCGCTGTCGGAACCCAGTATTTCCTGCAAGCGTTCTGCAATTTTGGCGATACCCATCCTACTCGTTCTCCCATAAACTCACATAACTCAATAGTGCCTCTAGTGGCAATGTTAACTCTCCAGTTGCAAAAGTCCAACTCCGGCATGCCGACATGGTAAACTAAATCAAACTGATGGTGCTGCTTTTTGGTTTTCTTTTTCCTCTTTCGACAAAGCTTTCAATTCATCCTCATCAAGCCTTAACATTTCCTGGGCGTCGAGTTCAGCAAGACCTTTCTCACCAAACAAAATTCTCCCCGAATCTGCCAAAAGCCTGACAACATCTTCCATATAGGCATTGTCATTCATCACTGAGGTTGCCATCGGTGCAGTAATTTTTCCTGAGCGGATTAGGTTGTCTAGGGTACCATTATTCATGCTGTTATCTTCCAGCGCATCGTTTTTGAGTTCATCAAGGTCAAAGATATCAACATCTTCAGCTCCTTCGCGAAGTTGGTGGATTGTCCTCAATACGGTTGCAATCTTGAGTCGATAATCATTATATTCACGTCTGATCTCTTCATTGTCTGATATGATATAGGTCGAAACGTTTTTTCGTAAGTGCTTGATACCTTTGAGGCTATGGACAACGTTTTGCGCAGCAGATCTAAGGTCGTAAACCATATTAGCGTATTCGGGATCAACCTCGGATTGGGCCCGGCTGACAAACTCGATAATTTTTGAATAAAGGCTTTTGACCCGGACCGAATAAAGTGCGTCAATATCCAGCTCCATGACTTCCTTGTCGTTTTCGATGTAGGCTGCCAAATCCTGATCGGAGTGAATGATATGGCGGTGTAGACTCAAGCCATGGGCAATGATTTCAAGCGCATTGTCATATAGATAGAGTATCTCTTTGCGAACCGAAGTGACCAGTGTTTCGGGAAACTCAATGATGGAATCATTGAGATATTTGGGTTCGATTAATTTGGGTGTCGGAGCGGGCATGAAGTTTTCAAGAAATCTGACGAGCGGCTGAACGAAAGGTGCCATGACAACCACGCCAATGGTATTAAATACGGTGTGGAAAACAGCCAGCTTGAGCGTGTAATCGTCGCTTGCAATCCCCAATTGTATGGCAAGCAGATCGACCAGCCAGATTATCTGCGACATCAGGGCAATGGCGATTGCACCAGTTACGAGGTTAAAAATAAGGTGTGCCCCGGCCAGTCGCTTACCCATATGGTTGGCGCTCAATGAGCCGATGATAGCGGTGATGGTTGTGCCAATGTTGGCACCAATTGCCAGCGCCAGCGCATTTTCATAGGAAATCTGGCCGACTGATAGCGCTGTAATGATCAGCACCAGAGTGGCGTGGCTTGATTGCATGACAACTGTTGCTGCCATGCCGACAAGGGTGAAAACAAACAATCCCAGATAACCGGTCAGGGCAAACTGGGTCAAATCAATGGTTTCCCGGAAAGCCTCGAACCCGACTTTCATGTGATGAATGCCAAGGAACAACAAACCAAGACCGGCAAGAACGTAACCAATACCTTTCAGATTTTTGGATTTCTGGAAGACAAGAATGATGGCAAATGCCAGCATTGGCATGGCGTAAGACGATATCTTAACCTTCAGTCCCAGGCCGGCAATAAGCCATGCACCTGTTGTGGTGCCAAGGTTGGCGCCGAAAATAATCCCAATCCCGGCTGCCAGCCCGATAAGGCCGGCACTCAAGAACGAAATGGTAATGACTGATACCAAAGAACTGGACTGCATTACCGTGGTGGTTACAACGCCAAAAGAGATGCTCTTGAAAAGCGAATTGGTTGTTTTGGCCAGAAGCTTTTCCAGAAGACCTCCGGTGAATTGCCGGAATCCATCTTCCAAAAAGAACATGCCGAAAAGAAAAATCGCAACACCTGCGGCGATCTCTTTGAAGTCCGGGCTGACCCAAAAGCCAAATGCCAGGATACCTAAAATTGCTGGTAATAAAATTCGCCGAAGCACTGTATGTTTCCCGTACCTGAGATTGGATTCAAGGCGAAAGCACTATGAACCATGATCACCGAAACAACCGGTGTCATGAACGTGAAAAGCAAACATCCGGTGCGTTTAACAGTATATACTTTGTATATACCGTATTAGGAGTTGCAAGTGCAACGATTTTTTCCCGAGCACTATAAGGTTTGTTTGATTTTTCGGGGTCTTTTGTGGTTCAGGCTCTGTCAATTCCGGTTGTTTATGTTCCGATACAACCATTTGTCAAAATCGTGATAGTGTGAGTTTATGGGTATGGAAATCGAACGGAAATTTTTGGTCAAGAGCAATGAATGGCGCCAGATGGCAGTGGGCAAGCGCTATCGTCAGGGCTATCTTTCGACCGACAAGGATCGTTCGGTCCGGGTGCGCACTATTGGTGAGGTGGGGTACCTGAACATCAAGGGCATCAGCGTTGGAGCTTGTCGTTCTGAATATGAGTATGAAATTCTGCTGAGCGATGCTGATGAGATGCTTGACAACCTTTGTTTGCAACCACTCATTGAGAAGAAACGCAGCGAAATTGCGTTTGAAGGTCTGGTTTGGGAGGTCGATGAGTTTGAGGGGGCCAATCAAGGCCTGATTATCGCTGAGGTAGAGCTTGAAACTGAGGATCAGTTTTTTGCCAAACCAGACTGGATTGGAGAACAGATTACGGGCGATCCGCGTTATTATAACGCTAACCTCATCGCGCATCCTTTTAACACCTGGAAAGAATAGAAAATCAGGGGTTTGATCAGATGCCATTCTCTTAATTGCTAATCTGCCCAATGGTGTTAAGTTTGTTTTTCAGCGAGCCAGCGTCCAAATCTTTTAGCGGTAAAGATAAAAAGGCCAGGATACGCTTTTCAAGCTGGTCATAAGCCAGCGAAAATGCCCGGGCTTTTTCTGCATTTGTACCCTCAACAGCGGCAGGATCTGGAATACCCCAATGGGCTGTCATCGGGTGTCCTGGCCAGACGGGGCAAGTCTCTCGGGCAGCATTGTTGCAGACAGTCATGACAAAATGAATTTCCATTGCATCTGGTCCTGCAAATTCATCCCATGATTTTGACCTTAACCCAGCCACCGAATACCCTTTATTCTTTAGAAGCTCTATAGCAAAGGGGTTCACTTTTCCAACAGGGGCGCTTCCGGCGCTAAACCCTAGAATTACACCATTTCCATGCTTGTTGATCAACGCTTCTGCCAGAATGCTGCGGGCAGAATTACCAGTACATAATATGAGTACATTCAACTTTTTGTCGGTCACTCTGAAACTCCTAAAGCAACCCGCGCTCACTGGAACGCGGATTGCTTTGTTATTATAAGCAAAAAGCTTTTAAGGCAGAAGCATGCCGCGCAGCATAAAGAATATTCCAGCAGCAAGCAGACCTGCCATTGGTACTGTCACAATCCAGGCCGCAGCAATTTTCATCAAGATCGAACGTTTGACAAGTTCTTTATGATAGACTTTGCGGAGTTCTTTTCGATCTCTTTTAAGCAGATTAGGTCCTCGTTTTGCCTTTAGTTCCTTAAGCAACAAACCTTTTTCATCAACGTCAGCGTTCTCGAATTTCTCCAAAAATGCATCGACCACCTCAGGTGCATCCTCATGATGATGTTCTCTGATCTCATCAAGCATTCGGGCATGGTTGGCTTCAAGGTATTCACGCAGAAAACCAACCCCGAAAATACCACCGACTGCAATGTGAGTTGAACTCACCGGCAAACCCAGCTGTGAGGCGATGATCACGGTAATGGCGGCTGCCATGGCCACACAGAAAGCCCGCATTTTATCCAGTTCGGTAATCTCAGAACCAACGGTGCGGATCAGTTTGGGGCCATAAAGGGCCAGACCCAGGGCAATGCCTACGGCGCCAACCAGCATGATCCACAATGGAATTGCCGCCTTTTTCGCCACACCGCCGCTCATGATCGCATCATTGATTGCCGCAAGCGGCCCAACCGCGTTGGCCACGTCATTGGCGCCATGGGCAAAACTAAGCAATGCTGCTGCAAAAATCAGTGGAACAACAAAAAGCTTATTGATGCTGTCGCGATCATTTGCAAGCTTTGCAGACGCCCTGGCTATCAGCGGCTTTACCAGAAAGAATATTGCAACCGCGACCGCCAGCCCCATGAGCGTGGCTGATATAATATCAAATTTCCATAGCTTTTTCAGACCTTTCAAGATCAGGTAAGTGGAAAAAGCCCATACCATAATCGCTATCAGTATCGGTACTATTCGTTTGGCCGCGCTTATTTTGTCCGATCGATAGACAATGTTTCTTTTGATAAAATAAAGAAATCCTGCCGCAATCATGCCACCCAGCAGAGGTGAAATAACCCAACTGGCTGCAATCGCACCGACCTTGGGCCAGTTGGCAATTTGCCAGCCGGCTGCGGCAATCCCGGCACCAAGAACACCACCGACGATGGAATGGGTGGTTGATACCGGTGCGCCCACCGCTGTTGCAGCATTCAACCACACTGCTGCGGCTAGCAAAGCTGCCATCATGATCCAGATAAATGTGTCGCTGTCAGAAATTAACGAAGGATCGATAATACCTTTTTTGATGGTGCTGACAACATCGCCACCGGCAATCAAGGCACCACCAGCTTCAAAGGTAGCTGCCAGCAGGATCGCGCCGGTTAATGTTATTGCCTGTGACCCAACAGCCGGGCCAACATTGTTGGCAACATCGTTGGCACCAATATTTAGCGCCATGTAACCGCCGATCATGGCGGCAATAACCAGCAAATGGCTGTTTGGAACGTTCTCAAACCGCGCATAACTGGCCAACATGATTGCTACAATAAACAGCAGCGCGGTGCCAAGACGGAACAATTCCCCCCGACCCAGATTCGTCGCCTGCTCTAATGCTCTTATACTGTTTAGTTCCATGTTTTTATACTTTCTCCCTGTTAAGCCTGTTTGGGAAACCCAAAGCACCCGCATCCGCTGGAATGCAGATAAATTGTTTCAACTGAATCGTAGTTCGACTTGATGAAGCCCTCACAAGCACACCAAAATCAGCGCTCCTGATACTTTTGAAGCCTAGCTTTAGCGTGCCACATCATGATAGAGCGCTTGGGTGAAAGCACTGTCTTTGACTTAAGTCAAATATGAAGTAATCCATAAAAATAAAATTGATTTATATACTGCTGCTTTGCAATATCTTATTTAAGCCATTGATATTATGACATACTTTATTTTCTGGTGAGTGATGGGAAATTACCCGGCTTACCTGACAAACCGTATGCACTCGGACTGCGTTGGAAAATGGTATTGACTTTCACCCAATTATTTTTGTTCAATGCCAGTGCTGTTTTTTGTGGCACATTGAGCGGTAATTCGGTTTCGTCCAGATAACATTTATTGTACTGCTCATGTCCTATCGATTTAGAGTCAAAGAAACAGTTCCCAGCGGTATTCGGCGCATCGGCCGTGAGCAGGTCAATGCGGCATTGCAGGCGCTTTCGCAGACCCAGGATATTCATCAGTCTATTCATCAAGCACGAAAAAGAATTAAATGTCTCCGTTCCCTGCTCCATCTCACCCGACCCGGACTTGAAGCGTCAGTCTTTAAGACCGAAGACAGGGGGTATAGGGATATTGGACGCCGTTTGTCGGGCGCCCGTGATGCACAGGTCTTGCTTGAGACTTTGACGAAACTTGAATCCCGTTCAGGGTCGCATATGGAACGAACCAATACCAGCGCGATCAGAACCTGGTTATATGATCGACACAGAAATGCCGAACTGAAGTTTGACAAAGCCATGCTTGAAAGCATTCGGGATGAATTGCAGGAAAGAAAAAGACGGTTTTCAACAATGCCTTTAAAGCAGGTAAATTTCCCCAACATTGCCGAGGGCGCAAAATCAACTTATAAAAATGGTCAAATGGCCTTTTTGCATGCTGTTAAAACCCAGGATGGCGAGCATTTCCACGATTGGCGCAAGGATGCCCAGCGGCATTGGCGCCATACGCAATTGTTACGACCATGCTGGCCGCAAATGATAGACATGCGCGCAAGGTTTGCTCATGAGCTTTCACAGCTATTGGGCGATGATCATGATCTGGAAGTTTTTGGCGCGATGCTGCAAAAACATAGCGCCTTATTCAAGGACAGGACTGACCTTGAAGAACTGCTAAGCAGCAAAACACAAGCCCAACGGGATTTACGCGGTTTATCGGTCACTCACGGCCAACTGCTCTATGCCGAAAAACCCAGGCATTTTCAGCATCGGTTAACAACCTGCTGGAACGCTTCTGTGCCTCCCCTGAATTAAGCACATTTTCGGATTTTTGCACTCCCAGAACGGCTGATAAGATGGCCGAACTCCTTGATCACCTGATGGTAAACACTTTCTTTGAAAGAAACACCGAGGTCCTCTATTTTTTTGACATGCACCCAACGCCAATTGTCAAACTCGGCCTTACTGCCACCCTTGCCGGAAATATCGATCTCATCGTCGTTTCCCAGGTAACGCATGGCGAACCATTTATACTTGTGCCCACGATATTTCCCGCCAAGTGCCACACCAAGAAGATCGTTAGGTAACTCATAGCTCAACCAATTGGAACTCTTGCCCAGAATTTCGACATTGTCAGTACCAACTTCTTCCTTGAGCTCGCGCAATGCGGTCTGGCCGGGCTTTTCACCTTCAATAATGCCGCCCTGAGGCATCTGCCAAATATAGTCAGATGCATCTGACTGCCATTTGGGAACACGCCGACCTACCCACACACGACCACGATTGTTAATCAGCATGATGCCAACGGATTCGCGATAAGGGAGCTTTAGGTTTTTTTCAGCCATTTATTATTTTCCGTATAGACACCATCGTCACTCAATGGGATGATTACATCTCTATCAGGGCGGCATCTGGACATCTTTCTGCCCTGGGTTGGTCAATTCAGCCTTGATTCGGTCTCTCTGCCCCACATGATAGCAGAATATTCATTTACCTGCAGAAATTTGGGGAGCATTCCGGCATCATCCTCATCAAATACTGGCTTTCAGCGAAAAAGAGCCGGAAAATGTATTTGCCGGTATCCGGGTTATTTCTTTGCTTTTTTAGCTTTTCTTTTTTGCTTTTTTAGCCGTTCTTTTTTCGGGGCGGCCTTTTTCTTGCTTGATTTACTTTTCTTTGTGTCTTTCTTCTTTATTTTTACCTTGCCTTTTTTTTTGGCATCTTTCTTCTTTATTGCCTTGTTTTTTTTCGGATTTTTCTTTTTCTGACTCGATTTACTTTTTTTCGAATCTTTCTTTTTCTTTTTTACTTTGATTTTTTTCTTCGGCTTTTCTTTGACGGGCTGATCACCGCCTGCTTCGGTCATGAGCAACTTAGCCGATGCGATCACCTGTGACGCGCGGGCCTGGCGAAAACCGGGGATTGCCATAATGTCGTCGATGCTGGCAGATGCCAGATCTTCAACAGAATTAAATCCGCTCTTTTTAAGTATTTTTGCTGTGGAGGGGCCCACGCCCCGTATTCCGGTAAAATCAATATTCATTATTCGAACTCTCTAAAACCGCACCTATAAAACGAGGTGCGGTTCTCTGGGTATTTATAAAATAGACAAACATTATTTGGCTTTTTTCAGCGCATTTTTAGCTTTATTCAGCTTTTTTTCCTGTTTCTTGATCGCACCTTTGCGAGCTTTGATTTCTTTTTTTATTTTTTTCACATTAGCTTTTTTGGCCATTATTTTGATATCTTTCTATTTTTGATAAGCATTGTACGATTCTTGAAACGGATGGTTATTTCTTGTGCTCGTGAACAAAGTCACGAATGAAACGCCTGATTTCTCTGGCTGCACTGGTATCGAGTTCATCACACAACGAAACAAAGACTTCACGCTCCTTACCGCCTATTCGAATGACAAGCTGACTGTCCTTCTTCTTCTTTTTCCTGCTTTTCTTTACATTCGGCAAAGTATCGGTCCAATCCATTAATCGTATTTGACTATCAAACGTATATACATTTGATGTACCTCTGTCAAATTTGACAGTTTTGCTCTCAACAGGAAAAGGCAATGCCCATGGGTATTGCAACGGCATTTCGCGCTCATTCTGAAATTAGAATAAACACGAAATGCTTTAGGGTTTCTGCAAGACGAGAGGGGGGGGCTAATTCCCCGATGACTGCATCTTGGCAGCAGAGTTGGCCAAGCGTACCAGATTGATGAATTCTGACCGATAGCCGTAGATGTCCTGGCCTTTGGCTGACAGGGCCATGTTGATGACATCGTCGTAGCTGTAGGTGCCGGTGTATTTTCCACCGCGCAGCAATTGGGCATAGGCTGCAACAGCGGTTGCAAAACGGACATCCTGTGAGGCTTGTGAAAACTCATTGATGGTGTTTTTGATTTGCACCGGGGTTTCAATCAGCTTGCTTTTGTTTTCTTTTGGCAATTTATAGCGCAGCTTGAGAAAACCGTATTCAGTTTGCTGTTCAGTCGTTTTAACGGCATTGCCCGAACCATAGCGCAGTGGGTTAACCAGTTTTCCATCTGCACCTGAAGGTGTGATTTCATAGATTGCTGTTACCGTATGACCGGAGCCGATATCACCGGCATCAACCTTGTCGTTGTTGAAATCCTCGCGTTTAAGCTCACGGGTTTCGTAACCGATCAGGCGGTATTCGCTGACCGCTTTGGGGTTGAACTCCATCTGAATTTTAACATCTTTGGCGATGGTAAACAGGGTGGATGAAGCTTCCTGGACCAGCACTTTGCGGGCTTCGGAAAGATTATCGATATATGAGGCATTGCCGTTGCCGTTCTGGGCCAGGGTTTGCATCAGGGCATCGTTGTAATTGCCCATGCCAAAACCGAGAATAGATAAGAATACACCGGATTTTCTTTTACGCTCTATAAAGCCCTTAAGCTGGCGCTGGTCACGGATACCGACATTGAAATCACCATCGGTAGCCAAAATAACCCGGTTGATGCCATTTTTGTCAAAGTTGGCCTCAGCCAGTTGGTAGGCAAGACGAATGCCTTCACCACCAGCCGTCGAGCCGCCAGCCTCCAGACGGTCCAGAGCAGCAAAAATCTTGTTGTTGTCCTTTGCCTTTGTCGGCTCCAACACCGTGCCAGCACTGCCAGCGTAAGCAACAATGGATACGGTGTCATCAGGAGCCAGTGTGGACAGCAACAGCTTGAACGAATTCTTCAGCAAGGGCAACTTGTTGGCAGCACCCATTGAGCCTGATGTATCGAGCAAGAAGACCAGATTGGAGTGTGGTTTTTCCTGCTTGGCGATGTCATAGCCCTTGATGCCGATGTGAACCAGTTTGGTATGGGTGTTCCAGGGGGTCGGGGTGATAGTGACATTGGCCTTGAATGGCACTTTGCGGCTTTCCGGCCCTTGATAATCGTAAGGGAAATAATTGATCATTTCTTCCACCCGCACAGCATCCTTGGGCGGTAAGACATTACGATTGATCGAAGCGCGCATGAAGCTGTAGGAGGCTGTATCGACGTCGATTGAGAATGTCGAGACAGGTTCGTTTTGGGTCAGTTTCAGCGGGTTGGGGGTGATTTCATCAAATTTGTCGCGACCTTGCTGCTGAAACTGCGGGCGAACCGGTTCTTGCGATCTGATACCGGCAATCATTTTGTGCATTTTTAATTTTTTTGGCAGTTTGCGAGTCGGGCGACTTTGTTCTCGAGCCGGAGCCGATCTTACATCGACTTCGGAACCAAGGAAACCGAGTGAACGGCCCGGCACTTGCTCGTTTTTGGAAAACTGTTTTTTCGGCAGTGCCGCAATTTTGCCGCCACTTGCCGGGGCTGCAACGTTTCTTTGTCTGATGATTGCACGCTCTTGAAGTGGAGCAGGGGCCGGGGTCACCGGTTGCAACAGACCTTTGGCGTAGCCGTCCTTTTTCTTTTGTTCCTTCATCGCCAGGGTTAGTTCGGCATTCGACTTGTCGTCGGTGGTATTGCTAATTGTCGGGTTGGTCAATTCCTGAAACTGACCAGTGTTGACTATGGCCAGAGTAAGAACGGCGATGCTGGTGCCGCCGGCAAGAATATATGAAAGTTTCATCGATTTTCTCCAATATGAAAGAGTCAAGAATTCAGGTAATTTGCTACCTGTTTTGTTGCCTTGTTCTTTCAGACGAGTGTCGATGGTGTTTCCTTGGTGAGCGGTTGAATTTTCTTCATCAAAGGCAGCCATTGCCGCAGTCATTGCAGCATTCTTGGCTTCTTTTCGGGCTTTGATCGGGGGTTGCCCATCAAAAGCATTTTGAAGTTTTTTAAGATCATCAGTCATATCATTCACCTGCCTCACTTAATGCAAGGGCTTTTAAATGGTCTCTCAGTTTCATCATCCGCCAGGAAACCGTTGCTTCCTTGATCTCGAGAATGCTGGCTGCTTCGGCGTGGTTTAAACCTTCGGCAACCACCAGCATGGCGGTTTCGCGTAAATCATCGGGCAGAGTGTTGATGGCGCTATAAGCCCATTCGACATCCTTTTGCCGCTGTTTGTCGGCTGCTTTTTGCAGCGCATCAACATCGATAAATTCTGTATGAATTCTGGCGATGGTTAACCTGCGGCGCAAAAAGTCCCGGGCGCTGTTCATGGTTACCTGATAAAGCCAGGTGGTCAGTTTTGACTTGCCACGAAAGGATTTGAGCTTTTTTGGCAAGGCCACACATATGTCCTGGGCCAAATCCTCAGCATCCTGCCGGTTTGACAACATCCGATAAGCAAGCCTGTAAATCAGATCGTAATGGCGCTCGAGCAGGGTTGAAAAAGCCGCCCCGTTGCCAGCATTGGCCTGTGCGGCCAGCTCGTTATCATTTGTTGTCATCATGCGCATTATATCAGTTTAGACGGACGGCGATGGCAAAACCTTGGCGGAAAGGAAATTAAATTTTGAAATTAATTTTGTTGTGCAGATTGCTGTGAGGGAATATTAGAGGCCTATGACAGAGCTAAAATCAGAACTACTCATGCCGGCAGGATCGCTGGCCAAACTGAAAACAGCCGTTCTTTATGGCGCCGATGCGATTTATCTTGGCACGCCCGATATGTCGTTGCGAACCAAATCGGAGTTTTCTCTCGAGCAAATTCGCGACGGGATTGAGTTTGCCCATGCGCACGGAAAACGGGTGTATCTGACGCTTAACCTGTTTTCACACAACAAAGATATTCCCAAGCTGCGCGAATATGTCGATACGATCAAGGATTTGAGCCCGGACGGGGTGATCATCGCTGATCCCGGTGTGTTTCAATATGTCAAGGAAAACGCGCCTGAAGTGCCGTTGCATATATCAACCCAGAGCAATGTTTGTTCATGGCTGTCGGTGAAATTCTGGAAGGATATGGGAGCTGAGCTTTGTGTGCTGGCCCGTGAGGTTTCGTTTGAGGAACTAACTGAAATTCGTGAAAAATGCCCCGACATCAAGCTGGAAACTTTTGTCCATGGGGCCATGTGCATGACCTATTCGGGGCGATGTTTGCTGTCTAATTTCATGGCTGAGCGCGGCGCCAATCAGGGCAATTGCGCCAACTCGTGCCGATGGGGTTATAAGGTCCATTTGAAATTGCGCGATGGTACGGTCAAAGAACTGGAGATCGATGAGAGCAATGTCGGCATGTTCGAGTTTTTGCTCGAAGAAGGTGCCCGGCCGGGTGAATTTATGCCGATTGAGGAGAGTGAAAACGAGTCCTATATTCTCAATTCCAAAGACTTGTGCCTGATGCCCAAGCTTGATCAATATCTGGCCTTGGGGATCGACTGTTTGAAAGTCGAGGGCCGCAACAAGTCGGTTTATTATGTGGCGGTGGTGGCGCGGATTTATCGCAAGGCGATGGATGACTGGGCTCGTGATCCTGACAACTGGAATCCGCGTCCTTATATGGACGAGTTGATGAATGTCTCCAATCGTGGATATACGCTGGCATTCCATGATGGCCGGTTGACCAATTATGCTCATAATTATGAACAGACTCAGACACTGGGTGAATGGGAATTTGCAGGGTTTATCAGCGAGATTGTCGATGATGCATTTCATGTGGAAGTGAAAAATAAAATCGTTGCCGGTGATGTGCTGGAGTTTTTACCACCCGATGGCGGTGATACAATTTTACTGCGGGTTTATGATTTTGAAAGCGCTCACAACGGCAAGGTGACCAGTGAAGTTCACGCTGGAACCAAACCGGTGATCCGCATACCGTTTTCGCAGTTTGATCATGAGGATGTGGTGAGTTTGAAACAGCGTATGCCTGAGCTGACCGTGGTACGCAAAGAAACACCGCTGACCAAAACCCAGTGGGATCGTTTGAAACTTGACCGGGTCGGGCAGCGGCTTGAAGTGACCTGCAATACCGATGATCCAGTGCATCCATTGTATGAGCGCAAACGCGAGTCGTTACGCGCCTCGCTGAAAGAGGATAACAAAACCCGCAAGATTAAATCACCGCGGCTTGGTCTTGATACCTGCTGCGGGCGCGGTTGTAATGGTTGTTTGATGTTCTGGAATGACCCGGCTTATGAAAAAGCGCGAGCCTTAATGGCGACCAAGAAGCAGGGCGAAACGCTGGAACGCGATATGCGTGAGGATGTTCAGACCGCTTCACCGGCTGCGTGACCCGATGCCCAGGCCCATTGGAAATTGTGACCACCGAGATGGCCGGTCACATCCATAACCTCACCAATAAAGTATAGGTTCGATACTTTGGTTGATTCCATCGTCTTGGACGAAATTTCTGTGGTGTCGACACCACCGAGTGTCACTTCGGCGGTTCGGTAACCTTCGGTGCCTTGTGGCAATATCTGCCAGCGGTTTACCGCATTAGCAACTTTTTGCAGTTTCTTGTTATTGAAGTCGGCCAGCCGTCCGTTGATGCCTGCTCTGGCGCAGACGAAATCTGCCAGACGGGACGGCAACCATGTGGACAACACGTTGTTGATTTGTTGTTTGCCTTTTGTAGCCCGGGCCTTGTCAAGCTCTTCAAACATGTTCAGGCTGGGCATCAAGTTGATGGTGATCGGCTGGCCTTCCTGCCAGTATGACGATATCTGGAGTATGGCCGGGCCTGACAGGCCACGGTGGGTGAAAAGCAGAGCTTCTTTGAAATGGGTTTTTCCAAAACTGATTTCAGCGTCAACCGCAAGGCCGGTAAGGGCTTTGATCTGCTCAAGCAAGTCGCCGGAAAAGGTCAGGGGTACCAGACCGGGGCGAGGTTCTACGATGGTATGGCCAAATTGTTTTGCCAAAGTATGGCCAAAAGGAGTAGCACCAATCTTGGGTATCGACAGGCCACCGGTTGCAACAACCAGCGAAGTGGCGGTGAAGGTGACAAAGCCGGTATCAACGAAGAAGCGGTCCTGTATTTTATCAACCGAAGTGATTTGTTTTTCAGATTCCACAGCGACATTCACGCGCTGGCACTCTTGCAATAGCATGTCGATAATTTGTTTGGCGCTGCCATCGCAGAACAACTGACCGGCGCCCTTGTCGTGCCAGGCGATATCGTGGCGGTTGACCAGATCAATGAAGCGTTGTGGTGGATAGCGCTTGAGAGCCGAGATACAAAAGCGCGGGTTTTGTGACAGGAAGTTTTTTGGTATCGAGTGAATATTGGTAAAATTACAGCGGCCACCACCCGATATACGGATTTTTTCACCGATCTTTTCGCTGTGATCGAGCACTAGAACCTGCTGGCCTTTTTGACCGGCGGTGATGGCGCACATAAGCCCGGCGGCGCCGGCACCGATGATGATGGTATCGTAGTTTGTTTTAATGGCCATTTGCTTCGATCTCTTCGCGTATCATTTCCAGTTCCAGCCAGCGTTCTTCACTTTTGGCAAAATCTCTTTCAGCCTTGGCCAGGTTTGCTGCGGTTTTATTGTAACGATCAGCGTCTGAGTTGAATAGGGCAGGGTCGCTCAGGGCCTTTTTGAACGTTACGATTGCAGCTTCCAGTCGGGTCATTTTCTCAGGCAGGGTTTTCAGCGCGTGCGTCTCTTTGAAAGACATTTTGGATGGTTTTTCTTTTTGCGCATGGTTTGCCGCGGGAATTGATTTTGATTTTTTAGTCTTAACCGGGTTGTCAGATTTTTCCTGCTGCTGGCTGGCCATGTCGGAAAAACCACCGGCATATTCAATCCACAAACCATCACCTTCTGCGTGAATAACCGAAGTAACCGAGCGATCAAGGAAGTCACGGTCGTGACTGATTAGCAGGATGGTGCCGGAATAACCGGCCAGAAGTTCCTGCAACAGATCAAGGGTTTCCAGATCAAGATCGTTGGTTGGTTCATCAAGGACCAGAAGGTTGGAGGGTTGTGACAAGGCGCGGGCCAGCATCAGGCGACCGCGTTCACCGCCCGATAATTCACGGATCGGGGTGCCTGCCTGTTCGGGGGCAAACAGGAAATCTTTCATATAGCCGACCACATGTTTTTTGCCATTGGCTGTGGGGATCATGTCGCTGCCGCCACCGGTCAGGCACTCGCGCAGGGAGACATCAGGGTCAAGGCTTTCACGGCGCTGATCAAGGGTGACGATTTCCAGATTGGTACCGGTGCGAAGTTCACCGCTATCGGGTTTTTCTGACCCCATCAGCATATTGAGCAAAGTGGTTTTACCAGCGCCATTGGCCCCGATAATACCAAGGCGGTCACCGCGCAGAATTTTGGTGGAAAAATCTCTGGCAATAATGATGTCGCCAAAAGCTTTATTGACGTGTTTTGCTTCTGCCACCAGTTTTCCCGATGCACCAGCTTCATTGCTGGTCATCTGGACGGTAGATTTGACTTTGTTTTGCGAGGCTCCGACTTCTATTTTCTTGCTGCGTAATTTGTGCAGATCACCGAGGCGTTTGACATTGCGTTTGCGCCGGGCGGTTACACCGTAACGCAACCAGTGTTCTTCGCGGACAATTTTGCGGTCGAGTTTGTGGGCTTCAAGCTCCTCTTGCTCAAGTAGTTCATCACGCCAGCTTTCGAAATGGGCAAAGCCTTTATCCATTTGCCGGGTCTTGCCGCGATCAATCCAGATGGTGCGTTTTGTCAGGTTTTCGAGAAAGCGCCGGTCGTGACTGATCAGAACCACCGCAGAACGTAGCCCCTTGATGGCTTTTTCGAGCCACTGAATGGCGGGCAGATCAAGGTGGTTGGTTGGTTCATCAAGCAGCAGAATATCAGGTTCGGGAGCCAGAACACTTGCCAGTGCCACCCGGCGTAATTCACCGCCTGAAAGTTTAGCGGGGTTTTCGGTGCCGGTCAGGGCAAATTGTTCGAGCAGGCGCAAGGGGCGATGGTCACCGGAGTCCGGGTCCATCTGGGCCATGACGCATTCCAACGTGGTTTCAAAAGCAGAAAAGTCCGGCTCCTGTGCCATATAGCGAACTGTGGTGCCGGGCTGGAAAAACCGTTTGCCGTCATCAGGCTCAACCAGTCCTGCAGCAATTTTAAGCAAT
Organism: Anderseniella sp.; assembly: GCA_030626025.1. Taxonomy (GTDB): domain Bacteria; phylum Pseudomonadota; class Alphaproteobacteria; order Rhizobiales; family Aestuariivirgaceae; genus JALWJW01. The sequence goes on along the minus strand of DAOUPT010000015.1, from coordinate 8,372 downwards.
GTTGATTTACCCGAACCGTTGCGGCCAACAAGGCACAGGCGATCAAAAGGCTGCACAGAAAATTCTGCGCCAGTCAGTAACGGGGTTCCACCAAAGGTCAGGTGGATATCTTGCAAAGTCAAAAGTGGTGGTGCCATGGCGCTCTTAATAGGCACGCAAAGGGTTCACGTCAATTACTTGTCATTTTACCTTTTTTGTTGGCAGGCCGCGTGGAATCCAACCCTTGCCATTGGGGCCGCCAAGCATGCCTTCGGCAACAGAAATAGTGTTGGTGTAACCGCGTTTTTTCAACTCGCTCTGAATATAGGCAGAACGGGCGCCAGTGGCGCAGATCAGGGCGATTTTTTTGGTTTTATCACCGCCGATCAGCTTGTCGAGTTTTTGCAAAAATCCTTTTTGGTGCATAGAGACCGGGTGGGCGGTTGTGGCAATGCCAGTTTCTTTCCACTCTTGCGGGGTGCGGATGTCAATAAAGACCAGATTTTTGTCAGCCGCAGCCTTGTGGGCTTCGGGCGCCGTCATTTTTGCTTCCAGAGCAAAAGCAGGCAGAGCAAAAGCAGGCAAAGTCATCATAGTGGCTGCAATGCCGGTTAACAGGGTTCGTCTCGTCAGGGTGTTCATTAATTAAAACCGGTTTTTGTTGTTGATTGACCCCTATATAGGGAAAAATGCGGCGACCGACAGTCACGATAAGGTGTATTTGATGGACAAAAAGCCGCGCTAGCGTTTTGTGTGAGGTATTGACTTCAAACAAAGAATGGGTGAACTGGCGGGCAAATAAAAACTTAGCTTGAAGTGAAGTGTCACTCTGGCGTATTCTCCATTAAGATTTCGTTTGAAAAGGAATAAAACACTGCCCGGTCAATCCAAGTCGCAAAACAGTAATGCGCAAGCCGCTAAAGGCTCAAAAACTGCTGAAGAAAATTCATATAAAAAGCTTTCCAAAATTGCGTTTGAAGCCCTTGAAGATGCCAAGGCTGAGGACATCGTACGGCTGCCGCTGGACGGAAAAACCTCGATTGCTGATGAGATGATTGTCGCTTCGGGGCGTTCGAACATTCATGTTTCCGCAATTGCTGATAAATTGAGCGAAACGCTAAAGGAAAACGGTTTTCGTGATTTGCGGATTGAAGGCCAGCAGCATTGTGACTGGGTGCTTGTTGATGCCGGCGATGTGATCATTCACATATTCCGACCTGAAGTGAGGGTTTTTTATAATCTGGAAAAACTCTGGTCTCCCAATGCGCCTGATGAGCAGGCTCAATAATTTTTTTCTGTAATCACTCTCTAATAATCATTTTGTAGTTTTTCTTTTCCGGACATAATCATGCGCATTTATATCGCGGCGATTGGGCGACTGAAAAAAAGCCCGGAGCATGCGCTTGCCGATGACTATGTCAGCCGGGTGAAAAAATTTGGACGGACTGCAGGCATTACCGCAATAGAAGTCAAGGAATATCCGGAATCACAAGCTGCAACGGCCGTTTTGAGAAAAAGTGATGAGGCGGCCCGGTTGCTTGCCGGATGTCCGCCACATTGTACCCTTATAATCCTTGATGAACATGGCAAGCAATTGTCCAGTAAAGATTTGGCCGGGCAGATTGACCGGTTAAAAGATGATGGCGTGCAGGATTTGGCGTTTCTGATCGGCGGGCCTGACGGGCATGATGCCAGTCTGCTGGATGGTGCCGCGCTTAAAATTTCATTTGGCCGGATGACATGGCCACACCGGCTTGTGCGAATCATGTTGGCAGAGCAAATATACCGGTCGGTGACCATATTACTGAATCATCCCTATCATCGTTCTTGAAGGTGTTTTTGTGGGTTTAATTTGCAGCAGGTTGTTTGGCAGAATTGCCATCGTGATGTCTGTGATTGCTGGTCTGTCATGTGGGCTGGCAATGGCCCAAACCGATGCTCAAACGGGAAAAGCCCAAACAACCGATGAATTGCAGGGCATCGAGCGGCAGTTGCAACAGTCTGAACAACGCGAAAAACAGATCAATCGCGAATTGACAGCGCTGGAAACTGAAGCTCTTGAGATTTCCCGACGACTTATCAAACTGGCCGCTAAAACCCAGCGCGGCGAAGCGAGACTTTCTGACGGCGAACGAAAAATTTCCCTGCTTAATCAGGACCAACGACAATTGCTTGAAAAACTGACCAGACGCCGTGATGCGCTCGGTGAATTGCTGGTTGGTTTACAGCGACTTGAGCGGGACCCGCCGCCACCGCTTGTTGCCCATCCGCATGATGCGCTGGCAGCTATTCGCAGCGCTACATTGTTTGGTGCGATTATTCCGGCCATTAAAGCTGAAACCACAATTATTCGCCGTGACCTTGTGGTGTTGAAAAATGTCAGGGCATCGCTTGTTACGGCTCAGAGAGATCTGAAAAACGAAAACAAAACCCTTGATGGGGTGCGGGCGGAACTGAAAACCCTGCTTGATCGCAAAAAAAGTTTTGTCCGCAAAACTCGTTCACAACTGGATGCAGAAAACAAACGCACGGCGGCGTTGGTGGCCAGGGCTAAAAACCTCAACCAGTTGCTGGCGCGAATCAGACAGGAAAAAATCAGGGCGGAAAAACTAAAAACCGAAGCGGCCCGCAAGGCAGAAGCGGCAAGAAAAGCAAGGCTGTTGCGGCCAAAAATTGCTTTTACCAAGTCAAAAGGGCGATTGTCATTGCCAGCTCACGGGCAATTGCTGCGGGGTTTTAATCAGAAAAACAAACTTGGCCAACGTTCTCAAGGGATGTTGCTGGGGACGCGAAAACAGGCGCAAGTTACAGCACCGGCAAGTGGAGTTATTGAGTTTGCGGGGGAATTTCGGTCATATGGACAATTGTTAATTTTGAATGTCGGCGAGGGTTATCGTATGTTGCTTGGCGGACTGGATAAAATTGAGGTAATGACCGGGCAGCAAATAATCGCTGGCGAACCAATTGGCTCTATGGGTGATAAGGCGGCTCGCGGAACTTTGATAACCTCGGCATTGGACGTTCGCCAACCAGTGCTATATATAGAGTTTAGAAAAAATGGCGGTCCGGTTGATCCATCAGCCTGGTGGGGGCCAGAGCACAAGGTGCTGAATTTTAAAAAGGTAGAGAACTAATGCGAAAGAATATGCTGAAATCACTTGGATTGATTGCCATTGGCGCTATGGCGGCAACCGGCGGCTGGCATGCGCTGAGTGTTGCAACGGCAGCTGGTAGCAGCACCTACCGGCAACTCAATTTGTTTGGCGATGTATTTGACCGTATTCGGGCCGATTATGTCGAGGCACCGGATGAAGAAAAACTGGTGGAGGCAGCTGTCAATGGTATGCTGGCATCGCTTGATCCCCATTCAAGCTATATGAGTCCCAAGCGGTTTAAGGATATGCGCGAGCAGACACGCGGCGAGTTTGGCGGTCTTGGCATTGAAGTCACGATGGCTGATGGCGTTATTAAAGTGGTGACGCCGATTGACGACACACCGGCGGCAAAAGCCGGGGTGATGTCAAATGACCTGATCACCCATCTTGATGGTGAAAAAGTTCGCGGCATGACCCTTAGCCAGGCGGTTGATAAAATGCGCGGCAAGGTGAACACTCCATTGGTGTTGACCATCGTTCGTAAAGGGAAAAAAGCACCGATTGAGATCACAATTGTTCGCGATATTATCAGAGTTAAATCAGTCAAATCATCAAAAGAAGGCGATATCGGTTATGTGCGGATCACGACTTTTTCCGAACAAACTCAAGATGGCCTCAATAAAGCGCTGAAAAAACTGAAAGAACAGAACGGCGACAAGTTGAAGGGCTATATTGTTGATCTGCGCAACAATCCAGGCGGTTTGCTCGATCAGGCGATCTCGGTTTCAGACACATTTCTTGAACGTGGTGAAATTGTTTCAACCCGAGGGCGCAATGCCTCGGAAACCCAGCGTTGGGCGGCAAGAAAAGGTGATCTGACCGATGGTAAGCCTATCGTCGTGCTGATCAATGGCGGTTCTGCCTCGGCATCTGAAATTGTTGCAGGTGCGCTTCGTGACCATAAACGGGCGACAATTCTGGGAACCCGGTCATTTGGCAAGGGATCAGTGCAATCGATCATCCCGCTTGCCGGTCAGGGCGCAATTCGTCTTACAACGGCGCGTTATTACACACCTTCTGGAACCTCTATTCAAGCCAAGGGGATTGTGCCGGATGTCAAGATTGAGCAGGAATTGCCCGATGATTTGAAAGTTTTGGTCAAGAATCAAAAAACCGGTGAAGCCAGCTTGCGCGGTCATCTGCAAAATGAAGGTAAAAAGGGTAAAAAGAAAGAAGAGTCAGGGTCTTCTGCCTATGTGCCCCGCGACCGGAAAAAAGACAAGCAGTTCCATGCGGCTGTTGCCTTGTTGCACGGCAAGGATGTGAAAACGGTTATTGAGGAATCCAAAATACCGATCAAAAAAGCGGTTGAAGCTGTTCAGCCTAAAGCTGATGAAAAGGAAAAAGCTGGAACCAATTAATTTCCGTTTTCTGACAATATTCAAAGAGGCCTGTGCTTGATAAAAGCCTGGGCCTTTTTTGTGAATAGTTTTTGACGACTGGAATGAGTTGATTCAGTATAGTGGACTACGAATCAGTTGAACTGGAATTTCATGCAAGAGAACCTTCGAGAACCTCTCAAACGGCGTACATTGGGCGATCGTTTGAACCGTCTTAAACCTACAGCGTTGCAATCAGCATCGGTGGTGGCGGGTTTGGCAATGCTGGCTGGTGGGGTTTGGCTTTATTTTCACGATGTTCCTTTTGCCGGTGAACCGGTCGTGGCGATGAAAATTCGCCCTCTGGAAAAGATTTCCACTGCCAGTACACCTAAAAAAACTGATGATCAGAACGTTGTGGATAAGGATATTCCGCCGGAACCGGACCCGGCTGATCTGGCAGCAGACCGGGCTGCGGCGGGCAAGCAGCGTTTTGCTGTTATTCAGCGAGCGGGGCGGATGATTGTCCGGCCCTTGCGGCGGGCGCCGGTTAGCGCAGTTAGTGAGCGCGGACCCTTTGGTACATTGCCGAAAATTGCCAAAAACGGTCGTAAGCCTTTTGATGTTTATTCCAGCAAATTGAGCAAGGCGGTTTTGCGGTCAGCCAAACCGAAAATCGCTCTGGTGATTGGCGGCATGGGCATCAATGTCGAATTGACCAATCAGGCAATCAGGGAATTGCCCGGCCAGGTTACTTTTGCTTTTGCCCCTTATGGGCGTAATTTGCAGGGTATGATCAACAAGGCGCGTCAGCGCGGGCATGAAGTTGTGCTGCATTTACCGATGGAACCCTTTGGTTATCCAGGTATCAATCCGGGACCGAGAACCTTGCTGGCCAGCGCCGAGCCTTTGGAGAATCTTAAAAACCTGAAATGGCTGATGAGCCGGTTTACAGGTTATAGTGGCGTGACAAATTATATGGGTGGCAAATTCACCTCAGATGGTGGGGCCTTGCTGCCGGTGTTCTCACAGTTGAAATCGCGGGGGCTGGTTTTTTTTGATGACAGCTCAAATGGTGAGACCTTGATCAAGTCAATTGCCCGCGCGGCAAATTTACCCAGCCGGGCAGCGGACATTACCATTAATGGTGATCAAGCTTTTTCGGCCATTCAACAAACCCTGCTTGATCTGGAAAACATCGCCCGCAAGAAAGGGTTGGCTATTGCTACGGGTACCGGACTTGCCAATACCATTGACGCGGTTGAGACGTGGTCGCGTGATCTCGAAGAGCGTGGGTTTTTGCTGGTGCCGCTTTCACTTGCCTATAAGGGGGCAAAGACTTGAAATGAGCAAAGCTAAAGAGCAACCAACAGCCTATCGCCATTGTGTGGGGGTCATGCTGCTTAATCGTCAAGGTCTGGTCTGGGTCGGACGGCGCAAGCAGGTTGACCGTCATGATGATGAGGGGGCCGGAAGCTGGTGGCAAATGCCGCAAGGTGGTGTTGACAAGGGCGAAGACGGACAAACGGCTGCCTTGCGCGAACTGGCCGAGGAAACCGGGGTCAAGTCAGCTGAAATCATTGCCGAAGCGCCTGTACCCTACCGGTATGATTTACCCGATCATTTGATTGGTATTGCCTGGAAGGGCAAGTTTCGCGGTCAGGAGCAGCGCTGGTTTGCCTTGCGCTTTACCGGTGATGATAGCGAAGTGGATATTTCCGGCATTGGTCATACGGCCGAGTTCGATGAATGGCGTTGGGCCAGAATGGATGACCTTGCTGATCTGATTGTACCGTTCAAGCGTGAGGTTTATCTCGGCGTGGTCCAAGACTTCCGCCACCTGGCAGTTTGATTTACGTCGGCATATTTATCGTTTGAAGATGACAACCAGATTATTTGCGGGCATTTCAATGGTGTTGCTGTGGGCAAGGTGGTTTTTGTCGGCGAGATCGATAATTTCCTCCAGATCGCGGATACCCCAATCAGCGTTACGGCTTTGCAGGCTTTCATCAAATGCCTGATTGCTGGGTGCAGTATGTTCGCCATGGCGTTTGAACGGGCCGTAAAAGACTAGAAAACCGCTGGAATTCAAACGTTTTGATGCCCCTTCGATCAAGCCGGTGGTGGCGGCAAAGGGGGCGATGTGGATCATGTTCATCGACAATATACAGTCAAATTTTTCCGGTCCCTGGTCCAGCTGGTTGTCATCGCGCCAGTCAGCCCCTGTTACATCGACAATTTGTGGGGCATTGACGGCGTTGGCGTTGAGATGGGTGCGCCAGGCATTAATGGAATTGAGGGCTTGGGTGCTAATGTCACTCGGCCACCATCGCAAGTTTGCCAGGGTATCGGTAAAAAAGGGTCCGTGTTGTCCCGAACCCGAAGCGATCTCGAGCACATGTTTTTCATCACCATCTAGTAGTGGCGTTAAAACAGACAGCATTGGTTGTTTATTACGGTGAAAAGACGGGGCGTCTTGCATGTCAGACATGTTTCGGGTTCTCATTTGTGTGGATGTTTCAAGACTCAATAGCACCCCTTGAAGTGGTTGGCAAAACCATTACATTTGAAAAAACTAATATATAGAAAGCCAGAGATGCCAATGTCAGACACTTCTCATCCCGTTGATATGGGTTACCCTGTTGATATGGGCGTGCATGCGCCGATTGAGGCGTTTTTTGATAGGCCAACCAATACGGTCAGCTACGTGGTCAGCGACGCTGAAACCAAAGCCTGCGCCATTTACGATTCGGTGCTGGATTTTGATTATAACGCTGGACGAATTTCATATGAGTCGGCTGACGAAATTATTGCTTTCATTGAAACAAACGGCCTGAAGGTGGAATGGTTGATTGAGACCCATGCCCATGCGGATCATTTGTCGGCCGCGCCATATATCCAAAGCAAGCTTGGCGGTAAAATTGGCATTGGCGAGAAAATCACCGATGTTCAGGAAATCTTTGGTAAAGTTTTTAACGCGGGAACCGAGTTTGAGCGTGATGGCAGCCAGTTTGACAAGTTGTTCAAAGACGGTGATGTTTACATGATCGGTAATATGACAGCCTTTGCCATGCACACACCGGGACATACGCCAGCCTGCATGGTTCATGTGGTTGGCGATGCGGCGCTGGTTGGTGATACGCTGTTTATGCCTGATGGCGGCACAGCCCGGGCTGATTTTCCCGGTGGTGATGCCGGACAGCTTTACCGGTCAATCAAAAAGGTTCTGAACCTGCCAACCAACATGCGGTTGTTCTTGTGTCATGATTATGGGCCCAATGGCCGTGACATTAGCTGGGAAACCACGGTTGCCGAGCAAAGAGCGACAAATATCCATGTTAAGGATGGTATTGATGAAGATGCGTTTGTCGCCATGCGGTCGGCGCGCGATGAAACGTTAAGCGTCCCCAAGCTCATCATTCCATCGGTACAGGTTAATATGCGGGCCGGGAAAATGCCAAAACCGGAAGAAGATGGTCGGCGATATCTGAAAATTCCGCTCGATGTGCTTTAAGAATCGGAAAAGCGACTTTCTACGTTGCAGTTTTTAGTTGCTAATTCGGTTTTTTGCCGCGCTGCAGCATTGAGACTCAATTTGACTCTGCGAGAGAGGTGAGTCACAATGGTACACAGAAGACGTAACAGGTAAGGAATTTGACATCTTTTGGCAATTAATCGACTGATTTATGCCGATTTTTAAGAAAAAAATAAAAAAGACGAAAATTCAAAAAAGTTTCTTGACGGTTTCTGGAGTTTTGCCTATAACCCCACTCACTCAAGGAGCTGGCGCCGCTGATGCGGTGCTGACGGTTTCTTGATGTTTCCTGTCTAGGCTGACGGACTTCATAAACTGACACTAAATATTGGGTCAGGGAGTCATGTTGGAGTGGAGAGGGCGAGGGTGAAAGCCTTCACGGAT
>DAOUPT010000032.1 GCA_030626025.1 Anderseniella sp. | reverse complement strand
TTGCCAGATCATCAAAGCGTTGCTGATCGCCGGGCAATTGATGGGTTTGCTGATCGGCAACCATCTGAATACGGTGCTCAACCTGACGCAAAAACCGATAGGCGTCTTTAAGGTCGCTCGCTGCCTGGCTGCTTATCCAGTCCGCCTCAACCAGCCGGTCAAGCATGTCGAGGGTTGCGATGCCGCGCAAAAACTTGTTGCGGCCACCAGCGATCAATTGTTGGGTTTGAACAAAAAACTCAATCTCGCGAATGCCGCCGCGTCCGAGCTTTACATTGTGGCCGAGAATGGCAATTTCGCCATGGCCCTTAACCGCATGGATTTGTCGTTTGAGCGAATGCACTTCGGCGATGGCGGCAAAATCAAGATATTTGCGCCAGATGAAGGGTTGTATTTCTTTGAGGAAACGCGCGCCCAACTCCATGTCTCCAGCGACCGGGCGGGCCTTGATCATTGCTGCCCGTTCCCAATTCTGGCCCATGCTTTCATAATAATTAAGGGCTGCGTTAAAGGAAATTGCCACCTGCGTTGCCCGAGGATCAGGACGCAGACGCAAGTCAACCCGATAGGTATAACCATCCTTGGTGACATCCTGCATCACGGTAACAATGCGTTTGGTCATGCGGACAAAAAAGGTCGAGGGCTCGACATTTTCACCCAGCGGAGCGATCTCGGGATCATACAGGACAATGAGATCGACATCGGATGAAAAGTTCAACTCATGAGCGCCGTGCTTGCCCATGGCCATAACCACATAACCACTGCCGAACGCCGGATTGTCATTATCAAGCCCGACAAGTTTGCCCTGACGCCCGGCATCCCGCAACAGCCAGTTTATCGTTGCATTCAAACAGGCATCGGCAACATTGGTAAGGTTTTCCGTCACTTCATCCAGCAACCACTGACCTTTAAGATCAGCCAGCGCAATAGCCAGCGCCGCCTTGTTACGGGCAATGCGCAGGTTTTGTTTCAGGACATTCTCATCGCCACCACTGACCACCTCACTTGCCAGAACAGAGCAAACCGCGGCTATTATTTCAGCAGGGCCCGTTGTCAAACAATCAGGATAACGATCGGCCAAACCTTTAAGAAAAGGCGAACCGGCGAGTAAAGAATCAGCACTTTTTGTTGTCATAAGCCCACACTAGAACGGCTTACGGTTTGATGAAAGTTACTTGTTAAACCGCATAACTACTTTCAAGCCAGGGTTGTTGTCTTGCAGGTTGAGGGTGCCGTTGTGGAGTTCTATTACGCCTTTTACCAGAGACAGGCCGAGGCCGTTGCCGGGGGCTGAGCGACTTTTTTCAAGGCGAACGAAACGCTCTGTTACCCGCTGGTGATCTTTTTCGTCAATGCCTACGCCCTTGTCGGCCACATAAATGGTCACCTGACCGGCTGAATGACCGGCAAACAGTTCCACGTGAGGTTGGCCGGTTTTGGGATCAAGGCCGTATTTCATGACGTTATCAATCAGGTTGGTAAGCATTTGGGCGAGCAATTGCCGGTCGGCTTTCATTTTGGTACCGGGCTCGACATGAACGTTCAAACTACCTTCCTGATCTTCAATCAGCGGTTCGTACAAATCAGCCATTTCCTCAATGAGTTCACCTATATCAACATCGGTAAACCCGGCTCTTGCCTGACCCGATTCCGCCTTGGCGATGGACAATAGCGCATTGAATGTTACCAGTAATTGATCTGTTTCGACCAATGTTGTTTCAAGGGCAGCTCGCTGTTCGCCCGGCACGTTGGACCGCAATGCCGCTTCAACCCGACTGCGCATGCGGGTCAGCGGAGTGCGCAAATCGTGGGCGACATTGCTTGAGATTTCCTTCATTCCCGACATCAGGCGCTCGATCTGATCGAGCATGTCGTTCAGACTAAGAGAAAGCCGGTCCAGTTCATCACCGGTGCCGGTTACCGGCATTCGTCCGGTCAGGTCACCGGCCATAATAGTCCGGCTGGTTGCAGAAATAGAGTCGATTCGGGCGAGAAAATTGCGGCTCATCAGCAGGGAGCCACTAACGCCAAATACGGCAGCCAATCCCAGTGCCCAAAACAATGCTGTGCGGATCAATCCGGCAAACTTTCGGCGTTCCTCCACATCCCGGCCAACAACCAGTGTGAAACCACCGGCAAGTTCCAAATGATAGGCGCGGGCGATGTGTTTTTCGCGACCGGTTTGGGTTCGTGCGCTGTAGGGAAATTCAAACCAGCCCTCATTGCCAACGGCCCCGACCGGCAAGCTATCGAGATTACCGGCCATGCGTCGGCCAACAAAATTGGTGAACAGATAAACCGACCCGGTGTTTTCTTTAGAGCGTTCTTTAATGACCTCGAGAAGACCGCTCAAACCCCGCTGGCGATATTGCTCGGCCAGACCTTGCACTTCGGCGCCGATGGTATCGTTGGTCTGGTCCTGTAGCAGGACGACGGTGTTCCAGTAGACATAACTGAGCACCGCGCCGATCGAAATGGCAAAAACCGTCAAATAGATGGCGGCAAGCCGGAAGGTTGAGGTTTTTAGGACTTTAAGGTTTATGCGCACGGATCATATACCCTGCACCGCGTATGGTTTCGAGAATCGGAGTGTCAAAATCCTTGTCGATTTTGCCGCGCAGTCTGGAAATATGAACATCAATGACGTTGGTTTGCGGGTCAAAATGATAGTTCCAGACGTTCTCTAGCAGCATTGTGCGGGTGACAACCTTTCCGGCGTTACGCATCAGATACTCAAGCAATTTGAATTCGCGCGGTTGCAGCAAAACTTCCTGACCGGCCCGTTTAACCTTGCGAGACAGAAGGTCCATTTCCAGATCCTGAGCCAGTAAAACCGTTTGTTGCGGTTCAGTATCGGGACGGCGGACAAGCCCTTCCACCCGGGCCAGCAACTCGGAAAAAGCATAAGGTTTGGCCAGATAATCATCACCACCGGCGCGCAGGCCTTCGACTTTTTCATCAACTTCTGACAGCGCACTTAAAATCAGGATGGGTGTTTTGATACCTTGTTTGCGGACATTGCGGATGATTTCAAGACCGTCCATTTTTGGCAACATCCGGTCAACAATCAACACGTCAAAGGGTTCTGAGGTTGCCAGCGCCAAGCCGGTTTCACCATCGCTGGCGTGGTCGGTCACATGGCCACTTTCGGACAGGCCTTTACTGAGCCAGCCGGCAGCTTCCAAATCATCTTCAATGATCAAAATTCGCATAGACAATGCCTGTTTCGCATATTGGTTGTGCACTTGTTCCTGAGACGTATTAAGCGGGTTTAACACCTTTTGTCATCCTTAAAAAGTTACCCGGCAAAAAAGCAAAAATTTCGCAACGCACCTGAACCACAAGGAGGGGTTACTTGGGGAAAGGTTCAGGGCGTTGCGAAAAGAACCATCGCGCCATCATGGCAGTAATTTTGCGATGGTTCGGGAACATTGTTTACGAGCGCTCTTTTTTCAAAGGCAATGCTACAAAGCGCTGGCGATCACGTGAGCGCAGCAGCAGCAGCACGGTTTCCCTGCCAGCTTTTGCAGACCTTTCCAAAACCGCTTTAAGAGCCTCGGGCGCATCGATGTCTATGCCATCAACCTCGACAATAACATCACCGCGACGAATGCCTTTTTTGGCGGCAATCCCGTCGGGATCAACCTGACGCACCACCAAGCCTCTGCCGTCTTCAGCCGTTTCTACCGCAAGTCCAAGCTTTGCCAGTTTCGGCTCGTCAGTGTCTTGTGGTTTTATCACGCCAGCCAGTTTATCAGCACCAGGCATGGTGCCGATTTCAACTTTGAGGATTTTTTCAGCCCCTTTACGCACGATTGCCACGTCAAGGGTTTCGCCCGGTTTAATACCGGCAATTTTGCGGGCCAGATCTTGCGGACCCTTGATGTTATTGCCGTTAACGCTGGTAATCGTGTCACCGGGTTTCAGGCCAGCTTTTTCAGCTGGTGAGCCTTTGTTGACACCGGCAATCAACGTACCTCTGGCCTTTTTCAAACCCAATGAGCGGGCGATATCTTTGGTTACCGCTTGAATTTGAACGCCGAGCCAGCCGCGGGTAACACTGCCCTTGCTGATCAAATCAGCAACAATCTGCCGGGTGGTTGATGCCGGAATAGCAAAACCGATGCCGACACTGCCGCCTGAAGGAGAAAAAATTGCTGTGTTAACGCCAATCACTTCGCCATTGAGATTAAAGGCCGGACCGCCGGAGTTTCCCTTGTTGATTGAAGCATCAATCTGCAGGAAATTATCATAGGGGCCAGAACCGATATTTCGCCCGCTGGCCGACACAATACCGGTTGTTACCGTGCCGCCCAGACCAAAGGGGTTACCAACAGCAACCACCCAATCTCCGACCCGGGGATCTTTTGCCGCCAGTTTGACAAACTTAAAAGTCTTTTTGGATTTAAGCTTGAGAACGGCGAGGTCGGTTTTGGGGTCTTTACCAACCACTTTGGCTTGATATTCGTCGCCATTGGCTAATTTTACCACAACTTCGGATGCGTTTTTAACCACGTGATTGTTGGTAACAACATAACCATCGGCTGAAATTATGAAACCTGAACCAGACGCGCGACCACTGCGGGAACGTTTACGGGGCTTGGAGCGAAACTCTTTGCCATGGCCTTTTGAGAAACGGTCAAAGAACTCCATCGGTGACATCTTTTCATCCAGCCGGTTGGCAATTTGAGAAAAACGCACTTCAACACTGACAACAGTTGGCATTACCTGTTCGACAAGATCAGCAAAACCCTGGCGTGGAGCCCGATTTAGCACCGATTCAGCTTTTGCAGGCTGGGTGGGCACAATACTGGTGGCAATTGTCAATCCGGTGGCACCAAGCAGCGCACCGGCAACCAACGCTGCTACGGTTTTTGAGGATCTTTTGGCCTGAACATTGGCAGAGTTAGAGGAAACACTTTTGTGGTTCAAAGTCATATTTTTCTCCAGGGAGTTTCGGGCAGTCATAACAACACCCTTAAACAAACCGGCCTTACAGCAACCTTTCGGCAAGATGAAATATCAGTAATCTTTGAAAACTTTTAACCATCCTCCTAGGCAATTTATCAACGAATATGGGGCATTCTGCCTGTCGTGTGTGGAGGGCCAAATAATGAAGTTCAGTAAACAGATATTTTTAATCTTCAGCGCGGCAGTCGCTATTCCGTTTGTTATTCTATGGTTTTCGCTGAGCGACATCATGTATAAAAAAGAAGTTGCCAATGTTGAAAATCAACATTTGCTAATTGCCCGAAACCTGGGCGCTGCGCTAAGACGTTACCATACGGATTTAACGGCAAGTTTCGAATTTGTTGCATCAAATCTTGTTGCCAGAAACAAACTTGCGAACATTGACTCCTTTATCAACACGTTAAGTTTCCGCCATTTTTGCGTTGCAAACATTCAAACCGGCGTCGTGATAGCGCAGGCCGCACCTAAAACCATCCCCTGCCCTGACAAGATGCCTGCCAAATTCTTTGAAACGTTCAAGTCGTTGGCAAAAGAAGACAAGCCGGTTTTCTCGCCGGTCATGGCTGGGCCACACGGCCAATCGCTGCTGTTTATTGTGCAAAAATTCGATGACACGCTGGTTGTCGGTGCGGTGACCACAAAATATTTTGTCGATCTCGGCAAAGCTGTCGCATTCGGTGAAAAAGGTCACGCGGCTATTATCGATCAAAAGGGAAATTTGCTGGCTCATCCGAAACCTTCCTGGGCCGCCACCCGCAAAAACATTGCACAAATTTCCATTGCAAAACGCATGCTGGCAGGTGAAACCGGGGTTGAAACGTTTTACTCACCGGCCCTGAAAGCCGACATGATTGCCGGGTTTGCCTCAATTAATAATACCGGATGGAGCGTGATGATCCCGCAACCGGTCTCTGAGTTGAAAATGGCGGCAAAATCGGCTCATAACACCATTTTCACCCTCTTTATCATGTGCATTTTAGTTGCCGGTCTGGCTGCGTTGTTTATTGCTCGAAAGGTCATGGAACCGCTGAATAATGTGCTCAAAGCCGCACAGGCTGTGGAAGAAGGTGACCATGGCGTGACCGTAAGCATAGACAACAGCTGGCATGTGCCGCATGAATTCAAGGATATGCAGGAACGTTTCAATGCCATGGCAAAAGCGGTATCAAAATATCAGAATATACAGAAAAAAGACCGTGAGAATGCTGAAAAAGACAGCAAAAGCAAAACGGAATATTTCGCCAATCTCGCTCATGAACTGAAAACACCCCTCAACTCAATTCTCGGGTTTTCGAGTGTGTTAAGACAGGCAACACCTGGTACGCTCAAACCTCACGAACAAACAGAGTTTCTGGGCCATATCGAAAAAAGCGCCGGACACCTTTTGTCTTTCGTCAATGATTTGCTTGATTTGAACCGACTTGATTCTGGAGCCCATGCGTTCAATGAACAGGACTTTTACCTTATTGACCCGATTCGTTTTTGCGAAACAACTTTGCGCAAACAAATCGAAGATAAAAATATCAACATGGTTATCGAGTGCGAGGACAAAGAGGTCAAACTTCTTGCTGATGAGCGTTCCGTTAATCAGATACTGATCAACCTGGTTGGAAATGCTGTTCGCTATTCTTTTGACAACGGGCAGGTTAAAATCAATTCCAGCTTGGAGCTAAATGGTGATCTCAAGATTGTCGTCCATGACAATGGCATTGGTATTCCTGAAGCTGATCTGGAGGAAATTCTTCAGCCTTTCAAACGAGCCAACGACCCTCATCTTGCCGAAATTCATGGCACCGGTTTGGGCTTGTCAATTGTCAGCAAACTTGCCCAATTGCACGGTATGACTTTTTCCATTGAAAGTGAGCATGGTTTCAGCACTACAGCAACGCTGATTATTCCAAAAGAGCGCGTGATTTCGACCGATAAGAAATCGCAAGCAGCTTAGTTCTGATCAACCAGTTTTGTTGCAACAACAGAGCTCTTTTCCAGCGTTTTATGCACCGGGCACTTGTCGGCAATTTTCAGCAGCTTGTCGGCAATGTCATCAGGCAGATTACCTTCCACCGAGATGACCCGCTCAAAGCGGTTGATCCGGCCTGATTTGCCTTCACCGCAATCTGCACAGTCTTGTGCGTGAATTTTAGCGTGCGAGACCTCTACGCTTAATTTGCCGATATCATAGCCCTTGTGGTCGGCATACATGCGCATGGTCATTGTCGTACAGGCACCCAACGCTACAGAGAGGTAATCATACGGAGAAGGACCAGTATCGGCTCCTCCAACGCTTTCAGGCTCATCGGCCAGCAACTGGTGTTTGCCGGTTGTTATTTTTTGCTGGAACTTTGAAGCGCCGGTTTCTTCAACCCGAACTGCTGCGTGGGTATGGCCGGATGTCTCTACAGGCGTTGTCGTCTGTAAATACCGCGATGCCCATGCGGCCAGCACTTCTGCCACATACACAGCATCTTGGTGGCGACTTAACAAATGATCAGCGTTATCAAGCGAGACATAACTTTTGGGATGTCTGGCGGTAACAAATATTTTGGTGGCGTTGTCAACACCGACGGTCTGATCAATGGGAGAATGGAATATCAACAACGGGTTTTTGAGGTTTTTTATGCGTTGTTCCTGGGCTTGTTGGCGGACATCCTCAACAAATTGCGACTTAATGGTAAAGTCGCGCCCGGCCAGTGATACATTGGCAACGCCGTCACGCTCGATTTGTTTGAGACTGCAACCGAAATTTGCCAGCACGTGCTCAATATCAGCTGGAGCACCGATGGTTACAACAGCTTTTGTTTCAGGGATTTTTTCAGCTGCGGCCAAAACCGCCGCACCACCCAGAGAGTGACCGATCAGCAGTTGCGGTGCTTCAAACTCATCGCGCAGAAAGTTGGCCGCCAACACCAAGTCTTCAATATTTGAGGAAAAATTTGTATTGGCAAATTCACCCTTGCTCGCCCCTAGGCCTGTAAAGTCAAAGCGCAAAACAGCGATACCATCTGCCGTTAATGCCCGGGCGATACGCGAGGCTGCAAAAATATCTTTGGAGCAGGTAAAGCAGTGGGCAAACAGGGCATAAGCTTTGGGCGTGGCAGCCGGGCTGTCGAGACGTGCTGCAAGTTTGTCGCCCTGACTTCCGGTGAACTCGATTTTTTGCGTCATCTATCCGTCTTTCTGCATTAGCTCCTGCAGACGCTTTTTCTCTTCATCACTGAGGACATTTTCTTTGGTTGTGGCAACCGGACGCGAGCGCATATGAAACAGCGCAAACATGCCGATGGCCAGCAAGACGAACGGGCTGAGCCAGAGAAACAGGGTATGGAAAGCAAATTTTGGTTTCAGCAGAACATATTCACCATATTTGCTGACGATATAGCCGATGGCCTGCTCATCGCTGTCACCAGCCACCAGCCGCTCGCGCAACAAGACCCGCAGGTCTTTGGCCAGGCCGGCATTGGAGTCGTCTATGGACTGGTTCTGACAAACCAGACAACGCAGATTAGTAGACAAATCTCTGGCCCGGGCTTCCAGCACCGGGTCATCGAGGATTTCATCAGGCTCGACCGCCATTGCCGGGAAAGTCAAAAATGAAAGAGCCAGCAAGGTTGCTAAAAGAGTTCTCATCGCCCTACTCCTCCTTACTCTGCTGGCTGCATGACAGCTTGTTTGGCGCGTTTCGGCGCGCCAACCCGGTAGCGCCGATCAAACAGCGAGAACATACCACCAATAAACATGATAAGCGGGCCAAACCAGATCAGCGGTGCCAGCGGGTTGAAATAAACCCTGACAGTCCGGCCACCGGTTTTAATCGCATCGCCCATGACAACATACAGATCACCGGACCAGTATGGATGGATACCAACCTCGGTTGTCGGCTGGCCACTGGGACGGAAAGCACGTTTTTCAGAATAAAGCGTGGTGATGAACTTGCCATCGACCGTAATGTCAAAGCGACCTGTTTCGGCCGAGTAGTTCGGTCCTTCACCTTTGGTTTCTGAAACAAAGGTTACCTTTGATCCAGCCACGGTAATGCTGGCACCTTCTTTGAGCACAACGATCTTCTCAACTTTCCAGGCGGTGATCGCAACGATACCAATTACCATGACACCAACTCCGGCATGGGCCAGCGCCATGCCAATAGCAGCGCCGGGCAAGCCCTTTAACCGCGACAGGAAGGTGCCAAATGGTGCACGCAGAAACTTTGTCCGCACCGCCAATTCGGTTAGCGAGCCAACAATCAGCCAGATACCCAGAGCTATGCCAAGTGGGGCAGCCCATGGACCGCGCTCTTTAAAGATCATAACGAGCAGCGCCACCAGAACGGAAATTGCAGCAGCAGCCCACAAGCGCTGCATCGCGCCAAGGACATCAGCCCGCTTCCACGACAACAACGGCCCCAGAGGCACAAGCAGCAGCAATGGTATAATCAGCATACCAAACACCGGATTGAAAAACGGTGGGCCGACAGAGATTTTTCCACCAGTCAAGGCTTCATAAACCAGCGGGAAAAGGGTGCCAGTCAGAACCGCGAATGCGGCAACAGCCAGAAACAGATTATTGATGACCAGCGAACCCTCACGACTGAGCGGGGCGAAAATCCCGCCAGCTTTCAGAATCGGTGCCCGCCAAGCATATAAGGCAAGACTGCCACCGACAAAGAAACACAGGATTGCCAGAATGAAAACACCCCGTTCCGGGTCTGAAGCAAAGGCATGAACCGAGGTCAGCACGCCGGAGCGGACAATGAATGTGCCCACCAGGGAGAGCGAAAAGGCCAGAATTGCCAGAAGTATCGTCCAGACTTTCAGAGCGTTGCGTTTTTCGACCACGACGGCCGAGTGCAACAATGCGGTGGCGACCAGCCAGGGCATGAATGAGGCATTCTCCACCGGATCCCAGAACCACCAGCCACCCCAGCCAAGTTCATAATAAGCCCACCAAGAACCAAGGGCGATGCCGATGGTTAAAAACATCCATGCAGCCAGCGTCCACGGGCGAACCCAACGGGCCCAAGCTGCATCAACCTTGCCTTCCAGCAAGGCGGCAATGGCAAATGAAAAGGAGACAGACAAGCCAACATAACCGGCATAGAGCAGCGGTGGGTGAATAGCCAGCGCCGGATCCTGCAACATCGGGTTCATACCGGTGCCCTCAATCGGTGACGGGCTGAGGCGTTCAAACGGATTTGAGGTCAGCAGGATAAAACCGAGAAAAGCAGTGGATATAGAACCTTGTACGGCCAGCACCCGGGCTTTCAGGCTTTGCGGCAGATTATTTGAAAAAACCGCAACAGCAGCACCAAACAGCGTCAGAATCAAAACCCATAGCAGCAATGAGCCTTCATGATTGGCCCATACTCCGGAAATTTTATAGATCAGCGGTTTGGCCGAATGTGAGTTGGCATAGACATTCTTGATGGAAAAGTCTGAGGACAAATAAGCATAAGTCAACGAGGCAAAAGAGAGTGAAACAAGGGCAAATTGCGCCAGTGCTGCCGGTGATGCGGTTGCCATGAAGGACCGATCATTTTTTGCAGCGCCATACATCGGCACAATTGTCTGAAAAAGTGCCAGCGCGAAAGCCAGTACCAGTGCGAAGTGTCCTGTTTCAGTAATCACTATTTTGCTCCTTAACTTTCCAGCTTAACTCTCAGGTTGTTTTTTCTCGTCTTCGGTATGTTTCCAATAGCCCTGTTTTTTCAAACTGTCGGCAACTTCCTTGGGCATATAATTTTCATCGTGCTTGGCCAGCACACTATCAGCAATAAAAGTACCGGCACGGTCAAGTTTGCCTTCGGTTACAACGCCCTGACCTTCGCGAAACAGATCCGGCAAGGTGCCGGTGTATTGAACATTTATGGTCTGGGCATTGTCGGTAACCGTAAAACTGACTGTTGTACCCTCACCGCGTTTGACGCTGCCTTTTTCAACCAGGCCGCCAAGACGAAACCGTGTGGTCGGGCTAATGCTTTTTTCCGCCACTTCGGTGGGGGTGTAAAAGAAAACAATCGTATCTTTAAGCGCTGTTGCAATGATTGCAACGGCAATGCCCAACACAACAAGTCCGCCGACGATCATCGTTGTGCGTTGTTTTTTTCGTGTCATAGCCATTTCTAATTCTCTTTTTATTTGAGACCGAGCGAGCCGGAAAACTGATCAAGACGCGCCAGGGCCTCTTTGTTATCTTTAAAATTTGCCTGTGCCGTTTTCAGGGCCATGGCGGCAGCATCTTTTTCACCCAGCATCATACGGGCCCGGATCAGCCTTTGCCACCCGTTCAGATCTTTGCCATTTTCCTTCAAACGGTCTGCCAGTCTTTCCACCATTGAGCGGATCATTTCCTGACGCTCTTTGGGTGTCATGTTTGCGGCCGCCTCGCGTTGACTCTTGTCAAGGGTGGGCATTTTGGCATCGTCAGTATTTCCGGCGGGCTCAAGGGCGGCAATTTGGCGTTGAACCGCCATTTGCAATTGCAGGTTTTTAGGGTTTTGCTCCAATATCAAGCGCCATTCTTTCAACGCTTCATCACGCTTGCCGTCCTGCTGCAGGGCCATTGCCCAGTAAAAGCGGGCTTTGGCGTATTTACTATCCATTTTAAGAGCAGTTGTAAGCGCCCGTTTGATCTGGTCGGTGGGAAGGCCCTGATTGGCCATCATCAAACTTTCAGCATAATCAACCAATATTGGCGGTGTCATGCGATCCAGCTGCATCATTTTTGCATAGGCATCAGCTGCTTCTTTATAACGTCCGGCACGCTTTAGAGCCGGGGCCAAAACTCGCCAGCCACGAATGTCCTTGGGGTTTTTCTCCAAAAACCGCTGAACCTGCAACAGCAGCGCTGCCGTATCACCGGATTTTGCAGCATTTGCAATCCGTTGTTCCTGGGGTTGATCGGGCAATTCAGGCCGACCGACTTTTTTGTATAACATACCGGCCACACCGGCAACGGCAACAACGGAAACCAACGCAATAACATTGCTTGATCTTGTCCTGATCGTGATTGCAGCCGGGGCCTGTTCGTGGCTGGTCTGTGCCCCCAATAACCGGCGTGAAACCTCGTTCAGGGCCGATTCTTTTTCTTTTTCACTGATCAACCCGCGTTCGGCATCGCGCTCAAGCTCCTGCAATTGATCACGATAGACAGCACTTTCAAAATTAAGCTCTCGTGCCGCTTGTTTGCTGGAACGCAAGAACGGGTACATGACCCAAATCAGCGCCACAATCGTCAGGGCGGAAAATATTATCCACAATGCCATAACTACTTTACTCTTTGTCTCATTCTGCTTCGGACACCATACTTTGAAAGCCTGCTATCACGCTCTATGTTGCTGTGTCGCAGTTTTCACAAACTTTGTCGTTATCAGGTAGCGCAATTAGATGCGCGGTGCTAGCGTTCTAACGCAAAATTGCATCAAAATCAGATTACAAAAAATTCAGGTCATCATGCGATATTCAATTTTCTCTCTGGCACGTCAGGCGCTCAACTATCACAAAGGCTGGGAAAAGGCCTGGAGATCGCCAGAACTCAAGCCCTCTTATGATGCGGTTATTATCGGTGCCGGTGGCCATGGTTTGGCTACCGCCTATTATATGGCCAAAGAGCACGGCATGACCAATATCGCTGTGGTTGAAAAGGGCTGGCTTGGCGGTGGTAATACCGGGCGCAACACCACCATTATCCGCTCGAACTACCTGCAGGACGCGTCAATTGCCATTTATGATCTGGCTCACAAGCTTTATGCTGACCTGTCGCAGGAGTTTAATTACAACATCATGTTCTCGCCGCGCGGCCTGTTGATGCTGTGCCAGACAGAGCACGAATTGCGCGGTTTTCAGCGCACCGCCCATGCCAACCGGATTGCCGGACTTGAGTGCGAGATGATTGACCGCCAGCGGGTAAAAGAGCTGGTGCCGATCATCAATGACCGTGATGATGCGCGCTATCCGATTTTGGGGGCTTATTATCAGGCCAGCGGCGGCACTGCCCGTCATGACGGAGTTGCCTGGGGTTATGCTCGCGGAGCTGACCAGATGGGCGTGGATATCATTCAAAACTGTGAAGTAACCGGCCTGTTGCGGGACGGGGACCAGATTGTCGGGGTTGAAACCACCCGCGGTACCATTAACACCAAAAAGGTCGCGGTTGTGACGGCCGGACATACCTCGCACATCATGCAGATGGCCGGGGTATCGATGCCGATTGAGAGCGTTTGTTTGCAGGCGATGGTATCTGAGCCAATTAAACCGGTTATCGATGTGGTGGTGATGGCCAACACTGTTCATGGTTATGTAAGCCAGTCCGACAAGGGCGAGTTGGTGATTGGCGGGGGAGCTGATGCCTATAACAACTACGCCCAGCGGGGCAGCTTTGCTTCACTTGAGCACACAGCAACGGCGCTGGTTGAGACCTTTCCGATTATCTCGCGTTTGAAAATGATGCGGCAATGGGGCGGAATTGTTGATATGACCGGTGATCGCTCGCCGATTATCTCAATGACCGATGTTAAGGGCCTTTATGTCAATGGCGGCTGGGGCACCGGCGGGTTTAAATCCATTCCCGGCTCCGGCTTTGTCTTTGCTGATACCATCGCCAATGACCGCCCTCACCCGATTGCTGAACCGTTTGGTCTGAAACGTTTTGTGCGTGGAGAATTCATTGATGAAAGCGTCGCCTCAGGCGTGGCACACTGATTTAAGAATTGTGCCGATTCACGCAAAAACCAACAAGCTGGTTTTCACGATCGGGACAATGGAGGAAATGAAAAATGTTAGAAATTAAATGTCCGGTCTGCGGTGTTGTTGGTGAAGAAGGTGATTTTCATGGTGGCGGGCAAGCCCACATTACCCGTCCGGCAACCGATAATCCGGCCAATATCAGCGATGAAGCACAGCGTGATTACCTGTTCATGCGCCATAACCCCAAGGGCCTGCACTTTGAACGCTGGCGCTGTGATCGTGGTTGCGGAAAGTGGTTTCATGCGGCGCGGGATACGGTAACCAATGAGTTTAAAGCCTATTACAGCATTCGCGAGTTGCCACCGGTTGAGCTGATGAAAGCTGCAACCGGCTCATGGGCGGAATATTTTAAAGATAAAATGGTGACGAAATGACCGGCAAACCTTACAGATTGCCTGATGATAGTGGCGCGGGACGGCTTTTAGATCGCAGCAAACCGCTGTCTTTTACATTTGATGGCAAGAAAATGACCGGTTATGCCGGTGATACGCTGGCCAGTGCGGTTATGGCGAACGGTCGGCGGGTTATGGGCCGTAGCTTTAAGTATCACCGCCCGCGCGGCCTGATCACCATGGGATCGGAAGAACCCAATGCGCTGGTCGGTGTTGGCACCGGTTCGCGCCGCGAGCCGAATTTGCGGGCAACGCAGGTTGAGCTGTTTGACGGCATGACTTCGGTTAGTCAGAACCGCTGGCCAAGCCTTGATTTTGATGTCGGGATTATCAACAACCATATGTCACGGCTGTTTCCGTCCGGGTTTTACTACAAGACCTTTATGTGGCCGAAAACCTTTTGGCACAAAGTTTATGAGCCTGTCATCCGCAATGCAGCCGGACTTGGCGTGGCACCCGATGGGGTAGACCCTGACAGCTATGAGCAGGTGCATGTACATTGTGACGTTTTAGTTGTCGGTGGAGGTGTGGCCGGATTGGCAGCGGCCCAGGCGGCGGCAGCCAATGGCAAGCGGGTGATGATTTGCGATGAAACACCGCGCCTTGGTGGTATCGCCGACATTTCCAACGAGTTGATTGATGGCAAATCACAGCTTGACTGGGTGCGCGAACAGGCAGCCTCACTGACCGCAGCAGACAATGTTCATGTGATGACACGGGCAACGGTAATCGGGCATTATCATCATAATTATCTGATGATTTTCGAACGGTTGACCGATCATAATCCGGCACTGGCGGCAGCCGGTGCGCCACGGCATCGTTTGTGGAAAGTGCGGGCCGGCAAGGTGATATTGGCCAGCGGAGCCAGTGAGCGAACCATGACTTTTGCCAACAATGACCGGCCTGGCGTGATGTTATCATCAGCAGCCCGGACTCTGGTTGAGCGCTATGGCGTTGCACCGGGTTTGATGGGATTGATCTTTGCCAACAATGACGATGCCTATATCACGGCTCTTAGCCTGAAAAGGTCAGGAGTTGGCATTGCCCGAATTGTTGATGTTCGTGAAAATCCGCAAAGTGAGATTATTACGGCAGCACAGGATGCCGGAATTGAAACGATGTTTGGCCATGCGGTTGCCGGTGTTGAAACCAGCGCCGGTGGCAAGCAGATTGATGCGGTCAAGATCGCCCCTTATGTGAAGGGCCGTGGCAGGGTCGTGAACGAGATTACTGTTCCTGCTGACTTTATCGCGGTGTCAGGCGGCTGGAACCCGGTTGCCCATCTGTGGTGTCACAATGGTGGCAAACTGCAATGGGACGACACGCTGGCTTGCTTTAAGCCCAAGTCGCACGATGATGATATTGCCATTGTTGGCAGTGCCAACGGAACGATGGATCTGGCCGGATGTCTTAAGGAAGGTTATGCGGCTGGTGAGAAAGCGGGTGGCAAAGCCAGACTCAAAAAACCGAGAGTGGTGGTGCGCAAGCAGGCCCCTGTTGAGCCCATGTGGTTTTCACCAGCGACCGGCAAATACAATGAAGGCAACAAGCACTTTATTGATTTGCAGAATGATGTAACCGCGGCTGATCTGGAACTGGCCCAGCGCGAGGGTTATGAATCGGTCGAGCACACCAAGCGCTATACAACGCTTGGCATGGCAACCGATCAGGGTAAAAACTCGAATGTGCCGGGCATGGGGATTATTGCCGAGGCAACCGGCAAGGCGGTTCCCGAGGTTGGCACAACAACTTTTCGTCCGCCCTATACGCCGTTTTCGTTTGGCGCGATTGCCGGAACACAGCGCGGCAAACTGTTTCACGTTATCCGCCGCACTGCGGTTTATGACTGGCACACTTCGCAAACCAGCGTGATGGAGCCGGTCGGTGACTGGCGTCGACCTTATTGTTATCCACAAGGTGGTGAAAGCCAGCAGGATGCGATCAATCGCGAAATTTTGAACGTTCGCAATAATGTCGGCATTCTTGATGCCTCAACATTGGGCAAGATTGAAATCAAGGGCCCTGATGCAGGTGAGTTTCTCAATCGTATGTACACCAATATGTTCGCAGGCCTGAAAACCGGTAAATGCCGCTACGGGCTGATGATGAACGAGATGGGCTTTTTAATGGATGACGGGGTGACAGCCAAGCTGGCCGATGACCATTATCTGATGCATACCACCTCGGGCGGTGCCGACCGGATTGCCGCGTGGCTGGAAGAATGGTTGCAGACGGAATGGTATGATTTGAAAGTCTACGTGACACCGGTCACTGAGCAATGGTCGCAATTTGCCATTGCCGGTCCAAATGCCCGCAAGGTACTGGAAAAACTGGGCAGTGATATTGACCTGAGCCATGAGGCCCTGCCGTTCATGGCGATGGCAACCGGCGACATCGCAGGCTTTCCGGTTCGTTTGTTCCGGATTAGCTTTTCCGGCGAACTGTCATTTGAGGTCGCCACACCGGCCAATTATGGTCAGGATTTGTGGGACAAAATACTTGAGGCGGGTAAAGAGTTTGGCATCGCGCCCTATGGCACCGAAGCTTTGCACGTTCTGCGGGCCGAGAAAGGCTTTATCGTGGTGGGGGATGAAACCGATGGCACCGTCACGCCTCATGATGTGGGCATGAGTTGGGCTGTTTCGAAGAAAAAACCCGACTATATCGGCAAGCGGTCACTCGAACAGGCCTTTTTGACCGAACCGGGCCGCAAGCAATTGGTAGGACTGGCAACGACCGATCCCAATGAAGTACTGCCCGATGGTGCACCGGCGGTTGAAAGCGGCAAGCTGACCGGCCATGTGACCTCGTCCTATTGGAGCCCGACCCTGAAACGTTCTATCGCCATGGCGCTGGTCAAAAACGGCAGTGAGCGGATGGGTGAGAAAATTTCATTCCCGCTGGCTGACAAAGTCATTGAAGCGGAAATCGTTGATCCGGTGTTTTATGACAAGGAAGGAGCACGACAAAATGTCTGATCCAGTATTTCGCGGCGGGTTGGCCGGTGCAAAAGCAATTGATGGTTCTATTTCCGTGTCAGCAATTGATGACCGCGGCATGATTGATTTGCGCGGGGATATTAAGGACAAGAAATTTGTCGCTGCCACCAAAAAGGTTCTGGGGATTTCTTTGCCAGCTCAACCACGACAATCAGTTAACAAAGGAGAGGTTACAGCCCTGTGGTTGTCGCCGGACCAGTGGCTGATAACCTGCCCACGCGCGAAAGGCGCACATTTAGCCAATGGTTTGCAAACAGCACTGGCAGGCATTCACTCTCTGGCGGTAGATGTCAGCGATGCGCGCTCGATTATTCGCCTTGAGGGTCAGGGGGCAAAAGAAGTTCTGATGAAAGGCGCGCCGGTTGATTTATTAGCATCAGAATATACCGACGGTTACGTACGGCGTTTGCGCTTTGCTGAACTGGCGGCAATGATACATGTGGTTTCCAGCGACCCGGAAATTATCGATTTGTATGTCTTTCGCTCCTATGCGCAATACGCGTGGGACTGGCTGGCTGCGACCTCGACAAAACAATCCAGGCTAAGCCTGTTTGCTAATCAATCGATTGCTTCTGTTTAATCTTGGCAGCCATAACTTTTTAGTAGATTCACCAACAAAAAAGTGCGATGCGTGGTTTTCGATGCAGGTTTGAGTTTGCCGACTCAATCTGATTTTGGAGTTGGTGTATGTTTGGTGAAAAGCCCCAGGAATTACCTCACAGGGTTGCCTTTATTCTGGTACCGGAATTTACCCTGATGCCGTTTACTTCGGCGATTGAGCCGTTACGGCTGGCCAACCGGCAATCAAATGTAAAGCTTTATGAATGGTCCACTCATACGGTCGATGGCAACGAGATAATCAGTTCAAGCGGCCTTGTCTCAAAGGTTGATTCAAACCTTGAAGGTATACACCCACGGGCTGATGTGATCGTTTGTGGCGGAACAAATGTCCACAAATATGTATTCAAGCCGATCGTAAACTGGTTACGCACCGCGTCACGCAGAGGAGCCAATATCGGCGCTATGTGTACCGGCAGTCACATACTGGCAGCAGCCGGTTTGCTGGATGATTACAGATGTACAATCCACTGGAACAACATTCCTGGGTTTGTTGAAAACTTTCCCGAAATTAATGTTACCGGCCATTTGTTTGATATTGACCGGGACCGTTTTACCTGTGCGGGAGGTACTTCTTCTCTGGACATGATGCTGACCCTGGTTGGCAGTCAGCATGGCCAGGATCTGGCGGCCAGTGTGGCTGAAAGCATTCTGCATTCACCTATCCGGCACTTCAGTGAAAGCCAGCGTATGTCTTTGCCTGCCCGAATCGGTGCACGGCACCCCAAGCTGGTAAAAATTATCGAGCAAATGGAACAAAATCTGGAAGAGCCATATTCTCCAAGTTTTCTGGCCAAGCAGGCCGGGTTGTCAGCCCGTCAGCTGGAAAGACTGTTCCGGCGCTATCTCGACCGGTCACCAAAACGGTATTATCTGGAAATGCGATTAAAGAAAGCCCGATCGCTACTGCTGCAAACCGACATGTCGGTTATCAATGTTGCACTGGCTTGCGGTTTTTCATCGCCATCGCATTTTTCAAAATGCTATCGGGCATTTTACGGCCGCACACCTTACCGCGAAAGAGGTGTGCCGGTTCTGGATGCATCAAAGGAAAAATAAAAGGAGCGGATTCTAATGAATCCGCTCCCCTCGACAAGACTACCGGCTGCGACCGGGGGCAATTTGCAGACGACAGTCTATCGATCTCTTCAACTAAAAAATTTTGATTTTTGCTCGTTGTGGTTGATACTTCTAATCTTTACCTAACCACAATTGCAAAATCCGCCCGGTTTTCAATACGTTGCTATTTATATGCACACATACACTGGAACAAAAGCAACTGCAACTGTCAAGTAGTTATATAGGCTCTAGCTGGTGCTTTTTTAAAAAAAATCAAGATAATTTGTCCATTCTTTTTTTGAACACAACGTTTTCAGTCACACTGAAGGCAGTTTTAGGGTCACCAACAAGCCGCCAAGTTCAGATTCATTGAGCTTGATTGTCCCGTCATACATGGCGGCGGTTTCGGCAACGATTGACAGGCCCAAACCTGTTCCCGGCTTGGTTTCATCCAGACGACGCCCCCTGATCAGGGCCTCCTGACGAGTTTCAGACGGCAGGCCCGGTCCGTCATCACCGACCGAAACCGTCAACCAATTTCGCTCATCAGCACTTTTGGCGCTAACAGCCCTGGCTGTTACCTGTATTTCTCTATCAGCCCATTTTGAGGCGTTTTCCATCAAATTGCCGAGCATTTCCTCGAAATCCTGCTTTTCACCGCGAAACTTCAATTCAGCCGGACACTCAACGTCAATCAGCAACCCGCGGTCCATATTTATCCGCATCAGAATTTTAGCCAGACCATCGCAAGCCTGTTTGATATCTGTGGCAGCGCCAATGGAATGTGCCCTGGCAGCCCGTCTTGCCCGGTCCAGATATAGCTCTACTTGTGTCCGCATGACTTCGGTTTGTTCGCCGACCTTGTTTGCCAATTTGCCTTGATTGAGCCGTGCCTCATTGGCCAAAACACTTAGGGGTGTTTTGAGCGCGTGAGCAAGGTTGCCCACTTGGGTACGGGCTCGTTCGACAACTTCGGTATTGGCATTTATCAACAAATTCAACTCATCAGCAACCGGCATAATTTCAACAGGAAATTCACCGTCAATATGCTCGCTGTTGCCACGCCGGATTTGACTTAATTCCCGCCGGAGGTGCCGCAGGGGTTTAAGGCCATAGCGGACCTGAACCATCAGGGCGGCCAAAAGACCGACACCAAGCAAGCCAAGAACAATAATCAGCGTGCCAGTAAAAGCGGCAATTTCCTGCTCTAGCTCATCAAAGTTACCGGCAACAATAAAGGAATAATGCTTTTCGCCGCCAAACAGGGTGAAACGCTGCTCAATGACCCGCAAGCGGGTATTGTTTGAATCAACGAGAAAAAACCGGGCAATATCAGAAGAGTCGCGTTTCGACAGGACAGTTTTTGAGGGCTTTAACCGGTTGTCGAGCAGTGATGGCGAAAAAAGTCCTTTTCTCGTTGCCGTGCCTGCCGATGTCACCTGCCAGTACCAGCCTGACAAAGGCAACCGAAAGCGGGTATCGGAAATTTCACCCTGTATTGTGAGTTGCCTGTTCTGGTTTATTTCAACATTTGCCAACAAACCATCAAGGACCGCTTGCAAGCGGGCATCAAAATTGCGCTCAACCGCTGTGGTAAACAAGTTGATTAGCAACAGACCGGCAACCAGCAGCAGAACCACACTCACGCCCGCGGCAGAAGCCGTCAATCTGAAGGCAAGAGAATTAACCCGCATCATCGGGCTCAGAAAGACAATATCCCAAGCCCCTTACTGTACGAAGAAGATCAACACCCAGTTTTTTACGCAGTCGTCCGACAAAAACTTCAATGGTGTTTGAATCCCGGTCAAAATCCTGATCATAAAGGTGCTCTACCAGTTCAGTGCGTGAAACAACCCGGCCTTTGTGGTGCATGAGATAGGCCAGCAAGCGATACTCAAGTGATGTCAGCTTTATGGCTTTGCCATCAATCGTGGCGCGGGCACTTTTGGTATCAACGATCAAGGGACCACATTCGATTTCGCTGGTTGCATGGCCAGCATTGCGCCGTAAAAGCGCCCTGATGCGGGCCAGCACTTCTTCCATGTGAAATGGTTTGGAAACATAATCATCAGCGCCTGCATCAAAACCAGCGACCTTGTCGCTCCAGCGGTCACGGGCCGTGAGAATTAATACCGGCATTTTGTGGCCATCGCGGCGCCATTGTTCGAGAATTGAAACACCATCCATGATCGGCAAACCAAGATCTAGAATGACCGCATCATAAGGTTCGGTATCGCCCAGAAAGTGACCTTCTTCGCCATCAAGAGCCTTGTCCACCACGTATCCCGCATCGGTCAGGGCGTCAAAAAGCTGCCGATTTAGGTCGGGGTCGTCTTCAACAACAAGTAGACGCATCGGACCAGACTCCTGTTTTTATTTCCAATGCGCCAATGATAGCCATATCGCAACGACAAGTCAGCCGGAAATATAAATATTGTGAATAATTGTTGGTCGAAATCACTATCTTACTCTGCCGGTTCTGGCGTCAACAAAAACACGCCGGACGCGACCACGGGTTTTCAGCGTTACGATATAGCCTTGACGACCGCGATTATAGCGCACCCCGAGGCCTTTACTGCCTGGCGATGTTCGCATAGCCGCCCGCAACGCTGCTGATGGTGAAATTCTTGGGCGCGAACTCTGGGCCAATCTGGTTCTCTGGCTGGTTCTCTGGCTGATTCTCTGTTTTTTTCGCTGGAATGAAACTGCCGATCGCTCAATTGAATAAGCCCCATTTGCAGATGGCATAAAACGCTTGTGTCCGGCGTGGGCAACACTATGTGCAATGCCCAGCAACACCAGAACGGCCAACAACCTTTTAACTAAACTTGTCACACTCATCGTCCTTTACCCCGAATTGGAGCTGATCATAGAAAAATGAATGTGAACGTTAGATGAATACCCCTTGATTATGGCCATTTACCTGCCTTGCTTGAGGTTATTACGTCTCTGCCAACCTGTTGAATTGTTGATATATTTTTTATTCTTCTGGCCAGCCACGGATATGGCAATTTTCTCCAGTGAACGACCGCCGATATAACCACCGACGCCGAGACCGAGCAAATTCCACAGACCATCGGGGATTTCCTGCCAGCGCGGGTTGAAGACAACGGGTTTTGTGGTGAAAAGGTCGACAACCGGCAATAGCAGGCCGTAAACCAATAGAAACAAGATGATCAAATACATCAGCACCGGGCGCCAGCTTCGGGTTAGTCGTGATCCTTGTGAAACCTCCTGTATCAAGATATCGCGTTGGGCCTTGGTCACTTGCCCCTGATGGGCGATGGTTTTGGATTGAATTTCTGCTTTCAGTTTGGCTTTTAAGGCTGGATCAGGGATCAACTTGTCGATGATCGAGAACACCGGACCTTCGATCAGACTGAGCAATGGCCCAAGGAGTGCGAATTGCAACATGGTTTAAACTCCTTCGCTTTGGGTTTTTTTCCAGCGTTCGCGCAGTATCCAAAAGGATGCCGCAATGATGACCAGAGCCAAACCGGCGATCACATAACCACCGGCGTTTTCATTGATGCCAGCTTTGAGCGATGCAACCAGTCCGGCAATAGCACTTAAAACAGCGGCCAGATTTGTTGTGCTTTTGTGAGCCGGTTTTCCGCCGACCGGCTCAACCGGCGCGCTACTCTCTTGAGCGTGTGCGGCAGCGTTACCAACAAACAATTCACCTTCAGCGGCACGGCGGCGGACCAGGCCTTTCAAGGTTCGACCGCCTGCCTTAACCCACAGGGACAACCGGTGCGGGACTGCATCAAAGCGCCGGGCATTTACGCGCTGTAACACCGAAGACTTTCGAAACCCGCCGACACCAACATTGTAAGCAAAACTAACCAATGCCGAAAACTGGTTGTCACTGAGATCAACGGTGATTAAGGGGCGGATTTTGCGGGCAAATTTTTCTGCGTCCCGGGCAAGTATTTTTTCTCCCTGTTGACGCGAAATTTTTAGTTTGGGAGATACGAAAGGGGCTCCGGCCATGGAGGTGTGGCCGTAGCCAATGGTCCACACACCAACCGCATCACGGTAGGCATGGGAGCGAAAGCCCTCGTATTTTTTGATCAGATTCAGACCTGCCTGATTTAGCTTCATAACGTCCCTTTCAGAAGTATTTAATTATCGGAAGAATGCCGCAAGCGGCATTTTGGCAATCAGCGCGCCAAGACCAGCTGATATGGCAACGATTAGCGTCAAAATCCGCCAACCACCCTTGTAGCCAACCAGCGTATCGCGGATTTCGCGAACGTCCCGTTGCAGCAACTGCATATCAACTTCAAGATTGGCCATTTTGGTTTCCAAGCGGCCAAGCTCTCTTTCCAGAGATTCTGTCATTTATACTATTTATCTTTCTTTTAATAAGGGTGAGCATGGCAGGAGAGACCCGCCTATGAGCGGGGTGTTTTGATGGTTCATGTACGGGTTTTCCTGTTGCTCAAACCTCCCGCCACTTTGGAAATACAAACTGATAGACCCAGTTATTGGTCGTGTTTGCGTCGGTTACGGGGTTCTTTGCCCATGATGATGGCAGGCCACCAGTGATCTCTGCATTGCAGCTGCCCTCGTAAAGATATACTGACGGCCCATTCATACGAGGTCGTGCCGCCGTACCGGAATTGTGTGGGTAGTACCGTGTACATCCCGGCGTAAGCCAACGTCCATAGATCGCCTTTGCACCTGCGCCGGAAACTCCCATGGCGGTGATATACCAACCCGGCTCAATCCGTTGGGCGTTTGCAAGGGTGAATATTTTGTTGCCAGCCGCATCGGCAACGGCTGTGCCAAAATCAGCTACCCTGTTACCGATATCCCAATTGTTGCCATTCGGGGTTCCCAGTTCATAGATACCTGTCCGCAAGAGAGCGCCGGGCGTTGTGCTGGCGCCGTATAGACTTACAAAACATCCGATCAGGTCTAGCGGACGCGGCACAAAGAAGGTCGAAAAGTAAATTCTGTCCTGTACCAGGGTTTGGCCACTTCCGGTTGTGTACGAAGTTGTCATGTGATCAGCAGGCCCCCACCACTCGGCCCCACCTGCTACATCGACCGAAGCGGGCAGGTGCCGTTCCACCAAGGCACCGCGTGGGAAACTCACCTGGCCGGTATCCTTGTCGACAAGGATAGATTCATTCCAGGAGGACCCGTCCGGCGACACCTTGAGGTGGAAATCATCATCACCGGTTAAACCCAACTCGGCCCGCCCCGACCAGTTTGTTTGAAATAAGTGCGATGCCGTATCACCGGTGGAATTCTTGTTGAGCTTGGTCTGAATACCGTTGCCGTTGTGATTAAATAAAACAGCATCAGAAGATACGGCCAGCTTGTTGGTGGCATCTGCTGTGGTATTAACACCCAACAGAGACATGTTTTGCAGAGATGCCACCGTGGCAAAAAAATCAACCCACGCGGCCCCGTTCCAGATGGCTAAAATAGCTTCGTCTTCGACCCAGACGCGAAAACCTGTTTTTGGGTTATGGAACTTCCACACACCATCCTGCCACACCGCCAGATTAAGGTCCTTGCCGTTCCAGTCACCGCTGGCACCTGATGCCGGGATGTAGGCATCACCGTCAGACGGAGTACCAGGCGGGGCGGTCAGATCGCGGTCCTTGACGCCAGCCTGGACCAGCGTATCAAGACCTAACAATGCCTCGTTGTGGGTAACGTGTTTTTGCGCCTGACTTGCCTCAATAAAAGGCAAGCCGAGATTGATTGTTTCAGACATTAAATATTTTCTCCTGATAGGTGCCGGGTCCGTATGCGGCACTGATTTGAGCCACCCGGAAAGTCAGTGCTGTAGGCACAGACGGG
The DNA here is from genome assembly GCA_030626025.1 of Anderseniella sp. Taxonomy (GTDB): domain Bacteria; phylum Pseudomonadota; class Alphaproteobacteria; order Rhizobiales; family Aestuariivirgaceae; genus JALWJW01. The sequence goes on along the minus strand of DAOUPT010000032.1, from coordinate 13,154 downwards.
CCGAAATCAACCTGCTGGTCGGCATCGCTGTAGGTTGCCATGGGCTGGTTGACTATGAGGGTACGAACCGGGGTTGGACCGTTCATGATGTCGATGGTGTATTCCTCACTTTCTTCGCCAACAGGCACCTCAAGCAAGGCCCAGCTGTCACCGTCAATCCGGGTCTGGCGCAGCCATGACAGTTCCAGCCCGCCGGTAACCTGACGGGCTTTGAGGTGAACAGGGCGGCGTGGTCGCAAGCTGATACTTGATGGCGTATGGCTGAATTCGACAAAGGCCGGGTCGGCATGATCGAGATGACCAGGGCCAATACGCATCAACCGCTGGCGCTCCTGATCATTTGATGTTGACGGGATCTGACGCACAGCGCCGTCGAGCAAAACACAGCGGCTGCCCGCTACCCGCAATGGCAACATTTCAGGACCGCTTCCGGCCTGTCCTCGCAGCAGTGTTTTTAAAACATAGGTGTTGGTATCGACCAGCTCTGCCTGTTCGAATTGCAAAACCTCCCAGCCCGATTGCTGATCGCCTACGGCCAGCAAGTTGGAACCAGCCAGCATATCCAGTCTGCTAACACCGGCAAGTTCACCGCTTGCCAAACGCACAGTTAAAGTGTTGGCATAATCAATTCGCGACAACGGACCGGATGGGAGGTCGGTTAAAAGTTCACCGATGATTGCTGGTGCGGCTAGGGTTTCTATTTCGGTAAAGCCACTACCGGCGCTTTCAATAACCACAAGATTACCCGGCCACGGCGCAGCGCGTGCGGCAATCCATGACGCAAACGGGTTGGCATCACCATGCAACAGCGGCAGTGACAATATCTGGTAAAATGGCGGACCAAAAACCGGCGGGGTTTCGAATGTTCCAAACCGGCTGGTGGTCGCAGCTGGTTGATAGTTTTCTCTGGCGGTCAATCGGGCTGAAACTGTCCGTCCATCGCCATCGGACAATTCTTCCACCCGCATCGCGCGATGTTGATCCGGTGACAGTTTGAGCGTCAGAACATCACCGACTTCGAGTGCGGCAACATTGGGCGGTAAAATGAAGTCAGCGGTTTCCCGTCCGGTCCAGATTTCATGCAGGGCAATATCGGCTCGATCCTGAGCATTGTTGTGGGCAAGGACAACCGGCACCTCCTGAACAAAATCGCGCTGGGATAGACCGGTCAGTTTGCGGGCTTCGACGGCTGACTGGCGGTAGTTATTTTCTCCGTCGATAAACAATATCTGCACCCGGTTGGGTAAATCGGTTTCCTGTGCCCGCTTCAGGGTGAAAGTCGGTTTGTCCAGTTTAATTTCCACCAGATCATTGACCGAGACAGACAGGCTTGTCGCCTCGTCGCGGCGTTTAAATTTCAACAGGCCTTCTGACTCCATCGCATCAAAAGAAAATGCTGCGGCCAGCGGTTCGATGGCCTGCCTTGCCGACATGGTGCGGTCAATTACATAGCCATCGACAATACCGTGAATGTCGCCGGTCTGGTGACCGGTGAAGCCATAATCATCGAGAATTTCCGCAACCAAAGTGGTGAGCGGTGCAGCGCCCAGGCGGCCGTTGAGCCAGTGGCCCCTGCCGTAATTTTCGCCATCGGCCCAGACATCATCAAGGAACGGAAAGGCCGGGAAGGGACGGGCATCCCAGGCCCAGAAGAAAATCTGACTGGCGGCAACCATGGTCCCGGCGTATTCAGTCGAAACCGGGTTGTGGGTGCCGGTGCCGGACCAATAGGAAACCAGCGCATCAATATATTTTCGCTGGATGAAATCATCGCGCTGACCACCGGAAAAATACGGTGCATTGCTTTCAACCGACTTCGGGTCAAGGAAAACATTGGGCTGGTTGGTGGCCTTGTCGATTGCCGGGCAACCAGCTTCTGTAAACCAGAATGGTTTTGACTGCGGCAGCCAATCGGTGGGCGTTGCAGATTCAACGCCGCCGGGCCGGTTGTAATGCGGGTTTGACCACCACGATTTTAAATCCTTGTAGCGATAGACCCACGGTTTGTTGTGCGCACCATCGGTGATTGCCGTTCGTTGCTGCAATTCGCGATCAGCGGCACTGGCATAGTAAAAGTCAAATCCTTCACCGCTGGCGATATTTTGTTGCAGGTAATCAGGATCGTAAATTGACCGGGCACCGGCCTGCGCATCGAGATGAGAAAAACCATCGCGCCAGTCTGACAGAGGCATGTAATTATCGATGCCGATAAAATCTATGTCAGGCGATGCCCATAATTCATCGAGATGAAAGTACAGATCACCGCTGCCACCGGATGGTTGGTAACCAAAATATTCTGACCAGTCGGCGGCATAGGAAATTTTAGCGGCAGGCAGAATTTGCGCCACCTCTTCGGCCAGAAGTTTCAACGCAGCCACGACCGGAAAATTGTTTCGATCATCGCGCAGTATCGTCAGTGACTTCAATTCTGACCCGATCAGGAAGGCATCGACACCGCCGGCCAGCACACACAAATGTGCATAGTGCAGGATCATACGACGGAAACCCCAATCGGCCGGACCGGTGTAGTTGACTGAACCATTGACGATGGAAAAATCGGTCGCTTTCGCCGATCCAAAAAAGGCACTGATCTGCCCGGTAATTGCTGCAGTTTTATCCCGAGTCGCCGGTTGGCCCGGTGCCGGGTCGCAGGTAATTCTGCCGCGCCATGGATAGGCCGGTTGGGTGCTGGTGGGGTTGTACGGGTCGGGCAGTTGAGTGCCTGCCGGGATATCCATCATGATGAACGGATAGAACACCGGCTTGATGCCCCTGATATGCAGATCCTCAATCGCCCGGATGACCGAGCTGTCATCGGGCGTACTGCCGAAAGCCACCTGACTGTTTTGTTGTGATATCAACGGAGCCGATTGGCGGGTCAGGCCAGCAACGCTCCATTGCTGCGGTGTAGTGGTTTTATCACGGGTTTCGATACCGGGCCGGATTTGGATTTGGTCGCAACGCAGATCATCGCCGAACCAAGAGACAACCAGCGAAGCAGAATCGATATTCTGGCAAGTTGCCTGCAACTGATCCATCGATGCGGACCAGTCGGAAGCGGAGCTGGCGGTGTGGGTGTTTTCTGGCGTCGTGCCACCCCAGCCATCGCTGCGTTTTACCGGTAGCGGATCATAACCAAACTCAGTGGCACCGGGAATGATATTGACTGCGCATATTTGACTCTCGACATCATCAAGCGATTTAAACAGCTCAAATGACAATTGCGGCAAACGGTTGCCGAACTGCTCGAGTGGCAAATGCTCAAACACAATGTAGGCAACACCGCGGAAGGCGGGCGTGCCGCTTTCTTCCTGTTTGGCAATAATCAGGCTGTCAGCATCCTGCTGCGCACTGCCCGTATGCAACCGCCAGATAAATTGCGAGATATCGATTTCCTTGCCATCGGCCCACACCCGACCAATCCGGTTGACTTGACCCTGACACAGCCCGACAGCAAAATTGGCGTAATAGGCGTATTCAGTCACTTTGGTTTTTGGACGACCGATACCTCCCTTGCCACCGGAACGCTGGGTGCGGGTGGTGGTGACTTCCTCGAAGCGAGTGGCCCAGATGACTTGCCCTGAAATACGAACCCGGCCATAGATTTTAGGAATAGGTGCGCCTTCGGTCGATCCCAAAAGTTGCAACTCTTTCAGACGCGGGCCTTCGACCCGTTTGGTGCCGGGACCAAGCAGGGCCTGATCGAGAAAGGACCCGGCGATGCCACCGACCGCCCGGCCCAATACGGCCCCGAAAGGGCCACCGAGAAAACCGCCGACCGCCTGCCCGGCTGCCTGTAAAACGAGTGTTGCCATTTAGAGAGGTTTCCTTAATTCAAATGCATAGGCGATGTGCCGCCGCCACCAGTTCGAGATTGGCACCTCGCACACCACTGCTCCCTGCTGGGCGTGGATCATGGAGGTTTTCGAAACAACAAGGCCTAAATGCTTGGCCGGCACGTGGGGACGCCAGCGAAAGACCAACAGGTCACCGGCCTTGAAATTTTTGCTGTCGATTTCACGCATGTGGCGGCGGGCGGCATTGGCCAATTGTTCCTGTTTGGCGCTTTCAGCCCAGTCGGGTGAGTAGGCCGGGGTTGCTTCGGGTTCTTGCCCGTAAACCTCGCGCCAGACACCGCGCACCAGGCCGAGACAATCGCAGCCGATATTTTTCAAACTGGCCTGATGCAGATACGGCGTGCCGATCCAGCTTTTTGCTGCCGCGATAATGCGGGGGCGCAATTGCGCCTCAGCTAAATGCGCTGCCATCGTTCTTGCCATCGTTACGGTTGGGATAAAACGCCACAAAGTCATTGCCGGGCATGTGGGGAAAGCCCTGAAAGTTTACCGCGTTGGCAAATTTCGCCTTGCAGGTATCAAACGACTTGTCGCAACCGGCGGTGACGGTAAAACTGTCCCCGACCAGAATTTCCTCAGGCATCTGCAACCACAATTCTATTTTGATACCGGCAGCGGTAACCTGAAAGTTTTTGACCTCACTGGCCCGGTTTAAATTGTTGCCTGATGAAAACACCAACCGGCCAGACGAAAACCAGCCATCGGAAAAACCCTCCAGACCGGATACAAAAACTTTGCTGTTTTCGATAATGGTGGTGACAGTCCCGTTTTGCCGGTAAGCTGGTGTGTCAAGATCAACACCGCAGCGCACGCCGCCCAAATCAGTGTCGCAACCGCGCTGGAACAATCGGCCTTTGGGTTGATTGAGATGATGGGCAAGGCCTCTGATCTCGGCCGAAAATCCATTTTCATTGCGCGAGACTTCACCGAGATTGCCCTTCTTTGCCAATATCCGTTGAACCGGTTCGGCCCAGTTGACCTGCCAGATTTCCACATCGGCATTATCAAAAACCCCGGCGAACAAATCCTGTTCGTTAAGTTTGAGGGAGGACAGTGCGCCCTCTACGTCAAGATTATCAACCGCCATACCAAGACCACATTCCACTTCACTGCCGGTAAAGCCGCTGGCGGCTTCAAAGATCAGCGAGTCGAAACTTAGATCATTGTCGTGATCGGTGAAACCGAAGGTGCGACCATCATTGGTGGTTAGTTTCCAACACCAGCACATGGTGGTGGTGCCGGTATCGAGGTGATTCTGCAAACCATCTGGAAGCGTCCTCATCGTTTGATCTCCACAATGGAAATATCGGGAATTTGTCCGGCGTTGAAAGCATCGAGATTGATTTCGATATTGTCGGTATCGAACCGTACCGGGACATCAAACTCAAACCCGGCGGTTATAATTTGACCGATGGTTGGAGCCGTAGAAAAAGTGATGGTGCCGGTCGTCAGATCAAGCGTGTAGTCGGCGTTTTCCAGCTTTTCGATATCGTCGATTGCAACACTAACTGACCCCTGAACCGGTTTGCTAATGGTGCGCTTATAGGCACTTGATCCACTGCCATAGGTCTTTGCCAATTGGAACTGCACCTGCGTGCCATCACCCTCACCTATGGGCAGGTCCAGCGAGCCTGGAGTTTTGGATGGCAGGCAGGATTTGTAGTCGGTGTGGTCCTTCCAGCGAAAGCCGTGCAATCGACCACGGCGCTCTTCGAAGAACGACAACACCGTATGGACATCATCGAGACTGCGCATGCCGTACCCGGCATCGTAACGGCGGCGGGAATCGGCCCAGCGGGTATTGCGCTGTTCATGGCCCGATGACAGGGTAACAATTTGAGTGCGGCGCTCGGGCCCTCCTTTGGCTCTGAGGGAAATACCGGTTGGGAAGCGCACATGGTGAAATGGGACTGGCATATTGATCTCTGCTTAACGGTTGCGATTGCCGCGCTCAATGGCACGGGCCATCATTGCTGCAACTTGTGACTGGGACTTTTGAAACCCGCCTACATCAGGCGTGGTGATATTCATGGTGACGCTGACCTGATTGCCTGCGCCACCTGATTTAACGCCGAGTTGGCCATCGGGGCCACGGGCCAGCGGTAAAATGGCTTCGGGTCCCGCTTCGCCCATCAGGCCGGTGTTGGCGCGCATGGGAAACAATGTCGGGCTGTTGACAACACCGCCATTGGCAAAGGGTTTGATCCGACCGGCGGAAAAGACATTGCCGTTGGCGCTACCGAGAATATTGCCGAATAAACCGCCGATCGCGTTGCCGAGCGGTCTGATTGCAGCTGACAAGGCCTGCCGGGACAACGACAAAGCCAGGGAGCGCAACACATCTGAAAACTTTCGACCGCTGGTCACCGCTCCGGCAAAGGAACGGACCATGGTGCGGCCAAATTTTTGGCCAAGGCCTGAAAGTTCGTTTAACTCGCCGCGCAGGCCTTGCGTGTTCAGGTCGATGGAAAACTCCAGACCGTCAATCTTTTCAACCATTTCTTACCTCATCAGGAAATTGCAATAACAGTTCTTCAAGGCCGGATCGCATCAGGGGGCGAGCGACATCACCACCGGATAACCCCGTGATTGCCGCTTCGAGTTCCTTTGCTGTCATCGACCAAAACTGGTCGGGCGGCAGGCGCAGATAACCCAACCCCATCGCCATCATGCGCCGCCATGGGAAACGGTTTTCCCCGCTGGCAGCGCTCAGGACTTTCCCGCCTGTTGCTCACCAGCCGGGGCGAACGTGGCTTCGAGAAGCTCGACTACGAGCCGCAGATAGCCCCCTGCCCCGCCGTTGATTTGCAGGCAGGACAATTCCTCATTGGTGATGACATGTCCGGCCCCGCGCAATCCGGCACCCAGAACCAGAATGGCATCGCAGGCTGATATTCGACCCTGCTCAAACCGTTCAGCCAGGGCCAGAAGATCGGTGTCGCCAAAAGCTGATTCCAATTCTGCCAGCGCACCGAGGGTCAAGCACAGGCGGTAATGCTCGCCTTCTATTTCAGCCGATATCTCACCGCGGTGTTTGTTTGCGTACTTTGTCATTACACACCTGCAAAGGTAAGTTGACCGGCAGACTCCAGTGCCAGTTCAAAGGTCAGTTCGCCGTCATGTTCGCCGGAAAATTCCAGCGAGATGATTTGGAACGGACCCGAAACGATACCAAATTGCGGCATGATGATCTGCCAGTTTCTAATGGTGCTGTTGAAAAAATATTCGCGCACTTTGGCATCGGAAGCCGCATCCTTGAAAATACCAGCACCGCGAATGTTGGCGGACTTCACCCCGGCACCGGCCAGCAGTTCACGCCAGGCACCAGCGGATTCCTGATGGGTGATATCGACGCTTTGGGCATTGAAAGAAAGTGAATGGGTTCGAAGACCGGCTATTGTTTCGAAGGTGCCGGACCCGTCCGAGTCCAGCTTTAGTAATAAGTCGCGTCCCTTTTGGGCCGTCATGGCAATACTCCTTGGGTTTAAATTCGTTCGGTAACCGCACGCAGGCGGATGATGCCGTGATAGGCATCGCCCTCAAGGTCGCGCATGGCCGACCAGAAAATGACGTGCAGATTGATCAGGGTGTGGTCTTGCAAGGTGAGATTTTGATCATCAAGCGCTTCATCAATTTCGGCTATAATGGTTTGCACCTGTTTGCGACCGCGATGGTTTGACCAGACGTGCAAGGTGATGATGTGTTCGTGACCCGTTGAGGTCTGGGTATCCCAGTCGCGGGTGTCGGTATCGCCAATGGTGACATAGGGAAATTTTGTGCGTTGGGGGACATCGTCAAAAATGTGCGCTCCGCCAAGAGCGGCAATAGTTCCCGCGTGACTGGTCAGGGCATTGTAAATGGCGACCTGCAAATCGAGAGCCGGATTGAGTGGCATGGTGTTCTCTTTATGGTTTTTTGGTTAGTAATTGGGCAAGGGCTGATCTGACCGGTGCGGCCAGACCTCGTTGCAGTTTTTTGATCCATGGCCGGGGCGCTATGGTGCGGGTACCAAATTCTGAGCGGGTCGCTGCTCGGGTGGCGATGGTTACTTTCAGCGAGCTGCCATCCGGGTTTCGTTCGACCAGAATGTTTTTCAATATCTCGCCACGCTCAGCCGGAGACAGGCCAGATAACTGTTTTTCGGTCTCTTGAAAAACAAGTTGCTTGACGCGACCGGCGGCAAGACGGTTAAACCGGGGGGTGAATTTGATCATGCCGGTTTTTCTTCACATAAGCATGACTGCCATTGGCTTTTTTCATCGACATTGATGATCGAGATTATCTCAAACGTTCTGGTGTTATCGACAAATCGCATTCCGGGGTGAAGACCTGCAAGATAGCGGATGGTAATTATGTGACCGGTGGAGCTGGTAACCGCGTCGGCCCAGAGTTTTTCGCGCCCGTGTCGAGGCCGCACTTTGGCCCAAACAGTTGCAAACTCATTCCAGCTGATATCGCTGCCACCGGCGCCATCAGGGCTGCGGGCCAAATCCTGTATAATCAGGTGTTTGCTTAACTCTCCGATGCAGGTCATAATCTGACCCTTTTATAGGGAGCCAAGAGAGCTTGCAGGGCTGAGGTGACCGAGACAATTGGTGCGCCTGAACAATCAGGCTGGCGGTTTTCGTACCAGTGGGTGATGAGTAAAAACATTGCTTGCCGCAACGGCCCGGGCACGCTGTCACCCTCTGTGCCGAACCCGGCGGTGACATCGATTTCAATACCGTTGGCGGGACGACCCGGTTTTTGCCAGATGCGTGAACCGCGCAGGATCAAGCGTTGCGGGTCGCTGACCAGATCAGCGTAGTAATGGGAAGGATCAACGATGCTGGCAATATCGTCGATGCTGAAGGTGCGCAGATTGTTGATCTGGTTGACCGGTGATACCGGCAGTTCAACCTCGCCATATGCAAGCCAGTTGTCGAGGTAAATGGCCCAGCTTTGATTTATCAGAACCTTGTTGATTTGTTTTTCCACCTGCTGGCGGGCGGTGGTAATCAGGCGAGTGATTAGTGCATCATCAGCGATCGTTTCAACTTTGAGATGGTCCTTGACCTCAGCCAATGACAGCGGCTCAACGACTGGAGGTATTGTTAAAATGGCAGGCATATGGTGCTCCTGAATTTTTATAAAAAAAGACGGACCCGCAAGCAGGTCCGCCTCAAGTCGCGAGGGAGACTTTTTTAACTACGACGTGCCGAATTTCAGCAGTTTGATGGCTTCGAAATTCTGCACTCCACCGCCAATCCGTTTGGTGGTGTAGAACAACACGTAGGGTTTGGACGAATAAGGGTCGCGCAGGATGCGGACGCCGAGACGGTCGACAATCAGATAACCGCGCTTGAAGTTACCGAAGGTTACCGCAAATGAATCGGCTGCGATGTCGGGCATGTCTTCTGACTCGGCAATCGGGAAGTTCATCAGCGTCGCTTGACCGTCAATGGAAGCTGCCGGTTGCCAGAGGTAATTGCCATCGGCATCTTTCAGTTTGCGGATTTCAGCCTGGGTGGTACGGTTCATCACCCAATGGGCATTTTGGCGATAACCAGCCTTGAGAGCGTAGATGGTATCGACCAGTGCATCTGAGGGATCGGTGGCATCAAAGGCACCAGCGGCACCGGTCAGGGTGTAGCCGATATTGCCCCAGCTCCAGGTGCTGTCATCGACAGTGGTGTAGTCGAGGAAGCCTTTCGGCTGGTTGACGCCATCACCATTAACGAAGGCGGCGCTTTCCTGATCGGCAAAGGCAGACTGAACTTCCTGGGCGATCCATTGATCGGTATCGACAACACTGTCATCGAGCAAGGTCTGGGTTGCAGCGGGCATGGCGTACAATTCCATGGTCGGGAATTGCAGTTCGGCCAGTGTTGGCCCTGCGGTTTCAGGACGGGCGGCGGTTTCGCCAACCCAGCCTGTTGCAGGGCCCGCTGTGGTGAACGGTTTTTTGTAGATGCTGGCCGAAATCTGACGGACATCGGAAATCGCCCTGATCGGTGAGGCATCGGCGAGCAGACGGCCAATCTCTGTTTCAGTTTGCTCGGGAACCAGATAGCCACCGTCGGGGTCAGAGCCGACAGACAGACTTTTTGATTCCAGCGCCAAAAGAGGGCCGGTATTGCCTTTGCGCACATAGGCATCAAAGGCTGACTTGTGTTCGGTGCTGGATGTTTTAACAACACCATTCTTACCGGCCAGATGCGGGCGGTTGGCCTTTAGCATCAGGCGGTCGAGGTTTTGTTTTTGGGTGTCGAGGGCCGCGTTAATACGATCAACTTTATCGGTGGTCAGCGCATCCGCCGACATGCGTTTTTCGATTTCGCCAAGGCGGTCGTCATTGGCCTGTTTGAAATCGTCAAAGGCGCACAGAAAATCATCCATGGCGCTGTTGATTTCTGCGGTTGACTGAACGCCGGTCGCGGCGACTTTGGTCTCAAGGTTTGAGACATTATCCATTTGGTTCATTTGATTCCTCATGAGTTTGGATGTTGTAGATTGTGCGTTCAGGCGCTTAAGCCATCGCGCACGATGTTGGCCGCGTGGTGCAAACCACCGGCCCGATGCGCCTTTAGCGAGGCGACGCGGGCACTGGCCAGCATTGGAAAGGTGACGAGGGAAATTTCCCACAAATCAACCGTTAAAAGTTTGCGTATGCCGGTCTGTCGATCACGGCGGGCGCGGATGGTTTTAAAACCGATGGACAGACCATCGACCGCACCATCGCGCAGCAGCCCGGCCAGTTCAGCAGAGCGTTGCACGTCCATCGACAACCGACCCCGAACATGGAGACCTTTGGCATCTTCCTTAATGTCGAGCCAGGTACCAATGGGTTGGGCCGGGTCATGCTGAAAAAGCATGCGGATATTTGCCGTGCCGCGTTGGTGCAGGCTTTTGGCAAAAGCACCGGGCAACACCAGATCGCCACTGCCATCGACAGTGTTGAATATTGAAGCATAGCCTTCAAATACGCCCTTTGGCGTTGCCTTTAAGGCGCAGGCGCGCATTACGCATCCGGCATGGGCCAGGTCGTTCATGGAGTTTTTCCTTGAGATTTTGGAGTTAGTCTTGTTTGCTTGATGCTGGTTCAAAACCGGTGATCTGACGTTTTTCAGCATCGGACAGGAAGCTGGCGACATTGACCATTTTCCACAGAGCTGTACGCTCACCGCTTAGAGCGGTAATGGAATCCAGATTGTAGCCAAAGCTCAAATTCTCACCAAAGGCCGGGGCCAGCCAGTTACTCAGGCTCTGCGATGTTTTATCGACCAGCGGCAACACCGTTTGTCGCCAGAAGGTTTTGTTGGCTTCGGCATAGTTAGCAAAAGTGTTGTCGCCGGGAATGCCGAGCAGCATTGGCGGCACACCAAAGGCCAGCGCGATTTCACGGGCGGCGACATGCTTGGCTTCAATGTGCTCCATGTCTTTGGGGCTGTGCGAGAGCGGTTTCCAGTCCAGCCCGCCTTCGAGAACCATCGGACGACCGGCATTGGTGCTGCCCTGAAAGGTTGCTTCCAGCTCGTGTTTCAGGCGTTCGAATTGTTCCTGTGACAGGTTGGCATCACCGCCTTTATTATCATAAATCAGAGCGCCGGACGGGCGGGCAGCGTTATCGAGCAAGGCCTTGTTCCAGGCGCCGGCAGCGTTATGAATATCGATACCCTTGGCCGCCGCCTCAAAGGGTGACATGCCGTAGTGATCATCGAGCGGGTTGAACATTTTCATATGCAACACCGGGCTGACCGGCTGGCCGGCGACCGGTTCTGCTGATTGGTCAAAACGCAGCGGTGAACCGTTGACGGTGTATTCATAGGCTTCGGGCCAACCGCTGCTGCCGGGGATGACTTTCATACGGTCGGGGCGCAGCACATGCAGTTCGCGGACCTGGTTATCCAGTACTGCCGCCTCCAGATAGGCGTTACCGGCAATCTGAAGATAACCATAAAAACTCTCCATCAAATTACGGCCGCTTTCAGCCGGGTTCGGTTTTTTAAGCAAAGCCAGTAATGGGTGGCTTTCCACCTTTTCGCCATTCTCAACCACATGCCATTTTATTGATGATGCGGCTTCGGCGATCATTTTCACACAGCGATACTCCACGGCGTTTTCAGCAAAGCCTTCTTTGGCGAATGCTTGATAATTGCGCGGAGTCCACACCGGTCTCCCTGTTGTGTGCAATGAAATTAACGCATGAGCGCGGCTTTGTTTGGTTTCGGTTACGGGACGCAGAAAAGCGGCCATTTGGTTTATCCAACTGGTCATTAGGTTCCTCTTTTTTCGGGTCATAAAAATGACCCTGGATTGCGTTCAAGCGCCACACAGGCTGCGCGCCTCAATGGCGCTAGTCCTGAAAAACACTATGCAAAAGCAAAGTGTTTTCTGCGTCCGCCAGATCTTAAATAACGCTGATCCGCGGGTTGGCCGCTTTGGGGGTCAGCATAAGTTCGGTTAGTGCCCAGACCAGCGCGTCAACGCGGTCTGGGCTGGTGCGGCCTTTGGTGGTGCGGTGTTCAAAGGCGCACATTTCGTCTTCCAGTGCCGGGAGTGCTCCGACATGGCTGATACGGTGCTGCTCATACAGCGCTGCAACCGGTTCAGCTCGCAAATGTTTTCCGCGGGTTGCATGGACCGGTTTAACCGCCACGACGGGGTCAATCTCAGCGATAATCGTTGTTACCATTTCACCACCCTGATTAACTTCCACCACCAACCGGTCGGCAGCTCTGGCATGGTAAATCGCCACTGCTTTTGAGGCCCAGATCATTGGTTTGGCCTTTTGCAAAGTTGCATCATCAAGCACATAAGCGCGGCCATCCTCACCAAGTCCGGCGCAAATAATACCGCAGGCATTGGAGTTTTTGTTGCTGGTGACCGGAGGGTCCACCGCCACCACAATGCGTTCAAGAGGCGGGGTCATCCGCACCCGGGTTTTCTCGATCAAGTCTCGCTGAAACAGCGCATCGGGGTTATCATCAATTAACTCACCGCCGATTTCCTGACGGCCCAAACGGGTGCCGCCATATTGCCGTTCAATCTCGGCCATAAAGGACGGTGCCAAAAATTCAGCATTGTCATGGGTGCTGGCCCGGGTGACCAAAGTGCCCGTATCGGCCAAAAGTTGTTTGAGCAATTTGACCGGCCTCGGCGTGGTGGTTACCACGGCGCGGGGATGATCACCGAGCCGCAAACCAAATTGCAACATGTCCCAGGTTTCGCGCAAATTATTCCATTTGGCCAATTCATCGCACCAGGCGACATCAAATTGCGGCCCGCGCAAACTGTCAGGATCTTCGGCTGAAAATA
>DAOUPT010000060.1 GCA_030626025.1 Anderseniella sp. | reverse complement strand
TACTGCGGGTTTTGCTTCTTCGCAAAACGCTATCCGGACATTTGCGCCCAAGTTTACGAAAAAACGGTTTGCATTTACCGCGGGGCCACTCAAAGCAATTTCCATCTCGTCGTCGCGCACCTTTCTTCCAGCGAAAGTTTCCTTTTCCTTTTCGGCCATCAAAAAAACTCCCAAAAAAACATTTTCGTTCACAGGAATCAATGATAGCAAAATATCCAGGATGTGCAATCATACTGGATAATCTTTCTTTTACATGTCTAACGGGGATATATGCCACATATCCTCTTGTCGAACATAGCAGGAACGTGTATGTTTGTTTTGGGTTTGTTCTGATTCCCTGTTTTTGGAGTCAGGGCGACACGTTTTAATAGCGAATGGCGGTGTTAGATATGCTTACCAGCAAGCAACATGACTTATTGATGTTTATTCATGAACGACTGAAAGAGGCCGGGGTGCCGCCTTCTTTTGAGGAAATGAAGGAAGCTTTGGGCCTGAAATCGAAATCGGGAATTCACCGGTTGATTACGGCGCTGGAAGAACGCGGGTTTTTGCGGCGGTTGCCGCATCGGGCCCGGGCGCTTGAAATTATCAAGCTACCCGATGATTCAGCAGCAGGCGCACGGCCTGCCAAGAATACCTTCAACCCCAGTGTGATTGAAGGTTCGCTGGGCAAACTGCGGCCGGCCAACGATGAGTCCGGCATTCTGGTGCCAATGATGGGGCGGATTGCTGCCGGTGTGCCTATTGAGGCCATTCAGGACCACTCACGTGACGTTTCCATACCGCCAGACATGGTCGGGCGAGGTGAACATTTTGCGCTTGAAATTGCCGGGGATTCAATGATTAACGCCGGCATTCTAGATGGCGATACGGTACTGATCAAAAAAACCAATACAGCACGCAGCGGTGATATTGTTGTTGCTTTGGTTGACAATGAAGAGGCAACTTTGAAGCGGTTGCGTAAAAAAGGTGACTCTATTGCCCTAGAAGCGGCCAATCCTGCCTATGAAACCCGTATTTTCGGACCGGACCGGATAGCCGTTCAAGGCGTGCTTGCTGGTTTGTTGCGACGTTATTGATCTTGTTGCAATGATGCTGCCCGCTGTTTTTGACCCGGACGTTTCGGGTCATTACGGTAACGGCGGTGTTGTTGCGGGTTGATGAGTATTTTACGACGGGCAATGGGTTTTATAACCCATGGACGATGGCCACGGTAGCTGGTTGAGGTTTCTATGCGAGGCGATGTGTCCGACGCTTGAGGCCCGAGATAGATGGCGTGAGCCCCTTCTCGCCAGAGGTCAAACCGGTCAATACGGGTTGGTACCTTTTTACAAGTATCTGTCAGGGGTTCGGCTGAAATTATGATGGTCAGACCGTCGCATAATTTACTGGTCGGTTTGGCTCCTTTTTTCAGATAGGCAATTTTTTTGCCTTTGGCGGTTGCGGTGCATACGCTAGCATTCACAATGCCAGCCACTTCGTGATGCGGCCTGTTTCAGGCTAACGCCCTCGCCGTTTGAAACCAGCCAGTGTTCTGCGGCAAAGCGGCTTTTTTTGTTGTCAGCCAGAACCAGCAAACCAGCTGGATCACGTATGGCGACATTTCGGCCAAATTTGCTGATTAGAATGTCAGGTCGCTTGATGTGGTTGATCGTTGCAAGACCAATGACAAGCGGAATGACGCCCAAAGTCTTTAATCCTCCCCTCCACAAACACGCCCAAATCATCCCGATTGCCACCAAAACAGACGAAGATGTCGCCAGCTCCGGGGTAAAAACTTGAGCGTTGGGCAGACCGGCAATGATCTCTGCGTGAGACAGCACAAGATCAATACCTGTTACCATTATCGAGGCGCCAATGAATTCAAGGCCGAGGGGCATCAGCAACACGGTCAAAATAGCACCAGGCATTACAATCAATGAGACAATGGGCAGAGCAACGATATTGCCACCCAGCGAAAAAAGGGCGATACGATTAAAATGATAGGCTGCGGGTAAGCCGGTAAAAATGCTGGCAACCAGCGTCGTTGTTGCAATGGCCAGAAAAAACCCTATGTTTTTTCCCAGCAACCGCATTGCAAAACCGCGCTCATGGATCAGATGCCTTTTGTTTGTTCGCCAATTACGAGCAATTTCGTAAAACCCAATCAGGCCCACAACTGCCATAAATGACATCTGAAACCCGGCTGAGAACACCGCTTCGGGGCGGGCAAGGGCGATGATAAGCGCCGCGATGGCAAGGTTGCGCATGGAGATTGCTGGTCGATCGACCAATATCGCCACAAACATGATCAACAGCATTATGAAGGCCCGCTGGGTTGCGATGCTGGCACCGGATACGGCCAGATAGAACGCTCCAGTCATTAAACCGGCAACGGCTGCCCATTTCTTGATCGGGAAATTCAAGACAAGCGGACCGGACAAAGCAAGAAGAGCGCGGACCAGCCAGAACATACCACCAGCGACCAATGACATATGCAGACCCGAGATTGCCAAAATGTGAGCCAAACCGGCCTTGCGCAAATTCTCGGCATCATTCTTGGCCATGCGACCACGGTCGCCAGTTATCAGAGCGATGGCTACAGCGCCGGAATTACCAGGCAACGCTTGAGCAATTCGTTGCGATATCAAATGGCGCAATTCCTGCAGGCTACGGGTCAAACTGAAAGTGCCCTGCCCCAATGTGCCAAGCTTTTTGATCTCGCCGTAATAAAACCCGGTTGCACCAATGCCTTCAAACCACAGCCTGCGACCAAAATCATAACCACGCGGTTGTGTCGGCGTTGGCAGCGGAAATAGTCTGGCCTTTATTGAAATTCGATCACCATGAAAGAGCTGCCTGGTTGACGCTTTGCCACTTAGTCTGACCAATTTTGGAAGCGCTGTGGGTTTAATCCCATCGGCGGTTTTCAGGTGGATGATTATTCGGGCACGATGTCCGGATTTTTTCTCAAGGCGCTCCACCCAACCGGAAATTTGGGTGGTCGGTGTGGTTGCATGCAGCAATTTCGGCTGGACTATTTCGGTGCGTACCTTGGCAGAGACAAACCCGATTAGCAGGCAAAGGGTCAATAAAAGTTTGAAGGTCGCTCCATACCTGATCAAGACCCAGGCACAGGTCGCAGCAATTAACGATGCAACAAGAAACACCAGAAAATGGGGTTCACGCGATAACGCAAAATAACCGGAAATTCCGGCGATAACTGCCACTGGATACCACAGGAACCAGCGGTCGCGCTGGCGCGATATTGTTCGGGCAAACCTGGTGGGAGACATAGCAGCCCAAACAGCAGGCAAAACAACGCCCGGTCGCAAATCATTTTTGCGTATCTGCGTCGCTTGCGGTTTGCTATCCCCCGGAAAAATCTCGTTACCTCCCGTTACCTCTTCTTCCAGCTTCTCAGTGGTCGATCAAGTCTTACATGTCGCGGCACGCTGTGCTAGTTATTTGCAGTATTTTCATTTACTTTATTTCAGGAGTCCGTTGCCAATGGCCGCAACAGTCGTTACCCGTTTCCCCCCTTCTCCGACCGGATTTTTACATATCGGCGGGGCCAGAACCGCATTGTTTAACTGGCTTTATGCCAAGGCCAATGGCGGTAAAATGGTGTTGCGGATTGAGGATACCGACCGAGAACGGTCAACCCAGGCGGCAGTGGATGCTATTCTTGACGGAATGCGATGGCTCGAGCTTGACTGGCAGGGAGAACCGGTTTCGCAGGCATCGCGGATTGAGCGGCATGTCGAAGTGGCAAATCAATTGCTTGTCGAGGGCAAGGCCTATCGTTGTTATTGTTCGCCGGAAGAACTGCAGGCAATGCGTGATAAAGCCAAAGCTGAAGGTCAACCAATCCGTTATGATGGCACATGGCGCGACCGTCCCGACAGTGACGCACCTACTGACATTAAACCTGTTATACGTTTTAAAGCACCGCGCGAGGGGCAGACAGTGGTTGATGATCAAGTTCAGGGTCCAGTGACAGTTGCCAACAAGGAACTCGATGATCTGATTTTGCTGCGCTCGGATGGTTCGCCTACCTACAATTTGTCTGTGGTGGTGGAT
The DNA here is from genome assembly GCA_030626025.1 of Anderseniella sp. GTDB lineage: Bacteria > Pseudomonadota > Alphaproteobacteria > Rhizobiales > Aestuariivirgaceae > JALWJW01. The sequence continues at coordinate 15,146 of DAOUPT010000060.1, read as the reverse complement.
GATCATGACATGGGCATAACTCACATTTTGCGCGGGGTTGACCATTTGACCAATGCGGCGCGCCAGAGCCAGATTTATCAGGCGCTAGGCTGGGATGTGCCGGTGATGGCTCATGTACCACTTATTCACGGGCCAGACGGGGCCAAACTGTCAAAACGTCATGGAGCGCTCGGGGTTGATGCCTATCGGGCGATGGGATATTTGCCTGCTGCCATGCGCAATTATCTGGTGCGGCTGGGCTGGTCACACGGTGATGACGAGATTTTTTCAACTGAGCAGGCGATAGAGTGGTTCGGGTTTGGCGCGATTGGAAAGTCGCCGGCGCGATTTGATTTTGCCAAACTGGAAAACCTCAACGGGCATTACATCCGCCATATGGCGATTGACGATTTGTTCGAGCAATTTATTAAAGCCCTGCCCTATTTGCCTGAAGGACCAGCGTTTCAAGACGCTCTCACGTCGACCAAGAAGGAACAAATGATCATCGCCCTGCCCGCTTTGCGCGAACGGGCGAAAACCCTGATTGACCTGATGAATGGCGCGGCCTTTATTGTTGCTGACCGGCCGTTAAGCGTTAATGACAAGGCAAAGGGTGTACTTGACGGTGGTGGGCGTGATACACTTGCAAAGCTGCTGCCAACACTCGAGGCAGTAGATCATTGGCAGTTTGACAATTTGAAAGATGCGGTCGGACAGTTTGCGGAACAGAACGATCTCAAACTTGGAAAAATAGCGCCGCCGTTGCGTGCAGCACTGACTGGCAGCAATGTGTCGCCAGGGATCTTTGATGTGTTGAACGTTCTTGGTCAACAAGAATCTGTGGCACGTATTCGTGATCAAATATTATCATAACTGCCTATTGTGCAGCGCAGCATTTTGTGGTTTTTATGTGTCACCCAGCGCGACTCCAGAAGCGTCCTTTTGATCTTGCGTATAAAAACAACACAAATCAGGGAAAATTAAATGACGGAAAAAGAAACAGCAACACTGAGCTTTAGAGGTGAATCTTACGAGTTGGGTGTTCTACCCGCAAGCCTCGGTCCCGATGTCATCGATATACGGCGACTGTATGCTGATGCCGATGCTTTCACCTATGATCCCGGATTTACGGCCACAGCCAGCACTAAATCTGCGATTACATATATTGATGGTGACAAGGGTGTTTTGCTTTATCGCGGCTATCCGATTGACCAACTGGCTGAGCAAGGCGATTTCCTCGAAACCTGTTATCTGTTGCTTCATGGCGAGCTGCCAACTCATCAGCAGCGCAGGGCTTTCGACAAGAAAATTATCTATCACACCATGCTGCATGAGCAGATGTACAAGTTTTATAACGGGTTCCGCCGTGACGCGCATCCGATGGCGGTTATGGTGGCGGTTGTTGGCGCACTTTCGGCGTTTTATCACGATTCAACTGACATTAATGATGAAAATCAGCGCGAAATTGCCACTATGCGGTTGATTTCCAAGATGCCGACGATTGCTGCAATGGCCTACAAATACTCCATTGGTCAGCCGTTCATTTATCCGCGTAATGATTTGTCATTTGCCGGTAACTTTTTAAACATGTGTTTTGCGGTTCCGACCGAGGAGTTTAAACCCAATCCGATTTTGACCAGAGCAATGGACCGTATCTTCACCCTGCATGCAGATCATGAGCAAAATGCCTCGACCTCTACTGTTCGTCTGGCTGGTTCATCGGGTGCCAATCCATTTGCCTGTATCGCAGCGGGAATTGCCAGTCTGTGGGGGCCTGCCCATGGTGGCGCCAATGAAGCAGCCTTGTCGATGCTGGAAGAAATTGGCGGACCGGAAAATATTCCTGAATATATAGCCCGTGCCAAAGACAAAAATGACTCGTTCCGTTTGATGGGTTTTGGTCACCGGGTTTACAAGAACTTTGACCCCAGAGCCAAGATCATGCAGAAAACCGCCCACGAAGTTCTGGCTGAACTGGGCGTGAAGGATGATCCAGTGCTCGAAACGGCCAAGCAACTTGAGCAGGTGGCTCTGAGTGACCCCTACTTCATTGAACGCAAGCTGTACCCCAATATTGACTTTTATTCCGGTATTACGCTTCGGGCGCTCGGCTTTCCACCATCAATGTTTACCGTTTTGTTTGCGGTCGCTCGAACTGTTGGCTGGATCGCCCAGTGGAAAGAAATGATGAATGACCCCAAACAGAAAATCGGGCGTCCCCGTCAGCTTTATACAGGCCCGACAGAACGCGATTACGTGCCGGAGGGTAACCGGTAAATAGATTGTAATTACGAAAATTGGTACAAAACCGGGATCAGGATTCCGGTTTTGACATCAACATGGCGCTGATTTCAGCTTCGGCGACCACTTTGTCGTCAACCGTGGCTTTGGCTTGAAACCGCCAGACACGCGAGCGTTTCTGGATTTGTTTTACCGGGAAATGGACCACATCACCGGGTACCACCGGTTTGCGAAATCTGGCTTTGTCGATCGACATGAAGTAGACAAGCTTGCCTTCATGCTCTTTACCCAGGCTGTTGATGACAAGACCGCCACAGGTTTGCGCCATTGCTTCGATCAACAACACTCCGGGCATAACCGGTGCGCCGGGAAAATGACCATTAAAAAACGGCTCGTTGATCGTGACATTTTTTATGCCAACAGCTGAAACATCGGCATTCATTTGCTTGATGCGATCAATCAGCAAAAAAGGATAGCGGTGGGGCAAAAGCTCCATGATCCGGCTGATATCGGCGGTTTCAAGTTCCTGATCGGGGTTTGTGTCAGACATGGGAAAACCCTTTATATCGCAAATTAGAAACGAGTGCCGATACCAAAACGGATCAACTCTGTTTGATCGTGTTTTGCTTTTGACAACGGATAAGCAACATCGATGCGAAGCGGACCAAATGGTGATGTCCAGGTTATCCCGGCACCGACAGATGCACGTAGCATTTTTGTGTTGTAGGTCCGGCAATCATATGCCCCACCCGTAATCGGGCAATTTACCCCGCCATTTGCAACACCTTTTGTATCTGTTCCAAATGCTGTGCCGAAATCGGTAAATACAGCGCCAGACAGACCAAATGAATCGGGCAAACCGAGCGGGAAGGAAACCTCTAGTGAACCAATAACATACGTTTGCGCACCAATTGCATCAACGGAACCATCAGCAGCCCGTTGTCGTGGGCCGATGCCTGATTGTTCAAAGCCACGAAGCGAATCGCCGCCTTTGTAAAATGAATCGAGAACCGATGGATTCTTGCCATTATAACCCTCGATATGACCTGCAGTGCCCTTGAGGCGAAGTACGATATCGTCGCGGTATATCGGATGGAAATAATACGCTTTGCCTTCGACACGACCAAAGTATTGATTACCACCCGGGCCAGCCAGAGCAGTATCAAGTTCGGCCCGAAAACCTTTTGTCGGATTCAACGAGCTATCCAGATCATCATATACAAAAGACACACCGAACAGCGAGGTGTTATCTTTTCCCGACGCGTCGGTAATAGCTGGTGCTGTGGTAGACGCTGAACTTGTTGTCGTTTCGCGATGGGTAAAGCCGTATTTAAGGAAAACACTGGAGTTTTCTGACAATCTAAGGCCGGTACGCAGGGCACCGCCGAATTGTTTAGTAGTGAACGATGAATCGTCGGTGTTGTCGGTTCGTGTCACAAATGCGTCAACGCCGGCGCTAATCCGGCGGCCGAGAAAATAAGGTTCAGTAAAACTGAAATCAACCGACTGACGTTTGAAACTCAACGATGTATTCAGTTTCACAAACTGACCGCGGCCGAGCAGATTGCGCTCTGACACACTAACAGTACCAACCGCTTTCTCGTCAGTAGAAAAACCGGCTGAAAAGTTAAGAGTTCCGGTTGATTTTTCTTGCACGGCGATTTGCAGAACAAGCTTGTCGGCAGCGCTGCCGGGACGTTCCCGGAAATCAATTTTTTCAAAAAAGTCGAGCGCAGTCAAACGACGGCGGGCACGATCAATCAAAATTCTGTTGTAAGCATCGCCCTCAACCAAACGCAGTTCGCGGCGGATTACTTTATCGAGGGTTCGGGTGTTGCCAACGATGTCGATTCGTTCCACATAAACCCGTGGACCTTCCTGAATATCAAAATTGATGTTGAGAACACGATTGACTGCATCACGGTCAATTTTTGGCTGGACACGGGCAAAGGCAAAGCCTGCCTTGCCTGCTTCAATGGTGATATTTTCAACAGACTTGTCGACTTCACTGGCGTTATATTGCCTGCCTCTTGTCGATTTGATCACGTTGGTAACCTGGTTTGCATCAAGGGTTGTTGAACCGGTGTTCACCGTTACCTCGCCGACGGTATATTGCGGCCCTTCTTCAACACTAAAGTTGATAAAAAAGCTTTCCCCGTCGGGCGCCAACTCGGCGGTCGCTGACAAAACGCGGAAATCGGCATAGCCATTTTGAAGGTAATGGCGGCGCAGCAGTTCTTTATCGAAGTTCAGACGATCAGGATCGTATTTGTCAGTGGTTGAAAAGAATTTCCACCAGGCACTTTCAGCAGTGTTGATAACCGAGCGCAGACTGCTGTCACCAAAAGCATCGTTACCGGTAAATGTAATGCTTTTTACCTTGGTTTCCTGGCCTTCATTAATTTCAAAAACCAAATTTACGCGGTTTTGCGACAGGCGGACAATTTTTGGCTCAACCGTCGCACCATAATAACCTGAGCGGCGATAGAGTGCCGCGATGCGTTGTACGTCGCTTTGCACACGAGCCCGAGTATAGATCACACGTTCGCGAAGCTCAGCTTCCTGTTTGAGCTTCTTGTCGTTAATATCACTATTGCCTTCAAAGCTTACGCGATTGATGAGCGGATTTTCTTCAACCTGGACTACAAGAGAGTTTCCGCGCCGAAAAATGCGAACATCGGCGAAAAGGCCGGTTTGAAACAACGCCTTGATTGATGCATCAATGTTATCAGCATTGGCGGACTGGCCACGCTGGACCTGCATGTATGAAAACACCGTGTCGGCTTCGACCCGCTGATTACCTTCTACAATAATTGACGATACAACCTGCGCATAGGCTGTTGTTACTGGACTAACCAGGTAAACAGCTGGAATTGCTACAGAAAATGCCAACGCGACTTGCGCGGCCCGCCCTATCGATACAAACTTCTTACACATAAAGAGTCACTTCACCCACTAAATTTCGCGCCGTCCTGTTGGACCAGAATCTATTGTTGCTGTCTTCTTACTTGCTTTTTTTAGGTTTGAGAACCGTTATCTCATTTTTTTTACAAGCTTTTTATATGGTTACATCAACTTTTTTACCAATTGAACAATCGAAACAAATCATTCTTGGTTGCAAATATCATCAACGAAACCACAACAGCAAATCCCACCATAAATCCATACTCTTGTGTTTTTTGGCTAAGCGCTTTTCCGCGCACAGCTTCGACAAGATAGTACAATAAGTGCCCGCCATCCAACATCGGAATTGGAAACAGGTTAATTAAACCAATAGAAATTGACAGAAGTGCACCAAGTTGAACCAGAGAGGTAAAACTGACTGCCGCAACATTTCCGGTCAGTTTAGCAATCCCGATTGGCCCGGCAAGTTGGTCGGTACTAACAGAGCCAACAAACATACCCTTGATATAGCTTAACGAACGGGTGATGATCGACCATGTTTCGCTTATCCCCATACCAACGGCTTCAATGATGTTTTTGCGTTCATAAACAACATTTTTTCCAATTGCGCGCTGGACACCAAACAAGGCTATTTTGACCTTACCCCCCATACCATCGTTAACTTCTCTTTCGGTAGGGGTTACGTTAAACGTCAGTTCCTTTCCATCTCTTTCAATCTTTACCGGTATTTCCATTCCTTGTTTGTCAGAAATAAGGCGTGGGATATCTGAAAAAGAAACTACTTTTGCACCATCAATAGAAAGGATTCTGTCGCCTGATAAAACACCAGCCTTTTCAGCCGCACTGTTCTTAACGATGCCTGAAATCACTGGATCAATAAAGCGCACCCCAACAATGGAATAAATGCCAGCAAACAGAACAATCGATAAAAGAAAGTTGGCCATCGGACCGGCTACAACGATCAGGGCGCGATGCCACAGTGGGTGGCCGTGAAAAGTGGTCGGATCCTTTGCTGCTGCCTGATCGGGCATGCTGGCCGCATTGCTGTCACCGGCAAACTTAACATAACCACCAAGCGGTAACCAAGCCAGGCGCCAGCGGGTTCCATGTTTGTCGTTCCAACCGTAAATTTCACGGCCAAACCCGATTGAAAAAACATCAATTCTCACGCCGCACCAGCGACCGACCAAAAAGTGACCCATTTCGTGAATAAACACGATAACCGTCAACAGTCCGATGAATGATACGGCGGCCAACAAAAATGAAGGTGCCTGACTAAATAGAGCGTTTAACAAATTCCCATCCTTTTTTCCGGTAAATACCGGTAATCTCTAAGCAATACTTATGCCAGTTTTCAGGCCAAGCTTTGCGCAACCTGCCTGGCAAACCTGTCTGCGTCCCACACATCATCCAGATTTGCAATCGGGCCAGTCATGCCAGATTGCTCTGCCTTCGACAAGGTATCTTCTACAATCTTGGTTATCGTCACATAATCAATTCTTTGCGACAAAAATTCGGCAACAGCGATTTCATTTGCCGCATTAAAAATAGTTGGCGCATTTCCGCCAGTTTCGAGCACCTGACGGGCCAACCTTAAAGCTGGAAATTTTTCAGAATCGGGCTCTTCAAAGGTCAAAGTCGCGACACTGGCCAGATCAAGCCGGTCTACAGGGGCCTTGATTCTTCCTGGATAGACCAAAGCATGGGCAATTGGGGTGCGCATATCAGGCACCCCCATCTGGGCCAGCACTGAACCGTCCACATATGAGACAAAACTGTGGATGATTGATTGCGGGTGTACCACAATCTTTAATCTGTCCAACCCGACCGGGAACAGATGAAAGGCTTCAATCAATTCAAGGCCCTTATTCATCAAGGTTGAAGAATCAACCGTAATTTTTGCTCCCATAGACCAGTTAGGGTGGTTCAAGGCCTGCTCAAGGGTGATATCGGCCATTTGTTCCTTGGTATATGTCCGAAAGGGTCCACCAGAGGCTGTCAGGGTGATTTCGTCGATCTCGTCAAAATTGTGGGTTTCCAGGCACTGGAAAATTGCACTATGTTCAGAGTCCACAGGAATAACCGGCACATTGTTTTCCCGTGCCATTGCCATAAACACATCACCGGCGGACACCAAACATTCCTTGTTGGCAAGACCGATCGCCGTGCCGGACTCAATGGCTTTCAACGTGGGTTTGAGGCCGCTGGCACCGACAATTGCAGCCATTGCCATATCAGCAGGGAGTGCCGCGGCATCGATGGTTGCCTGTTCACCGGCTGCCACTTGGATGCCGGTGCCTGCCAGTTTGTCTTTGAGTTCGCCGTAACGATGCTCATCTGCCGTTACCACCAATTGCGGCTGAAACTCTTTGGCGTCAGATACGAGTTGATCAATGTTTTGATTACCAACCAGCGCTACAACTTCAAAACGGTCAGGTTGAGCACGCACCACATCAAGGGTCGATTGGCCAATCGATCCTGTTGACCCCAAAATAATCAGTTTTTTCAATTCATCACTACTTCTGTCAGGGGCAAAACATGTCCCTTTGTTTGCGTTCAAGCGCCACGTATGCTGCGCGCCGCAATGGCGCTAGTTTTTAAAACACTATGCGAGCATAGCATTTTCGCGTCCGCCGATTTAATTCGACCAGTTCAAAAGTCCCGAAGCTGCGTTTTCCCAACTGCCAACCCGGACTGCACCAATCACCCAAGCGGCAACGGCTGCGGCCATCAGGCCATCGACCCGGTCAAGCACGCCACCGTGTCCGGGAATGATTGAGCCTGAGTCTTTTACACCAAAGTGTCGCTTGGCGGCAGATTCAAACAAATCACCGCCCTGTTCCAGTCCGCCAATTGCCGCGCCTATAAATGCTGCAGCAATCAGGTTGTTCAGTCCAGAAAAATGGAAAACCAATACAGCTGCGATCAGCCCACCAAACACGGCGCCGAAAAAGCCGGACCAGGTTTTATTTGGGGAAACTGAGGGCATCAGCTTGGGGCCGCCAAAGGTGCGTCCGGCGAAATAGGCCAGTGTGTCGGCTGTCCAGACGCTGGCAAATAAAAGGATGATGGCAGTCAACCCCTGCACAGGGTCGGCCCGTAGCAGGACTAGAGCCAATAGGGGGAGTGCTATGTAGGGAATTCCAATGATATGCCACTTCACCGCCCCCTGCGCAGTTCCTTGGCCGGAATTTTTGCCATGCGCGACCATGGCAATCCATTCCATCACCATTATCACCGCTAACACACCAACAAAGACGTTAAAAAACCATCCTCCCAACCAGGCAGCGAGCAGCGCCACTGGCACCATCACCGCTGCAGCGGTGATGCGCACCATCAGATTGGATTTGGGTTTCTTTGCTGGTTCCGGGTTGGTCATGAAAGCTTAACTGGTAGCAGATATCAGACCGCCATAGCGACGATCACGGTTTTGAAACTCTTCAATTGCACGTGCCAGCACGGTTTTGTCAAACGCGGGCCAATGCTCGCTGACAAATACAAATTCGGTGTAGGCGCATTGCCATAACAGGAAGTTTGACAATCGCTGCTCGCCGCTGGTGCGAATAAGCAAGTCTGGATCGGGAATATTTTTGGTACTCAAATTTTCTGCTATCAGGTCGTCGGTGATGTCTGCCGGGGCCAACTTACCCTCTTTAACCTCTTGCGCAAGACGCTGCACTGCTCCGGCAAGCTCTTGGCGGGCACCGTAATTAAAGGCGATAACCAGGGTCATGCCGCTATTGTCCTGGGTCAGGTCTTCGCAATACTCAATTAGCTCAACAATATCTTTGGAAAGATTGGAGCGCTCACCGATTATCCGGATGCGAATACCCGAGCCATGAAGATCTGCAACATCCTGGCCGACAAACCGTCTGAGCAGAGAAAACAGATGTTTGATTTCACTTTCGGGGCGCGACCAGTTTTCCGAGCTAAAGCTGTAGACGGTAAGAAAGTCCACCCCCAGTTCAGCAGCAACACGAACGGTGCGGCGCAGGGCTTCAACACCTTGCTTGTGGCCGGCGGCACGCGGCAAAAAGCGTTCGCGAGCCCAACGCCCGTTACCATCCATGATGATGGCGACATGTTTCGGGAATTGTTTGTCACGGGAATCTGTGCTGTCCGTCATATCGCCCCTATATCAAATTCGGCCGCTTAAAAAAGTTCAGTTTAAACCTGCATAATATCAGCGTCTTTGGTTTCAAGCGCCTGATCTATGTCTTTAATCACAGAATCAGTTAATTTTTGCACTTCATCCCCCTGACTGTGCATCTGATCCTCACTCATCTCGCTATCATGTTCCATTTTTTTCAACGTATCCATGCCATCGCGACGGACATTTCTGACAGCAATGCGGGCTTGTTCAGCATATTGATGAGCAACCTTGGTCAGATCTTTGCGGCGCTCCTGGGTTAACTCAGGCAGCGGAATCCGCAGAGTCTGGCCCTCGGTGATCGGGTTTAGCCCGAGGCTGGATTCGCGGATGGCTTTTTCAACCGGCTGCACAAGTCCGGCGTCCCAAACCTGGACCATCAACATTCTGGGTTCAGGCACAGAAACACTGGCGACCTGCACCATTGGCATTTTGGCGCCATAGGCATCAACGGTGATCGGGTCCAGAAGCGATGTAGAAGCACGACCGGTTCGCAGGCCGGCAAATTCTTCTCTCAACTTCTCAAGAGCACCACTCATACGGCGTTTGAGGTCTTTTTGGTCTAAGCTTGCATCAGACATGTTTTCTCTCACCTTTATTTTTATGGCGTTCAGGTCACCACTTTTGTGAAGCGACCTTTGCCCTTTAATACCTCGAGCAATGCACCTTCGTTACGAATTGAGAACACGATTACCGGAATTTGAGCGTCTCTGGCAAGTGTAATCGCAGCAGCGTCCATTACTCTGAGGTTTTTGGTCAGGACTTCAGTGTAAGTCACTTCTTCGTAGCGGGTGGCATTTTTATCGGTTTTGGGGTCGCTGGAATAGACACCGTCAACACTGGTTCCCTTCAAAAACGCATCACAGTTCATTTCGCAGGCTCTTAAGGCAGCGCCTGAATCCGTGGTAAAAAACGGGCTGCCGGTACCGGCGGCAAACAACACAACCCTGCCTTTTTCGAGATGTTTTAATGCCCTGCCCCGGCTATAGGGTTCACAAACCTGCGGCATCGACAGGGCAGACATGACACGAGCTTCCACACCCGCTTTTGTCAGCGCCCCATCCATGGCAAGGGCATTCATGACCGTTGCCAGCATGCCCATATAATCTGCCTGCCCGCGGTCCATACCAGAGGCAGCGCCCGCAACACCGCGGAAAATATTACCACCACCGATCACGAGACCAATCTCGGCACCGGCTTTCTGCGCCTCGGCTATCTCACCAGCGATCCGATCAAGGGTTGGAATATCGATGCCAAATTCGCCGTCACCCATCAAAGCTTCGCCGGAAACCTTGAACAGAACGCGTTTGTATTTCAATTGATCAGTCATCTGACGCCTTTGCCCCTCAAAGATAATTGCACTCAACAAAAAAGCCCCGAAAACGGGGCTTTAATGTAACGCATAGTTGATGCGATTCGTGTGTTTTTTTGCAATTTGCGTGCAAGCGAACTTGCCAGCAGTCAGACAAATGACTGAAATCAGTCGCCAGCCATTGTTGCAGCAACTTCAGCGGCAAAATCTTCGACTTTTTTCTCGATACCATCGCCAAGTTCAAAACGAACGAAACCAGCGATTGTTACCGGTGCACCAACCTCGCCAGCAGCCAGCTCGGCAGCTTTGGCGACGGTGTTTTCACCATCAACAACAAAGGTTTGTGACAGCAACACAGATTCTTCAAAGAATTTGCGCATCCGGCCATCGACCATTTTTTCAACGATATTTTCCGGTTTGCCGCTTTCACGAGCCTGTTCAGAATAAATCGCCCGTTCGCGTTCAACAACGTCGGCAGCAATTTCTTCCTGAGTGAGTGCCAGCGGGTTGATCGCTGCAATATGCATGGCAACCTGACGGCCAAAAGCATCAGCAGCTTGTGCATCGCCGGTGGTTTCCAGCGCAACCAGAACAGCGATTTTGCCAAGCCCTGGAGCTACTGCATTGTGGATGTAAGAGGCAACAACGCCCTCACCTACACTCAAGCTGGTTGAACGACGAACAGACATGTTTTCACCAATGGTGCCAACCATTTCGGTTACATGATCTTCAACAGACTTGGAAGCACCTGGAAATTCAGCCACTTTAAGCTTGTCAAAGTCACCACCAACGCTGGCCGCAACATTTACAATATCGCTGACCATGGTTTGAAAGATTTCGTTGCGGGCAACAAAGTCAGTTTCAGAGTTTACTTCAACCACGGTGCCAGAGTTGCGGCTCGAGGCTGCCCCGACAAGGCCTTCTGAGGCCACGCGGGATGATTTTTTTGCAGCTTTCGCCAAACCTTTGGTCCGCAGCCAGTCTACTGATGCATCGACGTTGCCGTCATTTTCTTTCAGTGCCGTTTTGCAGTCCATCATACCTGCGCCAGAGATGTCGCGCAGTTCTTTAACCATTGAGGCTGTAATTTGAGCCATAATCGGTCCTCTCAAATTTCGTTACTTAACCCTGTGCGGGTGGATTATTTTTTTGCTTCTTCAGCCGGTGTTTCTTCAACAGCAGCAGGAGCTGGAGCAGGAGCTTCTTTGGCAACAGCAGCCGGTGCTTCTTCAAGCACTTCACCAATAGGATTAACCATTTCGCCGATATCAACACCTTGAGCGCCTTGACTGGCAGAAATACCATCCAGTGCCGCACGAGAGATCAGATCACAATAAAGGCTGACCGCACGGCCCGCATCATCATTGCCAGGAATTGGGTAATCAACCCCTGCAGGATCACTATTTGTATCAAGGATCGCAACAACAGGAATATTCAGGCGATTTGCTTCCTGAATAGCCAGTGCTTCCTTGTTGGTATCAATAACAAACATGATGTCAGGTGTGCTGCCCATGTTTTTGATGCCGCCAAGAGCGCGGTCAAGTTTGTTGCGCTCGCGAGTCAATGTCAGTTGCTCACGCTTGGTGAAAGCTTGAGCTGCATCGCCATCAAGCATTTCTTCGAGCTTGCGCAGACGTTTGATTGATTTTGAAATTGTCTGCCAATTGGTCAGTGTGCCACCGAACCAGCGCTGGTTGATGAAATACTGGGCAGAACGTTCTGCAGCTTCGGCAATCGGGGTCGATGCCTGACGCTTGGTGCCAACAAACAGGACGCGACCGCCACCGGCAACAACTTCCTGAATAGCAACAAGTGCCTGATGCAACAATGGAACTGTTTGAGCCAGATCGATAATATGAACGCCACTGCGAGCGCCAAAAATATATCGACCCATTTTAGGATTCCAGCGGTGTGTCTGGTGACCAAAGTGAACGCCTGCTTCTAGCAATTGGCGCATAGTAAAATCGGGCAATGCCATGCCATTTTTCCTTTTTTTCCGGTTGAACCTCCACAAGCGGTGATGTGACCGACGTTAAAGTAACGCCTGGCACCGGAAGGTCTGAAAACTATGAGGGAGAGCCGTTCTCACATTTCTCCATGTCAACAAACCGAAAATCCGCCTGTGTGTGGATTTACGAGGCGCTTATATGCCGCTTATTTGTCTTTTGCAACAGATTTTGTTGTCACTGGCTTGGGTAGATACAAAAACCGCTGGTAAAGATAGCCAATTGCAACCAGTGACAAGCCAAGACCCAAGAATGACGCGACCCGCCAAAGCCCGGCAAGCCCGTTCATGTCGGACAAGAAAACCTTCAATACAGTAATGACCAATACCAGCAACGCGGCATAACGTGATACCGGGCGCTTCTTGACCAGACCAAACATCAACAGGACAAATGCAAAGATCAGCCAGACCACGGAATAGGCATAAGTTTCGGCATCCGATGTCGGCATAAACCGCATTACCGCACCCTGGAAGGCATGACGGGTTTCAAGGGTGATATAGGTAAACAACAACACCAATACACCGACACCCGAAATTGCCCGATGTTGGGTTGTAAGCTCTTTAAGCGGTAATCTGGATATAAACCAGATCAACGCCGCCGGAATAACATAAGCCAACAGCAGGGTATTGAACAAAGGCCATTTGCCGATGTTCTCGCCAGTTGCCGCCGGATTTTGAATGACCAAGCTTGCGCCAAATGTCATTGCAATACCCATTGCCAGCAAAACATAGCCTGACCACTTGTCAACAACTCGCCCGTCGATGGTATAGGCGCGAAGTCGTGACCAGGAAACAGCCAACCAGGCAATCGACTGCAAAGCGCTTTCGGTCAGGTTGAAATGAGCCAGAACCAGTCCGCCGGTGGCGAAAATCCGGATCTCTGCAGAAATCAGCATCACGGTAAATATTACCCGTAACCCCTCCATCATGATTACGATTTTATCGTCTTTCTGTTGGCGGAACCACACTGCTGCAAAGTGAGTAGCCAGCGCTGGCACACCGTAGCCATAGAGAACCCAGTGCTGGCCAAGAAAATGATCCTTTGCATAATCGACCAAAAACGGGTTCGCCGCCAACCGGACAAAAATCGCCGCAGCAACAAAAAATGCTATTTCACGCAGGATATTAAGTTTTAACCGGTTCGAAATCCAGGCGATTGCAGGCAATTGGACCGCCAGCGCCACTGTCAACCAGGCATCTTTTAGCAAGAACACCATCACCAGCGAGATACCAACAACAACTGCGGTGGCATAAAGCCCGAGCGATAGATTTGACTCTTCAGATTGCGGACGTTTGTGAACGAGCACACAAGCCAGCAACGCTGCTGCCGAAAGCAACAATGCTGCAAAGCCCCAATTTCGATCAGGGAAACTTGCGTGATATGTCAAATAGGCGATGATTAACAAAGCTATTGGCGCGACAATGGAAAGTCCCAGCCAAAAAATCGGTTTTTGGCGTCTGGAGGCGATCATAAACCCGCCTGCCCCGATAACGATTGCAAATCCTGATATCCACCACAGATAGCGAAAAACCTGTGGCGACATTTCTTTTTGCCAGGTTCTGTCTATATCCAATCCAAGATCATGGCCCAAACCGGTAATCACACTGGTTACGCCCCAAAGGCTAAAACCAGCGAGGGCCAGACCCAGCGTAGCCATCAATATGACCTCAAGCCGGGGGCGGACATAGGCCAGCCCGGCAATAACGGCAGCTAAAAATGCAAGAAATGTTAAAGCACTATTGCTGAAATGATCCTGTACGAAGGGCAACAGGAAGGACAGACTTGAAACACCTGTCGCAACCAGTGCAACGACAAAATAGCCGCTCAGGTCAACATGTGCTTGTAATTGATAAGCAAAGGCCTTTGGCCTGTCTTTGCCGGTACTGTTTTTATCGGCACTGTCTGTATGTACGAGCAAAGACAATGCGGCAACAACGAGCGCTAAAAACGCACCCATGACCATCACATCTCCCTTACCAGCATCGGTAGTTGTCCAGATAAGCACCCAGAAAGCTGAACCTGCTGTGGCGGCGAACCCTAGCCACCACCACGGGCGATAGCGCATGACTGCAACGCACGCAATGATAACCACGGCAAGATAGCCAAACAATCCGATAACCGATGGATTATCGGTTGAAACCAGTGCAGGCGTTACCAGGCCGCCAACCAGACCGAGTATCGCCACTGGCGCACCCTGCAGGATGCTCAGAGCAAAGGCAACGAACGACACCAATGCTAACAGCACAAATGCAAACAGCGGCCCGATCAAATGGTAAAGACCATAAGAAGCATAGACAGCAACATACATGACAAAGATGCCTGAGGCGGTCAGGGCCATTGGCACATAACTTGGTTTGATGCTGGCAATAACTTTCTGAATAGGACGCCGACGCACCCATTCCCCGCCAATAGTGAGGCAGATGCCCATAATAAAGGCAAGGAACATGCGAACAACCAGTGTCAGGATCCCCCGGTCGGCTATATATTTGACGAGAAAAACCCCGGCAAGAGCAATTGCCGCCGCCCCGACCCAGACAAACCATTTTGATGCGAT
>DAOUPT010000138.1 GCA_030626025.1 Anderseniella sp. | reverse complement strand
GCTGCGTTTTCAGCGGTAGCAAGAATCTTTCCGTCTTTGATGACCACATCTTTCTGTTCAACACTGCTGCTGCAGTTCATCCAAAAAATAATGGGCTGAAATACATGGGATGATAACAAAGTCGGCCCCGGCCTTTGCCACGGCCCTGCATGAGCCTGCCAAGGCAGGGATTTTATCGAGTATAATAATTTAACATTGTTTGTGATGGTTATCAAAAATGAGTGTCTGTGTCCATCACTAATAAATATTTTCGGTTAAGAAACGACAAATTAAATATGGCGGTAAATAGGCTGTATTGAACGAATAATCAGCTGCCGAATAGTCTAAAATAAGCTATATATAAGAATCTAATTTCAGCGTAATAACTTTAATCCGCCACAATTAATTTGACATATTAGCAATTTTCAGCTATCTTCAAGGGAGTCTATGTGACAGAGTAACAGAAAGGAGATAGCATGATTCAAATTGACCGTAGTGGATTTTTGTTAACAGGACCCAAAGGATCGATTCCTTTAAGGGATGATGACGAGATCACTTTGAAGCTGGCGATGTTATTTGAAGGTCAGTGTGAAGGTCTGGGACCCAGTAAAGCCGCCGAAAAATTTGGATTGACAAGACAGCGTTATTACCAAATTTTGCAGCAGTTTAAACAGCACGGTGCACAAGCACTGCTAAGTGCCAAACGCGGTCCAAAAGGCAATTACCGGAGAAGTGTTGAGGTGGTGCGTCAAGTGATTCGTCATCGGTTTTTGGATCCGCAGATCACCCCGGAGGTGATTGCGCAAAAGTTGGTGCAATGTGGATATCCGATTTCAACGCGCAGTGTTGAGCGGATAATCTCTGAGTATGGCTTACAAAAAAAAACCTCCATCGATGCCATCCCGCAAGCGCAGCGGTAGAGATTGAAACCCATCGCACCAAGCAAAAAATCCGCGTTGAGTGTTGTGATGCTCAAAGTATTGAACGCGGAGTACGCCAGCTTTTGGCCGATAAGATTTCCGGCAATATGGTGGGTATCTGGTTGCTGCTTGCCGAACATCTTAGACTGGGAACATGGGATCTGCTTAAAGCCTGGAGCGGTGCAGCTGATGAGCAGGTGCAAACGCGATTGGCGATGCAACTGGTCAATGAAAGAGCCTTGTGTGTAAAGGGGATTCGCCAGAAACGAACGCTGAGTCAGAAAGGATTTGAATTAGCCAACGGGCTGCCCTTCATTGCCACGGATTCGGCAATCCACCATCTGTTAGACGAGCATACGGTCGCCGATGCCCAACACTTGCAGATCGCACTGGGTAAAATCCGACAGACATTTGGCCATTTTGACGGTCGCATTTTGGCCATCGATCCGCACCGTGTCAAATCCTACAGTAAACGGCAGATGCCTCGCCGTAAAAAGGATAAAGATTCAAAGCCGGCTAAACTGGCTCAAACCTTTTTTTGTCTGGATGCCGGCACGGAACAACCGATTTGTTTTACGACGGCTTGCTCTGCCAGGACGGTCACCAAAGCCACACCGGAGATGTTGACTATGGCAGCTAAGATTCTCAAATTCAACGGCGAGAAGCCACTAGTAATGGCAGACAACGAACATTACACCGTTGAGTTGCTTGACTGGATCAGATCAACATCGCCTTATGATATGTTGGTTCCGATGCCGAACAATCAATCTGTTCGAAGATCAATTACGCAGGTGACTGAGCAAGCATTTACCCGGCATTGGGCCGGCTATGCGACCGCAAAAAGTGCATACCAAATGAAGACAAGCAAAAATGGCGCATATTATCAGTTTATCCAACGCAAAGGCGAACGCGCAGACGACTATGACTTCAAAGCATTTTTATGCACCCGTGATCGAGACGAAGTAGAAGATCTGTCGATTCACTATCCGCAACGATGGCACATTGAAGAATTTTTCAATAAAGACCAATCGCTGGGTTGGGACCAGGCTGGGACGATGAACCTGAACATTCAATACGGTAAGATGACCATGGCGCTATTTGCACAAGCCGCCAGTTTTATGATGCGGGCACGCATCGGGTTACCGGCAGCCCATTGGGATGCGCAACATCTGGCCCAAGATTTCCTCAGGGCATTGGAAGGCGATATTCGCGTTAAACGCGACACCATCATTGTGACCTATTATAATGCCCCGAACTCTGAAAGGATGAAAACTCATTACGAAAATTTGCCGGACAGATTGTCTGCGGAAGGAGTACAACCAACAATACCTTGGTTGTACGACTATAAACTTGACTTCCGATTCAAGTGATGCACGGGCTCTTGCTATCGCAATTTTATACGTGCACGTAAGAAAGGGTTGGACCTTGTTATTGATTGCGCATTATTTGAGCTACTTTTCTGCAGTAACAGCAAATTAACTGCGTGGCTAAATTTGTTCCAAAATACTGTGCAAAGCGAAACGAAAAAATCGAGCCATGTAAAATAAATTCGTCTAAAAAAATGTCTGCCTTCGCGGGAATCCAGAATGATCATTAAATCGTGAGTACCCGCGCTTATTGAGAAGTTACGGATGTACGTTTTATCCGGCTGTTTTTTTTGGGTTTTCACTCGAACCCTTGAACCCTCGGCTCCTTGGACCCTTTTAAGGAAGATGTATATGATAAAACCCGACAAAATCATTCTCGATCATGGCAGCGGTGGCAAGATTTCTCACCACCTGACCACCGATTTTATACTACCGAAATTCAACAATCCCATACTGGCCAACCTTGATGACGGTGCCGTATTCACCGCCGGGGGGCATCGGTTTGCCTTTTCCACGGATACATATACAGTGGATCCGATCTTTTTCCCCGGGGGCAGCATCGGTGATCTTGCCATCAATGGAACGGTCAATGATGTGACCATGTGCGGGGCCACACCCCTTTACCTGAGTGTGGGGCTGATCCTGGAAGAAGGATTTCCCATCCATGATTTTGAAAAGGTTATGGAAGCGATGAGCCAGGCGGCGGCGGGCCAGG
>DAOUPT010000016.1 GCA_030626025.1 Anderseniella sp. | reverse complement strand
ATATGGCAATCGTTGCTGATGATTTAGGTCTTTGTTTTATTAGCACATCATAAAACTGTAACAAAAAGATGGCAGCAAACACAAAAACGACTGTCCCAAAAAAAGCTCCCGACACAATAACTACAATATTTAATGGGTTCCGGTCTGGAATCACCGGGACAATGAAAATAAAAGAAAAAATAGAAACAAATGTTACCCCAATTAGCAAGCCATGAGCCGAAATTGACCGGACAATCAATTCTAGTATCTCTCTAAACCGAGAACGGATGTGGATGTTCGCACTGATTGTATTATTTGCCACCTTAAGACCTGCATGTTGGTTACTTTGGTAGCAAAAAGTGCACAATAAGTATTGAGTAATAGTAAATAAATACGAATTATAAGTGTTGACAAAATAGGGTTAGATCGAAGCAAACAAAAAGGCCGATGTAAAAACACCGGCCTTTTTCAATTCTGAGCTAAAAAAGCAAGATTATTTAATCTTGGCTTCCTTAAAATCCACATGCTTGCGCACAACCGGATCGTACTTGCGGAAGATAAGTTTTTCCGTTTGGGTGCGTGAATTCTTTTTGGTTACATAATAATAACCGGTGTCAGCTGTGCTGACGAGTTTAATTTTAATTGTGGTTGCTTTTGCCATGATCTTCTCTGTGTCTTTTTTGCGGGTAATATCACCCGAACTGAAACCTATGAATTCTGAGTGGCGTATATGGTCTACTGCCGCAGGAAAGTCAAGTGAATACGAATTGGTGCGACAGGTTCTAATGTCAAACCGTTTCTTTGCACCACCCCGAAGGTGTCATGCGCTGGAAGTGGACTGGCGTGCCCGGTTTAAGGCGGTCTGGCTGTTTAAGAGCGTTTTCCAGAACGTTCAGTACCGTCAGGGTAATCTGGGGTAACGCCAACTTCTTTGCCGCATCAAAACTCACCCAATGGCATTCAAGCAACTCATCGTTATCAATGGCGCAAGGGTCATCAAGATTGGCAACCTGGCCGGCATCAACAACAAAAAATCGGGCATCGAAACGTCGGGTACGACCCGGCGGCGTTATCGCCCGAGCGATCATTCTCATCTGGTCAAGTGCGGGGGCATAGCCGGTCTCACCAAACGGTTTCCATCCAGCAGATCGGGTATTGAAATTACCGTTGTGTGGTTTACCAATGATCAGGCCAACTTCTTCAAACGTCTCGCGAATTGCCGCCATGGCCAGCGCACGAGCCCGCAAAGATGACGGGGTGCCACGCATTTTGTTGATCAGGGATCGTTCCACTTGCGGGTGGAGGTCAGTAATCGGCTTGACCCGCGAATCGCCCACATCAACCCGACCACCGGGAAAGACAAATTTTCCCGGCATAAATTTGCTGTTTTCATGGCGTTTGCCCATCATGAACGTCGGTTCAGATCCGTCCTGGCGCAAAATGATCAAGGTGGCGGCATCTTTAGGCCGCAGATAAGGTGTTGTGTGTTTTTCCATGGGATGCACTTGTAAGCATCCCCGCAACCAATCGTCAATCTATGTTTTGAGGCAACTGTTGAGGCGGGCAGGGATTTGCTGGTGCACAAAGGGCCGAATACTCAAAACCGTGCATGCACAGCGCCCATTGCAGGGCAAGAGTTGCCCCTTTCAAACGCGGCAACAACCAGACGGTCAAGATAATTGTCAGCGGAAACCACAGGGACAAATGTACCCAAACTTCAGGTCGCCATATTTTTTCAACCGCAAGAATCGCTGGCAGCAAAATGTGACCAACAATAAAAATGGTGAAATAGGGTGGCGCATCATCGGCGCGATGATGGTGCAACTCTTCATGACAGTTAGAGCAACGATCCTTTATTTTCAAAAAAGCATAATACAGACTGCCAGTGCCACATGAGGGGCACTTGCGTGAAAAGCCGCGTACCATTGCGGGCCACCAGGGCCTGTTGCAGCATTTGGGCACGGCATTTTCAACCTCTGCAGGGCTGGTATTTTTGGTGATTTCGACTGTCATGAAATCCTATATGGGTCATGTCACCGGTTTGAAACACCCTGCGGTCAGTCGCGCGTCACCGTGCCGCAAAAACATGAAAACATTCGCATAAATGAATGACTGATGGCCTTAAGGCCTAGCGCCGACCTCGACCGCCGCCACGAACTTTGCCGCGTGAAAAGGATCTTCGTTTGCGGCCAACCGGTTTTCCCTCGCGGCCCTTGCTGATCATCTCCATCAACAGACCGCCCGAAACCGGTGTTGCCTTGGTCAGCTTCACCTGAACCTGGTCACCTATTTGGAAGGTCTCACCGGTTCGCTCACCAACCATTGACTGTGATGCTTCGTCATGAATGAAGTAATCACCTTCAAGAGTTGAGACCGGGATAAATCCGTCAGCCCCGGTTCCATCAAGAGTTATGAACAAACCGGCACCAGCCATACCGCCAATACGTCCCGAGAAAGAGCTGTCAACTTTCTCAGCCAGAAAGCCGGCAATCATCCGGTCTTTGGTATCGCGCTCGGCAACCATTGAGCGCCGTTCGGTCTTGGAAATTTCCTGAGCCACTTCTTCCAACTGACTGATTTCACGATCATTAAGACCATCAGAACCAAGCTTGAAAGCCCGTATTAAACCGCGATGAACCGTCAGGTCGGCATAGCGCCGGATTGGTGAGGTAAAGTGAGCATAGCGGCGTAAATTTAGGCCAAAGTGGCCAAGGTTATCGGTCGTATAAACCGCCTGCGACTGGCTGCGCAGGATCACCTGATTGACCACATGTTCATGCGGTGTACCCGAAACCTTAGCCAGAATTGAATTGAAATTGGCCGGTTTCATCACCTGACCTCTGGGGGCGGTCAGGTTGAGTGTTTTGAGAAAGTCCGCCAGTGCAATCAGTTTTTCGGCTGATGGTGCATCATGGATTCGATAAATCAATGGTACTTTTGCTTTTTCCAATGATTCAGCGGCGGCAACATTGGCTTGGATCATGAATTCTTCAACCAGCTTGTGAGCGTCAAAGCGATCTTGGATAACCACGTCACACATCAATCCATGCTCATTAAAAAGCAGCTTGCGTTCCGGTAAATCGAGATTGAGCGGTTGGCGTTTGTCCCGGCCTTTTACCAATATGCCATAGGCCGCCCACAGAGGTTTAAGGATAGCGTCAAGCAGCGGCCCGGTCGTTTCATCAGGCTTGCCATTAATAGCGTCCTGTGCTTCTCGGTAGGAAAGTTTTGCCGCTGACCTCATAAGGATACGATCAAAGTGATGCCGAAGTTTCTTGCCCTGTTTGTCGAAAGTCATAAAACAGGCAAGGGCAGGGCGATCAACACCGTCCTTTAGCGAGCACAACTCATTCGACAGATTTTCCGGCAACATAGGCACGACCCGATCCGGCAGATAAGTTGAATTGCCGCGTTTTTGCGCTTCACCATCAAGCTTGCTGTTTGCCCTGACATAGTAGGCAACATCCGCAATGGCAACGATGATTTTAAAACCGCCGGGGTTTTTGGAATCATCATCGGCTTGCGCCCAGACAGCATCATCATGGTCTTTGGCATCAGGCGGATCGATGGTAATCAGCGGCACATCACGCATATCGCTGTGATCGCTCTTTCCATCAAACCTGAACGGCTCGAACGCAGCAGCTTCAGCCTCTACACCAGCGGGCATTACAACCGGGATGCCTTGCTCGGTCAGGGCAATCAGCGAGATATTCCTGAAATCGTCAATATTGCCCAGCCGTTCAAGCACTTTGGCCCGATGAAATCCGCGTGACCGGCTGGTCTGCACTTCAAACCTGACGAGATCGCCTGGCCGGGCCTGATTGGCATTGCCAGTGCTGACTTCAAAATCGAACCGGGCCTTTTTATCGGCAGGAACAATCCGCAGATCGTTTCCAGCCTGGCGGATAACGCCAAGCAAAGCATCGCGATTATTCTCAAGTCGTTTGAGTATTCGGGCACTGTAATAATCATCAGGGCCTTTTGCCGGTGATAGCCGCGCCAGAACCAGATCACCTGCCGCGGGAGGCTGTCCATCGGACCGCATGCCCGGTTTTTTGGGGCCGTCCTTGAGAAAAATCACCGGCGCTTTGCCTTGCCGGTGGCTGTCCCAATGGACAGGTTCCAACAGTGTTTCGCCATCCTCATCAAGGCCGATAACCCGCAGCACTGATGTTGGTTTCAGTTTAGGATCAGGGTGGGG
Organism: Anderseniella sp.; assembly: GCA_030626025.1. Classification (GTDB taxonomy): domain Bacteria; phylum Pseudomonadota; class Alphaproteobacteria; order Rhizobiales; family Aestuariivirgaceae; genus JALWJW01. The sequence continues at coordinate 54,574 of DAOUPT010000016.1, read as the reverse complement.
CGACGATGTGGCATCAGTCTTTTTGCTCGGATAAGGCGTCAGCATGCCATTGTCGCGCATTCTGTTCAGCAGTTTTTTCAGTCCGGCCCGCTGATCGTTTCTAAGTTTGAAATGTCGGGCGATGGTGTCCTTGCCGACCAGGCCATCCTGACTGTCGGCAAATTTCTGAATGTCAGACTCGCTCGGCAGTTGGCCAGGTTGCCCGAGACTTCGTCTGTTTTTCTTCTGCTTTTTGGACAGCTTTTTTTTTATCGATTTTGCCGGATGTCGGGCCACTTAACCTGGTATCCTTACTTTTTTGCAGCTTTTTTAGCAGCCGGTTTTTTGGCGGCTTTTTTGGCAGGTTTCTTGGCGGCCTTTTTGGCTGGTTTCTTCGCAGCTTTCTTCTTGGCAGCCTTTTTAGCCGGTTTTTTCTTGGCCGCACGCGCTGCAATCAACTCAACAGCCTGCTCGAGCGTTACATCAGCCGGATCAGTGTCTTTGGGCAACGTCGCATTAACCCGTCCGAACTTGGCATAGGGACCATAACGGCCATCCATTATTTTGATTGAGCCGCCGCCATCGGGGTGTTCGCCAAGATCACGCAATTCGCTGGAGCTTTTGCGGGAATTGGCTTTCTTTTCGGCCAACACCGTAACCGCACGGTTGATACCAACTTCAAATATTTCCTCAAAACTGTCAAGGTTGGCATAAGTGCCATCGTGCAGCACAAATGGACCATAACGGCCGAGACCAGCTTTGATTTCTTTTTTTGTTTCCGGGTGTTCGCCCACCAATCGGGGGAGCGACAACAATTTGACCGCCAACTCGAGATCGACACTCTCAGGATCAAGCCCTTTAGGCAGTGATGAACGTGGTGGCTTTACACCGTCCTCCACAACACCCAACTGCACATAGGGGCCAAAGCGCCCGGCATGTCGGGTGACCGGTTGTCCTGTTTCAGGGTGTTCACCCAGCAAAACACCTTCCGGCGGAACCGTGCCAGCATCTGCTTCATCACCATTTTTCAACTGACGGGTAAAACGGCATTCGGGATAGTTCTCACAACCGATAAAGGCCCCGAAACGACCAATTTTTAAAGACAATTGTCCGTCCTCACAGGACGGACATTTGCGTGGAGGCGTACCGTCTTCCTTTTCCGGGAAAATATGGGGGCCAAGCACTTCATTGAGAGCGTCAAGCACAGCAGTAACGCGAACGTCTTTAATCTCATCAACCTGGGCTTTGAAATCCACCCAAAAATCGCGCAAAACCGCCTTCCAGTCAGCCTCACCGGCAGAAACTTTATCAAGCAATTCTTCAAGATTAGCGGTGAAGTCATACCCGACATAGCGGGTAAAGAAGGACTCCAGAAAAGCTGTAACCAGGCGGCCCTTGTCTTCCGGTATCATCCGTTTCTTTTCAAGCCGGACATAGTCGCGATCACGCAAGGTCGACAACACAGACGTATAGGTAGACGGGCGACCAATGCCCAATTCTTCCATTTTTTTGATCAGTGACGCTTCAGAATAACGCGGGGGCGGCTCAGTGAAGTGCTGGCTGCCAGCAAGTTTCTCAACCCCGGCTTTGTCTCCCTTAGCAAGGGCAGGCAGACGTTTCGCATCATCAGGGCCCGCATCATCGCGGCCTTCCTGATACACCTTCAGAAAACCTTCAAAGCGAATGACCGAACCGGTCGCCCGCAAGGAATAATTCTTGCCATCATGGCCCTTGCCGCCAATGTTGGCGCTGGTTTGCTCAATGGTGGCACTTTCCATCTGACTGGCAATCGCCCGCTTCCACACCAGTTCATAAAGTGCTGCATGATCACGATCGAGAATTTTGCGCATTTCCGCAGGCGTCCGTGACATTTCGGTCGGCCGTATCGCTTCGTGCGCTTCCTGAGCATTCTTGGCTTTGGTTTTGTACATGCGTGGCGAGGAAGGAACAAACGGTTCGCCATATTTCTGCTGAATGACATTACGTGCAGCCGCGATAGCTGAACCATCCATGGAAACACCATCGGTCCGCATATAGGTAATCAGACCAACATTCTCGCCATCAACATTAAAACCCTCATAAAGCTTTTGGGCAACACCCATGGTTTGTTTGGCCGAGAACCCCAATTTCCGCGAAGCTTCCTGCTGTAAGGTTGATGTCGTGAACGGGGCGTTCGGGTTACGTTTGACCGGTTTGCTTTCAACACTCTCAATAGAAAGCGGCACACCTTTCAGCGCAACTTCGATTTCTTTGGCCTGATCTTCAGCGTTTAGGTCGAACTTATCTAGTTTTTTGCCCTCGATAGACCACAACTTGGCAGAATAGGCCTCTCCGCTGCCGGTTTTCAGGTCTGCTTCAATCGTCCAGTATTCGCGCGAAACAAACGACTCAATCTCAAGTTCCCTTGCACAAACCAGCCGCAACGCCACAGATTGTACCCGGCCAGCAGAACGGGCACTGGGCAATTTGCGCCACAGAACCGGTGAAAGTGTAAAGCCAACCAGATAATCAAGGGCCCGGCGGGCCAGATAGGCATCAACCAGCGCCATATCAATATCACGCGGTGCCGCCATGGCATCAAGCACAGACTGTTTGGTGATGGCATTAAAAACAACCCGTTTGACTGAAATGTCTTTTAAGGCCCGTTTTTTCTTCAATAGTTCCAGAACGTGCCATGATATGGCTTCGCCTTCGCGGTCAGGGTCAGTTGCCAGAATGAGTTCGCCATCGCCTTCCAGCGCGTCCGCTATGTCTTTGACCCGCTTGGCTGACTTGGCGTCCTGTTTCCACGACATGGCAAAATCTTCATCGGGCAACACCGAACCATCTTTTGGCGGCAGGTCTCTGACGTGGCCATATGAAGCCAGAACGACAAAATCCTTGCCGAGGTATTTGTTGATGGTTTTTGCTTTTGCGGGTGATTCTACGACGACTACGGCCATGATTCTCTTTTAACTTATGTTGTTGTGAAGGTCACAGGTTTGCCCGTTTAGAATACTTTTAGGCATTTTTGCAAGTGATTTACTGTTTAAGGTGAAACTGAACCCTCCGAACTATATCGAAATATACTGCTTTTTACAGCCAAACACACGCAAAGGTTGGTTATGCAGATATTTATATCCGTTAGGTTGTTTTTGGGTTTGGAGAAGAACGGAAAAACTGAGTCGCTTAGTTAAGTGTGGATTATTAAAATGGATCATAAAATGGCAAAAGCTAAGCGCATTAAAGATGACAGGGAACGTTTAGAATATGAAATTGAACCCGCCAGTATTAAAGGCGCGAACCTTGACCAAATCGAAACTGCAGCATACATATCAGATGTTGTTTTACAACTGCGCAATATGGCCAAGGCAGCAGATCTTAAATTCCTGGTCTATTTTCTCGAAATGGCATTCCAGGAAGCCTTTTCTCAATCTACTCGCAACCAGGGAAAAGACAATTCCTAATCTTCGTCATGCCATGTGGTTGAGATATATTCCTCATCCTCTTGGCCAACACGTTCAAATTTGAGGAAGTCGTAATACCCGCAAGCCTTGGTGCCGGGGAACTCGCGGCAAATGGCCGGCCGGCCTTTGTATATGGTACAGCGCCGTTCCTCGAGATCAAAAAAGTGGCAAATCCGGGCAAAATGAGCATCAGGTTTGCGGCGCATAATGCGTTTGTAACCATGGTCTTTGCGAGTATAGCGCTTTTCAGTAGTATCAAAATCCAGCTCAAGATGTTTGGCAAGTCGTGTCACATCGCGCTTGGTCAGCACGATAACAGGATAGCTGCAACAATAGCCGGGGCAATCAAAGCAGTCATAATTGGTTTTGGCAGCGGTGGTCTTGGCAACAGGTTTCATCATGGTCGCGATTTAATCGAAATTTTGAATAAGGGCAAACAAAGATCACACAAAAGGTCGCCCCTGGTGCGCGCTTTTTGCCTCAGGCTGTTGTTTCTGTTCGCAAACGGGCCTATAGAAACTGCAAATTTTGATTGATTAACCGGAGATAAGCTAATGACCGCCATCGTCGACATCACGGCGCGCGAAATTCTCGACAGCAGGGGCAACCCGACTGTAGAGGTGGATGTAACACTCGAAGATGGTGCATTCGGGCGGGCAGGGGTGCCTTCAGGGGCCTCCACAGGCGAGCACGAAGCTGTTGAACTACGCGATGGTGATGAAGCCCGTTACAGCGGCAAAGGCGTTCTAAAAGCAGTTCAAGCGGTAAACGACGATATCTTCGATGCACTCGAGGGTGCCGAGGCGCAGGATCAGATTTCCATCGATCAGGCGATGATTGCCCTTGATGGCACCGAGAACAAGTCCCGTTTGGGCGCAAATGCTATTCTTGGTGTGTCGCTGGCCGTTGCCAAGGCTGCTGCCGAGTCGACCGGTTTACCGCTTTATCGCTATGTTGGCGGGGCGGGGGCTCACATTCTGCCAGTACCGATGATGAACATCATTAACGGCGGCCAGCATGCTGACAACCCGATTGATATTCAGGAATTCATGATTGTGCCGGTTGCAGCCCAAAGCCTTGCCGAAGCGGTTCGGGTCGGTGCGGAAATCTTTCACAGCCTGAAAAAAGGCTTGTCCGATGCAGGACACAATACCAATGTTGGTGATGAGGGCGGTTTTGCGCCAAACCTTTCTTCCACAACAGATGCACTGGACTTCATTATGAAGTCTGTAGAACGGGCAGGTTATCGCCCGGGTGAAGAAGTCCATATTGCCCTTGATTGCGCCGCCAGCGAGTTTTTCGAAGATGGCAAATATAATCTGGCAGGTGAGGGCAAAGTGCTCGATGCCGGTCAAATGTCGACCTATCTCGCAGAGCTGATCGCAAACTACCCGATAATCTCGATCGAAGATGGTCTGGACGAAAATGACTGGGACGGCTGGAAAGAACTGACCAGCCTCATCGGTGATAAATGCCAGTTGGTCGGTGATGATTTGTTTGTCACCAACACACAGCGGCTGGAGAAAGGCATAGCGCAAAACGCTGCCAACTCAATTCTCATCAAGGTCAACCAGATCGGCACCCTGACTGAAACCATGCGGGCTGTAGAAATGGCCCACAAAGCAGCCTTTACCGCAGTCATGTCTCACCGCTCGGGCGAAACCGAAGATTCAACCATTGCCGATCTCGCCGTTGCAACAAACTGCGGACAAATTAAAACCGGGTCCTTGTCACGTTCAGACCGGTTGGCCAAATACAACCAGTTGATCAGAATTGAAGAAGAGTTGGGTGATCAGGCCGTTTATGCTGGAACTTCGATTCTTCGAGCCTGAAACCGTCAATCGCTAACAAATAATTAACCGCTGTTGGTGCATTTTAATCTAAATGTCCTTTCAACAGCGGTGCAACAATGCGCGAATCACGACGTTCTCTGGCTTTTGATCTATCGGTCCTGTTCAGCTCCGTTGCTGTGCTGGGATATTTTGGCTGGCATGGATATTATGGCCCACGGTCAATTGACCATGGCAAATTCATCCAATCCGAAGTCGTGAAACATCAGGCAGAATTGGAAGCGGCGCAATCAAAACGGGACAAGCTCGATGCCCGCGTTGCCTTATTACGCCCCCAATCGATTGATCCGGACATGCTGGATGAAATGGCTCGAAAGACGCTGCAATTCGCGGCAGACGGGGATTTTATCGTCCCGATCACCCGAAAATAACCAAAATTAAGTTAATCAATTGATTGTCTTGTAAATTCAATAGGTTACAACACTGTTGTTTTCCCGAAATTCTGTTATGATAACCGCAAACATAGCGTGACGATCAGGGAGGGCCATCATGGCCAAAGCGGCAAGCAAACGGGCTGTCAAAACCAAACAACCAACATTCACCAAAGAGCAGGAATTAAAAGCATATTACAATATGCTGATGATCCGACGGTTTGAAGAAAAAGCCGGTCAGCTCTATGGAATGGGACAAATTGGCGGTTTCTGCCATTTGTATATCGGCCAGGAAGCTGTCGTGACCGGGGTGCAGATGGCCATGCAGGACGGCGATCAGATGATCACTTCCTACCGCGATCACGGACACATGCTGGCCTGTGATATGGATCCCAAAGGCGTTATGGCTGAACTGACCGGACGTTCAGGCGGTTATTCCAAAGGCAAGGGCGGCTCAATGCACATGTTCAGTCGCGAAAAGAACTTCTACGGTGGCCACGGCATCGTCGGCGCGCAGGTGCCTATTGGGGCAGGGTTGGCTTTTGCCAACAAATATCAGGAAAACGGCGCTGTTTCAGTGACATTCTTCGGTGAGGGCGCCGCCAATCAGGGCCAGGTCTACGAAAGCTTCAACATGGCGGCGTTGTGGAAGCTGCCAGTAATTTTTGTCATCGAAAACAACGGCTATGCCATGGGTACCGCAGTCAAGCGCTCAGCGGCAAAATCTGAAGAACTGTATAACCGTGGTTCGGTTTACGGCATTCCGGGGATGCAGGCCGATGGCATGGATGTACGCGCTGTCAAAGAGGCTGCGGCAAACGCCTTTGATCATTGCCGGTCCGGCAAGGGTCCTTTTATCATCGAGATGATGACCTATCGCTATCGTGGCCATTCGATGTCTGACCCGGCCAAATATCGCAGCAAGGAAGAAGTCAAAAAAATGCGTCAGGAGCATGACCCGATCGAACAGGCAAAGGCCCGTATTCTCGAAGAGAAAATAGCCACCGAAGCTGACTTAAAAGCAACCGACGCTGCGATCCGGAAAATTGTTTCCGAAGCTGCCGAATTTGCCCAGACCAATCCGGAACCGGATCCATCAGAATTGTGGACTGATATATATCTCGAGGCGGGAGAATAATCATGGCTGTAAATATTTTAATGCCCGCCCTGTCACCGACCATGGAAGAAGGCAAACTTGCCAAGTGGCTGATGAAAGAAGGCGACGAAGTTTCCTCCGGCGATGTGATTGCCGAGATTGAAACCGACAAGGCAACAATGGAAATTGAGGCTGTTGATGAAGGCGTCCTGTCTAAAATACTGATCGCTGAAGGTACCGAAGGTGTAAAGGTCAATACCCCGATTGCGGTTATTGGCGAAAACGCTGGAGATACTGAAGCCGAAGGCGGCGCAGCCCCTGCAACCGAGCCGGAAGCAGCACCAGTCGAAACCAGTCCTGTCGAAACCGCACCAACAGCCGAGCCAGCAGCGATATTAGCCGATCCGGAAATACCCGAGGGCACTGAAATGGTGTCGATGACGGTCCGGCAGGCGCTAGGCGAGGCAATGGCCGAAGAAATGCGGGCCGATGACGCGGTGTTCTTGATGGGTGAAGAAGTTGCCCAATATCAAGGTGCCTACAAAATCTCACAAGGCCTGCTTGATGAGTTTGGCGACAAGCGGGTTATTGATACACCGATCACTGAACACGGATTTACCGGCATTGCGGTTGGTGCTGCTTTTGGCGGATTAAAGCCAATTGTCGAATTCATGACCTTTAACTTTGCCATGCAGGCCATGGACCATCTGCTCAATTCTGCAGCCAAGACCCTGTATATGTCCGGTGGCCAAATGGGTGCTTCGATGGTTTTTCGCGGTGCCAATGGAGCAGCAGCCAGGGTAGGGGCCCAGCACAGTCAGGATTATACCGCCTGGTTTGCCCAAATTCCCGGCCTGAAAGTTGTCGCACCGCATTCAGCCGCTGACGCAAAAGGGCTGCTCAAAGCTGCTATTCGCGATCCCAATCCGGTTATATTCCTTGAAAACGAAATCCTTTATGGCCAACAATTTGATGTGCCGAAACTGGATGACTGGGTTGTGCCGATTGGCAAGGCTAAAATCGTCCGGCCAGGCAATGATGTAACCATCGTATCGTTCAGCATCGGCATGACCTATGCACTCGAAGCAGCCGAGCAATTGGCTGCTGACGGTGTGAGTGCCGAGGTTATTGATCTGCGTTCCTTGCGTCCGATGGACATTCCAACCGTAGTTGAAAGTGTCAAGAAAACCAATCGCTGTGTTGTCGTGGAAGAGGGGTGGCCGGTGTGTTCTATTGGCTCAGAAGTAGCTGCACAAGTTATGACCCAGGCCTTTGATTACCTTGATGCCCCGGTGGCAAGAGTGTCCGGCAAAGATGTGCCGATGCCCTATGCTGCCAATCTGGAAAAATTGGCACTGCCAAATGTCAACGATGTAATTGAGGCGGTAAAATCCGTCGTCTACCTTTAGGGGGCCGCGATATGCCAACACCAATCCTAATGCCTGCCCTGTCACCGACCATGGAAATGGGCAAGCTGGCCAAATGGCTGGTTAAAGAGGGCGATACAGTCACTTCAGGCGATGTGCTGTGCGAAATCGAAACCGACAAGGCAACCATGGAGGTCGAAGCGGTTGATGAGGGCATAATCGGCAAGATACTGGTTGCCGATGGCACAGAAGAAGTGCCGGTCAATCAAGCGATTGCGCTGATTTTAGAAGAGGGCGAAGATGCTTCTGCGTTGGAGGGGTTCGCAATCTCCCCCCTTGCGGGGGAGATGTCGACGAAGTCGACAGAGGGGGGAGCGCAGCCTTCCTCTTTGGTCGAGAGCCCCCCCTCTGCGCTTCCGGGCATCTCCCCCGCAAGGCGGAAGACTGGTCAGGCCGAGAGTTCAACCCGCACCTTTGCCTCACCACTCGCCCGCCGCATCGCTGGCCAGAACAACATCGACATAAATGCCGTCACCGGCACCGGCCCCCGCGGTCGCATTATCAAACGTGATATCGACAAAGCTCTAACCGAAGGTGTGCCACAAGTAGTCACCGCGACTGCTACAGCCGCACCAAGCGCTATTTCTGCCGCTATGTCAGACGATGCCATCATGGCCATGTACGAGCCCGGCAGCTACGAGCTCGAACCGCACGACACGATGCGCAAGATCATTGCCGAACGTCTTACCCAGTCTAAACAAACCGTCCCGCACTTCTATCTGTCGGTGGACTGTGATCTCGACTCACTTCTCGCTGTCAGATCAAAACTAAACGGCACGGCACCCAAAGATGCTGATGGCAAACCGCTTTGGAAGATTTCAGTCAATGATTTCATCATCAAAGCCATGGCCATAGCCTTGCAAAAAGTCCCGGACGCCAATGCGTCATGGAGCCAAGCAGGGATGCTCAAACACAAAGCATCTGACGTTGGCGTCGCTGTATCCATTCCCGGTGGCCTGATTACACCGGTTGTCCGCGATGCCCACAGCAAGGGGCTGGCGCAAATCTCAATCGATATGAAAGATTTCGCCAAACGGGCCCGCAACAGAAAACTCATGCCTCACGAATATCAGGGCGGCTCTACCGCCATTTCAAATCTCGGCATGTTCGGTATCAAGAACTTTTCGGCCGTAATCAATCCGCCGCAAGCGACTATTCTGGCCGTTGGCGGTGGTGAAAAACGCGCCGTAGTGGTTGGCGACAGCATCCAGATCAAAACCATTATGAGCGTGACCTTGTCGACCGATCATCGTGCTGTTGATGGTGCCTTGGGTGCGTTGCTTCTCGGTGCCTTCAAGGACTGCATTGAAGAACCGGCAATGATGCTGGTTTAGAAACAATCAGAGGGCAGGGGCTGCTTTAGCCGCCTGCCACAATTGTTCCAGCTCATTCATATCCATTTCATCAAGGGAAACCTTAGCGGATTTCTCCATATGATTGAAACGAACTTGAAATTTCGAATTGGCCATCCGCAAAACCTGTTCCGGATCGTGGCCCAAATGCCTACTGAGATTGACCACTGTAAACATCAAATCACCCAGTTCTTCACCAATTTGATCATCGGTTTTCGCCCGTTTCAATTCGCCAATTTCTTCGTCAAGCTTGGCATAAACGCCATCAACATCGGGCCAGTCAAATCCGACCCGCGCTGCTTTGGATTGCAGCTTGTTGGCGCGGCTTAAGGCGGGCAGGGTGGCCGGTACACTGTCCAGCAATAGCGGTTTATCATCCCCCTTGCCTGCCTTTTGGCCTGCTTTCTCGCCCGTTTTCTCTCCAGCTTTAATATCTTCCCAAAACCCTTTTTTCGGTGTCTCAGCCCGTTCCTCAGCACTGCCAAACACATGAGGATGCCGACGGATCATTTTGGTACAGATTGCCTGAACTACATCATCAAAGCCAAATAAATCCTGTTCATCAGCCATCTGGGCATGAAAAACAACCTGTAACAACAAATCCCCAAGCTCGTCGCACAGCTCATCCATGTCGTCACGCTCAATAGCATCGACAACTTCATAGGCTTCTTCAATGGTGTATGGCGTAATCGATTTAAACGTCTGCTTCACATCCCACGGACATCCGTCAACGGGATCACGCAATGCTTTCATTATCGCCAACAGCGTTGTGAGTTCTCGTGGGTTCTGATCGTTGATCATAATGTCTGTGGCTCGCAAGAGGGTGTATAAATACCTGCATACCAGATTCGGTCAACCACAGCGTCAACAAATACCTCACCATTCGCATAATATATATTATGGAATATTTGTTCCATAATATGGGCTGAAAAAGGCCAATTCGCGATTAGTGCGAATCGGCCTCTCGTAATTGGATAGTTCGCTGTGGACTGTTATCCCAATACGAATGTTACTTTGCAGTTTACTCTCCAGCATTTAATCTTGCCGTTTTTCACTACCGCCTGAACGTCTTTAACCCAAATGCCTTGGACGTTGTCTATGGTTCTGTTAGCGCGCTTGGCGATCTTTGCAACAGCATCGTCACTGCTTTTTTTCGAGGTGCCTGATAATTCTATAACTTTAGCTACGGACATGGTTTTACCTTCCCGGTTAAATTAAAAAATATTTACAATTTTAAGGTTAGAACCAAATTGCGGCTATGGAAAGGTAATCTCGGATATGTGGTTAAATGGTAAATGACAGGCCATCATGGCACGGCGCAACATTCTCGGGCGTATTTTTGTCAACAAATTCGTAGTCCATGTCCACGTGCATATTGGTAATCAGCGCTTTACGTGGTTTGATCCGTTGCAACCATTCAAGGGTTTCAGAAAAGGAAAAATGTGACGGATGCGGTGTTCGCCGCAGTGCATCCACAATCCAGCAATCAAGGTCCTGCAAGGCAGCCAGGCTTTCATCTGGAATGCCATTCAGGTCGGGCGTATATGCCACGTCACCGACCCGAAACCCTAGCGCATTTATCCGGCCATGGTGCACCAGAAATGGCAAAAACTCGACAACACCGCCTGGTCCATCCACTGCCACCACAGTTCCAGCTTCCAACGGATTAAAATCGAGAATTGGTGGATATTCAGAACCCTTGGGCGTTTCAAAACAATAACTAAACCGATTCAAAAGCATGCTGGAAGTCGGGACATCTGCCCAAATATTCACCCGTTCGCGCATGCTTAGTGCAACCGCTCGCAAATCATCAATGCCGTGAATATGGTCCGCATGAGGATGGGTGTACAATACGCCATCGACCCGGGCGATGTTGCAGGCATTCAACTGATTGCGCAGGTCCGGCGAGGTATCAATGATTACATTGGTTTCATCACCATCGGCATTGGTCCGCTTGACCAAAATCGAGCACCGCTGCCGTAAGTTTTTCGGGTTTTCAGGGTCACATGAACCCCAATCATTGCCAATCCGTGGTACGCCGCCCGAAGAGCCGCAGCCCAAAATAGTAATCGACACCGTCACGCGGCAACTCCGAAGATTTCAGGACGTGGTGTTTTGCTAAACAACCGAAAGAAATTATCGGACGTTATCCGCGCCATTTCCTCGACAGCAACCCCTTTAACCTCGGCCAGACAGGCCAGCGTATGAGCAGTAAAGGCCGGTTGATTGGGCTTGCCACGATGCGGTACCGGTGCCAGAAACGGCGCATCAGTTTCAACCAGCAAACGGTCAAGTGGCACCATTTCAGCAGCTTGTCGTATCTCTACCGCTGAATTGAACGTTAGAATCCCCGAGAACGAAACATAGGCCCCAAGCTCCAAACCTTTTTTAGCCAGATAGGCCTTGGAGGAGAAGCAGTGCAATAGGGGTTTGAATGCCCCCTTCCCCATTTCATCTTCCATAATCCGCAAGGTTTCATCTTCGGCATCGCGCGAATGAATGACCAGTGGCAGTTCTGTTTGTCGTGCCGCTTCTATGTGTTGGCGAAAAACTTCTTCCTGCACATCGCGCGGCGCCCGGTCATAGTGAAAATCCAAACCTGCCTCACCAATGGCAACCACCTTTGGGTGCTGGGCCAACTCGATCAGCCTTTCAGCCGGAACTATGGGTTCCATACCCGCGTGGTTGGGGTGAGTTCCGACCGAACAATAAACGCTATCATTTTCTTCAGCGATTTTAACAATGGTCGGGAACTTTTTCACCTCGGTACAAATCGTCACCATCAAATGCACACCGGCATTTTTGGCGCGCGATATCACGCCGGAAATATCTTCCTGCAATACATCAAAATCAAGGTGACAATGGCTGTCAACTACCGGGAAAGGTACTGGCGGAAAAGGCATAGCGACGCTCTATTCTTTTTCAACGTAACGGGGAAAAACACCGCTTGGCTTGGGTAGCTCGCCACCGCTAACTAAAGGCTCGGTCAAATCAGAAAACTGTCGCTTATCTGCAGGCACCGCCAACAAATCGAGCATCTGCCCGGCACCAGCTGGAATATAAGGCTGGGTTAAAATAGCGAACTGCCTGATCAATTCAGCCGTTACATAAAGCACTGTCCCCATTCGTTCAGGGTCGGTTTTCTTGAGCGCCCATGGTTCCTGCCCGGCAAAGTATTTGTTGGCATCACCAATTACCCGCCAGATCGCTTCCAGCGCCCGATGAATGGCCTGCCGGTCATGGTGCTCGCGCACTGTCGCCAGCAAAGCTTTGGCAGCACCCAGTATTTCCTTGTCTTCATCGGTCAATTCGCCACAATCAGGCACCGTGCCCCCGCAATTCTTGGCTATCATCGATAAAGACCGCTGAGCCAGATTGCCAATATCATTGGCAAGGTCGGCATTAACCCGGTTGATAATCGCTTCAATACTGTAATTGCCATCCTTGCCGAACGGCACCTCGCGCAGGAAGAAAAACCGTACCTGATCAACGCCAAACTCTTCAATCAGCGAAAACGGGTCGACAACATTGCCAACCGACTTGGACATCTTCTCGCCCTTGTTGAACAGAAAACCATGCGCAAAAACCCGTTTGGGCAATGGCAATTGGGCAGACATTAAAAAGGCCGGCCAATAGACCGCGTGAAAGCGGATAATATCTTTGCCGATAATATGCAAATCCGCCGGCCAGTATTTCGCCCGCTCTCCTTTTTCGATCACATAACCGGTCGCAGAAATGTAATTGGTCAGCGCATCCAACCAGACATAAGTGACATGATCCTTGTTACCAACAACCGGCACACCCCAGTCAAAAGTGGTGCGCGAAATCGACAGATCATTCAATCCGCCTTTAACAAAGCTCACCACCTCATTACGACGCTCAGCTGGTCCGATAAACTCCGGAAATTTTTCGTAGTGAGCCAGCAGTTTATCCTGATAGGCCGACAGCCTGAAAAAATAGCTTTCCTCTTCCACCCATTCAAGTGGTGTCTGGGTTTTTATGCTGAAACGATCGCCATCGCGCAACTCGGTTTCATCTTCGGTGTAAAACGCCTCATCTCGCACCGAATACCACCCGGCATATTTATCGAGATAAATATCGCCATTGTCTTCCATGCGCTTCCACAACGCCTGAACAGTTTTCTGATGGCGCTGTTCGGTCGTACGGATGAAATCATCGTTGCTGCAATTAAGAGCCGCGACCATCTCAACAAATTGTTGTGTCATCTGCTCGGCCAGTTCAGCCGGTGCAATTCCCTGCGCCTCAGCCGTTTGTAGAATTTTCTGCCCGTGCTCATCAGTGCCGGTCAGAAACATCACATCATAGCCATCCAGGCGCTTAAAACGCGCCAGCGCGTCTGTTGCCAGTGCCTCATAGGCATGGCCGATGTGCGGCACGCCATTGGGGTAGGAAATGGCGGTGGTGATGTAGAATGTTTTATCAGTCATTGTCTCAAAATTTTCTCGATGTTATCAAACACCATCATCAGTGTCTGGCGCCGGTCGAGGTTTAGGGCATTTGTCGCGCGAATGGAATCAGAAAATTCGCTATGACAGATTGCCAAAGCATTGGCCCGAGCTGACATGGATTGTTCAGCCGCGACACTGGCATTGCGTCCGATCCATGTGGAAAGCAGATCGGCAAAAATATTAAATTCAATTTCCGCGCCACGTTTTTGAAATTCCTCGGCAATGGCAATTTGCGCCGACATGGAAAACCCCTGTGGTGCCGAAACCATTTGCTGAAAACGGATAAACTGCCGGGCACCTTGCGAGGTGACCAATTGCAAGACTTTACCGGGGCTTCCACCACCAAGTTGTATCAGCGCTGCTATCTCTTGCTCGCTCAGTTGCGGATCAAGCAAACCATGACCGACAACCGCTCCAACTTCTTCGTCGCTAAGTGGAGTCATGTCTAGCCGCAGACACCGCGAGCGGATGGTTGGCAACAATCGACCTGGCGCGTGAGAGACAATGATGAAAAGACATTTCTCGGGTGGCTCTTCAAGTATCTTCAAGATCGCATTGGCAGCAGCGGCGTTGAGATCATCAGCCGCATCAATAATACATACGCGCCAACCACCCTCACCCGCCGTCATGGTATAAAAATGACCCAGCTTGCGGGCATCATCAACGCTTGTTGCTGGACGCAACTTTTTGGTTTTTGGATTCAGTTCCCGTTGTAAAACAAACAAATCACTGTGGGCTCGTGCCGCAATCCGGTGGGCCACAGCGTTGTCCTCTGCAACAGCAAGATCAGTAGCTTTCGCCACGTTATCGGATTTGTAATCTGGATGGTTCAGAATAAACCGCGCCAGACGATATGCCAGAGTCGCTTTGCCAATACCTTGGGGTCCACACAGCATCCAGGCATGATGAAACCGACCGGACTGGTAAGCTTCCAGCAGTTTTTGTTCAGCCTGCCGATGGCCGGTTAGATCGAATTGGTAACGCGGATGCGCCGGGTTTTCGCGAGGATCCAGTTCTTCTTCATCGCTCATTTCGTCAGCCTTGGCTCAACAACCGACCATATGTCGTCAAAAACCTTGTCGATATCCTGCTCGGCATTGATCAGGACACAGCGCTCTGGTTCAGTTTTCACCAGATCAAGAAACGCCTCCCGCAATTTTTCATGAAACTCAAGCGGCTTGTTTTCAAACCGGTCCTCACCAGCCTGCGCTCGCTTTGTGGTTCGCCCCAGCCCTAGAGTCGGATCAAGGTCAAAAACCAGTGTCAGATCCGGCATGGTTTTTCTGATAACGGCCTCTTCAAGGGTTTTAATCAGATCTGGGTCAGTGCCGCCTGCTGTCCCCTGATAGGCTCTGGTTGAGTCCATAAACCGGTCGCAAATCACGATCTCGCCGCGTTCGAGTGCCGGTCGGATTGTTTCGTTTAAATGACTGTCACGAGCCGCATAATTTAGCAGGGTTTCGGCGGTTGAAGTCCAGCGATCCGGCGCACCATTGACCAGCAGGTTACGAATCTCTTCGGCATTTGGCGAGCCGCCCGGCTCACGGGTTCTGGTAACCGCATATCCCAACGACTCCAGACGTTCGGCCATGCGACCGGCTTGAGTGGATTTACCAGCCCCTTCACCGCCTTCCAGCGTTATAAAAATTCCATTAGACATTGTTGGATTTTAGGGCCTGTTATCATTTAAGGTTATGGCGCTGGCGAAACGCATTTGTTTGCTGGCAAGCTTTTCGCAACGCAGTAGTACTTGTACTTTAAGGCGCGAAAAGTGCAGTCCAGCGAGCAAATGCGCTTCGTCCCGAAGGGATTTGTCCCGATTGGTTCAGTATTCCACTGTTCGTCGTTGAATATACACGTATGTCCTTCCTCCTCACAATACAATACTGAACCAATCGGGACAAACCAGCACCGTAACCTTAAATGATAACAGGCCCTAGCCGCCGAACACCTTGAACATCAAGGTATCAATTGCCCTACTCCACATGCTTTCATCGGCATCGATATTTTCTGCGGCAATCAAGGGCGCGCTGGCGATGGTTTTGCCATCCAGCCTAAACACCACCTTGCCGACCTCCTGGCCATCTCTGACCGGTGCCTTCAATGGTCCCAGAAACCGAACACTCATCTCTGCTCGTTTACGTTCATCACTCGAAAGCCGCACAGAAATATCGTCTTTCGCCACCAGTGAGGCAAAAGATTTCGTACCACCCCACACTCTGGCGTTGGCAATCTTGTCACCCTGACGAAAAAGACCGATACGCTGGAATCTTCGGAAACCCCAATCCATCAACTTGGTACTCTCGCGCGCGCGTTCGCTTTTTGACTTCATGCCATTCAGAACAAGAATTAACCGCCGGCCATCACGAACCGCAGATCCGACCAGACCATAGCCGGCATTCTTGGTGTGCCCAGTTTTCACCCCGTCAGCTCCGGGATATTTTCCCAGCAACGGATTGCGGTTTCCCTGTTTGATCTTGTTCCAGGTGAAACTTGGCTCTGAATATAGTTTGTAATACTCGGGAAACACTTCAACCAGATAACGGGTAAGTTGTGCCAGTTCACGAGCTGTAACCCGGTGTTCAGGATCAGGTAACCCGGTTGCATTTTTAAATGTCGAGTTTGGCAACCCCAATTCACGAGCCCGCTTGGTCATTCGCTCGGCATATGCTTCCTCGGAACCGGCGATGCCTTCAGCAATGGCAATCGCTGCATCATTTGCCGACTGAATGATGACGCCTTTGATCAGATCTTTCAATTTGACCCTGGAATTCACCTTGGCGTACATGGTCGAACTTCCCGAAGGAGCGCCACCCCGGCGCCATGCATCAGGCGTAATTGTAAATTCATCATCAGGACGAAGGCTGCCATCTTTCAGGCCTTCAAACACCAGTAGCATGGTCATGATCTTGCTCATGCTGGCTGGTGGCATCAGTTGGTCAGCATTTTTTTCGAAATAAACCAGCCCCGAACGAGAATCGATCAAAATACCCTGTTTTGCCGCCGTAACGAACTCTTTGGTAGATTGGCTAAAACCATTGTTGATATTTAACAACAACATCAAACCGGCGGCAAAAACCGTACCAAAAAATCGTACAAAGTCATTTCGCATCACGAGGTCCCGTTAAATTCAGGCACCACAGTTTTTGTTGGCCTGACTACTGACTGATAACTCTAGCATCATAATGACCATTGTTTACAGCCCTTTGTTGCATTTCCACAGCCTGGGATTGGGATGCCAAGGGCCCAATACGAACCCGATAAATGGTGCCATAACTTCCATTTACCGGTGAAATAACCACATTCCCCAATTGTTGCGCATTTGATCTGGCGCGGTTGGCATTATCTCGCTGACCATACGCACCAACCTGCACAAAGTACCCGTTTGAAGATGAATAACTCTGGTGACTAGCTGCAGCAACACGGGTGTAGTTTCCGCCACCTTTACCATTTGCCCTGGCAATCATTTGATGTTTCGGTGTGCCATTGGCCAGTTCCCGGTTCATTGCAGCTAGGTGTGAGCCTTTGTCATTTAGAGGTGCCGGACCGATATACTCAACCCGCACTGTAGCGGTGCCCTTGTTTTTCGTTCTTAAATAATTGGCCGATTTTCGCGATAAATCGATAATGCGGTTGCCAACAAACGGGCCGCGATCATTAATGCGTACAATCAGTTTTTTACCAGTTGTCACATTGGTCACCCGGGCATAGCTGGGAATTGGCAGCGTCTTATGAGCGGCTGAAAAGTAGTTCATATCATACCATTCGCCATTGGCAGTATGCCGCCGGTGAAAGCGTTTGCCATACCATGAAGCAATGCCGACGCGGTTGTATGTCGGATCCTTTTTCGGGTACCACTTGCGGCCGCCAACTGTATAAGGTTTGCCAAGGTGCCGCCGTCCGCCACCCTTTGGAATGGGGCCGGACTTTTTGTAAATCGGACTGCCCTTTCCGGCAAATGGATCACTAACACTTGATCCACCCGAACAAGCCGACAGCACAAGTCCGCCAGCAATCACAAGAGAAAACCCGCCGACAGTCCGCCAATTTACACAAGCTTTATTACTCATAACTAACCATTCCCACATCAATGCAGTCCCACATGTGAGACCAGTAGATAGGTCTGGCGTAAACAAACGCTTGAGGAAAATGGTTAATAATTAAAAATTTAGTAAAATTGAGGACAAATTGTGTGGGAGGGCTACACCCTCCCGGCAAAACAAGTTTGCTTTAAGCTTGTTCCTTGGGCTTTTTCTTACGCGATTTCGGCAGTGCTTTGCGTTCCGCAGGTTTTGGCAAAGCCTTTTCCTCTGAAGGTGAGATGAAGTTGAACTCCAGCTTCTCGGCATCCTTGCTGACAGAGACGCGAACCGTGCCGCCCTCGGTAAGTTTGCCAAACAGCACTTCTTCGGCCAATGGTTTTTTGACGTACTCCTGTATGACGCGGGCTAACGGACGGGCGCCCATTTTCTCGTCATAACCACGTTCGGCCAACCATGCAGCGGCACTTTCAGCCAGTTCAATATTGATCTGGCGCTCGGACAATTGCGCTTCAAGCTGCAAGACGAACTTCTGCACCACCATCCGCACCACCTCTTTGGGCAAATTGCCAAAGGACACAACCGCATCAAGACGATTGCGGAATTCCGGTGTAAAGGTCCGTTGAATAGCTTCCAGATCATCACCTTCGCGTTTGGAGCGGGTAAAGCCAAAGGCTTCTTTGGCCAAATCAGAGGCACCGGCATTGGTGGTCATGATCAAAATCACATTGCGGAAATCAACCGATTTACCGTTATTGTCGGTTAGCTTGCCATGATCCATAACCTGCAACAGAATATTGAAAATATCGCTGTGGGCTTTTTCGATTTCATCAAGCAGAACCACACAATGGGGGTGTTGATCAATGGCGTCCGTCAACAGGCCGCCCTGATCAAACCCGACATAGCCGGGCGGTGCACCAATCAGCCGCGAAACAGAGTGTCGTTCCATATATTCCGACATGTCAAAGCGCTTGAGTTCAACACCCAAAGTGCTGGCTAGCTGTTTTGCCACCTCGGTTTTACCAACCCCGGTCGGACCGGAAAACAAATAACAGCCGATGGGTTTGTCCGGCTCACGCAGACCGGCACGCGATAGCTTGATCGCCGATGCCAACGCTTCAATCGCAGCATCCTGACCAAAGACCACCCGTTTGAGTTCGGTTGAGAGGTCACGCAGGATTTGCGTATCGTCTTTGGAAACCGTTTTCGGAGGTATCCGTGCCATCATCGCAACGGTTTGCTCGATTTCGTTTGGCGTAATCATTGTCCGCCGTTTGGATGCTGAAACCAATGCCTGTGCCGCACCTGTTTCATCAATCACATCAATAGCCTTATCAGGCAATTTGCGATCGTTGATATAACGATCCGACAACTCGACCGCCACTTTGATGGCTTCCTGCGTATACCGCACCTTGTGGTATTTCTCGTAGTACGGTTTCAGGCCGTTTAAAATCTTGATGGTGTCGCTAACCGTTGGCTCATAGATATCAACCTTCTGAAAACGCCTCACCAATGCCCGGTCTTTTTCAAAATGCTGGCGATATTCCTTGTAGGTCGTTGAACCGATGCAGCGCAGCGCCCCGCTGGCCAAAGCTGGTTTCAGCAGATTGGAAGCATCCATGGCACCGCCGCTCGTCGCTCCGGCTCCAATGATGGTGTGAATTTCATCAATAAACATAATTGCATCAGGATGTTCTTCAATTTCCTTGATAACCTGCTTGATGCGTTCTTCAAAGTCGCCGCGATAACGCGTTCCAGCCAATAACACGCCCATATCCAGTTGAAATATGACAGCATTTTTCAGGATTTCAGGGACTTTGTCATTAACAATCAGACGGGCAAGACCCTCGCCAATAGCCGTTTTACCAACGCCAGGATCACCAACCAGTAATGGATTGTTTTTCTGCCGGCGACATAAAATTTGTATGGTTCGTTTTACTTCCTTGTCACGCCCGATCAGCGGATCAATTTTGCCCGCTATTGCTTTCTCGTTAAGGTTGATACAATAGGTTTCAAGCGCGCTCTCGCCTTCTTCGCCACCAATTTCCTCATCCAGATCAATGTCGTCATCTTCGATGCCACGTACAATCCGGCTATCCGACATACCCGGATTCTTGGCAATACCATGCGAGATGTAGTTTACCGCGTCATAGCGGGTCATTTCCTGCTCTTGCAGAAAATATACCGCATGGCTTTCGCGTTCAGCAAACAGCGCCACCAGCACATTGGCCCCGGTAACCTCTTCGCGACCAGAAGATTGCACATGAATAACCGAACGTTGAATCACCCGCTGGAACCCTGCCGTCGGCTTGGAGTCTTCACCATCTTCAACAACCAGGTCAACCAGATCATTGTCGATATAATCTTCCAGGTTAACTTTCAGCACCGACACATCAACATCACAAGCCTTGAGAACCGCCAACGCATCGTCGTCCTCTATCAGCGCCAGAAGCAGATGCTCAAGCGTTGCAAACTCGTGATTGCGTTCATTGGCGGCTGCCAATGCCCGGTGTAGTCCTTTTTCCAGTCCGCGAGAAAATGTCGGCACCTTGTGCTCCTTGTGGATTTCTCAGTTACTCTTTTAATCTTACTCTTTTTCCATCGTACACTGCAACGGATGCTGGTTTTCATGGGCCAGATCCATCACCTGTGTCACTTTGGTCTCAGCAATCTCGTGTGTATAGACACCGCAAAGGCCAACGCCTTTTTGGTGCACATGCAACATGATCGCCGTAGCATCTTCCCTGCCCTTGCCAAAAACCTGTTCCAGAACAAATATGACAAACTCCATCGGCGTGTAGTCATCATTGAGCAGTAATACTTTGTACAACCGGGGTTTTTTAGTTTTCGGTTTGGTTTTGGTAATGACGCCGGTCTGACTACCGCCGCCACCATTTACATCATCGTCATTATCAGCCATTTTCATCGTAAATTTGTCGTCTCGCTGCTCACCGGGAAGTCGCTTTTATTAAGGTA
Organism: Anderseniella sp.; assembly: GCA_030626025.1. Lineage (GTDB taxonomy): Bacteria > Pseudomonadota > Alphaproteobacteria > Rhizobiales > Aestuariivirgaceae > JALWJW01. Next base: position 33,568 of record DAOUPT010000016.1, on the reverse strand, counting down.
GGACAATTATAGCCTGATTCAAGACGTAAATGAAAACAGTTCTCAAACAATTTACCAGCTTCAAAATCTAGACACAAAAAAACGCCCAAGGCGGTAAGGGAGGAAAAGCCTTGAGCGTTTATGTGAAGGCGCTTTTTTTACAAAAGCACCTTTAAGGTGTAGTCAAATTATTTGGCAGCAGTTTTCTTGGTTGTTGCTGCAGGTGCGAACTTTGCCATTTGATCTTCAACAGATTTGAACGCTTCAGTTGAAGATGCTTTGTACATTTCACCAACTTTGGTCATTTGACCGATGAAATCTTCGTAGGCTGACCTGGCGAAGTCCTGTTGAGCTTCGATAACTTTATCAAAAGTTTTTGCAGCCATCAGTGTTTCAACAGCAGCAGTACCTTTCTCAAATGATTTCGCAGAGAAATCAGCGGTTTCAGCAGCGATGTCCTGCATGCCTTTAGACATGACAGTTGCACTGTTTACACAAGCATCAAAATTTTCTTTGCTGCTGGTTTGCAGGTTTTCAAATGTTTTATTCATGGTCTTCTCCGATAAATTGGAAGTAATGTTTCGATCTCTTGTCACGATATATATGCACCGCAACATAACATGTCAAGCAAAAATTGTGCACTGCAACATAAAAATTTAAAAAACGTATTTGTCTTTACAGCTTGGTAACCCTATTCAGTCAAAATCCACATTAGTTGAAAAGAGTACCAAGGGCGAAAATCGTCCAGTTAGTATGCGTAGCGTGTTTAATTTTGTAGCTGCTGTTCCAGCGTGAATACACACTTCCACCGCACAAACTGGATATCTTTGCATCTCTGTTGCTCAAATATTTAAGTCTGACAGGTGGACACAATGTTGGTTAGCTCAAACCCGAAACCGGGTGTCAATAACATCCTCAAAATGATTATCAGCACATTCATGCTGTTGTCGCTGACAGTGATTCTGGCTGCCCCGGCAGAAGCTGCACCAAAATTTTCCGCAATTGCTGTTGATGCGAGAACCGGCAAGATTTTGTTTGCAAAAAATGCCGACGCAAAACGCTATCCTGCCTCTCTGACAAAAATGATGACGCTTTATCTGGTGTTTGAAGACCTCAAAGCAAAACGCATATCAATGAGTACACCGTTGCGGGTTTCTCGCTACGCAGCCTCTCGCCCACCATCAAAGCTCGGCTTCAAGCCTGGAAAGACCATTCGTGTTCGTGACGCCATCCGCGCGTTGGTCACCAAGTCAGCCAATGATGTTGCAACCGCGATTGCCGAAAACCTCGGTGGCACCGAAACCGGATTTGCCCGGCGCATGACCCGCACTGCCCATCGCATTGGCATGACCCGTTCAACCTTTCGCAATGCATCGGGCCTGCCAAACCGATCGCAGCTGACAACAGCTCGCGACATGGCAACCCTCGGGTTGCGCTTGCAACGTGATTTCCCGCGTTATTACAAATTTTTTGCCATCAAACGCTTCACCTACCGTGGCCGCCGTTATGGCAACCACAACCGCTTGCTGGGCCGTATACAAGGCGTCGATGGCATCAAGACCGGTTACACCCGTGCCTCAGGTTTCAACCTCACCTCCTCTGCCCGTCGCGGCAAAAAACGCATCGTAGCTGTTGTTATGGGTGGCCGCACCGGCGGATCGCGCAATCGCTACATGGCAGCGCTAATCAAACGGATTTTTGCAAAGCACCGCCTGACCAAATCCACCCGTATTGCTTCAACCGCCGGTTCGCCTCCCGGTTACAAACGTGTGTTGCGTACCATTCGCGTAGCCGCTGCAAAGCGTTCGGTTACACCTGTGCCTTTACCGCGAAAGAAACCAGTCTTGAAAACACCAAAAACACTGGCCGTTGCCAAGGTGCTAAAGGAACAGGACCGCATTTCACCGGTTAAAAAGCAACCCACCACAGTCTCGACCTTTAAAACCGCCAGCATTGTCGATGACAATGGTCAGGGCGACATATTGCCATTTGGCAATGACGTTGGTTCTGCAGCGGTTAAACAAGCCGACAAGAGCGACTTGATCGTGCCCAAGCGGAAAAAAGTAACAAAGATTGTCAAGCTGGCTGAGTCAAAACTTCCAGACGCCCAACTGCACAATGATAGCTGGAACATTCAAATCGGTGCATTCCCGAGCAAGAAAAGCGCTAAAGGCAGATTGGTCAATGCCACTAAAAAAGCTCGACAAAATCTGCACGGCAAAGTGGCATTCACCATCGAAGTTCGCAAGAACGGCTCCAAATTTTATCGTGCCCGTTTCGCTGGTTTCAACCGCCGAACCGCAAAGCGCACCTGCCGCACCCTGTCAAAAAAGGGTATAGACTGTTTCGCCCTCGCCCCACGCAGTTAAGCATAAAAAAGCTTTAATCAATCAAAACATCCTTGGCTTCGTTGATTTTGGTAGCCAAATAATCAGAACCGCCCTGATCCGGGTGATATTTCTTCATCAGCCCCCGGTGGGCAGAGACAATTTTTCGCTTTGAAGCGCCCGGTTTTAAACCAAGTATTGCCAGCGCCTCCTGCTGGCTCATTGCACCACCCGAACTCGCCGACGCGCCCTCATGTTTGCTGCCGTCAAAATCCTTGGCCCATTCGGGATGTTTTGTATCAAGATAGGCTTGCAATAATTGCGGACTTTGGTCACCGGCACGAGCGCACTCATCATACAATTCCAGCAACTGATCAAGCGACAGGCCCTGCAACCGCTGCCCGGCAAATTGACCGGACAAAACCTCGCCGTCAATCTGTCCACTGTCGTGGTCAAGCTCCATCAACAAAACGCTGGTTCGAACATGAGAACGTTGACCGGCTGATTTTTTGGACCACGGCAAGTCAATACCAGCCAAATGTCCCAACCCCAACAAACCAAGTCCGGCAAAAAACAACGGTATGGCAATAGCAAGCCCGCCCTTTAATGTCAGAATAATGGACAAGCCAATCGAAGCAACACCGGCAACTTTGCGCAAATTCGATTTTAAATCGGCCGGATTGGCAACAGCCATTTTCTTGATGCCGAACCAAACCAATCCCAGTATCAACATGGCAAGAAGTAATTGCATTATCTAAGTTGCTCCAACAATAATGACCCTTGTGAATTTTTAAGCGCATATTCAGCCAGCGCCTTGCGACCACCAGCAGCATAAACAGCAACCGCCCGCAACAGCTGACGCAACTGATCTGCCGAACCGCCTGAAAAGCGACAATGAGCCCCGCCGGTCAATCGGGCAATCTCTTTAAACGCTTTTGTCGCCTGCATATCATGGCCCTCTTGAAACATAAACACCGGTACCCGCAGCAAACCAACTTCTCCGGCAATCTGGCAAAGCTTATCGATGTTTTCTTCCATGCAATCGCCAACATAAACCACAGCATCAACTTTGTTTTTGACATTCTCGCGTTTGATGTGCGTCAGCACCTTGCCAATCTGGGTATGACCGCCCCTGCAATCCACCTTGGTCATCAATCTGGCCAGAGTATTGGGTTCGCTCACCCACTTTGAAGCGCGACACTCGTTAAACCCGCGAAAATAGACCAACTGCACATCAAGGCCGCCGATACGGGCCGTTTCGGCAAACATCTCCGACTGAATGTGCTGAGCCTGATCCCACGTTGCCTCACGGCTCATTGTTGCATCAAGAGCAAAAATCAAACGGCCCTGACCACCCGATGAACGAGCAACAGGCGACATTGCTTTTACTTTGGTAAGAAACCCAGCAACATCCTCGCTGGAGGAAGTTCGGGCAGCGGTCGGTTTGGATTTGGACGTCTCTATGACAGTTTTCTTGCTCATAGGTTATAAATAACCATTCACAGAGCAAATAAAAGGTTTTTAAGAAGATTTTGTTAGCGGGTACAAAGGGCGCCGTAAAGGTCAGCTTTCGTGCCACAACAAAGAACCCAGGCCAATACCGGCACTTACCATGATCAGCGCTGTAGGATAAGTGCCGAACGTATCCAGCAGCGAATTCATCAGTCCTTTAAGCATGCCGAATTTACCGGATGGCGCACTACGACCGTCACCATTTACGACCTGATAGGCCAGAAAAAACAGCGCGCCTGCGCAAATCATTGCTGGTACATTTTTTATGTTCATATTACTTCAGCAACTCTTTAATTGAGCCAAAAATAAAACTCGCCATGATGCATTATAAGCTGATCGCCCCTAATTATTTGTAAACCCCTCCTTTCGGGCCCCGTGCCACTATCCTGTTAGAGACAACAACGCCGCATTTCCGCCGGAAGCGGTGGTGTCGGTTGATATGACGGTTTCAGCGGCAAAACGAGCCAGATAGTGTGGACCGCCTGCCTTTGGTCCAGTCCCCGACAACCCTTGCCCGCCAAAAGGTTGTGCCCCGACCACCGCACCAATCTGATTACGATTGATATAGATGTTGCCAGCCTTAATACGTTGCGAAACTTCCCTGGCAGTCTGCTCAATACGAGTATGCAAACCAAAGGTCAGGCCATAACCGGTCTGGTTTATCGCATCACAGACATCACCCAGCTTGTCAGCCGAATACTCAATCACGTGCAGCACCGGACCAAAAACTTCACGCTTTAGCGGAGTGATGTCATCAAGTTGATAAACCGCGGGTGAAACAAATGTGCCCGCTCCGGTTTGGGTGGGTAATGACAAATCGATCAGCGTTTTGGCCGAACCGGCCATTTTTGCTTTATGATCATCAAGAACGCTTTTTGCCTGCTTGTCGATAACCGGTCCGACATCAGTACTGTAGTCCTGCGGATTGCCGATGCGAAGCTCCTCAACAGCCCCCTGAAGCATCGGAATGATGCGCTTGGCAACATCGGACTGAATAAACAGAATTCGCGCCGCTGAACAGCGTTGCCCGGCACTGTCAAAAGCCGAATAAACCACATCCTTGACCACTTGTTCCGGCAAGGCAGAAGAATCAACCAGCATGGCATTCATACCGCCGGTCTCGGCAATGAATGGAACAATGGCACCTTCCCGGCTGGCCAGAGCCTGATTGATCAGCCGCGCGGTGTCAGTGGAGCCGGTGAATGCAACACCGGCTGTGCGGACGTCTGCAACCAGTCCTGCCCCTATGACGCTGCCCCTGCCCGGCAAGAACTGCAAGGCAGATGGATGAACACCAGCCTCGTGCAACAACTTGATGGCGGCAAAGGCTATCAGCGGTGTTTGCTCGGCCGGTTTTGCAACCACAGCATTACCGGCAGCCAGCGCGGCTGAAATCTGACCGGTAAAAATTGCCAGCGGGAAATTCCACGGCGCAATACAGGTAAAAACCCCACGCCCTTCCAGATGCAATTCATTGCGCTCACCGGTCGGTCCGGGCAACATTGTCGGGCCTGAACACTTTTCTTTTGCTTGTGAAGCGTAATAGCGCAGAAAATCCACTGCTTCGCGAATATCACCGATCGCATTGTCCAGTGTTTTGCCAGCTTCGCGCACCAGCAATGCCACAAGGTGAGATTGATTTTTCTGATACAGGCTGGCCGCTTTCCGCAATATGTCGCCACGTGCGACCCCACCGATGCTATTCCAGTCATTTTGGGCCTTTTCAGCAGAAGCCAAAGCCTTTCCAACTTGAGAATCACTGGCGTTGCTGGTCCGCCCGACCATCAACCCGTGATCATAAGGCGCAAAAACATCACGAAGTTTTTCCCCTTCCTGCTCGGCACCGTCAATCAGCGGATAGCTTTCCGACACCATTTGTGACTGTTGCGCAACTTCGTTGATGAGGCTTTTCCGTGCCGGTTGATGCCACAGGGCAATTCCTGCTGAGTTTTCACGTGGTGCAAAAATATTGCCGGGAGCGGGGAAACCCGGATTGGGTATTACCGTCAGACTGTTTAATTTGCTGACCGGGTCCTCAATGATTTCCTCAATCGGCAATTCGTCATCACTCAACCGGTTTACAAATGACGAATTGGCACCGTTCTCCAGCAACCGTCGAACCAGATAAGCCAACAGATCTTCATGACTGCCAACCGGTGCATATATACGCGCTGGCAAATTCAAACTGTCTTTGCTGGTGACTTCATCAAACAACGCCTGGCCCATGCCATGCAATCTTTGACACTCATACCCAATTTTGTCTTGTGCCATCACCGAAATAGCCGCAATCGTGTGCGCATTGTGGCTGGCGAATTGGGGATAAAACCGGTCACGATTTGCCAGCATGAATTTAGCGCAAGCCAGATAGGACACATCGGTTGACGCTTTTTGCGTGAAGACCGGATAGTCAGCATATCCAGCCTCCTGAGCCCGCTTTATTTCAGTATCCCAATAAGCACCTTTTACCAGCCTTATGGGGATAATCCGTGAAGTTTCCCCGGCCAATTCAGCCAACCACTCCAGAACCGGAAGTGCCCGCCGCGAATAAGCCTGTACCGCAAGGCCCAAGCCATTCCAGTTTGCCAATTCGGGATTCTCTGCCAATGCCTTAAAAACATCCAGCGACAAATCAAGCCGGTCCATTTCCTCAGCATCAATTGTCAATCCCAGATTTGCCGCTTTGGCTTTAATGGCAAGGCCGGTCAATTTTGGAACCAGTTCGTTCAAAACCCGCTCGAGATGCATTTCTTCATACCGCGGATGAATGGCAGACAGCTTAATCGAGATTGACGGGCGTTCGAATATGTCCGCACCCTTCCCGTTTTGTGTATTGGCATCGGCGATCTGCTGCAAAGCATTTTCATATGAATTGAAATACTTTTCTGCATCCACCATCGTATGCGCTGCCTCACCAAGCATATCGAACGAAAACCGGTAACCGGCCTTACGCATCGGCGCAGCTATTTTCATAGCTTCGTTGATATTTCGGCCCAAAACAAACTGCTTGCCCATAATCCGCATCGCATGGCGCATCGCCTGCCGGATTACCGGCTCGCCGAGCCTCGAAACCATACGGGTTAAATATCCAATAGAATCAGTCTTGGCTGCATTATCAGGATCAAGCAGCGTGCCGGTCAGCATCAACCCCCATGTCGAGGCATTAACAAACAGCGAGTCGGATTTACCCAGATGCTTATCCCATGCCGCCCCACCAATTTTGTCCGCAATCAATTTGTCAGCTGTGTGTGAATCGGGAATGCGCAACAAGGCTTCGGCCAGACACATCAGCACCAGTCCCTCTTGCGTGGAGAATTCGTATTCTCCCATGAATTCCTCAATTCCTCCAGCCTGATTCCGCCCTGTTCTGATCGCCTTAACCAACCCGCCAGCCAGCCGTTTAACATCATCAGATTCTTGCAAGGAAAGCCGGGCTTTCTCAGCCAGCGCCTTTACCAGGTCGGTTTCTTGGGGAAATGGAATAGTCTGCAAAGCACGACTGGCAAAAATAGGCATTTTCGGAACCCTGACTGAATGAACACTAAAAAAACCTATTCTTACAGAAACGCTTTGGTTGTTTTCCCCAAATATTTATATTAGTGTAGGTGAAATTATGCAACTTACGCCATAAACATGGGATATTAAGTGAATACACCTATAAACATAGAGAAACTGGATTCATACGACTTTGCCCTTCTCAAGGCACTTCAAGCCGATGGTCGCCTCACCATTGCCGACCTGGCCAAGCGCATCAACCTGTCCCCCACACCATGTACAAGCCGACTGCGTCGACTGGAAAAACACGGATTTATCGATGGCTATTTCGCCCGTCTGGCCCCATCATTGCTCAACAACGACCTGCTGGCCTTCCTGCAAGTGCGATTATCGGCAACCGATGAAAAAACCCTGACATCCTTTAACCGCGCCGTTCTCAACATCCCGCAAATCCAGGAATGTCACATGGTTGGCGGTGGTTTTGATTATCTTTTAAAGGTACGGGTGAAAGATATGGAGGCCTTTCGTTATTTTCTCGCCAGAGTGCTTTCACGCCTGCCGGAAATAGAAAATACCCATTCCTATTTTGTCATGGAGCAGGTAAAGGAAACCACAGAGCTTGATTTGAACTAGATCGGCACGGAATAAAACAAAAATGCCTTTGAAACTCCATACAGTTTCCACCATCGAAGCATTGCGCTTTCAGGTCAATGCCTGGAAAATGCAAGGCCTTCGAACCGCGCTGGTCCCCACCATGGGTGCCCTGCATGAGGGGCATCTGGAATTGGTCCGCAAAGGCGTCCGACTGGCTGACCGGGTTATCGTCACTATCTTTATCAACCCAAAACAATTCGCCCCCAACGAAGACCTTGCCACTTATCCACGCGACATTCAGGGCGATCTGGATTTGTTGGAAAACGCCGGGGCGCATCTGGTGTTCGTGCCGGAAGGTGAAGAGATTTACCCCAACGGGTTTTCCACCAAAGTTCTCCTTGAAGGCCCGGCACAGGCCGGATTGGAAGACCGTTTCCGGCCTGACTTTTTCGGCGGCGTGACAACCGTCGTGGCCAAGCTGTTTAATATGGCCAATTGCGACTACGCAATGTTTGGCGAAAAAGACTATCAGCAATTAATGGTGGTCACCCAAATGGCCCGCGACCTCAACATCCCGACAACAGTAATTCCGGTTGAAACAGTTCGCGGCGATAGCGGTTTGGCATTGTCATCCCGCAACGCTTATTTGAACGACAAGGAGCAAAAAATTGCCCCAATCATGAACCAGACGCTGCACGCTGCAGCATCTGACATAAGGAGCGGGATGGCAATAGAGCAAGCCACAATAAAAGCCGAAAAGGCCTTATCTGCTGCCGGTTTCAAACCTGATTACTTTGAGGCTCGCCACGCCAACACTCTGGCTCCGATTAAGGCAAAAAGCGATCCAATTCGCCTGCTAACCGCAGCCTGGCTGGGCAAGACCCGTCTGTTGGACAACATACCGGTTTAGAGCATCGGCCTAAAACGGTACTTCGTCATCCAGATCACGGGTAAAGTTTTGCGGTTGTCCACCACCTGAACCACTACCAGAGCCACTGCCCGAACCACTGCCCGAACCACCGGGAGAATCCATAGGGCTGGATTGACCAAAGTTGTCACCTCCGCCATAGCCTGCACCGGCACCCGAATTTCGGCTATCAAGCATCGTCAGCGTACTGTTAAAGCCCTGAAGCACCACTTCAGTGGTGTATTTTTCAACACCAGACTGGTCGGTCCATTTCCGGGTTTGCAGCGCACCCTCAAGATATACCTTCGAACCTTTTTTAACATATTGCTCAACAACTTTGCACAAGCCTTCGTTAAAAATCACAACCCGGTGCCATTCGGTTTTTTCACGCCTCTCACCGGTGTTTTTATCGCGCCAGCTGTCTGATGTGGCAACACTGAATGTGGCGATCGGACGACCGTCCTGAGTGTGGCGGATTTCAGGATCCGAACCCAGATTTCCCACCAGAATAACTTTGTTGACCGAACCTGCCATTTGAAAACTCCTTTGCCGCATTTTGCGCTGCTGAAAATTATTAGGGCAAACCTAAAGTATCAACGAAGCGCTTGCCAGCGTTTCACTTGGCTTGTCCACAATTCAAAAAGAACAATAGAAGAACATGGCGAAATAATCAAGAATTATTGAAAGTAATCTTCGTCTATTCGCTTGATTTCGTAAGTTTCGTGAATTTTGACTCCAATGTTATTACGGATCAAGAGACTGGCGAGGCGTTCGCCATCAATCAAAACAATACGGCTCGATACAGCAGTGATGAATGCGTATCCCGATTTTGTGAAATGGGAGGTTGTAACGAACAATCCCTTATTGGCTTTATGGGCTTCCAGCGCTCCAGCAAAATCCCGTACCGCCGAAACCGGCACCGCCAAACCAGGCCGGTAGCGCTTTGCTTGCACATAAACCACATCCAGACCCAATTGATCCTGCTTAATCGCGCCATCAATACCACCATCTCCCGTACGTCCGAGATGAGCGGTGAGATCACGGCGACGATCGCCATATCCCATGGATAACAACAGCTCGATTATCAAATTTTCGAAAAACGCCGGACTTTGTTCGTGAACACGACTGATCACGTCACTTTTCAGACTCTGATATACCGCTTCGAATTCGCGTGAAATTATTTCTTCCCGCGTTGTACCTATTGGCTCATTTGTTTCTTCCGCCATACCTTCCCCAACTGATGAAACCGCTTTTTGAAAATACAGCACCTCATTAACCGCGGGTAAATCAGCCTCCATCGTATTGGTAAAGTAATATCGTTTGCCGGCACTGGTAATGCGGTAAGCATTTGCGCCGTCAGTTTCAATCAGGCGATCCTGTTCAAGATAGCTCAACACCCATTGAAGCTGGTTTTCAAAAACAGTCTGTCGCCCGCTCGGCAACAATTGTTGCAGTTCCTCTCCAGGGAACTCAAGTGAGTCAAACAATGCTTCGCCGATTTCATCGATGTAAACGTAACTATCAGTACTCTTCAAAAGCTCCAGCGCCGGTACAAACAATTGACGATAATCAGTTTTTTCCTCTTCCATGGCCACCCCTTCCCCCTAGAGCGTTTCTGGTTGATTTTGAATCACAAACTCAACCAGAAACGCAACAATGTCAATTACTTAGACTGGCATTTCGGGTCCATTCTGAACCCGAAATGCTCTAGCTGCTTAGCACCAAGGAAACATAGCATATTTAATATATGTTTTAGATTGTCACATTCGAAACACGCCAAACTCGGTTTTTTCAATTGGAGCATTGAGAGTCACAGAAAATGCCAACCCCAAAACATCCCGGGTCTCTACCGGGGAAATGATGCCATCATCCCACAAGCGTGCGGTTGCATAAAATGGGTTTCCTTCTTCTTCATACTGTTCGCGAATGGGCTGCTTAAACTCTTCTTCTTCAACCTGCGACCAGCTTTTACCGGCTGCCTCAATATTGTCGCGCTTGACGGTTGCCAAAACAGATGCAGCTTGCTCGCCCCCCATCACCGAAGTTCTGCTGTTCGGCCAGGTAAACAGAAAACGCGGGCCGTAAGCACGCCCGCACATACCATAGTTTCCCGCCCCGAACGATCCGCCGATGATAACAGTGATTTTCGGTACCTTGGCGCAGGCTACAGCATTGACAAGCTTGGCGCCATCCTTGGCAATACCGCCAGATTCATATTTGCTGCCAACCATAAACCCTGAGATATTTTGTAAAAATAACAGAGGAATTTTTCGTTTGCAACACAGCTCGATAAAATGCGCACCTTTCTGGGCAGACTCAGAATACAATATGCCATTATTGGCTAAAATCCCCACAGGAACGCCCCAAATATGAGCAAAACCGGTCACCAGTGTTTCGCCATAGTTTTTCTTGAACTCGTCAAATCTTGACCCGTCAACCAAGCGCGCAATCACTTCATGGACATCATAGGGTTTTGACAGTGCTATTGGCACCGCACCATTTAAATCTCCGATTGAAAACTTCGGTTCCTCCACCTCTTTAACAATAGTATCGGCCCGGTGCTGGGCTCCAAGATTGGAAATGATTTCCCTGACAATTTCCAACGCGTGGGCATCATCGTGGGCATAATGATCAGCCACCCCTGATATTCGGGTATGAACATCTGCTCCGCCCAAATCTTCAGCCGAAACGATTTCACCAGTTGCCGCTTTGACCAGTGGAGGTCCGGCCAGAAAAATTGTTCCCTGTTGACGCACAATGACCGCCTCATCACTCATTGCCGGGACGTAGGCACCGCCAGCGGTGCAAGACCCCATCACACAGGCGATCTGGGCAATCCCTTTGGCTGACATATTGGCCTGATTAAAAAATATCCGGCCAAAATGGTTTTTATCCGGGAACACATCGGTTTGATTGGGCAGGTTTGCACCACCCGAATCAACCAGATAAATACAAGGCAAATGGTTTTCGAGGGCGATTTCCTGGGCGCGCAAATGCTTTTTTACCGTCATTGGGTAGTAAGTGCCCCCCTTGATCGTGGCATCATTGCAAACAATCATGCATTGGCGGCCAGAAACCTGACCGATACCGGTTATCACCCCGGCAGCATTGATATCACCACCATACATGTCATTTGCCGCCAATCCGCCAAGTTCCAGAAAGGCTGTTCCAGCATCAAGCAACTGGTTTACCCGTTGGCGGGGTAGAAGTTTTCCACGATCCATATGACGTTTGCGGGACTTTTCAGACCCACCCTGAGCGGTTTTTGCCCGTTTATCATTGAGTTCATCCACAAGGCGTTGCATTGCTGCTGCATTGGTCTGAAACTCCGGTGATGACTGTTTGATCCTCGAACTTAAAACACCCATGTTTTTTTCCTGCCTTACATTGCCTAATTGAATCAAAACGATGATATCTTTATGCTAAATAGCGATACTGATTGGAAGAAGTTTCTTTTACATGGCAAAATCGAACAAACATGACATTTTTAGATCCCTCGCCCCGCAGGTTCGCGCCACAATTCTCAACGCAACTGAGCGGGTAAAAATTCGTGGCGGGGAGCATCTGTTTGAAGCCGGGGACGCTGGCGATGCCATTTTCGTTGTAATATCAGGCTCATTGGGGGTTTATTTTCCCGGCCCGACCGGATATCCGCAACTTTCAGCTGTCATAAAGCCGGGCGAAACCGTCGGAGAAATGGCGGTTATTTCAGGTGAACCACGCTCGGCCACTGTCACGGCTATCCGTGATTGCGAACTCGTCAAACTGACAAGAGTGGAATTTGACCGGCTGGTACAATCAAAACCGGTAATCATGAATGAGTTAAATCGGCTGCTCGTTCACCGTCTGCAACAGGTGGCAAACCAGAGCCAAGGCAAACTTGAGCCCAAAACCATTGCCCTTCTTCCGGCCACTCAAAACTCAAACATTGCCCTTGTTCACGACCAACTGACAAGCGCGCTGCGTGCCGACGGGATTGAATTTGTCACAATTTCTATCGATGACGGCATGCACAGCCTTGACAAACTTCACAAACTGGAAGCGCAATGTGACCTGGTTTTGTTTCTGGGTAAATCGGGCGAAGTTGCATGGAACGCAAAATGTGCCCGTCAGGCTGACCGGATTTTGATCTTTGCAAACGCCAATGAAACCCCTCATAGCCAGTTGTCTATTGAAATTTTACGTCAGCGCGCCGTACACCAGTTGGTCGATCTTATCTTGTTGCAGCCTGATGGCATAACGCTACCGAAGAAAACAACCAGATGGCTTGATACCATCCCGGTTAACCGCCACTTTCATATCCGCAATCAAAAAGCAGATTGGAAACATCTGAGCCGAATACTGACTGGCCGCGGTATCGGCGTGGTATTTTCTGGCGGTGGCGCTCGTGCCTATGCCCACATTGGCGCATTGCAGGCCATTGAAGAGATGGGTTTGACAATCGACTTCATCGGCGGCACCAGCATGGGGGCAATCATTGCCGCCTGCCATGCTTATGGTTGGAGTTGTGACACAATAAAGAAGCGGGTTCGACATTCATTTGTAAAATCCAACCCCTTGTCAGATTACACCCTGCCCCTCATGTCACTGGTTCGCGGTCATAAAGTAGAACGATTGTTGTTTGAGAATTTTGGCGAAGCAAATATCGCTGATCTATGGACACCGTTTTTCTGCGCGTCTTCAAATCTGACCAATGGGCTGGTACACATTCACAAGACCGACAAACTCTGGAAAGCGCTAAGAGCGAGCATCGCCCTACCCGGTATTTTGCCACCGGTTCCAACAAAACACGGTATTTTGGTTGATGGCGGTGTCCTGGATAATATGCCCGTTGACGTTATGCGCGGCCTTCATCGCGGCCCGGTTATCGCAATCGATGTGGCCCGCGAGCAAATGATGGATACTGAATGGCTGGCCAGAGAAAATAGTCGTCCATGGTATCGCAAAGCCATGTCCCCGCCGATCATTGCAATTTTAATGCGTTCAGGGACCGTCAATGGTGAAGCCACAAGTCGAAAACAGGCCGGCCGTGCTGATTTAATCGTAGAGCCTCCTCTTGGCGGCATCGAAATCCGGCAATGGAAGTGCTTTGAAGAAACCATAGATATTGGTTACAAAGAAACACTTACGCAGCTAAAAAAAGCCAAGTCAGTTTTCATTCCATGACGGTGCTCACCACAACGTGTTGCCCGTCTGCTCGCATCTCATAAATTTTTAACCTATGGTGTGGTCCTCACAATAAAAAATACTGGGGGATTGTTATGCGATTTAAGGCTATATTTGCGTGGGTTTCCTTGTTGACATCCATAATGTTATTCACCACCGTGAGCCATGCAAGCTCACCACTGGTTGACGTTGCATGGGTAAAGGCCAATGCCGGTACGTCTGGCAAGGTCTTCCTTGATCTGCGTTCCAAGGCAGCTTATCTAAAGGGCCATGTACCCGGCGCGGTTCATTCCAGCTATGGCAAAGACAAATGGCGGATGAAAAAAGGTGAAGTCAAAGGCATGTTGCCCCCGACCGATTATCTTGAGAAACTGATCGGACGACTGGGAATCAACAACAAAACCCACGTTGTTTTAATGCATGGTGGTGTGAGTGCCGTTGAAACCGGTATCGCAACGCGTATCTACTGGACTTTTAAAGTGCTAGGACACAATGAGGTCTCGATTTTGAATGGCGGTGTAAATGCTTATCTCGCCAACAAATCCAACCCGCGTGAAAAAACAGCCGTCAAACCTGTTGGCAAAACCTTTAAAGCAACCATCAATACCACTGTTCTGGCCACGGCAAATGACGTCGAAAGTGGTCTGAAATCCGGCGCAATCTTGCTGGATAGCCGCCCGACTGACCAATATATGGGGATTAGCAAAAGTGGCTCAATCACCAGAACTGGCACCCTGCCCGGCGCTACTAGCGTTCCGGGTCGTTGGGTCACCATCAATGACAGAGGAACATTTCGCAGCATAAATGCCCTGAAGAAACTTTACAGCTTCCGCAAAGTCTCCAACAACAAAAACCGGATCGTTTTCTGCAACACCGGCCATTGGGCATCGCTAGGTTGGTTCGTAGATTCTGAATTGCTCGGCAACAAAAGTTCAAAAATGTATGATGGTTCAATGGCCGAATGGTCCCGGTTGTCGCCGCCAGAGCACCCCATGACAGTCAAGTTGAACCTGCAATAAAAACCAACTCAGAACGCGGGCTTACTTCTCAACGTCAGCCCGCGTATTCCCCCGCCGATAGTGGTCAAAATACAGCGTTGCCGTTCCCGGCATCGCAGCGCGATTATGGCCGAAGCGGAAGTATTGCGACGGGCCGTCAAATTCTTTTACCCCGATCGTGCCGGTGGCCCGGGCGATAAACCGGCCATTGGCAAACACTTCCAAAATCCCATCACCATTCAACCCGCCCTTGATGTGGTACATCATATCAATCCAGCCCTTGTGCGGGTTGGGTAAAATAGGATTTTTTCCATAGGCGAGTGTTATGTTGTCCTTGCCGTCATACTTTTCTCTCTGCGTCAGATAACCAAATTGCGACATCAACCCTTTTGCCATTGCCGAAATAAAACTGTCAGCCTTACCAACCGCTGTGGCAATCAACACTCGGGAGTTTCCACTTTCCATTGTGATGTGAAAAACGCCATTGTCGAAACGTTGTGAAATAAACGGGCTACCATCAGTTTCCTGTTTCCAGCCACCTAACTGCCATCGATTGTGCGTGGTATCGCCACCACGCCCGCGAATTCGAAAGGAATAGGCATACCAGGCTTCATCGCCAAATTTCAGCCTGATGTCATTGGCTTCACGAATTTCGCTGACCTGACAATTGCACCGCTCATCCTTGTCATAGCCCTTGACCCGGATGGCCAGAGATTTTTCTCCGCTACGCCTTAAATTTTTGTCAATCCAGTGGCGTTTCTCCGGCATATGGACCAATGACCAATTCTTGGTATTCAGTTCATCGGCTTCAAAATCATCGACAATCAAATTACCAGCGATAGCCGTTTGAACACTAACTGATGATGCCACAATGGCAAAGACCAGTGCGTTAGCCAAGCATTTAGCGACCTTAAAGTACATCAGGAAACTCTCTTTGATTCCGGTTTTTCGTATTAATCAACGAAAAGAACGACGAGGTCAACCTTTTCGTTAGGTAATGTTGCTGAACAAATGTTTACACTGCGCATGCATTCTGTATAAATTAAATCTCAGCCTGATTTAATAAAAATTATGCTCGCCAACTGAAGGCGCTTTAGCTGTTTTTTTGTCAATCCGGCGAAACTGTTTAAGTACACAAACAGGTAATGCCTGAATGGTTTGGCCTGCTTCGTTTAACAATTGCTGTTCGAACAAACCGCGATATTGAAAATGCTGTTCCTGTAACGCCTGCTTTAGTGTTTTCACAACGCTACAACAGCAATCCTGATTATCAAAAACCCCCTGCCAGTATAATGCAGTCTGTGTCGCTATTATATCTCTAATGGCGGTGATGGTTACTTCGTTATCCTCGGACTCATCTACAAAACCGATTAACGAGCAAAAATTCTGCCAAAACTTTTCCTCCAACGGCGCCGCTGCAATGAACTTGTGATCTTTGGTCCGATAGATCTGATAACGCGGTGAACCACCGGTCAGTAACCCTTTTCCTGATCGTGGCCAATCGCCTGTTACAGTACCCTGCCCTTGTGCCCAAAACATCAACATGAACAGATGGTCAGTCATGGCGATATCAAGGTACGTGCCTTGCCCGGTCCGTTGCCGGGAAATCAAAGCCAGTAAAATATTCACCAGTGCCGGATAGGTGCCACCTCCAATATCAGCGATCAACGCCGGCGGAACGGTCGGATTGTCATCAGACCCCATGCTCAAATCAAGCAACCCGGTATCGCCGATATAATTAAGATCATGCCCGGCCTGTTTGGCTTTGGGTCCCGTTTGCCCATAGCCTGAAATCGAGCAATATATCAGCCGCGGATTCCATTGTTTGACCGTTTCATAATCAAGACCAAGGCGGGCCATGACACCGGGCCGGAATTGCTCCAGCAAAATGTCTGCCTCGCAAATCAGCGGTTTAAGGATATCTATTTGGCTCTGGTCCTTTAAATCAAGCGTCAATGACCTTTTACCACGGTTCAACAAGGCAAAATTTATAGCGTCCTTGCCCCATTTAGGCTGAAAGTGACGCATTTCCTCACCAAATTCCGGACGCTCGATCTTGACAACCTCCGCCCCGGCCTCAGCCAAAACCAATCCGGCAAGCGGGCCGGGCAAAAGCGTAGAGAAGTCGAGAACTTTAATATTGTCCAATGGTTGCATGTTCTAACCCTTGTTTCATGTCTTATGATAGCCTAATCGAAGTCTATTCTATGACAACAAGTTTTTGAGAGTTATTGGACCATGAAATTACCTCGCCAATTTTTTAAGCCCCTCGCCATTGGCGCACCTTCACCATTACATGAATTGCCGGTCCAGTTGGAGCGCATGATCCATTTCATCCCGCCTCACATTGAAAAGATGCGGGCCAAAGTGCCTGACATGATCAAAACCGTCGATGTAATCCTTGGCAACCTTGAAGACGCCATACCCGCCAATGCCAAACACGCCGCCCGAGAAGGATTTATCGAGCTGGCCAAAAACAATGAATTTGGTGAGACCGGTCTGTGGACCCGCATTAATTGTCTGAACAGCCCGTGGGTCCTTGACGATATCACCGAAATCGTCGCTCAGGTCGGTGATAAGCTGGATGTGATCATGCTGCCCAAAGTCGAAGGTCCCTGGGATATCCATTACCTTGATCAATTGCTGGCCCAGCTTGAAGCACGTCACTCGATAAAAAAACCAATCCTGATCCACGCCATTCTGGAAACCGCCGAAGGTGTAAACAATGTCGCTGACATCGCGGCCGCAAGTCCGAGAATGCACGGTATGAGCCTTGGTCCGGCTGATCTGGCTGCGTCCCGTGGCATGAAAACCACCAGAGTTGGTGGTGGCCACCCATTTTACGGCGTGCTGTCTGATCCCGACGAAGACACCAATACAACCCGCCAGTTCCAGCAACAGGATCTGTGGCACTACACAGTTGCCAAAATGGTCGATGCCTGCGCCGCAGCCGGTATTAAGGCGTTTTACGGTCCCTTTGGCGATTTCTCTGATCTTGAAGGTTGCAAAGCCCAATTCCGCAATTCATTTTTGCTCGGTTGTGCCGGTGCGTGGTCGTTGCACCCCTCACAAATAACCATTGCCAAAGAAGTGTTTTCCCCCGATGTCAACGAAGTTAAATTTGCCCTTCGCATTCTTGAAGGCATGCCCGATGGCACAGGTGCCGTAATGATAGACGGTAAAATGCAGGACGACGCCACTTGGAAACAGGCCAAGGTAATTGCCGATCTGGCTCGGCTGGTTGCAGATAAAGACCCTGCAATGGCGAAAAACTATGGATTTTGACCGGGCAAAACGCTAGTATCTAGAGGCATTCTAAGGAGACGACCGTGTCACAACAAACTCAAATGGCGAAATTTTCCATCGGACAAGTGGTCCAGCACCGGATTTTTCCGTTTCGTGGCGTGATCTTTGATGTCGACCCGGTTTTTGACAACACTGAAGAGTGGTGGCAGTCAATCCCCGAAGACATTCGACCGGCCAAAAACCAGCCATTTTATCATCTCCTGGCTGAAAACGATGAAACTGAATACCTCGCCTATGTCTCGGAACAAAACCTCCTGCCTGACATTACCGGCGACCCGGTGCGCCATCCACAGGTGCAGGAAATTTTCGACCGCTTCGACCAGCAATTGGGCACATACAGATTGCGCGATACCCATCCTCACTAAAAAACAGGTTTCAGAATCAATTTTTCCTGAGCTAAAGTTTGAGACATGAAAAACCTTCTTGCTTCAATCATCGCCGTTTTCCTGTTTTTCCAAACTACAGCCACACGCTCCGAGCCCACGCACGGCATCGCCATGCAAGGAAAACCAGCACTTACTGCTGACTTTAAACACCTACCATACGCTAATCCTGATGCGCCAAAAAGCGGGATTTATCGCCGGGCGGTTACCGGTAGTTTTGACACCCTCAATCCGATGATTGTCAAAGGTCGGGCCGCGACCGGACTGCGGGTCTATGTTTTTGAAAGCCTGCTGGCCCGCAACCGCTCAGAACCGTTTACGCTCTATGGTCTGATCGCCGAAAAAATCGATGTACCCGATGACCGCACCAGCATCACCTTTCACCTCAACAAAAAAGCCCATTTTTCCGATGGGACTCCAGTGTTGGCATCCGACATCCTTTTTTCATTTGAGACTTTACGTGAAAAAGGCCGTCCAAATCATCGCGGTTACTATAAAAAAGTGTTACGCGCCAAAGTCATTGATGATCACACAATCACTTTTCACCTTGATGGCAAAGACCGCGAATTGGTCTTGATTTTGGGTTTGATGCCGGTTTTGTCACAAAAATACTTCCAGACTCATACATTCGAGAAAACCACACTAGAACCCATTGTTGGCAGCGGGCCTTACGTTATTTCCAGCGTTAAACCCGGTGAATCGATTGTTTACACCCGCGACCCTAATTATTGGGGACGCGACCTGCCCGTTTCAAAGGGGCTGTGGAACTTTGACAAGGTCCGCTTTGAGTATTTCCGCGACAATCAGGCGGCATTTGAAGCCTTCAAGAAAAATCTGGTTGATACTCGCTTTGAAGCTGACCCTAACAAATGGTCCAATGGTTATGATTTTGCCGCCGTAAAAAACGGCAAGGTCAAACTCGATACGGTTGTTACAAAACTGCCAAAACCAACATCAGCACTGGTTTTCAACACCCGCCGCGAAATTTTTGCCGATCCTGTCGTGCGTGAAGCGCTAGGTTTGGTGTTTGATTTTGAATGGGCCAATGCCAAACTGTTTCATGGCTTGTTCAAACGCACACAAGGGTTTTACACCGGTTCTGACCTGTCCTCAATCGGCCATTCGGCCAACGACATCGAAAAACGCTTGTTAAAAACTGTTGGCGCTAATGTCCCTGCCCGCTTTCTAGATGGAAAATTCACACAACCGATCAGCGACGGGTCAGGTCGCGATCGCAAAACCCTGCGAAAAGCGGTCATGTTGTTCGCAAAAGCGGGCTGGAAGTTTAAAAACCGGGTTTTGACCAATACCAAGAGTGGCAAACCGTTTGTTTTTGAGATTGTCGTGCAAAACCCCGAGCAGGAAAAAATTTCCCTGCATTACCAACGCTCCTTGCGCCAGATCGGCATCGCAGTAACAATCAGGCAGGTCGACTCTTCGCAATTTCAACAGCGTTTACAGACCTATGATTTCGATATGATCCCTTTTACCTGGTACAATTCCCTGTCGCCGGGCAATGAGCAAGCCTTTTACTGGGGCAGCCAAGGCCGCAAGCAGGAAGGCACCCGCAATTACATGGGCGTTGCCGACCCGGCCATTGACAAATTGATTGATGAAATGGTCAAAGCCTCCTCTGGTGAGGCTTTTATCGCCAGCGTCAGAGCCCTCGACCGGCTGCTGGTCTCAGGATTTTATATCATCCCATTATATCACGCCAACGGCCAATGGCTGGCCCGATGGTCTCATATTCGTTATTCCGACAAAGTATCAAATTACGGTTTTCGGGCCGAAGCTGCATGGTTTGAAAAAAAGTGACGGTTTCCATGAGCACCAAAACGTCTGGCTTTACCGGGCAGTTGCCACCCGAAACGTTTAACCTTGCCCAATATTGTCTTTCTAAATCAGCGAAACAGACACCGGACAAAACAGCTCTGATCATTTGCAACGATCACGACAGTCCATCATTTTGCCAGCGCTGGACTTATCGGCAAATCGAGGAAACCGTGCTGAAGCTTGCCGCCGGCCTCCTCAGCACCGGCCTGCAAAAAGGTGAACGACTGTTTATCCGCATGGGTAACAGCATTGATTACGCACTGGTATTTTTCGCCGCCAACGCTGCCGGTTTGGTGCCGGTCCCGGCCTCGTCACAACTTTCAGTACGCGAAGTGGACTTGCTCCTCAACGATTGCGGTGCATCGGCCATCGCCAGCGATGGAGCTTTGTCGCTGCCTGAACTGTCGCAAGAGATTGCACTTCTGGACCACCAATTGATTGAACAACTCAAACAATCTGAACCGATCACATACTGCCAAACCCTCAAAGACGACCCTGCTTTCCTGATATACACGTCGGGAACCTCATCAAAACCAAAGGGCGTATTACATGCCCAGCGCGCCGTTTGGGGCCGTCGTCCGATGTATCGCGACTGGTATGATCTGTCCGGCAATGACCGTCTGCTGCACACCGGCGCATTCAACTGGACCTACACATTGGGCACAGGCCTGTTCGACCCATGGGCCAATGGCGCCACCAGCATCGTATATACCGGCAAAAAAGACGTCACCATCTGGCCCAAACTGGTAGAAACCTACAAACCGAGCATATTGGCCGCTGTTCCTTCCCTTTATCGCCAGATACTAAAATACTGCGACCTTGCAACAAATGATATGAACAGCCTGCGCCATTGCCTTACGGCTGGCGAACCATTGCCTGAAAACATACGAGAAAACTGGTTTGAGCAGACCGGTTTGCAATTGTATGAGGCGTTAGGGATGAGCGAGATTTCCACCTACATATCGTCTTCTCCGGCCAGAGCAACAAAACGCGGATCGCCTGGTATGCCGCAATCGGGCCGGTGTGTTGCAATCCTGCCAAAAAACGTCGGCAACACACCTTTAGACATCAACCAAACTGGCGTCATCGCCATCCATCGCTCAGACCCCGGCTTAATGCTTGGCTATTGGAACCGGCCCGATGAAGAGGCCGATGCCCTGCGCGATGGCTGGTTTATCACCGGTGACCTTGCCTCAATGGACGAAGACGGTTTTATCTGGTTTGGCGGTCGCAATGATGATCTGATGAACGCCATGGGTTATCGGGTGTCACCGGTTGAAGTGGAAGCGGTGTTACTGCAACACCCTGACGTCGACCACGCGGGGGTCTGCGTCATCAGTGTCGGCGATAATGTCGAGATCATTGCCGGGTTTTTGGTACCAGTTGCCGGTGCGAGCATCGATGTGAAGGATGTTGACCAATTTGCTTCTTCCCGCCTCGCCACCTATAAAGTCCCGAAAAAGTTACTTGTCGTGGATGTGCTGCCGTGTAATGCCAGCGGCAAGTTGTTAAGAAAAGAACTGCCGCTTCTTGTACGTGGATAAAGGGAGAGACCTTATGAAGGATAATATTGTTGAGATCGATGTCGTTTCAGACGTCATGTGCCCGTGGTGTTATGTCGGCAAGCGTCGCCTCGAAAAGGCTCTTGCCATGATACCCGATAATATTGAGGTTCAAATCAACTGGCGACCATTCCAGCTTGACCCAACCATTCCACTCGAAGGCCGCGACCGGAAAAAATATCTTTCAGACAAATTTGGCACGCCAGATCAGGTTGCCGAAAAATATGATCCCATACGCCAGGCCGGTAAGGTGGAAGGCATTCCGTTTAACTTCGATGAAATTACCCTGTCGCCCAACACGCTTAATGCCCACCGGGTTATTCGCTGGGCCCACGAATCCGGCTTGCAAGATACCATGTCAGAAAGCCTGTTTATCGCCTACTTCATTGATGCGAAGGATTTGACCGACAATTCGGTTCTGGCCGATATAGCTGTGGAAGCCGGTATGGAGCGTGAAGTGGTTGAACGACTGCTTGCCGGAGATGCTGACCTGAAAGAGGTTCAGGAAGAAATGCAGCATTACCAACAAATGGGCGTCCGCAGTGTGCCAACCATGATTGTCGGCAAAAAATATGCCGTCGTCGGTGCTCAAGAAGCCGAAACGATTGCACAGGTTATCCAGGGCATTGTCGAGGAACGCAATGTCGCTGCCGATCAAGCCTGATTGGCCAAACCCGCCAGTACCGCCATCAACTGCCGCGCGCCTTTGAGGCGTACTTCCGGAGTATCCCATGAGCGCATCACCACCAGCTTCATGTCGGCCCGGTTCTTGGCATAGGTGCCTTGCTTGTTGATCCAGTCGAGCAGACCATGCGGATTGGGGAATTTTCCATCCCGTAGCCCGATGACAGCACCTTTTGGCCCCGCCTCAATGGTTTCAACATTGGCCTGCCGACACAATTCCTTGATCGCCATGATTTCCAGCAGGTGATTAACCTCTTCCGGGGCCGGTCCAAAGCGATCATGAATTTCAGCCGCAAAGGCATCAATTTCAGCCTGCTGATGGAGATCAGACAAGCGGCGATACAGGCTCAGACGTATTTGCAGATCTTCCACATAGCTTTCCGGTATCAGCACCGATGTGCCGATGTTGATTTGCGGTGACCATGTATCTTCACTCTCATCACTGTCAATTCCGGCATCACGCAATGAGGCAACAGCTTCTTCAAGCATGTTCTGATACAGCTCAAAACCGACTTCCTTGATATGCCCGGACTGCTCCTCACCAACCAGATTACCGGCACCGCGAATATCCAGATCATGACTGGCAAGCGAAAACCCGGCCCCCAGCGTATCAAGTGACTGTAGCACTTTAAGGCGTTTTTCGGCATGTTTGGTAAGCGTTCGGTGGG
The DNA here is from genome assembly GCA_030626025.1 of Anderseniella sp. Classification (GTDB taxonomy): domain Bacteria; phylum Pseudomonadota; class Alphaproteobacteria; order Rhizobiales; family Aestuariivirgaceae; genus JALWJW01. Next base: position 10,157 of record DAOUPT010000016.1, on the reverse strand, counting down.
CTGGCACTGTAAACAGCGCATAAGCCCGTTGCTTTGAACGCCCTACCCGGCCACGCAGCTGATAAAGCTGGGCAAGGCCAAACATGTTGGAGCGATGAACAATCAGCGTGTTGGCGGTTGGTATATCGATGCCGGACTCAATGATAGTTGTGGCAAGCAAAACATCATATTTACGGTCATAAAACCCGTTCATAACATCTTCAAGCTCGCCCGGCGACATTTGACCATGGGCAATGGCAATTTTGAGTTCAGGGATTTGAGTCCGTAAAAACTCTGATATTTCACCAATATCAGCTACCCGCGGCACCACGTAAAAACTTTGGCCACCTCGATACAATTCGCGCAACAAGGTTTCACGCACCATTACCGCATCAAACGGTGAAATGAAGGTTCTCACTGCAAGACGGTCAACTGGCGGTGTGGTAATCAGTGACAGCTCCCTGACGCCGGTCATCGCCAATTGCAGGGTGCGCGGTATCGGTGTTGCGGTCAGGGTCAACACATGCACATCGGCCCGCAGTTCTTTCAACTGCTCCTTGTGCTTGACACCAAAATGCTGCTCTTCATCGATAATCAGCAAACCAAGATCACGAAACTTCATGTCTTTGGCCAGCAGCGCATGGGTACCAACCACAATATCAACAGATCCGTCAGCCAGACCTTTTTTAGACGTCTCGAGATCCTTGCGCGGCACCAGTCGTGATAATTGCTTAATATTAACCGGCAGACCTTCAAACCGTTCAACCAGCGAAGCATAATGCTGGCGGGCCAACAATGTGGTTGGCACAACAATAGCGGCTTGTTTTCCGGCCATCACCGCAACGAATGCCGCCCGCATCGCCACTTCAGTCTTGCCAAAACCCACATCACCACAAATAAGGCGGTCCATGGGTCTACCTTTTTGGAAATCTTCCAGCACAGCCTCTATAGCATCAAGTTGATCTTCAGTTTCTGTATAGGGAAAACGTGCTGCAAACTCGTCATACAACCCTTCAGGTGCCGCGAATATGGCCCCTTTTCGCAAGGCCCGCGCTGCTGCTGTGTTAATCAGCGAGGCCGCAATATCGCGAACCCGTTTTTTCAGTTTTGCTTTACGAGCCTGCCAGGCACCACCACCAAGCTTGTCGAGCCGAACCGCAGCATCTTCGGCACCATAGCGCGATAACAGCTCAATGTTTTCCACTGGCAGGAACAGCCGGTCACCACCCAGATAGCTCAAATACAGACAATCATGCGGCGCGCCAGCCACATCTATGGTTTTCAACCCTTCAAATTTACCAATGCCATGATCCACATGGACCACGAGGTCACCAGCCTCAAGACTCGACAATTCGGCGATAAAATCAGCCGCTCGCCGGGTTTTACTGGTCCGGCGCACCATCCGGTCGCCCAGAATATCCTGTTCGGCAATAACGGCCAGATCATCTGTTTCAAACCCGCTTTCAATGCCAAGCACTACGGTCGAAACAATGTCAATATCGCGGGTTGAGGCTTGCACCCAACTGCTTGCCGAAGCAATCGGTGCAACACCGTGATCTTTCAAAATCGTCTCAAGCCGATCCCGCGCACCCTCACTCCAGGCAGCAATCAACACACGTTTGCCGCCTTTGCGCAACCCTGTGATATGTTCGGCTACAACTTCATAGATATTAGCATCATGTCTAGCCCGTTCCGCCGCAAAACTACGCCCATGTCGACCGCCAACCGAGTGAACCGTTTGCCCTGTTGTGGTTGCAGGTGCATCGAATGGCGACAGACTGGCCAGCGGATATTCGGCAATCAAACTGGTCCAGTTTTCATCATCCAGATAAAGTTCGCCGATTTCCAGCGGGTTATAAGGCGCACTGCCAAAGGTCGCCTCTTCACCGGTTTTTTTGCGCGCTGCATAATAGTCAGCAATTTGCTCGTTGCGCGACACAACGGCTTCTCTGGTTAAATGATCAAAAACCACAACCGTTTTGCCGGTATAATCAAGCAGTGTCGACATCTGGCCATAAAACAGCGGCATCCAGTGTTCCAGCCCCTGGTAACGCCGGGCGCTACTGACCGACTCATACAAAGGATCATCAGAACCACTGCGCCCGAACCGGGCTGTATAACCGGTTCTGAATTTTCCGATGGTTTCGTCATTAAGAATGACTTCATTGGCAGGATGAAGGTTTAAACCTCGTAACTGTTTTGTCGTGCGCTGGGTTTCGGGATTAAAACTGCGCACTGATTCCAGCGTATCGCCAAAAAAATCAAGCCGTACCGGGTTGTTATGGCCAGATGGATAAATATCAATAATCCCGCCCCGAACCGCATAATCGCCCCGGTCGACCACTGTCCCTGTGCGCGAAAAACCATTATGCTGCAAATGGGCTTGCAAATCGTCCATCGAAACTGTTTGCCCCGGCCGGGCGATAAACCCTGCTTTGGAAATAATATCGCGGGGGGGGATTTTTTGCAGGGCAGCATTCACCGTCGTCAAGGTAATCAGCGGTATGTCTTTGCCCTTATTGGCCATTAATTTGGTCAATGCTGCCATGCGCTTGGCCATAATTGCCGGTGCCGGTGATACCCGGTCATAAGGAAGACAGTCCCAGGCCGGAAACTCGATCACCTTGATGTCAGGTGCAAAAAACGACAATGCTTCGGCCATCGCGGCCATACGTTGCTCGTCACGGGCAACGTGCAAAGTGTTCATATCAAGGTTAGCACGGGCAATCTCAGCAAGAATTAACCCGTCCAGCCCTTCAGGCGTCCCGGTAAAAATCTTGTTACCCGATTTCAACTCTAAATCTGATGGTTGCATTATTTTATTAAAGCTTTTTATAATCGTTAGAGACGAATGACTGAGCTTTGATTTCAGCAAACATCGAGGTTTGAAAATTTTCCGGTGTTTCTGTCTTGTCGGTTAGCCAGTCTGACAGGTAAGCATCGGATATTTCCAGGATTGCCTCAAACTCTTCAAGCTGACCTATGCCCATTCCGGCCAGTTTTCGTTCAGCATATTGCCCCAGCATCAAATCCATTTCTTTCATACCGCGGTGGTTGGCCCGCCACAAAGCTTTCTTGCGGCGTATCTGTAAGTCAGCTTGTGAATCGATCATGATGAATATTGTCGTGGCATTAGCGAGACAGATTTTCTAAGCTGCCACGAAGTGTTTGTCGATAGGGTGTAGAGAATAAATGCGCATAGCAGTCGTTGGATATGGTTCGTTGATCTGGGATCTGGAAAACCTCTCGCCGTTTGTAGATGGTGATTGGCAATTAGGCACCGGCCCACAAATGCCGGTGGAGTTTTCCCGGGTATCTCCAAAACGCCAACAAGCATTGGTGCTGGTTATAGATGAAACCCTGGACCATCAATGCAAGACCAGTGTTATTGACAGCCGCCGCAATGACCTTGATCTGGCCATTGTTGATTTAGCTGCGCGTGAACGGTGCGAGACAGACATGATCGGATTTATCAGCACCTGCGGAAAGTTTCATCGCCCACTCGAATGTGCCACTGACTGGTTGGAACAAACCGGTTATGACGCTGTTTTGTGGACCGCCCTGCCCGGCAATTTTCATGCCGAAATCAATCAGTCCTTCAATCATGAAAACGGCCGCGATTATTTAAAAACACTAACTGGTCCGGCACTCGAAGAAGCATGGCGTTATATTGAGTGTGCCCCTGAAGTTACCGACACGCCATTTCGCCGTTATTTACGCGGTGACGACTTCTGGCAATCGCTTGATTATTCACAGGTGTCACAATGAGACCAACAGAGCTCAATCCCTTTTTTGCCGGTGTGACCAGACTGAAAGGCATCGGCAGCAAGGTCGAAAAGACACTGGCCAAACTGGTCCGCCCCGGCATCGATGAAACAACCGCCAACGTCCGCCTGATCGATATTTTGCTGCACTTGCCATCTGGCGTGATAGATCGCCGTGACAGGCCGACCATCAACAATTTACCACTCGAAGGTATCGTTACAGTCGAGGTCACTATCGGTCACCACAAAGCACCCCCTCGCCACAACAAGCGCGTGCCCTATCGCGTTGACTGCTTTGACGACACCGGCCAGATATCGCTGGTGTTCTTTCACGTTCATGGTGATTATCTGCAACGACTTCTGCCGGTCGGTGAAAAACGGTTTATCTCGGGATCAATCGAATGGTATTCCGGCATGCCGCAAATGGTTCACCCCGATCACATGCTATCTGCAAGCGAGTTTGCCAAAATGCCATTGCTGGAGCCGGTTTATCCGTTAACGGCAGGCTTGTCAGGCAAAGTTCTTACCCGCGCCATTCGTCAGGTTCTTGAAGAAATCCCGACACTTGCTGAATGGCAGGACCAGGCCTGGCTGACCAAACAAAAATGGCCGACATTCAACGATGCCCTTGTCGCGGCCCATATCCCGCAAGATGCCAGTGTGCTTGAGCCGCAAAGCCCGGTCCGTCAACGTCTCGCCTTTGACGAGTTACTTGCAAACCAACTGGCGCTCGGGCTTGTGCGCCGCCATATGAAAGCTGTCAGCGGACGTTCCATTGCTGGGAATGGAACATTGCGTAAAGCCGTCATCGACGCCCTGCCCTACAGTTTAACGAAGTCACAACAGCAATCCCTAGATGAAATTCTAGGTGATATGGCCAGCAATGACCGCATGCTGCGGTTGCTACAAGGCGATGTCGGAGCGGGAAAAACCATTGTGGCGGTTGTGGCCCTGCTTTCCTGTGTCGAAAGCAAAGCCCAAGGCGCGCTGATGGTGCCAACTGAAATTCTTGCTCGCCAGCACCTAAAAACCCTGACAGAAGTTTGCACCCCGATTGGTGTTACTATCGAACTCCTGACCGGGCGCGACAAGGGCAAAAAGCGCGAGGAAAAACTGCGGCGCTTGGCCGTCGGTGAGACAGATATCCTGATCGGCACCCACGCACTTTTCCAATCCGATGTGCTTTTTAAAGATCTTGCATTGGTGATCATCGATGAACAACACCGTTTCGGCGTGCATCAACGCCTTGCTCTACAATCCAAGGCCGATGTGGCCCCCGACGTCCTCGTCATGACCGCCACCCCTATTCCACGCACTCTCACGCTCACCTTGTATGGCGACATGGATGTTTCGCGCTTGACCGATAAACCTGCTGGTCGCCAACCCATTGACACCCGGGTCATGCCAATGGAGAAGCTGGCAAGCGTTGCTCAGGGGCTTGGCCGGGCGCTTGCCAAAGGTGCAAGAATTTACTGGGTTTGTCCGCTGGTCGAAGACAGTGATTTAACCGACCTGTCAGCAGCGCAAGATCGCTTCAATGCACTGCACCAATTGTATCCCGGCAAAACCGGTCTGGTCCACGGACGTATGAAAGGCCCGGAAAAAGATGCTGTTATGGAAAAGTTCCAGTCCGGTGAAATCTCTATTCTGGTTGCAACCACTGTCATTGAAGTCGGCGTCGATGTTCCAGAAGCAACAATCATGATTATCGAAAATGCCGAACAGTTCGGATTGGCTCAACTGCACCAATTGCGTGGCCGCGTCGGACGCGGCGCCGTCGCTTCAAATTGCGTTCTGCTTTATCAGGGCAATCCCGGTGAAACAGCCGCCGCCCGCCTTGGTATCATGCGTGACACGGAAGACGGATTTTTGATTGCCGAAGAGGATCTGCGACTGCGCGGCTCCGGCGAGCTGCTAGGCATTCGGCAATCGGGTGTTGCGGCGTTTCGGCTTGCCGACCCGTTCGAACACCGAGACCTCCTGTCGGCAGCGCGCGATGACGCCGACCTGATCTTACACACTGACCCAATGCTGACCGGCAAACGCGGTGATGCTTTGAAGCAACTGCTTTATTTGTTTGAACGCGATGCCGCCATCAAACTGCTCAGCTCAGGTTAATCAACAACCGACTTGTCCCGCTTCAATTGTTCGGCTGTTTCAGCTTCAATACTACTATGCTCGGCCGCAACTTCTGCTTGGGCCTGTGCCGGGGTCACCAGTCCTGCCGAAATAACCAGTTTAGCACCCTCTTCCACTGTCAAATCCAAAATAGTAACTTCTTCTTTCTCAAGAAAAAATAGAAATCCAGAAGTTGGATTTGGCGTCGTAGGCATAAAGGCTGAATACATAGGTGTGCCTGGCAACATCCCAATTTCGCCACTATCAAGTTCGCGGGCTACAAATACCACCACATGTACACCTTTACGAGGGTATTCGATCAGTCCTACCTTTCGAAAATTGGTGCCGCTTTGCGACAAAGCGGTTTGGAAAATCTGTTTCACCGCCCGGTAAATCGATGGAACAACCGGCATCCGATTTAGAATCTTTTCCCACCAACCAAGGATGGTCATTCCCACCAGATTGGCCGCCAGCGCCCCGATCACTGTGATCAGAAAGAGGGCAACCACCAAACCGACACCGGGAACGCTAAATGGCAAATATGTATCGGGATTATATATGGTGGGCAACATCGGTTTGAACCAGGTATCAAACAAGGAAACAAACGACCACGTCAACCAGATGGTGATGCCAATTGGCGCCGTAACCACAAGTCCGGCAAGGAAATATGTTCTAAGCCTGCGAAACACTGATAAAAACCCGTTCTACGTCTAACCACACGTCCATTATGTAACGTGTGTTTTAGGCTATATAGGGGTAATTCCCCGCATGTTCCAGCAATGTATCAGATATCGGCAAATAAAAAACCGACCGTAATTTTGACGGTCGGTCTAATTTTCCTGCTTATTTGTAAATGTCAGGCTTTGCTGACAAAACACCCGGTACCTTTACGCTTCAGCTTGTTGCAGAGCCGGGCAGCTTGTTTCTTGCTGTCAAGCTGATGAACCCGAAGACGATAAAAAGTGCCTCGTGACCCCAATTGGGCTTTGACCACGGTGGCTTGCTGGCCTTTCAGAATGGTAGAATAGCGGCTTGAAAGGTTCTTCCAAACATCCCATGCTGCATCGCTATTACGCTGTGATGACAATTGCACTGTCCAACCGGTCATATTTGGTGCCGTTTTTTTCTGAGCAACTTTGACTATTTTCTGTGCAACCGGCTTGGCAACAGGAACAACCTTTGCCACAGATTTAACTGGAACCAGATTTGCAATATCAGGCAATGGCGGCATTTTTACGTTAGCAACGGCTGGCACAATCGACTTTGGAACAGGTACCGGTGCTGGCAAGCTGGTTTTTCGAATTGTCAAATCAGCTTTCGAAGGAGAAATCGAACCGGTAACCAGCGTGTCGGCAGCCGAGCTACTGTTCAACATGGCAATACGGACTGGCTTGCGCGGAATACTGGCAGCCATCACCGGAAGTGGTACATTGCTGCCAAGATCAGCCAACTTTTTGCGGGCGGCGGTAAAGCCAGGTTTAATGGCCACGGCTTTCAACAACAGAATTTTTGCTCGGGTTTTCTGGTTTAGCGCTGCGTAGGTCAATGCCTCGCCAAAATATGTCAGGTGTGGCTGGGAATGATTAAACCGACGGGCCTTCTTATAGTCGGCAATAGCCAGCAGCAACTGGCCATGACTGCGCAACACATTTGCGCGGCTGTAATAGCTTTGCGAAAACTTCGGATCAAGCAACAAGGCACCGGTAAAATCTTCAATCGCCATTGCCGGAATACCGGAGTTTTGATGGGCAAGGCCGCGGTTATACAACGCCACCGCTCTCATTCTGGGACCAAGTGCATCCAAACGCATGGCGGCGGTGTAGTCATTGATGGCACTTTTGTATTTGCCGCTGTTCTGAAATGCCAAAGCACGGTTCAGTAGTGACCGTGCCAGATTTTCTGTCGGCAACTTGCGACTTTCGATTGCCACGGTATAGTTATCAATCGCCGAACTGTTCCGACCATCAACCAAAGCGGCGTAGGCAAAATTTGTTGAGGAAATGGCGGAAGACTTAGTGGTTTTATCGTTGGCTGCATAAGCACCCGAAACCGCCGCACTTGCAGCAAGCAACGCAATACAAACAGACACACTCAGAACTGACTTACTCATGAGTGTGATAATGAATTGTTAGGGTTAAAAAATTGATAAAGAAAAACCCGGAAAATTTATTTCCGGGTCGCAGTACGAAGTTTTGTGGCTAAAACTTAGCGTTTCCGCCATGTTTCGGCATCACACATAGAGCCGCCGATCATGCAACCATTGACATGCATACTGCGACCTCTGAGCTTCACAGTACCATTAAAAGTAAACAATGTCCCCATTTTGGGATGCTTCATGTCACCTTTCCAAACATTGCCCCCGGCTTTTTTCAAGCCACGGAACATCGTAAATCCGGCACCTTTACCTGAAACAACTTTGGCGCACATCTTCTTTGCACAGTTCCAAACTTTAACGACCGAGCCATTTGGTCGCTTCCAGCTTCCATACGGGCTGGCTGCAAAAGCTGTAGTTGATAGAAGGCCGGTTGCAAGAAACGCTACGGTTCCCATAGTAATAAGAGTTTTTTTCATAACCCCTCCTCAATCCTAAAATTAAACAAACATTCGCCGATTTTCCGGTTCTTGACCCAAATATTCACATATTTAGATGTTTGTTGCAACCATTTTAAATGTAAACGGTCGCAGAATCGGGCTATTCAACCGTGTTGGAATAGGTTCCAATGTGGGTATGTGCCGACTGTCAAAGCAGCATTAACTTTTGATCTGACTCTAACTTCTTCATCATTGAATATATCCCCATATTCCGACTACCAGCAATTCCTATCGGAAACGATTATTAACCTTCGAAATGATGGAAAGACATTTGATGAGATTGCAGCATGGTTGAACCGGCATGGTTACCTGACACCAAGAGGCAAAAATTTTCGAGGAACCCATGCATTCTCAATTCAAAAGAAAAAGATGATGCGTGATAGTCGATTGAATGGTGTCTTTGAACCAGAACTCTCGAACTTCGACCTACAGTTTGCCGAGTTTTGAAACTAAATACTGTTTGCGGCGTTGGCTGCTCTATGCAATACAAGCCCGGTAACATATGAAAAACGGATAGCTTAAGAGATTAGTGCTGCCCATTTTGTTATGATAAGTCCAGCCTTGTCTGACAACAGGGCAAGTCCACTCAAGATGTTTCCCTCTGACAGTGCCGTTATCCGCCTTCCAATTCCACTGACTCAATAGATGAAAAGGTTCGCCACTCCATAACCAAACTGGCTGATGTTCATCTGGTTTCGCCAAATCAGGCCGCTGAGCGCGTCATCCGCATGGGTGAGCGCCCCGAAAGTGTTTATGTCACCGGGTGCCCTTCCATTGATCTTGCGCTTGAGGCCCGCAAACACAATCAACTCGCGGCGGGATAACAACCTGCAACTCAACCCTGATGCTCATGTTTGAGCATTAGTGGTGTGGTGGCAAGGATGTCGGCGATTTGTTTACCTGCCGACCCATCACCATAAAGCGTATCATTGGCGTATTTGCCGTGCTCAAGATGCTGGCGAACTGCATCAATGATAGCATCGGTTTGATGGGGAACATCAATCACATTAGGGCCGCGTTCGCGCGCGGTTTGGCGTGAGCCGATATTAACCGCCGGTACACCAAGGTAGGAACATTCACGGATCGCGACAGACGAATTACCGACAATGCCAACCGAGTTTATCAACACACGGATAAAATCTTCCGGCGGTACATTGCGGAAAAAATGAACCTTTGGCAGCTTGCCATTCTCACGATAAACCCGGAGCGCCTTGGAGGTTGCATCAGACCCGGCATCAACATTTGGCCAGAACCACAAGGCCGGAATATCCAGCTCGGTAATCGCTTTCAGGGTTTCTTCAGCCTGCATATAGGCTTCGTCATGCTCAGTGGTCACCGGGTGTTGCATGACCACCAGATAGTCTTTCTTGACATCAAAATCCGGGCCAACTCCGCCAAACTGGTGAAAAAAGTCGGTTGGCAAATCTGGTGATTGCATCGAACCGTTAGCAATATCAATCGAGGGACAGCCGGTCACAAAAACACTGTCAGGGTGTTCGTCCATCGACATCACCCGTTTTGCAGCACCCTTTGAAGCAACCAGATGCAAGTCTGATAATTTGGTCACCGCATGGCGCACCCGGTCATCAATCGAGCCGGTCACTTCACCACCCTGTATGTGTGCCAACGGTATATTCATATAAGACGCTGCTATCGCTGTGGCGATGGTCTCAAAACGATCAGCGATGGAAACCACCACATCAG
>DAOUPT010000028.1 GCA_030626025.1 Anderseniella sp. | reverse complement strand
ACTGGCGCAAACAAATCAAAGCCAATCGGTAAATACCCTTCAAATTGAAGATCTGGTACCGGAATGGCGCGGGCCTGTGCGCACCAGCACCGGCTAGGACGTTTTATCCCCCCCGGCACTCACCGGGTTAACTGACCGCAGAGCATCCCTGCCCTTTCGATGCTCTGCGGTTTTTTTTATTTAAAATCCGACCACCACTTGCCTGCCCGCGCCGGATTGCCTATTTGGAGCTCAACGCATTCCAACTTAAGGCACTTGTAATGGCACCAACTACAGCGGCGGCAAATCCAGAATTTCAGACTCTGAAAGACGACTTCGAGTTCATCGATGATTGGGAAGAACGCTATAAATACGTCATTGAGCTGGGCAAAAACATGACAGCACTGCCGGAGGACGAGCATGATGATCAATACAAGGTTCATGGCTGCGTCAGCCAGGTGTGGATAAAGTCAGACTTTCCAACCGATGATAACGGCGTCAAACGCCTACATTTTCTGGGCGACAGTGATGCAATGATTGTTCGCGGTCTGGTGGCTGTTCTACGCATTTTACTGCACGACCAACCGGTCAAGGATGTCATCAAACTTGATGCCGTGGGTGAGCTGGCCAGTCTTGGCTTGAATGACCATCTAACACCACAACGCTCTAACGGCCTCAACTCGATGATCAAACGCCTGCAGGAAGATACCCGCATCGCTGCCGAAACTGATTAAGTAGCTTCAGCGGCTGGCGGAATATGAGGGCGATAGTTGTCGCTGCCCCAATGGCGGATCGGGGCTGATCGCGGCAATTTTGGCGGCGGCTGGACAAATCCATAATGCTGGCTCAATTTGGCCAGGGCGATTTGCAAGACAAGCTTGGCCGAGCGCCGCGGCCAGCCAAATTGTCGTTCGGCCGCTTCAAGTCCGCTGGCCATGCAACAAACCTCATAGACGACACCGGACATCTCCGGCCCAAGATAATCCAGCGCCGCAAAAAATCGCTGTTTGGCGGCAAGAGCCCGTTCGCTGATTTCCATTGCCCCGTCACCGCGTCCGGCACCTTTTTGACTGGCCGGGCTGGTAAATTCCCAGCTTGCGGTAACTCGAGCTGACATTTGCGCCAGGGTGAAATCCCGGCGAACACGTTCACCTGCTTCGAACTGCTCCCGACTGAGCAGCGGCTGGCCGGATTTGTCCTTGCGGGCCCGCATCCATCCCAGCGGGCTTTCAGTATCATTGACAATAACCGGAACACTGATGCCTTGTTCATTTTTAACAAGGCGCGGTTGGCGCTGTTGGTGTTGTGCGGCAAAGTCGTTGCCAATGCCTGATTTTACCAGCTTTTCGGCACCGACAGTGCTCAGGCGCAAGGCCCCGGTCGGATCAGCAATCAGCCAGTTTTCAGATAGCATGGCATCCACCAGACCAGCCGGCAGCGGGGTTATTTTTTCTTTGTGACGGGTTTTATCGGATACCACAATCCATTGGCGGCTTTGTTCACGTGAGGTCTGACGAAGTATCGTTCCCGGCAAAGGATTGGCGATACGATTTGGGTGACATTCCAGCCAGGCTTTTTGTTTGATCAAACGACGGGCAACAATTTTGGCCTCCCTTACCATTGCATTAGGACTCAACATACTCACACCTCACTATTTATTATGTTCATGTTTTGTTCTAGTTTGGCTTCAGCTTATTGTCAATAAAATTCATAATTCAGTTTGGTTCGTGTGGATAACTGCAAGAACCACTGCTGTCCGGTTTAAGCCCCTGCAGCTAAAGCATCGTCCCAACTGTCGCGTGAATTGCTGGCGTCAGAAACCGGGATGCATTTATCAAGTCCAAGAATTAGCTTTGGTCCCACCCCGTCGACAGCCAAAGGCAAGCGAAGCCAGAATTGCACCAGGTGATCGCGCGATTGCTCGGGACCGCGCAAAATTCCTTGGGCCGGGCGGCCGGTTTGAGCGATGCGCTCATGGGCCGAAAGCCAATAGTCTCTATTCTGGGCTTTGGATAAATCGCCAATACAGGTGTCGGTGACTTCCTGATTATAGATTTCGCGTAATTGCGTACCGGCCAGCCGGAACCGAAAACTTAACGGCGCGGTTTTTATCTCAATCAAACTTACCAGAGGCAGATGGCGAGGAATATCGGTCGGGCAGATATCGGTCCTGTCGGGCATCGGTCGTTCTCCAGCGCGCTCGAGCCAGTAATCGAAAAAGTGCCGTTGCTCAGGCAAAACCAGTTGCGCCCGGAATGATGCATAAAATTCGTCATTACTCATAGACAGCCCCCTAGTATCTCATTAGCGGCCCCCCAAGAGCCTTTCACCGAATCGGCTTGTTATCTCCTTTATGAATCGGCTGGGAATCTGTTGCAAGAGTCAGGTGCAAAATAACTGAAAAAACCTCAGTTTATTCAGAACCTCCGGGCCATTCAAAACCTGCAGGCTCGGGGCCTGCGGGCAATTTATGCTGTGCAAGAAGGCTACGTAGCCCGGCCCAGTCCACTCTCTTTGGCCAGCTTTGAACGCTTCTGGGAATAGCTGCTGGTCACCATCGGGTAGTCAGCAGGCAGCCCCCATTTTTCCCGATATTGTTCGGGTGATAAATTATGGTGCGAGCGCAGATGCCGTTTCAAAGACTTGAACTCCAGCCCGTCTTCCAGACAAACAAGATGATGTTCTGTAATTGAACGGTTGATCGGCACTGCCGGTGTTTGATCTATTACCGGGGCAGTGTTCTGGCCTCCAGCAAGTCGGTCAAAAGTGTTGTGCACACTGGTTATCAATTCTGGCAATTCAGCAATTGAAACCTTGTTTTTGGAAATATATGACGAAACAACATCGGCTGTTAATTCAGCCAGCAGGTCTTTGTCTTGCATGTGAAAATACCCCGGGAAAACCATCAACATTATTGATCCGGTATAAATACAGCAAAAGTATTGGTATAATCAAGCACATACAGCCGTGGTTTCACACAGTATTACATAACACGGCGAGTATAAGGGCCGGTTTTTTCTATCGCCCAATCCCAATACGTCAGCAAGGTGCGGGCTTTGTTAAATGAAAGTGAATCAAACATGACTTGCAACTCATTCACATTGCGATCATCGCGCAGCATCGCTTTTGGCGAGCTGGCGCACTTTTTGATAGATTCGCTAAACAGCGCCCGGGTTAATCCCATGGCTTTGAAAACAACTGTCAGGGGTTCACCATCGGGATCAGCGATAATCCGGCGGGCGTTTTCTTGATTTGAGCCGGCAAGATCAGCCATCATGGCAGATGCTTCGTCGGTTACGCCATCAACAATCAGCTCCACCAGTTCTTCAACCTTGCGTTTTGGCGGGAATTTGTGTGCGCCGGAGCATCCGTTATCAACCGATTTGGTGATTTTTAAAATCTTGTCGAGGGTTGCCGAGTCGGTGAGGAAACGGGACAAAACATAGCGGCGCAGCTCAACCGGCAGCGACCAGAAAAGCTCAAAGGCAATCGGTGGCGGTGTATCTCCACGGGTGGCCAAAGGGGCCTGCAAGGAAGATTGAGATTTGGCAATCTCACTAAACGCGACAAAGGCATCATGAGAAAGCGCCGCGCCAGGATTGCGCACCAGGGTCAGATAAACCGATGGTTCACCGCGCCCGATCAAGGCATCGCAAACGGTTTGCGTCACGATCCGGCGCTTGGCCATCATGATCAACCGCTCAACGCCGGTGGTTGCAATAAGACGCAACAAATCCTGCTCGACAATAACATTGCCTTCTTCCAACAGGGGTGCTGCCACTTTTGGATCGCGATGATTGATCAGAGTTTTGACCAGCAATGATGGCGCATCATCCATCATGCACACTCGCTGTGCCAACGGAATAAGATCTTTGACCATCATGCGCGGTACCAATCGCAAAAGCGTATCGGCAGCCAATGCCCGTTCTTGAGGTTGAGAGCCGCCTGATGACGATGACATCATATCAAGCAGCGCCCGGGCGGTTTCACCACTTTGAGCGTCAGGCTCAAATTCCGGGATTGTTTCATTGGCATCGCCGATAACCGGACCGGCCATAATTTCTGCTTGCAATAGCCGGGCGCTGTCAGCCACATCCGGTCCAGGATGCGAAACAGGCTCTGGCATAGATTGCGGCCCGGATTTTTGCCTGGTTTCTGGCTCAAACTCTGGCTCAAACTCTGGCTCGAATTCTGGTTCAGACTCTGGCGGTATTTGCGCTGCAAACGGTTCAGCCGGGACAATTTCCGACGCTTCAAAATTATCAATTTCCGGATCTTGTGACAGAGCCACTTCTGCCGTGTGGCTGAGTGGTGTATCAGGGGTTTGAAACTCGACGGTCTCAATTGCAGGCGAGGGAGCGGTATCGACCGCAAAGCCGCTCGATTTTACCAAATTCATTGCTTCCAGCAAAGGATCAACCACCTGGGGTACCGCTTCAGGAATCACCGGGTCAGGCTGGAGCATTTGACCAGCACCATTGTTGTGCACACCACCAGGCTGAATTACCTCTGGCAAATCAGTCGGCGTTGCAAAAACCAGTTCGTGCTCGTGTATTGACTCTAGGCGAGCGGGTTCGGGTGCCGATTGCATCTGCGGATTTAGGAGAATCTTTGTGCCTGCGGCAGGTGCATCGGGTGAACCATCTGCCGGTTGCCCATTCGCCTGAGGAAAAAACGATTCCAGGGACGGCACTCCACTTGATGGTTCGACCGATTCGGGAGCGGGCTCGATAACAGGGTCTGGATCAGACTGCACAGCAACCTGTGAAATTGTTTCGGCAATCGGCTCTACGATTGTTTCGGCAGAAGTCTCTGTAACTGTAACCGTAACCGGTGCAGTCCCAGCAGCAATCCCGATGACAGGTAGCTCAGTGATCGGTAGGTCAGCAGGCTCGGTACCCGGATCCACAACCATTTCCAGAGTGGCAGCAACCAGATCAGTTTCCTGCTCAAGCGCAGTTGGGACCGCAATATCAATAGTTGGTACCGGTTCAGCAACGGCGCCAGATTCGACAGCAAGCATCTCGATGTTGGGCGAGGCCGGAGCAACAACGTCCTGCTCAACAGGCACTACTTGCTCAACTGGAACAACGGGTTCAACCGCTGCGACGGATTCAACATGTGTATCGGATTCAACATGTGTATCGGATTCAACAAGTACATCGGGTTCAACAAGTACATCGGGTTCAACAGGTGCATCGGATTCACCTTGCTCTACCGCTGCATCAGCTTCAGCCGGAGCAACTACCTCCTCAAAAGCAACTGATGCGGCTTCAACCGGTAAAATTATTTCGGGAGCCGGTTCTGGTGTTACTGGTTGTTGTCCGCTCAAGCGCTGTGTAAGCGCACGGAAGGCATCGGCAGAAAACTGCCGTTTTGCCGCTGTTTCCCCACCAGACGAAACACTGTCTATTGCCGTTTGTTCGGCATTTTGAGACATATTCATGTCTTCCATAAAAACTCCCACGATTTCGACAATTTAAACACAAACACATGTAAAACTGTTTAACTGCTGTTTACTGGTAGTGTTTCAGAATGGAACGGCAAAGTTTTGATCTATAAGTCCAGCGGATTGGCGGCAGGTTTTAGGATGCTCGACAAACAGACCTGACAAGACTGGCGTTTTTCCACCAGGCTGAAGATGTTCAAAGCCGGCCCCCGGTTTAAATTGAGGTTTTGCGATTGAACGTGTATCATTTGCACTTGATCACCCTTCCCAAACATTATGGACAGCTGATATGCGCACATTTCCGCGACTTTGCGACCTTGCCGCTGAAAAAGGCAATGAACTTGGTACCAGTGAATGGATACATATCAGTCAGGCAATGATTGATAATTTCGCCGAAGTCACCGGTGACAAACAGTGGATACACACCGACCCGGAGCGGACCAGAACAGAACTCGACATGCCGACAATTGCCCATGGATTCTTGACACTGTCGCTGCTGCCGCGGTTCATGCAGGAAGTATTTACAGTTGAAAGTGTGAAACGATTTATTAACTATGGCAGCAACAAAATCCGTTTTATCAACATGGTTCCGGTCAATAGCGAGATTCGTGGTCGGGCTGTACTCAAGAAAGCGGTATTGAGTGACAAGATGCTGCGAGCGGTGTTTGAAATCACCGTCGAATTAAAGGGTACTGACAAACCGGTTGCCGTTTTTGAGGCGATCACGTTGCTATATGAATAGGGTTGGATGAACAGGGACAAAATGATGAGCAAAGACAAAATTTCCAAAACTGACGCCGAGTGGCAAGAGCAGTTGACACCGCAAGAATTTGACGTAACCCGAAAAGGGGGAACCGAGCGAGCGTTCAGCAATCCTCTTAACAGTGAAAAGCAGGTTGGAGAATATTCCTGTGTGTGTTGCGGAGAACCGCTGTTCTCCTCATCCTCCAAGTTCGATTCCGGCACCGGTTGGCCAAGCTTTTTTCAACCGGTTGATGACAGCGCAGTTGAAGAACATGTGGACCGAAAATTCTTCCGTACACGATCCGAAACCCGCTGTGCCTCCTGCGATGCCCATCTCGGCCATGTCTTTCCCGACGGCCCGCAGCCAACCGGCCTGCGTTATTGCATGAACGGCGCCGCACTAAAATTTACCCCTGAAAGCAAAGATTGAAATTTATGAGCATCAAACCACCTGTCGCAGAAAAACGACCAACCCTTTCGACTCACCACGGCATTGAACGCGATGACCCGTACGCCTGGTTGCGAGCCGATAACTGGCAGGAAGTGATGCGCGAGCCTGAAAAACTGCCGCAGGATATTCGGGATTTTCTGGAAGGCGAAAATGCTTATACGCAAGATGTCATGGCTGATACCAAAGACCTTCAGGACAAGCTGTTTGAAGAAATGAAAGGCCGGATCAAGGAGGATGATTCCAGCGTGCCGACACGCGATGGCCCCTATGCCTATGCCAGCAAATACGTCACCGGTGCCCAGCACCCGATGCTGGTTCGCACCCCACGCGATGGTGGCGATGAAACCACGTTGATCGATGGCAACACCGAAGCCGAAGGCAAAACCTTTTTCCGGCTGGCCGGTGCAACCCATTCCAATGACCATAAATTTCTCGCCTGGGCCTATGATGACAAGGGCTCGGAGTTTTTTACCCTTCGCGTACGTGATTTAAATGCCAACAAAGACATCGCCGATGAGATGACCGAGACCGGTGGCAGCGGGGTTTGGTCGGCAGACGGAAAATACCTTTTCTACATCCGGCTTGATAATAACCACCGGCCATCAAAACTGTATCGCCACGAAAGGGGGACAGATACTGCTGACGACGTATTGGTTTACGAAGAACAAGATGCTGGATTTTTTATGGGTGTCGGAACGACGCAATCAGACAAATATATTGTCATTGATATCCACGATCATGAAACATCAGAGTGCTGGCTTATCCCTGCTGATAACCCGACAGCCGAACCAGTTATGGTAGCCCAGCGCCAGACCGGGGTGGAATACAGCATTGATGAAGCCGATGGTCAGCTGTTCATTCTGACCAATGCTGACAAGGCCGAGGATTTCAAGATTGTCACAGCACCGGTTGGAAATCCCGACCGCGAAAACTGGCAAGACCTGATTGCCCATAAAGGCGGTAATCTGGTGATTGCCCATACATGTTATGCAGACTTCATGGTCCGTTTGGAGCGAGTCGACGGATTACCGCGCATAGTGATTTACGACTACGCCGACAAGAGCGAGCGCCAGATTGCCTTTGAGGAAGAAGCTTATTCGCTGGGTATGATGGATGGCTATGAGTTTGAAACCAATACCATCAGGTTTTCCTATTCTTCGATGACCACGCCCTCGCAGGTCATCGACTACAACGTCAAAACCGGCGAGCGCACACTGCGTAAAGAGCAGGAAATTCCCTCGGGCCACGATGCATCCGACTACGTCACCCGCCGCATTATGGCGCCTGGCCATGATGGCGAACTGGTGCCAGTGTCGCTACTATATCACAAAGACACAGCCCTTGATGGCAGCGCACCCTTGTGGCTGTATGGCTATGGCTCTTACGGTATGGCCATGCCCTCAGGATTTTCAACCAGCCGATTATCACTGGTTGACCGCGGCTTTGTTTATGCCATTGCCCATGTCAGGGGCGGCAAGGAAAAAGGTTTTGCCTGGTATGGAAACGGGCGGCGCGAGTTCAAGAAAAACACCTTTGAAGATTTCATTGCCGCCGGTGAATTTCTGATCAAACAAGGCTACACCTCAAAAGGCAATATCATTGCCAATGGCGGTAGCGCCGGTGGCATGTTAATGGGCGCCATCGCCAACATGGCCCCTGATATGTTCAAGGCGGTCATCGGCGAAGTCCCTTTTGTCGACGTCCTGACCACCATGCTCGACGACACCCTGCCCTTAACGCCGCCCGAATGGCCTGAATGGGGCAACCCGATTGAGAGCAAAGAGGCTTATCAGTATATTGCGTCGTATTCACCAATCGATAATATCGAGGCGAAAGTCTATCCACACATTCTGGCCGTCGGCGGCTTAACTGACCCGCGCGTGACATATTGGGAACCCGCCAAATGGGTAGCGACCCTGCGCGAAAAGAAAACCGGCAACAATTTGCTGCTGCTAAAAACCATCATGGACGCCGGCCACGCCGGCATGCCAGGGCGGTTTGAGCAGCTGAAAGAAGTGGCATTCGTGTTTGCGTTCGGGTTGAAGGTGGTGGGGAAGGAAACTTAGTTGATTAGACACTGTTGCCTTTGCCAAGAACGCCGGGAACTGAAAAACAGTCACTATCTACCGAAAAGTTTCTATCGTGCTGTCAGGAAAATGAAGCACCCAATTGACAGCGCACCGATACTTATTGACAAAACTGAGAATAGTGCCCTTTTCACTAACAAACAGATTACAAACCGCTTTCTTTGCGGTAAATGCGAACAGAGATTGAGCAAGCATGGGGGAAATTATGTAGCAAAAATGCTCCTTTCGCACACCGGTTTTCCGCTGCTTGAAAAGCTTGAGAAAGTAGAGCCATCGAAAAGTGACAATGGGCGTTTTTGGCAAGGCAATGTAGTAAAGAACAAAATCAACGTATTAGCTTTTAAGCATATGGCCATAGGTCTCATTTGGCGAGGATCCACAGGAAACTGGCAAAAACCATATGACAATATTTATGGTACATTAGGCTCACACTATACAGAAACGTTTCGGAGCTTTCTAATCGGTCAAGCAAACTTTCCCCAAAAGGTTGCTATTTCTGTATATGCTGACATTGAAGTTCCGTCATGGACCGGTTTGATAAAACCACTAAAAACCCTAAAACCCGACCAGAATTACAAAGCAAATAGCTATCAATTCGTTGTTCCAGGTATGGTTTTCGAAGTCATGGTCGGGGGAAACACAAACAAATTTATCCGTGAAACCGGTAATAACCAACTAAACTTTTTTGATATTAAATTTTCAAAAACTGATATCTAAAAGCAAATAATTTCGCTTGCACGAACCACTCCCCGCAAAGGGAAGTTAGCCGAAAATTTCCCGATTAAGACAAGTAGAGTTTGACAGACTTTGGAGAGTTTCCCTCACCTACACGCCTACAAAACTAAAAACAGAATTGAGGAGGGCAGTGCGGTCTATATGTGTCCGCTTCGCCCGAGGAACATGTGAGGATGTAGGATGAACCTGAGCATTGTAATCCGGACTTGATAACTGCCCTGCCCCGCTGCTACATTCCTCGAATCGATCAACAAAATAACGGGAAGAAAAACTATGGCGACTTATGAATGTGCTAAATGCGGGATGAGTGTTAATGCGACTTGCGGGAAGTGTGATGCGCCGCTGGAGAATGGCAGTCTTGATCTGGGTGACGGTAACTCTGTGCAGATTTCTTCATGCCCCAATGGTCATGGCAAAATCAAATCGCCGATGTGTTGTGGTCAGGATATGAGTTGTTCGGCCTGATCTACCCCAAGTTTGCGATATGTCATTGACACGCTAAACTGCTTTAACTAACGATTGTACTTGATGGTTCTCTTGCCGGTTATCCGGTGAGGGATAATAGGGAACGTGGTGCGACTTTTTGAAAGTCAAAACCGTGGCTGCCCCCGCAACTGTAAGTGTGGAGTCATCACCTGCTTTTAGCCACTGGCGACCCAATTCGGGGCCGGGAAGGTTTGGGTGAATGATGTTGATGCACAAGCCAGGAGACCTGCCATCAACACTGAAACATGAGCTGGAACGGGGTGTTCCGGATGATTGATGCGCCGTCTCAGCTTTGCAGGTGCAAAAATTTTCCCTCCCTATCCTTCTCGCTACAATATTACGCGATAAAGGAGACTAACAATGCATATTGAACCGGGCGTCGTAGATGGCGCAAAAATGGTCCTTGGATTTGCCACCGCTGCTGCTGTGCTTGGCTTTACGGCTAAAAAGGCACTCGACACAATCAACAAAGACGGCCTGACGTCTTTGGCTGTTCGCAGCGTACTGGCAATTGCTGCGGTACTTTTCTATTTTCAGGTTTTACCGCACCATCCGGTCGGGGTATCTGAAGTTCACCTGATTATGGGATCAACCTTGTTCCTGTTGTTCGGACTGGCTCCGGCAGCTATCGGGTTGGCAACCGGTTTGTTGCTGCAAGGCGTTTTGTTCGCGCCACTGGATCTGCCGCAATACGGTATCAATATTACCACTCTGCTGGTGCCTTTGTTTGCCATGGGCGCATTGGCCAAGCGGATTATCCCGCAAAACACCGCTTATAAAGACCTTGAATATTTGCAGACCCTGAAACTTTCAACTGCCTATCAGGGCGGCATCGTTGCATGGGTGGCTTTCTGGGCCTTTTATGGTCAGGGTTTTGGGGCGGAAACACTTGCCAGTGTTGCCACATTTGGTGCTGCCTATATGACCGTAATCATTGTTGAGCCTTTGGTCGACCTTGCGGTGCTAGCCGGAGCTAAATGGCTGGATGGCCTTAATGGTTCGGCGCTGATTGAGGAACGGCTTTATTCAGCCACTGCCTGATTATTTCGCCATTTGGACCGGTTTTATGCACTGTGTACGTTCTATTGCTGGACTCAGGTGAGAATACGTGTCAATCGCAATAGTTCTTACGGGTTGTCCGTTAATCTATGGAGCGGAGGTAATTATGGGTTCCATTCTTAGCAATTTAAAATCGACGGTTATCGCAGGGCTGATCCTGACTGTAGTCGTTTTCGTTGGTGTACGGCTGGTTACAGGTGCAGGTTTTGGTATTGATCACGAGTGGGGTGCATTTTTTGTGCGCTGGCTACATGTGGTCTGCGGTGTTATGTGGATTGGTTTGTTGTGGTATTTCAACTTTGTACAAATCCCCAATATGCCAAATATTCCAGATGACCAAAAACCGGCTATCGGCAAGGTCATTGCGCCAGCTGCCTTGTGGTGGTTCCGCTGGGGTGCCATGGGTACGATCGTTTTTGGTCTGCTGCTTGCCGCTCAAAACGGCTATCTGATTGAAGCACTGCTGATTGGTCTGACTGATGGTGGCAATTCAACACCTATAGGCCTTGGCATGTGGATGGGTATCATCATGTGGTTCAACGTCTGGTTTGTTATCTGGCCAAACCAAAAGAAAGCTCTTGGTATGGTTGAAGTGGGTGCTGATGAAAAAGCTGCTGCTGCTCGTACCGCCATGTTGTTCTCACGAACCAATACTTTGCTGTCATTCCCCATGCTGTTCTGCATGGTAGCGGCACAAAACGGCGGCTTTTCATAAAGCCAGTCAATAGCATTAAATGAGAAAGCCAGGATGTTTGAACATCCTGGCTTTTTTTGTTGCTGTTATTGAAGCGGCTTATTTCAAGCCTTCAAGTTTATACATAACGCCCATGTGTACCGTCGCTACATCAAGACCGCCTTCGCCTTTGGTCCAGGAGATTTCGCCATCACCATTAGCGTCATGGCCCTTTTCAAGTTGACCGGTAAGGGTAGCCATTTTTTCAACCAGCGGAGCTGCTGTTTTGGCTGACGTTGCTGCCAGAATTTGTTTGGCAACGCTGACAATCTGTTTGACGCGATCAACAGTATTCTGGGCTGAAGTTGCCACATGAACGGCATGAGTTTTAACATCCTCAGAGGCATCTGCTTGTTTGGCGGCAACTTTTATGTGAAAGGCCGTGCCAGCGGCGGCTTTGAGAACGCCATAGCCTTTACCGGGTCCCTTTTTCTCAAGAGACGCATCAACCGCATGCAAAACATGATGGGTGTGCAGTTGCATCCATTTTAGGTCTTTAAGTTTTTTGGCCGCAGCCGCTGCATGGAACGCAGCAATTTTTGCCTCAACAATTGCGGTTGGCAACAGGCCTTTTTTTGATGGTGTATCATTCCAGCTTTTTGACACATGCCCCATGTGCGCATGGGCTTTGTTTGCGGCAAATGCGGCGGTGGTGGATGCTGAAACTACAGCAGCTGAGATAACAAGGCCAAGGGTCAATCCGTAGATGGTTTTCATGTTTTAACGACTCCAATAAATGATTATACAAATTGAGAGGCTCAAAATGAGCGTTCAGGATATAAACACGCCAAACCGGCGTTTATTCATTTGTCGATATAGTTTTTTGCCCGATGACGTATTTTTTGGCCTGCACGGTGACGGCGGGTGGCGATTTATGCAATTCAAAATGGTCATAGCCCTGTTTGAGGTTTTGCCAGAAACCAAGCCATTCAGACTCCGCGTGGGCCAGCATGTTCTCACTGTTCATCCGGAAAGGAAAAACATGGACCTGAAAGGCTTTTTGACCGTTTTTGAACGCGGCACTGGCTAGCGTATAAATCTCCTCAATCTTTTCATCGGTCATTGCATAGCAACCAATGGAAACACAATTTCCATGCACCATCAAATAGCTGCCGGCCCGGCCATTGGCACGGTCAAACTTATTGGGGAAACCGAGATTAAAAGACAGGTGATAGGTGCTGTTGGGGTTCATTTGAGATTTCGAAACTGTGTAAAACCCTTCTGGTGACTGCCGGTCGCCCTCTTTGATCTTGGGGCCCAATTGGCCAGAAAAATAGCAGATCGGATAGTTCTGGTAGAGCTTCCATTGTCCGTGCTTGTCTTTCAGCCACAGTTCAAGTTCGGCAGATTGCTTGAATATGCGAATGAACAGTGGTGCGCCGTCGGCAAATTGCTGCTCTGCCAGTTTGGGAGCAAGCTGGCGCTGGACTGCAACTTTGTCATATGGGCTGAGCTTTACAATGCCAGACCACGCAAGACCGAGGCTCACGCTGGTTGCCAGCACGGCCGCGGTTAGAGCAACTTTCAAAAAGTGATTTTTTCGTCGAGCCATGATGTCCGTCACAAGTCACTGATGAGTTGGAGCAGACCTAGCGGACAAACACGTTAATATAGTGGCGATAGATTTTTACGGTAATCCTTGGGGTGCCGTTGACGATGCGACGCAGGGTGGAGCGGCTGGCACTGCCATTTCTCAACATCCGTTCAAGAATAGCGCGGTTGCTTTTTGACGAAAAGAATTCATCGCTGGTATCGCCGCGGTCGCGAACGCCAAACTTGTGAAAGTTGGCCCGGTCCTGACGGATAATAGCCGCCGCATTGGTCAAACGCTGGCCGCGGGAATTGAAATGATCATCAGTGCCAAGGCGGGCGTGATAAATCTCCAGCAACTCGTCGGCCTTGACCGGGCTGACAGTGCCGCTGGCAGCGAAAATCAGTGAAAAACATATAAAAAACGGTGCGAAACGCATGGTGCTTACTTTCATTGGAGATTGTTGATATTTTTAATTGTTCCCACCTTTTCAGCCCCGATTCAAGAAGAAATATAGCTTAAACTTCCTATCGATTATTAATCATATTAATATTTATTTGACCATCATGCTCCGTTGTGACTAATATTCCGCATGACACTCTCTCAATGGCTGGCCGAGACCGGCACAACACAAATGGAACTGGCCGGTGCTCTTGGCATCACACAGGGACGCGTATCGCAACTTATTAAAGGGGCGCCACCGTCTTTTGATCTGGCTGTAAAAATCAGTCAGGTGACAAAAAACAAGGTGCGAGCCACGGAATTCTTCGAGGACAAAATGACAGACACAAATGAACTTGATACGGTAGAGGCGGCAATTGCTGCGATTAAAAACGGCGAACTGATTGTTGTTGTCGATGATGATGACCGCGAAAATGAAGGCGATTTAATCGGTGCGGCTTCCAAGGTTACGCCAGAGCAAATGGGCTTTATTATCCGCCATACATCAGGCATTGTTTGCGCACCGATGACCCAGGAAGATGCGACACGCTTAAAGCTCGATCCGATGGTTTCGGCCAACGACTGCCCCCATGGCACGGCCTTTACAGTGTCGGTTGATTACAAAGTGGGCCTGACGACCGGCATTTCAGCAGCACAACGCTGCAACACCGTGCATGCGCTGGCCAATGGCAATGTGCAGGCTGGCGATTTTGTCCGTCCCGGCCATGTGTTTCCGCTGGTCGCCAAGGAGGGCGGGGTTTTAATCCGCTCTGGTCATACAGAAGCTGCCGTTGACATCACTCGCCTTGCCGGTGAGCCACCGGTCGGGGTTATTTCAGAACTGGTTAATGATGATGGCACCGTCAAGCGCGGCCAGCAGGTGCTGGACTTTGCCCGTGAGCACAAGCTGGTCATCATTTCAGTGGCTGATATTATCTCCTATCGCCAACAACGCGAACGGCTGGTTGAGCGCCAGAACACTTTTGAAGTGCCGACACCAGCAGGTCCGGCCGCAAGCCATACCTACACAACACCCTTTGATCCGGTCCAGCATATGGCGCTGGTTTTCGGAGAAATCGGTGATGGTAAAAATATACCTGTACGGTTGCACCGTGAAAATCTGGTCGAAGATGTCTTTGGCAATCGCGATGTTCTCAGCGATGCTTATGAAACCTTCAAGAACGAAGGCCGTGGAATTCTGGTTTATCTGCGCGAAGGCACCGCTGGCGTTCCCGCCGCCAAACTGGGTGAAATGCCATCTGGTGAGGATACTCAATCGGCCAGCGACCGTGAAGAAGAATGGCGCGAGATTGGTTTGGGCGCACAAATCCTGCGCGACCTCGGCGTAACCTCAATCCGCCTTTTGTCCTCCAGCAGCCGCCATTATGTCGGCCTGTCAGGCTTTGGAATTGAGATCAGTGAAACGATTTCGACCTAAAGGTTACCGCAACAGCGATCCCAATATCCCGCGAATGAGTCTGGTTCCCAATTGTCGACCGATGCTGGATGCCATGCTTTTGACAAATCGTTCTGTGGCGGTTTGGCGTTTGTAACCTGAGCGGCCTGATGATGCTTTTTTGGCGGCTTTGGCTTCTTCTTTTGCTTTGGCTTCAGCAGCTTCAGATTTGGCCCGTTGTTCGGCGCGTTTGTGCAGAATTTCAAAAGCTGACTCGCGATCGACAGCCTCATCATAGAGACCATACACCGGACTGTTCTTGATCATTTTTTTGCGCACATCCTCATCGGCCGGACCCATGCGCGATGATGGCGGGCGAATCAGGGTACGCTCCACCATGGTTGGTGAGCCTTTTTTATCGAGGGTTGAAACCAGTGCTTCACCGACACCCAATTGGGTGATGGCTTCTTCGGTATCGAAACCCGGATTCTGGCGGAAAGTCTGGGCCGCGGCGCGGACAGCCTTTTGATCGCGTGGAGTGAAGGCCCGCAGCGCATGCTGGATGCGGTTACCAAGCTGGCCGAGAACTTCATCGGGCACATCAAGCGGGTTCTGGGTAACGAAATATACCCCGACACCTTTCGAACGGATGAGACGCACGACCTGCTCAATGGTGTTGACCAGACCTTTGGGCGCATCATCAAACAGCAGATGGGCTTCATCGAAAAAGAAAACCAGTTTTGGTTTTTCAGGATCACCCACTTCGGGCAATTCTTCAAACAGCTCTGACAATAGCCACAGCAGAAAAGTGGCATATAGCTGAGGTGACTGCATCAGCTGGTCGGCAGCCAGAATGTTTATATAGCCATGACCATTACGGGTGGTGCGCATCAGGTCTCTGATATCGAGAGCTGGTTCTCCAAAAAACTCCTCGGCCCCCTGCTCTTCCAGCACCAGCAAACGGCGCTGAATGGCGCCAATGGTGCGTTTGTTGACATTGCCGTAATCAGACGCAATTTCCTTGCCGCGATCAGCCAGATCAGACAGCAGCGAGCGCAAGTCTTTAAGGTCGAGCAGCAGCAGGCCTTCTTCATCGGCAATCCGAAAGGCGATATTGAGCGCGCCTTCCTGTGCTTCGGTCAAATTCATCAGGCGCGACAACAGTAATGGACCCATTTCAGAAATCGTTGTTCTGATCGGGTGGCCCTGCTTGCCGAACAGATCCCAGAAGACCACAGGAAAATCATCCAGCCCGTAATCATCAAAGTTGATTTTCTTGGCCCGTTTGAGCAAAAAGTCTTTCATCTCACCGGCCTGAGCCATGCCCGACAGATCGCCTTTTACATCGGCGGCAAAAACCGGTACGCCGGCTTGCGAGAACCCTTCGGCGAGAATTTGCAGAGTTACAGTTTTACCGGTGCCGGTTGCGCCGGTTACCAGACCATGGCGGTTTGCCAGTTTGAGCAGCAGCTCTTCATCCTTGCCGCTACCGCCTATGAAAATTGCTTCTTCTGACATGCTTTTTTACCCCTTAAAATACCAGCTGGCGCTTACGCTCTTGATTACCTCATGTTATAGGTCACGTTTTAGGTTAGTGGAACCACAAAACTCAACGGGGAATTTATTATGGAAGAACTTATTACAAATATCGCCAGCAAAATGGGCATAGATGAAGCATTGGCCCAGAAAGGCATTTCGATCGTATTGTCACTGGTCCAGTCACAAGGTGATGACGGGCTGGTCGGTCAGTTATTCGACAAAATGCCGGGGGCCGGGGATTTGGCATCGGCTGGCGCTTCAGCTCTCAAGAGCGGCGGTGGCGGCGGCCTGATGGGCATGGTCGGCGGCATGCTTGGCGGTGGTGCTGGGGATATTATGTCGGCAGTTTCACAACTGAAATCAGACGGACTTGAAACCGGCCAGATCAAGGAACTTGGCAGCGAAGTTCTCGGTTATGCCAAGGAACAGGGCGGTGATGATCTGGTCGGACAGATTACCAGCTCAATTCCCGGACTGGACAAGTTTTTGTAGTTTATGCACGTCATCCCAAGGTAGTGTTTGCGCTTTTGGTGTTTTTCGCGCTAAAAATGGTGCAGTGCAAAATTTCTTGTTGGGTTTGTTATGACGAAATTGACTTTGGTCGGCGATTTTCCGGAGATTTCAGAATCTGACTGGATCAGTCAGGCTGAGGCAACGATTAGGTCGGGTGGTATTGAGCGGCTGGTTTCCAAGACAAATGATGGCATAGCTATCCAGCCGATTTACCAGACACCTGATGATGCTTTTCCGGCACTGAACACAAGTGCTGCGCAATGGAAAATTGTGCAGCGCACAGATATTCCTGATATTGCAGCAGCCAATGGGCAAATTCTTGATGATCTGCTCAATGGCGCTACGGGCATTTCGCTGGTTCTGCCCGGCAGTGTGACGGCTGGCTCCTGTGGTGTGCCGGTACAGTCGGTTGCTGACATCAAGCGGCTGATGAAAGACGTCGAACTTGATCTGATTTCCCTGCGGCTTGACGCCGGGCGGCTTGATATTGAACAGGGCGGATGGCAGGCGGCGCATGATCTTTTGCAGGTCTATCAGGACCGAAACCTTGATCTCTCACGCTGTGATTTGACACTGGCTCTTGATCCGGTTGCCAGCTTTGCGATTACCGGGGCGAGCGTTGGGGTCGATGAGCTTGTCAGCCAGATGGTCGGTGTTCTCGACCATGCCCGTGAAAGCGGTCACAACGGTGTGGTATTTTGTGGTGATGGTCGACTTTATCACGAGAGTGGTGCCTCGCAGGCGCAAGAGCTTGGCTTTGCCCTGGCCAGCACGGTACAGCATTTGCGATTGCTGGAGCTTGGCGGTGTTGACCTTGCTGGCATCTGGCCGCAACTGGGTCTGGTGCTCAGTGCCGATGCGGACCAGTTTTTGACCATTGCGAAATTGCGGGCTGGCCATCTTATCTGGCAGCAATTGCAGGAAGCAATGGGGGTTACGCCCTCTCGCCTTGCCCTTGATGTGGAAACCTCGCTGGCGATGATGAGCAGGCGGGGCCCTTATGTGAATATGTTGCGCACCACCACGGCAGCGTTTGCGGCCGGGATTGGCGGGGCGGGTAGTATCAGCGTGTTGCCATTTACCAGTGCCATTGGCGTTCCAGACGGGTTTGCCCGGCGCATGGCCCGTAATGCCCAGATTGTTTTGCAGGAAGAATCCAGCATCGGGATGGTTGGTGATGCAGCGGCCGGGTCAGGATATGTGGAAGCGGTTACCGGTCAGATTGCCGAAAACGCCTGGAGCATTATGCAGGATATCGAAGCAAGCGGTGGTATGTTGAACGCTTTGGCTAATGGGCAGGTGCAGCAGCTTATTGCCGAAAGTTCTGCAAAAACAGCGGCTGCAGTTGGCAAACGCAAACAGGCTATCATCGGGGTCAGTGAATTTGCCAGCCTTGAAGAAACGCCGGTTAAAGTGCTGGATTTTAAACCGGTTGAAAGCCCCGCAACTTCGGTCGGTGATCTCAATTGTGACCGGCTCACACCGGTCTCGATTTCACAACCGTTTGAGACCTTGCGGGATCAGGCCGAAACGATGAACAATCCTCCTGTGGTGCAATTGGTAACATTGGGCGGTCAGGCAGATTTTGCTGCACGGGCAACATGGATAAGTAATTTGTTTGCCGCCGGTGGCATTGGAGTTTCGAATGAAACAAAGACCAGCAAAATTGCCTGCATCTGCTCAACCGATGCCGTGTATGGCGAGCAGGCAGCGGCAATCGCAGCGCAGTTAAAATCAGACGGGGTTGAGTTGGTTTACATCGCCGGGCGCCCGAAAGACCTTGTCGACAGTTTGAAAGACGCCGGTGTGGACGATTTTGTTTATGCCGGGTGTGATGTGCTGGCGCTGTTGCAAAACACCCTCAAAAGATTGGCGGATTGAGATTATGAGCCAGATACCTGATTTTTCTAAAGTGCCGTTTTCACGCCCAACAGGTTCGGGGAAACCCGGATATGTTGCCGACATTGCAACGCCTGAAGGCATCATGTTGAAAAGCGCTTATGGGGCTGATGATCTGGCCGGGCTGGATTTTCTCCATACCTGGCCGGGCAATGCACCGTTTCTGCGTGGCCCCTACCCGACCATGTATACCACCAAACCGTGGACCATTCGACAATATGCCGGGTTTTCGACAGCTAAAGACTCCAATGCTTTTTACCGGCGCAATCTCGCAGCGGGGCAAAAGGGCTTGTCCATCGCCTTTGATCTGGCCACCCATCGCGGTTATGATTCTGACCATCCGCGGGTTGCCGGTGATGTCGGCATGGCCGGGGTGGCAATTGATTCGATTTATGATATGCGGACATTATTTGACGGAATCCCGCTTGATAAAATGAGCGTGTCGATGACGATGAATGGCGCCGTACTGCCGATTTTGGCGCTGTATATTGTTGCTGGTGAAGAGCAAGGCGTGAAACCTGAACTGCTGTCGGGTACTATTCAGAACGACATTTTAAAAGAGTTTATGGTGCGCAATACCTATATTTATCCACCGGATAAATCGATGCGGATTATTTCTGATATTTTCAAATATACCAGCGCCAACATGCCCCGTTTCAATTCAATTTCCATATCCGGCTATCACATGCAAGAAGCCGGGGCAACGGCTGACCTGGAGCTGGCCTATACGCTGGCCGATGGGGTTGAGTATATCCGGGCCGGGCAGGAAGCCGGGCTTGATGTCGACCGCTTTGCGCCGCGCCTGTCGTTCTTTTGGGCGATTGGCATGGATTTCTTTATGGAAGTTGCCAAGATGCGGGCAGCGCGGATGTTATGGGCCAAGCTGGTTAAACAGTTCGAACCGAAAAATGCCAAATCGTTATCTTTGCGCACCCATTGCCAAACATCGGGCTGGTCACTTACCGCACAAGATGTGTTCAACAATGTTACCCGGACTTGCGTTGAGGCGATGGCGGCCACGCAAGGCCACACCCAATCGTTGCATACCAATGCCCTTGATGAGGCACTGGCATTGCCGACCGATTTTTCTGCCCGTATTGCCCGTAATACACAATTATTCCTGCAACATGAGGCTGGCACTAATGCGGTGATTGATCCGTGGGGCGGGAGTTATTATGTCGAGCGGCTGACCAATGAACTGGCCGAAAAAGCCTGGGGTCATATTTGCGAAATTGAAGAACTTGGTGGCATGGCAAAGGCCATTGCAGCCGGTGTGCCGAAGCTCAAAATCGAAGAAGCCGCGACCCGCACACAGGCACGTATTGATTCCGGCCAACAGACAGTTGTCGGGGTCAATAAATATCAGTGCGATGATGACGAACAGATCGACATCCTTAAAGTTGACAACGCCAAAGTGCGGGCGCAACAACTGGAAAAACTCAAACGGTTGCGGGCCGAGCGTAACGACGAACAGTGTCAGGCCAAACTGGATGCTCTTGCCATCGTAGGGCAAACCGGTGATGGCAATTTGCTGGCCAGTGCTATTGATGCAGCGCGGGCCAAGGCAACGGTTGGCGAGATCACCCAGGCGCTTGAAAAAACCTGGAGCCGGCATGTGGCCAAGGTTGATGTGGTGCGCGATGTGTACCGCAAAGAGGCCGGGCCGATGATTGAGAAAATTGACCGGACCCGGGCTCTGGTCGATGCCTTTGAAGAAAATGATGGCCGCAAGCCGCGCATTCTTGTCGCCAAAATGGGGCAGGATGGCCATGACCGCGGCCAGAAAGTTATTGCCAGCGCCTTTGCTGATCTGGGTTTTGATGTGGATGTCGGAGCCCTGTTTCAGACACCGCAGGAAGTGGCGCAAGAGGCCGTTGACAACAACGTCCACATCGTTGGCGTATCGTCACTTGCCGCCGGTCATTTGACTCTTGTACCGGAACTGAAAAAAGCTTTGAGCGACATCGGGCGACCCGACATTATGATTGTGGCAGGCGGGGTTATTCCACCGCAGGATTTTGAGGAAGTCAGACAAGCTGGTGCCTCAGCAATTTTCCCACCGGGAACGGTCATTCCCGATGCGGCTTTTGATCTGCTGGAAGACCTTAACAGGCAATTGGGATATTCGCAGTAAATCTGATCAGGATTTGCTGACCAAGCCTTCAACTGCACTGAGTTTCTTGGCGATCAACCATGCAACTGGGATAGCGACCAGTGCACCAACCAGCACTGAAGCAATCACCGGATTGCCGGTGTCGGCACCAATTACCAAAACTGCAACCATGGCAATGCCGGCAAGAGTGGGCGCTACGATAATATAAATCAGTAAGGCAATTTTCGTCATGGCTTCCGTCCTGTTAAATCATTTGAGAACCAAATACAAAACTGTGTAGAAGCCTGTATTGATTTGGATCATTTTTTCAGACCATGCGGCTTTGAACCGCAGGTGGCGTTTTTGAATTTGGTCGCTGCCCATTGATGAAAACAATGGGTTGCCTCATCCAGCACGGGTGAAAACCGGCCACCGTCAAACGTCGGGGCTGCACGACCACGCTGCATACCCTCGACTACGCCAATATCTTCCTTGAAAACTTCCAGCCACATAGCGGCAGCCTCGTTGCGTGATTGGCTCCAGTTTTCTCTCTGTATGTCGGGTGAGGTGTAATAGATCTCAACCTGCTCAACTGTCCGGCTCTGCGAAATCGGCTTGAGGAGGATTGAAAAGAAATGATCGCGATGAACACCAAGCAGGACATTGGGAAATAATGCGACGTACTCAGCACCCTCATTCCATTGGTCTGACAAGCCGTAAAAATTTGGAAAACGGGCTTTGCCACCGTTGATTTGCGGGTTGTAAACAGTGGTTCCCTGCCCCGAAAAATGACCAGTTTCAACGATATTATAATGATCTTCAATCTTTGAATAAGAGTTCAAACCCGGATGAACCCATGGCAAATGGTAACTCTCGCAATAGTTCTCGACAGCCAACTTCCAGTTGGTTTCAAGCTCAAGTGTAAAAGATGATTCCGGACCGCCGTGGTAAAGTGGGCGGTCAACGAATTCACCCCAGCGCTCGGTCAGCTTTGAGACATGGGCTTCAAACTCGGGAGCATCACCGGAAAGATTGACGAAAATCATGTCCATAAACACGTGTGAGCGGATTTCCATCAAGCCCAACTCTTGGTTTTTTATGCATTCATGGGAGCTAACACCAGCTCCGCCTACATGGGGGGTTGAGCGCAGTTTCCCGTCGAGCTCATAGCACCATGAATGATAGGGACATCTGATGGTGCTTCCCACCCGTTTGGGCTTATCAACCAATATCATGCCGCGATGGCGACAAACGTTATCAAATACTTTAACCGTGCCATCGGCTCCGCGTACCGCAAGGACGGGGCGCCCGACAAAATCTACCGGCAAGGCATCACCTTTTTCCGGGATATCCTTGGCAAACCCGATACAGGCCCAGGTATTGGCAAATAGCAGCTCTTTTTCCCGTTCGAATAGTGCTGGATCGGTGTAAAATGCGTTTGGCAAACCGTTAGCAGTGGCAACAGGCTGGCAAACTTTTTCCAAAGCGTCTTCAAACATTGCGACGGTCCTATTCTATCGGTCTCTTATGGTCGTAAGTGTAAGTCCGTGTATCCAGTTCATTTTTCCAAATTCGGCGTGTTTTGTTGTATTTGCGGCAACATCATAATAAAAGTTGCTCATGAACAAATCACCCAGCCAGATAACTGCCGAAAGTAGCGTGAAGCGCCGCAAGGTGTTTTTCATCAGCGGCTATGACCCCAAAGGGCCTGGATGGTACCATGGTTTGTTTTGCCGCGAGGCAGCAAAACAAGCTGCGCTGTCTGGTATGACGATCAAGGTTAGCCAGCGCCGCAATGTTTCACCGGAACAGGCTGTCTGGGCCATTGATGCTCGCGAAGATGGCAATGAAATCGTCAGTGACTATGTTTTTCTGCGCTGGGATGACATTATCCGCAAAAGTTGGCAGCGCGGAACAGTGACGATGCTCGGCGTTGTATTTAGCAATCTTTTCAATTACCTAAGCAACGGGATTTTATGGCGCTTATTGACAACGTCATGGATCACTTTTGTCGCCGCTTTTTATCCTACGTTGCTGGTGCTTTTGGTATTGATTGGCGGATTACTGTTGGGGTGGTCTCTTGCCGCAGCTCTGGGAACCAATGCAATCATCGCAGCGTTTCTGGCGGCTGTCGTTGCAACCGTTTTTGCCGGTGTTATGCTGCCATCGTTGAATCGAAAGTTTGTGATCTATTGGATGAGCCGGATTTTTGCCTTCAATATCAAGCAGGGCAAGCGCCAGATTGATGGTTTGCAAGAAAAAACCAGACAATTTGCGTGCATTATTGTTGATGCTGCCAATGCAGATGATTGCGACGAGATACTCGTCATTGGCCACAGCACCGGGTGCCAGCTGGCCGTGTCGGTTTTGGCCAGGGTTCTTGAACTCGACCCTGCGTTTACAAAACGGTCTGCAAAAATATCATTTTTGACTTTGGGGGGCAGTATAGCGATGCTGGCCTGGGTTAAACAGGCTGACTGGTTTTGCGATGATCTGCAGCGGGTTGCAAATCATCGCCATATTGACTGGCTCGATTTTTCAGCCGCCCAGGACGGAGCATCATTTGTCCTGTTTGATCCGGTCGAAGGCAGCGGCTTAAGCCACAGCGACCCGCAAAACAAAAAACCGAAACTTTTATCAATAAAAATGTTCGAACTGTTCTCAAAAGCACGCTTTAAAAAGATCAAGCATGACTGGTATAATATTCACTTTCAATACCTCAGTGCCAGTGAGGTATTGGGAGATTATAACTATTTTGCTATAGTCGCTGGAAGCCAGACTTTGTCCGAACGCTTCAGGCACAGGCAAAGTACCCGAGATTTTTTCAGATTCCGGATCAAAAAACTTTACCGCCCTGTGCCCTTGCGCATAACAAAAACAAATGGATCGTAAACAGTAGATGGAAATCAGGCGCCGCGACATGACTTTTGATTTTTCCGGTACCGGGCGGTTCTGGAATGGCGGGGATGTCTATCGCACAGTATTTT
The DNA here is from genome assembly GCA_030626025.1 of Anderseniella sp. Lineage (GTDB taxonomy): Bacteria > Pseudomonadota > Alphaproteobacteria > Rhizobiales > Aestuariivirgaceae > JALWJW01. Next base: position 19,751 of record DAOUPT010000028.1, on the reverse strand, counting down.
TCAATTCGCTCTCGATTATGCTGCCGGAAGGTGAGCGGTTTTTCATCAAGGTGGCCCGACAATTACTACCCTCGCTAAAAGATGATTTGCTGATCAAAGAAACCCGCGGCTTTATTGCCCAGGAAGCGGCTCACAGTGCCCAGCACATGCTTTATAATAACGAATTGCGCAAGATGGGATATCCTGTTGACAGATTGGAAAAGTTTATCCGCTGGCAAATTAATTTTGCCCTGAAGCATCTGCCTCTCAAATGGCTTGCCGCAATGGCTGCATCCTATGAACATTACACAGCTCTGATCGGCGACGGGGTTTTGTCAAATGCCAAATGGCTTGATGGTGCAGACAATGGCTTTGCTGATTTATGGCGCTGGCATTCGGTGGAAGAAGTTGAGCACAAGGCGGTCACTTTTGATTTATATCAGTCAACTGGCGGTGGTTACCTGCTACGGTCCTTTGTTATGCTTGTGGTTTCGCTAAACTTCATTATTAACCTGTTGATTATTCAATTTTCATTTTTGAAATTTGACAAGAAATTGCTTGATCTGACAATGTGGAAACAATCGTTGAAATTTATATTTGCGGATTCTGGGATGCTGTCAAAACTGCTGATCAAATACCTCGCCTATTACCGCCCGGGTTTTAACCCTTGGGATGATGACAACAAGACGCTGATTGACGATTGGGTTAGCAAGTATGAAGAATAGAATCCGGTTATGAGCGTGGTTGCAGGAAAAGCTGAAAACAATGCTGACGTCACCCGTAAAGTCGCCCGGTTTCAACGGGTATTTGCCTGGCCGACGATATTGATGAGTGTGGTGTGCCCGATTGGAATCGGGTTGTTTTCAACATTGATGATGCAAGGCGCCTTACCTGCTTGGCTGGCTTTTATTCTAAACACGTATTTGCTAATCTCGTGCTTTACACCATTGCATGAATCTGTACATGGCAACATGATATTGCCCAACGGCCAACTGGCCTGGCTGAACAAGCTTTTCGGCTTCATCACCGGTGGATTGCTCTTCCTGCCATTTCATCTTTTTACTTTCGTGCATATCTCTCACCACCGGTTTTCCAACAATGATAAAGATCCTGATTTTTGGCTTCATTCAGGCAGCTATGTTGAAGCAATGTCAAAATGTGCCGCCGCAATACCTCATTACCTATTGTGTTACTGGCATGCCTATACCGCATCACCCAAAGTGTTTAAAGACAATGCTGTGGGCATGCTTGGGACCCTTGCAGTTTTTGCTCTGCCGGTAATCATTGCCATGCAAGGCTATATTGGACCATTGCTGATATTATGGGTCGGCCCGGCTGTTTTGGCTGTTGGTGTGTTAAATTTTCTTCATTGGACCCTGCATCGACCCTATACCCGTCGAGGACGTTTCCGCGATGCCAATATTCTACGCGCAGACGGCGGTCTGGGTCGTTTTTTAAATGTAATTTACCAGATGCAAAACTACCATTTGATTCACCACCTGTTTCCACGCATTCCATTTTACCTGCAAATAAAAGCCTTTGACGAATTGCAGGCAACGATCAAAACTAGGGGTGGACGGGTTGTAGATGTGAGCAAGTTTATTTAAGGCGATTTGTTATGTCTGATACGCAATTATTCATACCCCCCAAACCAGGAACAAAGAAACGGCGCTTTATAATGCGGCTTTTGACCGGGGTGCGGATTTGCTATCTGTCCAACTTTATTGAAAAAAGCTATTCGATGAAAATGGGACAGTTACGCCTGCCGGGGCGCAAGATTTTTATGCCCAACCAGTTTGAACTGGTGCGTAAAATTCTGGTTACCGAAGCTGACAAATTTCCCAAGAGCGACATGCTCGACAGTATTTTAAAGCTGTTGATCGGTAATGGTTTGTTTGTGGCCAACGGACCCGAGTGGAAACGCCAGCGCCGGTTAATTGATCCAGCCTTTGCCCACGCCAAGCTTAAACGGGTTTTTCCAGCCATGGCGGCAGCCGCCTCTGATTTGTTGATCCGACTTGACACCAAAGCTGATGGCTCTGCGATCGGGATTGATGAGGAGATGACGCACATCACTGCCGATGTGATTTTTCGGACCATTTTTTCAGTTACCTTGAAACAGGGCGAGGCTCAAAAACTGTTTAATGCCTTTAACCAGTTTCAGGATACAGCCTTTGCCATCGGGTTTATCAAAGCCCTTAACTGGCCCAATGTTTTCTTTTTTAAACAGCGAAAAGCAAAGGCGGCGGCCCGCGAAATTCGCTCTCTGATCAAGCCTTTTGTTCTAGACCGCTACAAGCGTCACCAAAACGGTGAAGAACTGGCCGAAAATGATATTCTCACTTCGCTAATTACCGCAACAGACCCGGAAACCGGCGAAGGGTTTTCTCTGGAAGAACTGATTGACCAGACAGCATTTCTGTTTTTGGCCGGTCATGAGACATCGGCCAGCGCGTTGAGTTGGGCGCTTTATCTGATCGCCAACAGCCCTGATGTTCAAGAACGCATGCATGACGAGGCAGTTAAAGCCTTTGGCGACAAAGAGCCGGCATATGAAGACATGACAAAACTACGCTTTGTTCGTGATGTGTTTCAGGAAACCCTGCGCTTGTACCCACCGGTCGGATTTTTACCACGTCAGGCGACACAGTGTGAGCACATGCGTGAAAAGCCGATAAAACCGGGTGATATCATGATGATTTCGCCATGGCTGATCCATCGACATACTGATTACTGGGACAACCCGGATGTTTTTGACCCAGACCGATATGCTGATGGTGCCAGTCGGGAGTCGCTCCGGCAAGCCTATCTGCCCTTTAGCATGGGTCCGCGGATTTGCACCGGGGCCGGGTTTGCCAAGCAGGAAGCAATGATTGTTCTGGCCTCGCTGGTACGGCGCTACAGGTTTGAGCCGGTTGCGGATCATGTTCCTGACCCGGTCGGGCGTCTGACCATTCGCTCGGCCAATGGTATACGGTTGAAAGTGCACCGCCGGTAAAACGGCACAGGAATTGCATAGACTTTTCCATGATGAACAGAAGAACACTTTTAGGTGCTGGAGCTGGTGTTGCCTCACTGGCGGTGTTACCAGTTGCAGCAATTTCAGCAACCAAATTCGGGGTTAAGCCAAACCTGCCCCGTGATCAGTCGCGCAAGCTCCAGAAAGCAATTGATGCGGCGATAAAATCGGGCGGTGAGTTGCATTTGCCCGGTGGAATATACATAGCGCGGAAACTTAGAATTGAGGCTGGCATAACGATCAGTGGCGTGCCGGGTTTGACCCACATTGTGCTTGGTCGACCAGCGAACTATCTTCTACGAATTGACGGGGCAAAACAAGTCACTTTGCGTGGTATTGTTTTTGATGGAGCTAATCATCCACTAGGATCAGAGGGAAACGCTGCTGTTGTCAAGGCAGGTGCAACCAGTGGGCTGACGATTGAACATTGCCAAATCAAAAATAGTCGTGCCAACGGCATTTCGCTGAATGGCTGCTCGGGCAAGATCATTTATTCTACTGTTAGAAAATGTGCCACCGGCGGGATCTACAGTCTCAATGCTAAAGGCCTGGAAATCGGCCACAATCATGTTGCTGAAATTGGCGACAATGGCATTCTGGTCTGGCAGTCGGAAAAACGGGAAGATGGCACCCTTGTCCACAATAACCGCATTGAGAAAGTCTATGGCAAGAGCGGTGGCAATGGCCAGTACGGCAACGGGGTCGGGGTCTTTCGAGCCGGCAACGTGGTGGTCAGCGGCAACCAGATTACAGATTGTGAATTCTCTGCGGTACGCAATAATGGCGGCGATAACATTCAGATTACCGACAACAATTGTTCGCGGTTAAATGAAGTGGCGATTTTTGTCGAGTTTGCGTTTCAGGGTGCGGTTGTTTCAGGTAACATGATCGAAAAGGCCGGAATGGGAATTTCGATTACCAACTTCAACGACGGTGGCCGATTGGCTGTTTGTGCCAACAATATCGTGCGCGATATGTTTGGTGCCCGGTCAAATCCCAATACGCAGGCCATCGGTATTGCAGTTGAAGCCGATACAGCGGTTAGCGGCAATGTGGTCGAGAATGCCAAGCGGGCCGGAATCTGGCTCGGATGGGGCAAATATTTGCGTGATGTTACAGCCAATGGCAACATCGTGCGTAAGTGCGATATCGGCATTTCGGTTTCCGTGGTCAAGGGCGTAAAAAACGTCCTGATCGCCAACAATCTGGTGTCTGGTGCTGTGCAGTCGATCGCTGGCATGGATCACGACAAGACCGTTACTGCAGACCTATCCGATCCACGCAACAAACCGCCAAAGACATTTTTGATAAACGGGAATATGGCCTCCTAAAAAGCCGCCCGTATTTCACCGGTTTCGATACCGCGTCGGTTGGTGATTTTTTCACTAGACAAAGCTGTCAGCTTCTCTCGTTCCTCATCGCTCCAGACATCAAGCTTGGCCAGGACAGCGGCCATTGCAGGTTCTGAGGCGCGGCGTTCGCCGTCGTCGCATTTCAGGGCGATGCCGATACCGGCGTGGGGGATGCAAGCACAATATACGCCTTCGGCCCCGACTTTGACGAAGGCACGCGGGACAGCTTGCATCAAGCGGGTGCAGAAGCGGTTTGAACCGGCGACCATAAAGGGGTGGGCACGAACGGCGGCAATGATTTTATCAACGGCAGCTTTACGTTCGGGTGTCAAAGTGTCGCCAGATGCCAAGCGGGAAAACCCTAATGCGAGATTTTGCAGCGGAATGGTCCAATTGGGCAGAGAGCAACCATCAGGGGCCCAGTCAGCTTTTGACAAATCGTAATCACAAACTTCTGAAATTGTGTTGGCAACAGTTTTTTGGACTGGATGGTCAATTTTCCAATAACCCTCAACATCAAACCCCATATGGTGGGCAAAGGCCAGCATGCCGGAGTGTTTGCCCGAGCAATTATTGTGAATATCGCTCGGCTGTTGACCAGACAACAAAAGCTTATGGTCATCTCGTGGCCATTGACTGCCGCAGGCCAGTTCGCTTTCACTGCCCCCTGCTTTTGCCAGTACCGAACGGGCACCATCAACATGGCCTTGCTCGCCGTTATGGGATGAACAGGCCAGCGCTATTTCCGCATCGCTAAGCTTGAAATGTTCCACGGCGCCTGATTCAACCAGCGGCAGGGCTTGTATAGCTTTCATAGCCGAACGTGGATAAATTGGCGTGGTAATATCTCCCGCCGATGCAATCACCTCGCCGCCCTTACCAACTACCGCATAAGCACCGCGATGGCGACTTTCAACAACAGGCCCGCGGATGACCTCCACTAAAACAGGGTTGACCATTATTTCTATACTTTCATGCCAGCAGGAACAAAATCGACTTCATGGGTCTCACCATTCAGAATCACCGTTGGATGAGACTTTTGTGTTTCTGCAATCACCTTACCACGTCGAATAACTTTTAAACGAGCCGGGCGCAACCGGATGGCGTCAAAGGCAGATTTGCAATCGAGGATAACCAGATTGGCATCGTTGCCCGGCTCTATGCCGTAGCCTTCAAGCTTCATGATTTCTGCGCCGTTTTTGGTGACCGCATCAAAGCAACTCTGAATTTGCTCCACGCCGGTCATCTGGCCGACATGCAGGCCCATGCCCGCCACCTCAAGCATGTCGTGGCTGCCAAGGCTGTACCAAGGATCCATAACGCAATCATGACCAAAGGCAACGTTGATACCCGCCTCGAAAAGCTCTTTCACCCGAGTCATGCCCCGGCGTTTTGGATAGCTGTCATGGCGACCTTGCAAGGTGATGTTGATCAGCGGATTGGCGACCACATGCATTTGGGCTTCTACCATCAGCGGCATCAGTTTGGAGACATAATAATTGTCCATGGAATGCATCGATGTTAGATGCGAACCGGTCACCCTGCCCTGCATGCCAAGCCGCATGGTTTCGGCGCTGAGGCTTTCGATGTGGCGAGACAGCGGATCATCGCTTTCATCGCAATGCATGTCAACCAGCAGGCATTTATCAGCAGCGATTTCGCATAATTGCCGGACCGAGTTGCCACCCTCACCCATGGTACGCTCAAAGTGAGGAATACCACCGACCACATCAACGCCCATATCCAGCGCCCGCAGTAGGTTTTCTTTGGACTTTGGCGAGCGTAAAAACCCATCTTGTGGGAAGGCGACAAGCTGGATATCCATATAGGGTTTCATTGTCTCGCGCACATCGAGCAAGGCTTCAACCGCCAGCAGGCGATCATCGGTAATATCCACATGGCTGCGCAGGCCAAGGGTGCCGCGCGCCACCGACCAGCGGCAAAACTCCAGCGCCCGGTCGCGGAAATCCTCGATAGTTTGTGTTGGTTTTAATTCGCCCCAAATCTCGATACCTTCCAGCAAGGTGCCCGATTGATTGACCCGCGGCTGGCCATAGGACAGCGTTGCATCGAGATGGAAATGAGGATCAACAAAAGGCGGTATCACAAAATTGCCCTCAGCATCAATTTCCACCGTTGCCTCGGTATCTATATTACGGCGGAGGCTTTTTATTTTGCCGTCCTTGATGCCGATGTCCATCAAGCCTTGTTGAAGGCGGGCATTCTTAATCAGCAGATCAAACATTTTTAAATCCTGTCACCGCGCCGGAATGGCACCAGTAGTGCTTTTGGATAGCGCATGGACTTGGAAATGACAATCATTGCGCCGATCGAAAGCAGATAAGGCAGCATCAGGAAGAACTGGTAGGGGATGGCGCCACCGGCCAATTGCTGGGCCCGAACCTGAAAGGCATCCAGTCCGGCGAACAACAGCGCCCCAAACAGTGCTCTGCCCGGTTTCCATGAGGCAAAAATCACCAGAGCGATGCATATCCATCCACGGCCGTTGATCATGCCAAAGAAGAAAGCGTCAAATGCCGAGATGGTTAAATAGGCACCACCGATGGCCATCAGGGCGCTGCCGACCATGACAGCTCCAGTGCGGATATGCAGAACATCAATGCCTTGAGCTTCCAGCGCCACCGGGTTTTCGCCAGCCATGCGCACGGCACGGCCAACGGGGGTGCGGTAAATGCAATAGATGGCGACGGGAATTATCGCCAAAGCAAGGTAGGTCAGTGGTGTGTGTGAAAAAAATGCTTCGCCAAAAAACGGCAAATCCGACAACCCCGGAATATTGATTGGTTGGAACGGTGTGATTTTTGGCGGCGTGGTGCTGTCAGGCAGGATCATGCGGAACACAAAGTAGCTCAAAGACGATGCCAGAAGGGTTATGCCGATACCTGACACGTGTTGGGACAAGCCCAAATGGACCACAAAAATGGCATGCAGCAAGCCGAACATCGCACCAACGAAGGCAGCGAACATGACGCCACCCCACAGGCTTCCACCCTGAAAAACCCACATCCAGCCGGTCATGGCACCCATGGTCATGATGCCTTCGATACCCAGATTGAGGACCCCTGCCCTCTCGCAAACCAGTTCGCCGATGGTGCCGAAAATCAGCGGCGCAGCGATGCGCAACATGGCGGCCCAGAAACCGGCGGAAATAAAGAGTTCAAGCCAATCCATCACTTCCACCTCACCCGATATTTAACAAACAGCAGCGATACGAGAACACTGAGAACACAAAGCGCCACCATCACATCAGAGATGTAGGTGGGAATGTTGACCGCCCGGCTCATGGAGTCAGAGCCGACGTAAATACCGGCCAGAAATATAGCTGAAACTATAACGCCAAGCGGGTGGAGATTGGCCAGCATGGCAACGGCAATACCTGAATAACCAAAACCCGGCGACAGGTCGAGCGTGAGGTAGCCTTTGGTGCCTGCGGTCTCTGTGATACCGGCCATTCCGGCCAAACCACCTGACAACATAGCGACCAACATGACGGTCCTGTTAATGCTGATACCGGCAAAGCGGGCAGCGTTGGCATTGGCACCGACGGCACGGATTTCATAGCCCCAAATGGTGTAGCGCATTAAAGCCCAGATCATCACCGCCGCCGATAAGGCTACGACAAAACCGATGTGCAAACGGGTACGCGGCAGAAGCGCTGGCAAAACACCTTCATCTATAATCGCAGCAGCTTGTGGCCAGCCCATCGACATCGGGTCTTTGAGCGGGCCTTCGAGCAGGTAGTTTACAAACAACAGAATAACGAAGTTGAGGAGCAAGGTTGTTACCACCTCATCAACCTTCAGGGTGGTTTTCAAAAATACCGGACCAAGCAAGGCCAGACCACCGGCAATCGCTCCGGCGAGAAACAGAAACGGTATCATCAAAATCGATGGCATGGTAATAACCCCGGCGCCAAGAACTGTGGCGGCCAGTGCGCCAAAATAGAGCTGACCTTCCGCACCGATATTCCAGAATTTAGCTCTGAACGCTACGGCTGCGGCAAGGCCGGTAAAGATCAGCGGGGTGGCACGGTTGAGGGTTTCGGAGATGGCAAAACGCGAGCCGAATGCGCCTTTGAACAAATGACCATAGGCTTCAAAAACCGATTCACCCGTCCATAAAATCAAGGCGGAGCAAATGACGAATGCCGCCAGAATGGCCGTGAGAGGTGCGAGAATGACACGGGATATGGATATATTTTCCCTTGGCTCCAGCTGCATTTATGCCACCTCTTTCATGTGGCCACCCATCATCGCACCGATGGTGCCGATGTCGGTTTCGCGAACATTCAACAACGGGCTGAGACGACCGTGATAGATCACAGCGACCTGATCGGCTATGGAGAAAATCTCATCAAGATCCTCTGATATCAACAAGATACCAACACCACTGGCGCGAGCATTGAGAAGCTGTTCATGGACAAAGGCGATGGCCCCTTCATCGAGACCGCGGACCGGTTGATTGGCGAGAATGAATTTGGGATCAGCAGTCAGGGTGCGGGCCAAAATGAGTTTTTGCATGTTGCCGCCTGACAGCAAACGGGTTTCGGTTTCCATACCGTTGCAACGGATGTCGAATTGCTCGATCAGTTCAGCCGCTTTTTTCCGACAGGCATCAAAATCGATGATACGGCCATAGCGCCACAAAGGGCTTTGGCGCAGTTTTTCTGAAATCAGGTTTTCCCAGACGTTCATTTCACCGACGGTTCCGGTGTGATGGCGGTCTTCGGGAATGCGGCCAAAACCCATTTGCAAAAACCGGTTGGGATTATTTTTTGTAACCGGCTTGCCTTCAACCAACAAGCTGCCGCCGTCAGGTTTTTGCATACCACTTAACAGTGCGGCCAATTCTCTTTGGCCATTACCTGCCACACCGGCTATGGCAACAATTTCGTTTTGGCGAATGGTCAGAGAGACCTCATTGAGCAGCATCGGCATGCCCTTATCGCCCTTTATCGAGATTTTTTCCAACTCGACGATCGGTTCACCAGCGCTGATTATTTCAGCTTTTGGTCGTGACACTTTGCGGCCAACCATCATTTCAGCCAGAAGAGCCCGGTCGGCATCTTTGGTGGCAACTTCACCGACAACAGCACCGTGACGCAAAACAGTGACCCGGTCACTGATGGCCAGAATTTCGTGAAGTTTATGGGAAATGAAAATAATGGACATGCCTGAGGCAACCATGTTCTTCAGATTAACAAAAAGCTGCTCTGTTTCGGCCGGGGTTAGCACCGCTGTCGGCTCATCGAGAATAAGAATTCTGGCGCCGCGATAGAGAACCTTGAGGATCTCCACCCGCTGGCGTTCACCGACCGATAGCGAGCCGACCAGCGCATCCGGGTGCACTTCAAGATTGTACTCCTTGGCCAAATGCTGAAGTTTTTTGCGCGCTGCACCGACTTTTGAGGTCAGAGAAAACAGGCTTTCGGTGCCGAGCATGATGTTATCGAGCACACTGAGGTTTTCAGCCAGGGTAAAATGTTGATGGACCATGCCGACACCGGCTTTAATCGCCGCATCTGTTGAGCCTGGCGGTAAGGTCTTGCCATCAATTTCGACCGAGCCTTCATCGGCAACGTAATGGCCGAACAGGATATTCATCAGCGTGGTTTTGCCAGCACCGTTTTCACCCAGCAAGGCCACCACTTCGCCCCCGGCAACGCTTAGGGAAACGTTGTCGTTGGCGGTTAATGTGCCAAAGCGTTTGGTAACGCCATTTATGCGCAAGTCTGCCATCGTGTCTTACATTCTCTAAATTCCCTCATCACCGGCACAAGGCCTGTGATAAGGGAAGTGAGACATTTAGCCTAGAATGTAGACTTTGGCTGTTTGTCGTTGATTTCGACGGTGTGTTTACCAGCCATAATATCAGCCTGTAGTGCTGCGACTTTGGCTTTGATATCAGCGGAAATCTTGCCATCGAACTCATAGTACGGTGCAAGTGTTGCCCCGCCTTTGGCCATCATGGTCCATTCCTTGTAGTTGGCGGCCTTGAATTTTCCAGCTGCAACTTCATCAATGGCGTTGTTGATGGCTGATTCCATGTGCCACAAGGCTGAGGTGACAACGACATCTTTGCCATTTTCTTCCTTGTTCATGTCATTAACGTTGCCAAAGGCCAAAATGCCTTTTTCACGGGCCGCATCAACCACACCGGCACGTTCGGCATACAAGATATCAACACCGGTTTCGACCTGGGCAAAGGCTGCTTCCTTGGCTTTGGGCGGATCATACCATGAGCCGATGAAGTTGACTTTGAACTGGACTTTAGGATTGACCGACAGAGCGCCGTTCATAAAGGCGTGGAACAGGCGGTTCACTTCACCGATTGGATAACCGCCAACCATACCAATTTTGTTTGACTTGGTCATTGACCCGGCAATCATGCCCATCAAAAAGCAGGGCTCGTGAATGTAGTTGTCAAAGACGGCAAAGTTTTTGCCATGGGGCTTGAAGGGGTCACCCATAAGGAAAGCCACATTAGGATAATCATCAGCAACTTTGCGGGCCTCTTTGGAGATGCCGAAAGCTTCGCCAACAATCAACTGCACGCCTGATTCAGCATATTCACGCAACACGCGAACATAATCGGTGTTGGCGACCTTTTCTGAAAATTTGTAATCGATTTTGCCAGCTTTGGCGGCGGCATCACAAGCCAAATGCAAACGGGCATCCCATTTTTGCTGGATTGGCTGGGTGTAAATACCAGCAACTTTAATCTTACCGGCAAATGCCGCTGACGGTAAAACTGCTGCACCTGCAGCCACGGTTGCCAGTTGCACAAAGTGCCGCCGGTCGAGTTTTCCGAATCGTTTCATTTGTAGTCCTCCCTGTTTGGTTTTTTAAAGTCTGGCTAATAACGCTGTTACGGTCAATCGTCTTTCTTTTAATATTACTTTCACAAAATTTATTGACCAAATGGTCAGTTTTCTGACATACTCAACCACAAAGCAGGGAACATTGCAAGTATTTGCGCTTTTGGAGGTAGTAAAATGGCAGAAATTTCAACAACAGGTGTCGCCGCCGGCCGCCTGAGTGCTCGCGAATATGTGGATAACTTTAGCGACCTGCACCCGCCGCTGGCAAAAAACAAGGCACGCACGGAAGCTGACCGTTGTTATTTTTGTCACGACGCACCGTGTATGGATGCCTGTCCGACCTCGATCGATATCCCGTTATTTATTCGCCAGATTGCAGCGGACACGCCTGATGGTGCGGCTGAAACAATTTTTACCAGCAATATTCTGGGTGGCATGTGTGCCCGGGTCTGCCCGACTGAAACCCTGTGTGAAGAAGTTTGTGTGCATGTGGCGCAAGGCAATTTGCCGGTGAAAATTGGTGAGTTGCAGCGCTATGCAACTGACCATGCAATGACATCAGGAGCAGTTACGTTTGCTCGTGCTGCTGATACCGACAAGCATGTGGCTATTGTCGGGGCCGGGCCTGCCGGGCTCGCCTGCGCCCACCGGCTTTCTCAAGCAGGTCACAAGGTGACGATATTTGAAGCCAACGAAAAACCCGGTGGTCTCAATGAATATGGTTTGGCGGCCTACAAAACAACCAATGACTTTGCCCAGAGCGAAGTTGCATTTGTTCTTTCAATTGGCGGGATCGATATTGAATATGGCAAGGCCCTTGGTGCCGATTTACCGCTGGATGATTTGGCCAAAAATCATGATGCGGTATTTCTAAGCCTGGGCCTTGCAGCAACCAACGGCCTTGGTATTGCCGGTGACGATCTTGACGGGGTGAAGGACGCGGTTGAGTATATTGCCGAGCTGAGACAGGCCGATGATCTTGCAACCCTGCCGGTTGGCCAAAATGTTGTGGTAATCGGCGGTGGCATGACCGCGATTGACATTGCAGTACAAATCAAGCGGCTTGGTGCCCGCAACGTGACGATGGTTTACCGACGCGGACCAGAGCAGATGGGCGCCAGTGATTTCGAACAGGAGCTAGCTCTTATTAATGGCGTAACGATTTCCCATTGGGCCATGCCTACGGCCATCATCGGCGACAACGGCCAGGTTGCTGCCATCGATTTTGAACGCACACAACTTGAGGGCGGCAAATTGAAAGGCACCGGTGAGGCATTCACACTTGCAGCCAATCAAGTTTTTTCTGCCATCGGGCAGGTTCTCGACGCATCGTCTCTGGCCGATAGCGGACTTGCACTGGAAGGTCGGCGCATCACGGTTAATGAGGATCGCAAAACATCGCTCGGCAATGTATGGGCCGGTGGTGATTGTGTGGTTGGCGGGCAAAATTTAACTGTTTCGTCTGTGGATGACGGCAATGTGGCCGCTGCTGCAATCAACGCATTTCTTACCGGTAAAGGGGAATAATACAATGGTAGACCTTCGCTCAAACTTTATCGGCATCGCCTCTCCCAACCCGTTCTGGCTTGCTTCTGCACCTCCCACGGACAAGGCTTACAATGTTGAACGCGCCTTTGAAGCTGGCTGGGGTGGGGTGGTGTGGAAAACCCTTGGTGAGGCTGGACCGCCGGTGGTGAACGTCAACGGCCCACGTTATGGGGCCTGGCACGGTGATAACCGACGTCTTATGGGGCTTAACAATATTGAACTGATCACCGACCGGTCACTGGATATCAATCTGGAAGAAATTACCCAGGTCAAGCAAAACTGGCCGGACCGAGCGCTTATCGTATCGATTATGGTGCCTTGCGAAGAAGAAGCCTGGCAGAAAATTTTGCCGCTGGTAGCACAAACGGGCGCTGATGGTATAGAGCTTAATTTTGGCTGTCCGCACGGCATGTCAGAGCGCGGCATGGGTGCGGCGGTTGGCCAGGTACCGGAATATGTCGGCATGGTGGCCAAGTGGTGTAAGGAAAACTATGACAAGCCGGTGATTGTCAAACTGACTCCCAATATCACCGACATTCGCCAACCGGCCCGTTCAGCCCAACAAGGTGGCGCGGATGCGGTTTCATTGATCAATACGATCAACTCGATTATCGCGGTTGATCTGGATGCCATGGCCCCCAGCCCGCATACGGATGGCAAGGGAAGTCATGGCGGTTATTGTGGCCCGGCGGTTAAACCGATTGCTTTGAATATGGTGGCTGAAATTGCCCGCGATGAGCAAACGGCTCAACTGCCCATATCGGCCATTGGCGGTATTCAGACCTGGCGCGATGCGGCCGAATTCATCGCACTTGGAGCAGGTAATGTGCAGGTTTGTACAGCGGCGATGACCTATGGCTTTAAAATCGTTGAAGAAATGATTGATGGATTATCGCGCTGGATGGATGAAAAAGGCTATGACAGCATTGAGGACTTCCGCGGCATGGCGGTGCCCAATGTGGTCAATTGGGAACGCCTCAATCTCAACTTCATCACCAAGGCGGTAATTGATCAGGATAAATGCATCAAATGCGGGCGCTGCCATATCGTCTGTGAGGATACCTCACATCAGGCAATCAGCCTTGAAGTGAACGGCGAGCGCAAGTTTGAGGTCAATGACGATGAATGCGTTGGCTGTAACCTGTGTGTCAACGTCTGCCCAGTAGAAGATTGCATCACGCTGGAACAAATGACCAAAGGCACAGACCCGCGAACCGGCAAAACCATCGACCCGAAATATGCCAACTGGACAACCCACCCGAATAATCCGGGCAGTTGCGGGTAAACCAATTGATTAGTGTCTGTCGTCAACAGGTTTATGGGAAGGTAACATAAGGGTGAGTACCAAGCCCAGCGTAACCAAAACTGACAGGGTACTAAAGGCCAAGGAGTAACTTCCTGTTGAGTCAAATATCCGTCCAGCCAGAATCGGTCCCGCTGCACCTCCTATGGTGCCGAAAAAGACAACAGTCCCAAATAGTGTACCATGGGATCGTAATCCAAAATACTCGGCGATGATTGGAGACATGACGGTGAAAAAACCGCCGTGGGCGAAGCCATAGACGGCAACTGCAGCAAAAAGTGGCAATGGTTTATGGATGAACACAAAGGCCAAAAGGCTGGTTATTAACGGAACAAAGCAAAGTATCAGAGCACCCTTTCCACCAATTCGGTCAAAAAGCATCCCTATTGTAAGGCGTCCAACCACACTTGCCGCGGCCATGACCGATAAAAGCATCGCAGCAAGAACAGCAGTCATGCCCATATCCATACCATGAACGACAATATGCAGAGGTATAGTCACCAAAGGTGGGAAAAATAAAAACTGAATTGCGCACAGCATCCAAAAAAGACGGGTACGGCGCGCTTCCTCAAAGAAGTATCCCGCTGTTTGGGCATGTTGGTTTGAACCGTGGCTTGCAGGTGGGTTTTTCATCAATAACGCTGCACATAACAACGCAATGATAGCAACAACACCCATGATGATAAGCGCGGGTCGCCAACCGTAACTGATCATTAAAAATGCAGCTATTGGTGGAATAGTAAACTGGCCAGCCGCAGTTCCCACTTTCACCACTGCTGTCATAATGCCACGCTGCTGCTGGAACCAGCGTGCGATAATTGACAGGGTGACCACATCATGAGTGCTCATACCAACCCCAATGAGCAAACCAAAGAAAACAAAAATCTGCCATGGCTGTGTAATTTGTGACAACAGTATATATCCCAAACCACTAAGTGTGCCTGTCACAGCAAGGATAATCCGGGGGCCGTAATGATCGCTCAACCGGCCACCGAAAACTGCCAGTAAACCCATCACCAGAAATGCAAATGAAGTACTGCTTGATAGTAAGGTTCGCGACCAGCCAAATTCTGTTTCAAAGGTTTTGAAAAACAGCCCGTATGAGAATAACAGCCCAATGGTCACGAACTGTATAAGGCAAGCGCCGAATACAATCAGGTAACGCTGATCAAAGCGATTTATCATGGATAACTCGCTGCTCTGAATAATTTAATAATAGAAAAATACATTTGCCAAAGATAGTTGCTATCTGCACGCAAGCAAGTGTAATCGTCACATCGACATTATTAGAACAGTACACAAGGGGTAAACTGAGTGGTGCTGGCTATGCAAGCAGTCTGGGGGGCTTTGTCAGTGCAATAATCAAAGGGTAAACTGTACCCCTTTGTAGAGTATTTCACGCTGCAAAGCCTACGAGGCGTGCAAACAGAGCTCAAGCTTTTTTTCCTCTGACAAAGCCATCATGTGTTCTTATTATCGCGTTTTAATTCTAGCACACCACTCAATCTGTAAACAACATTTGAGATTGCATTGCGCGTAATGAAGCCGACAGCAACGATGTCGCCCTGCGCAAAGGCATTTCGTTCCAATGTAATTATTTCGGTAAAAGCTGAAATTTCCATATCCCAGTTAAGTTCTGGCAGGACGTAAAACCACATACGGGCATTGCGGAAATACAACTCATCATAAGTACGCGCCAGCATGGAGTTACCGATCAGCCGTGAAATTTGTTTGTGATTTGCAAGGTCGATTTGGGCAAACTCTTGTAAATCGGGTTTTTCCCTCAATCGTTCGAGCCTAGGCGGCTCGGGGTTTCACCGTGAACGCGCAAGAACGTGATTTACGCATGTTTGAAAACTTCCGAATTGGGTCAACTACTGCCGATCAAGCCATTCAATACGGTCGGCAGCTTACCCCCTGACAACAGACGGAATATCGGCCCAACACGTTCGGCAGCGAAGTGCCAGCAGTGGGCATCGTTTACATTATCTCCAAGTGACCTGGAATTCAGCTAGCATTTGATGCGTTCCATCTTCGGGTCAAACAATGGGCGCAATGAGGCTTGGGCCTTTATGTGTTTACCAGCGACATCAATCTGCCAATCGCCGGTGTTCACAATCTCAGCTGTCAGTGGCTCGTTAAGTTCGGCAAAACCGATCCCAATGGCTCCGCCAAGTGAATGACCATAACCGCCAACTTGCAGGTAGCCAACCGCTTTTCCGTTCAGGTGGATCAACTCATTGCCGTAGAGCAGCGGCTCAGGATCTTTCAGTAAAAATTGCAGCATTCGATTGTGAGGAACACCTCTGGCTTTGATCGCGGCCAATGCATCGCGACCGATGAAACCGTCAGGCTTGTCGAGTTTTACGGCAAAACCCAGGCCCGCCTCAATCGGATTATCGGTGTTGTCCACATCAACTCCAAAATCGCGATAGGACTTTTCCAACCGCAACGAATTCAGCGTTTGCATGCCCGCATTGCGCAGCCCGAACGCCTTGCCGGCCTCCACTAACAGGTCATAGACTTGCACCGCGTGGATCGCTGGTACGTGCAGTTCCCAACCCAGTTCGCCCACATAGGTCACGCGGTACGCCAGCACGTTCCAATACCCGACGTCGATTTCTTGGCACGTCATGAAGGGAAATGCCTCGTTGCTTATATCGGCGGTAGTCACCGTTTCCATTAGCATCCGAGCCTTGGGACCATGAATATTGATCTGTGTAACACCGGCGGTGGCATCATAGATGGTGACGAACTCATTCTCACCAATATGGCGGCGCATGCGCATTTCTGTGTGCCCGTGTGAATTCTCGCCGACGACGACTTTGAATTTTTGCAAGCCCAGCCGTGTGACCGTCAGGTCTGCCTCAAACCCACCTTTCTCGTTCACCCAGGCAGTATAAACAATCCGACCCGGTTCAACATCGACATCATTGCAGCTCAATCGATTCAGCAGCGCACAAGCATCACGACCCTGCACAATGAATTTGGACATGGCGGACATGTCCATAATGATTACATCCTTGCGGGCAGCGTGGTGTTCTTCGGCATGCCAGTCCCACCAGTTCTGCTTGAACCAGCTCAATTTTTCGATTTTTGCCTGTTCAGGCGAGGGCGCGAACCAATCGGCCATTTCCCAACCGTGGCCTTCGGTGAAATAAGCACCAGCTGCCTTGAGGCGGTCGTGCAGAACCGAACGCTTCACGTCGCGTGCGGTCTTGGGGGCCTCGTTATGGTAATGCTGGCCAAACAGCTTGCCCAGAAGTTCGGGCGTGCGGTCGCGCCGGAAAGCATAGGTGCTTTCGCTCTTGGTGAAGCGGTTGACATTGATGCTGGTCACATCGATCGGCGGGGTGCCGTCAACGATCCAATGTGCCAGCACCTTGCCGGTGCCCGCGCCGTTAAGAATGCCCAGAGAGTTGAGGCCGCAGGCAACAAAACAGTTGCGCAGTTCGGGGGTTTCGCCAACCAGAGGCGCAAGGTCAGGGGTGAAGCTTTCCGGACCACAAAACAGCTTGCGTACGCCAACGTCAATAGTTGACGGCACACGGGTATAGGCACGTTCCAGGTGCGGGCCGACACGGTCCCAATCGGGCTCAATCTCGCCGAAAGAGAAATTCTCGGGGATACCATCGAGCATCCAAGGTGCCGCGCCCGGCTCAAAAAGCCCTAGCATCAGTCCGCCAACTTCCTCGCGATAATAGGTATAGGTCGAGGGGTCTTCGAGCACCGGCAAGTTGCGTGGCAGACCATCGATATTCTCGGTGATCAGGTAATAATGCTCGGCGGCCTGCAGCGGCAGGTTGACTCCTGCTCTGGCGCCCAGTTGGCGCGACCACATTCCACCGCAAATCACTATATTTTCGGCCGTTATCGTTTCGCCACTGGCTGTCCTCACACCTGTGGCCGTGCCATTTTTCGTCAATATTTGAGTGACAGTTACACCCTCGAATATCTTTGCTCCGCCCAAACGAGCACCCTTGGCCAGAGACATGGTAACGTCTACCGGATTGGCCCGCCCGTCTTCAGGGATATAAAAGGCTGACAGGACATCGCTCAAATCACCAATGGGGAAAAGCTCCTGTGCCTCTCCTGGTGAGATTTCGTACATGTTGATGCCGTGCCGCCGCATAAAAGGGGCAATCCTGCGCATTTCGTGTACTCGCTCTTCGTTGTTGGCAATCTGCAGATAGCCCACATCGCGGAACCCGGTCGGAACGCCGGTTTCCTTTTCCAGATTCGCATATAGATCGCGTCCGTGAGTGTAGATTTCGCATTCTGCTTCAGATGTTAAAAGTCCTGCCACAATCAGACCCGCTGCATGCCAAGTCGTGCCGGAGGTCAGTTGACCCTGTTCCAGGACCACCACGTCGGTCATGCCCAGCTTGGTCAGGTGATAGGCTGTGTTGCAGCCGATGGAGCCACCACCGATGATGACGGTTTGCGCGTGGGTGGGGAGCGATTCTGCCATGTCTGGTATCTTTCGGTTGTGAAATATGTCGGTGCTATGCAATCAAAAACCGACCAACAACGGAATTAGTGCATTGACTTTAAATAAAAATCAATCAAAATATTGAATGAGTATTCAATCAATTTGTGATTCTCACTAATAATAAGACCGGTCAGGCACCAAGATGACATATGCATCTATCGTTGGGGAAAACGAGAAACCCCTGAAACAAAGCAGATCAGCAGCCAAACAGGCCCGCAGAAAACAGTTGATTGATGCGACCATCAGCTCAATCAGTAAGCACGGGATTTCCGGTACAACGATGGCGACGGTGACTGACATCGCGAGGCTGTCGATCGGTCTTGTCAATTTCCACTTCAAAAGCAAGGAAGCCCTGCTCGAGGAAACCTTGAAAACCCTGGCTCAAGAACATCGCGAACAATGGCGCAAGAGCCTCCGCAATTCCGGTTTGGCACCTGAGGAAAAACTCCGCGCGATTGTGCAGGCGCAATTCCATCCGCAAATTTGCAGTCGGAAAAAACTGGCCGTTTGGTTTAGCTTTTTTGGCGAAGCCGCCTATCGGGGGTCATACCGGAAAATCGTAACTGACATCGACCGCGAACGCTGGGATGTCTCTGGCGAGCTTTGTAGACAGATCATCAATGAGGGCGATTACGAGAATGTTGAGGCTGATTACGTAGCAAAATCGCTTGAAGGATTGTTTGACGGGTTTTGGCTCAACATATTAATGTACCCGGGAAAATTCACCCGTACCGATGCTCTGGATCAAGTGCATAACTTCATGGCACTCACTTTTCCTCGACATTTCAAACACCCGAAAACATCTGACAGAACATAAAGGCCTTAGTGCAAAGCGGGTTTAAGCTCTCCAAAAACAGTTTTTGAAATTCCGGGAGCAACCGACCGCTTTGGGTCAACTTGAGACTTGTGCATTTCGAGTTCGCTCCCAGCACGGGATTGTCACATTAAAAAATTGGAGGCGCACGAAACTGCTGAGTGATCCCAGATCACGCAGCCGCTGTCGCAACCTGCCAGACGCTCATCGCTTCATCGCGAAACTGGCGTAGTATATTTCGGGAAATCATATGACGTTGAATGTAGAAGGTATTGTAAATGGAAGCGTGAACTGAGAGAAACCGTTGGGCTGAACCAGGTGACTTGAACCGCTGCATTCGTCGCTCTCTTCGTCGAACTGGCAGGTGAGAATTCTCTGCTCGATTGTTCTTTCTGCCGCCAAA
>DAOUPT010000013.1 GCA_030626025.1 Anderseniella sp. | reverse complement strand
CATCATTCTGGTTGAAGCATCAAAGGCATGTTCGACCACTTTGTGGTGGCGCCGGGCAAGTTCGTGCGATGACAGTCCAGCCACGGACGCGGCCTCCAGAAGCGCCACTTCCATAGGGTCACCAGTACCGCCGCTTTCATCCTCGTTTAAGGTCGCATTGTTGCAAAGCGCGGTGACCAGCAGCAAATTATCAAGGCCGCTAGCAGGCGAGACCGGGACATTCTTGCCGTTGATTAAAAACCGTGTACCAAAGCGGTCAAACTTCATCTCGTCAAATGCGGTTACAACTGTATCTACATGCATTCTATTTTCGGTCAGCGTGCCGGTTTTGTCTGTCAGAATTACTGTTGTTGAGCCGAGCGTTTCAACCGCTGCCAGGCGACCAATAAGGGCATTGTGGCGCGCCATCGCCAGCATGCCGCGGGCCAGCGCCAGAGTGGCAACAATCGGTAATCCTTCAGGAATTGCAGCAACCGCAAGCGCCACAGACGTTTCGATCATCAAGCGTATTGGCTGTCCGGCAAAAACGCCAAAAACCGCAAGTACAACAGTAATACCCAGTGTTAGCCAGATAAGATCCCGGCTGAGCCGTTTAAGCTGACGCTCAAGCGGTGAACGTTCCGACTGACTTTTCTCAATCAATCCGGCAATCTTGCCGAATTCGGTCTGCATCCCGGTAGCGGTCACCAAACCTTCGCCTGTGCCGCGTGTGACAGCGCAACCCTTATACAGCATTGATGTATGTTCGGCCAAAGGTGTTTGCGCTTCCACCGGGGCGTCGCTCTTGGCCACTGGCAGGGATTCACCGGTCAGGATGGATTCATCGCTTGCCAGATTAGCCAGCTTTATCACCCGCATGTCAGCAACAACAATGTCACCCGCATCAAGGATAACGATATCTCCCGGTACAATTTCGTGAGCCGAAACAACACTGGTTTTGCCGTTCCTGCGAACGCGCGCGGTATGTGTCGACATCTGGCGCAGGGCTTCCATTGAGCGCAAGGCCCTCAGTTCCATCACAAAGCCAATGAAGACATTGATCAACAACACAACAAAAATGGCTATCGCATCAATCCATTCACCAAGCACAAGTGCCAGCAATGCAGCAGCGCCAAGCAAGTACATCACCGGATTTTTGAATTGATTGATGATAATGGTAAAAGCACTGACTGAGCGATACTCCAGCAAAACATTCCTACCATAGCGATGCTTTCGCTTGCTGATCTCGGTGGTCGAAAGTCCATCTGATAATGAAACGCCAAGCTCTTTTGCCAATTGGTCAGCGGCCATGCTGTGCGGGTTGCGTGGCAATGCATCTTTGGATTGCTCAACAAAAGCATTGTTAGGGTGATTCATCTGGGCCAATCTCTGGAAAGCACACCTGTACCCGTGCTGATGTCTGAGTTGATAGGTTTGGCCTATTCTATCATCTCGAAGTGCATCCGTATATCGGGATCAAAGTTGAATACAGTGCCGTTTGGCACACCAAGCCATTTTTCATGGGTAAGCGGCTCTGAGGCTATTTCCACCGCCCGGTAGGCTTGCTGAGGGTCGTGATGAACATGGGATTGGCCACAGATTTCGCAAGGGATGATCCCGTCGCGTTCCAGATACCACAATGTCCTGCCAAGCCTGGAACCTGCCATATGTTCTCCGTCCGACCAGAGTATATTCAACGACGGTGGCTTGTCAGGATCGACCTGATGGCACCATTTTAAAATGTTTCGAATGCCGACCTTAAGCGTTTCACGCAACTCCCTTGCCGGATTATGTCCCCATAATGTGAGTAGATAACGAAAGATGTGTTCAGAATCCGTATCGCCGTGGATTTCGTTACGATGTAATAAATCCGTTGCTTCAAGCATGGCAGGGCGGATCTTGTCGAAATTTGCAACCGTGCCATTATGGGCAAATAACCATTTGCCGTGCTCAAACGGGTGGGTATTTACTATTTCCGGTGGCCCAACGGTTGCGCGCCGGACATGAGCAATGACTGTTTTGGAGTAAATCCGCGCCGCTGCTTTCTTGAAATGCTCGCCATGCCACACGGCCCATGACTGTTTTACCACTTTCGGAACACCGTTGGGATAGGCGCCAATACCCCAGCCATGGCCATGCGTCAGCCCTTCGCTGTCCTGAATGCCTTGATCGAGCAGGGCATTTTGAGCGATGACCAAGCCGCATTCAACCTTTGTCTGCTCATTTGCGTGAAACCCATATAATCGGCACATCTTGATAAACTACAAATCATTAATTGACAACGTACTCTCAATACTCACGCTAGAACAGATCAGGTGCTGGTGTATTGATGCAGAGCAAGGACGCGATCTTGTGATTTGAAATATTCTTGCTTTGCCAATGCCGACCGCCAAAGACCAAGATCAACCTGCAGTCAGGTGGAGTCACCTGACTGCAGATGAGTTGATCGATTTTAAAGGTTAGTGCAACTTATCTGCACGCATCGGCGTGCAGGTTGCACTAGTAAAATTGGATTTGAAACGATGCCGGGATATTTAGATAACACAGACCACAAAAGCTATCGCGGTTCACTGCCAATTATACCCATTGATCATCACAAAATTGGTTCAAAGGAAACAACAAGGCTTGAAGGCATTGCCGCTCGATTGCTGCGCAACGAGCCCGCACTGTCAGTTACAGATGTATTTGGACCGGGCGTGTCGAGCGGTTTGACAAACGGACCAGCGCTTATTATCGCCAATCAGCAAGATGCCGGTCTTACCAGTCTGGCCCAACCTGACATCTATGACTACCGTCTTTCTGCGCTGGCCGGTGACAATGACCATGTTGTCATCGCTGGCAGGCGCAATTTGAGCTTTGAAGCTTACAGGCGTGATATTCTAAAGCTCGGTGCCATCAAGGTACATACTGTGGCGCCTTCGGTCAGGCTCGATACGCCGTTTAGTAATCGTTGCCTTGAAGATATCGGCCTCCTTGACGATCTGGCTAAAATTGCCCGTCAGACTGGGCAGATGACAATCATGCCATATCTGGGCAGTGGCAAAATCTGGCAACTGGCCATGAAGCTGGCGCAAGCTTCCAAATCAACGATCAAAATAGCTGCCCCACCACCGCGCCTGACACGGCGGGTGAACGACAAGATCTGGTTTGGCCAGCGCGTTATTGAAGTTTTGGGTAAACAGGCGCGGCCATCCCTTTATTCTGCCTATGGACCGGCAGCTCTTGCCGGAAAGGTGGCTTCTCTGGCCCGAAACAATGAACAGGTTGTCGTCAAGGTGCCCCAGGCAAGCGGCTCTGCGGGAAACTTTTGCTACACATCAAAACAAATACGCGATCTTAGTCTGCAGGCGCTTCGTCAACAGCTGGTTGATTTACTGAACGCTCATGGCTGGGATGGCCGGTATCCCCTGCTTGTGGAAGTGTGGGATTGTGCGGTGATTTCCAGCCCCTCAGCGCAGATGTGGATACCTGAAAAAACTGATGGCTTGCCGATCATTGAGGGGTTGTTCCAGCAGGTTGTGGAAGGACCGGCTGGTGAATTTACCGGTGCGGTTGCCGCCAACCTGCCAGAAAACTTGGCGTACCAGCTTGTTGATGGGGCTTTTCGTCTTGCCTTTCTGTTCCAGCAACTGGGGTATTTCGGCCGCTGCAGTTTCGACACGGTCCTATTCGGCAAAGATTACGCCAACGCCAAACTGCACTGGATCGAATGTAACGGCCGCTGGGGCGGGGTCTCTATTCCGATGACTCTGGCCAACAGACTGACCGGCAACTGGCATGAAAAGCCCTTTGCTCTGGTACATAAAAGTAGCCTTAGTTACAAAAAGCGCAGTTTTGACGAAATTCTCCAACTTGCTGATAAATTACTTTACCGGCCCGGACGAACAAAAGAGGGGATCGTATTGCTGACACCCAATGACCTTGAACGCGGTCAGGGCTTGCATATGATAGCGCTGGCAAATTCCATAGAAGCGGCCAAAGCACTGGCCTCCCGGGCAACGCAGACCTTGACCGGTACAGGTCATTGAGTTAGGCAGCCTGGGAGTTAGGCAGACTGGCGACCCAGGCGGTAAACCGTCCAGTAAGCCAGCGCCACCAGAACACCGCCGCCAACCACGTTGCCAGCAGTAACCACGATAAGATTAGTGGCGTAGCCTCCAACAGTAACCATTTGCGACCCTGCCAGCCAACCAGCCTCCCTTTAAGTATTATCTGAGCTGATAAAAAACGAATAAGCTGGCAACATAAAACAGCATCACGAACCAGCTGTCGATGCCCATGCCCAAAACCCGTTTTGGTCGCCGCAAAATAAGTCCGATCAAATAGGCGGCAGTAACCACTATGCCAGCAATGAGAGCAAACCGGGCTGATTTATCAACACTCTCGAGCAGCAATCCCTCACGATAAAACATATCGCTTGGCAAAAGTAGAAACACCATCAACAAATTGCTGCCGAAAATATTTGAGATTGCCATACTGTGAGCACCCAGGCGAACAGCGGTTATGGTCGTGCTCAGCTCGGGCAAGGAAGTCGATGCTGCCAGTAATGTTACACCGATCAGGCTGGAACCAAGGCCGGTTTGGTAGGCAATGGCTTCTACAGTTTGCACGAGCAATATGCCAGCGACAAGTATAACGATGCCCGAGGCCACCGCGTGATAAACCAGCTTTTGCGTGTTGGCACCCTCAAACCGGGATTTAATGCCCTTTGGAGCTATGTTTTGTTGTGCGTCAGGCGTATCTAGTGCCTGCCATTGGGTGTTTTTCTGGTAGCGCATGAATATATAGACAGCAAACATGTACAGCCCCGCCAACAGCACTGGTGTCAAACCAATATGCCCAACCAGCGCAATATCCCCGATCAGGGCCGAGACTAAAAGCAATGCCAGCGACAAAACCAGAAATGTGCCCTGCAACTGATTGATTGATCTATAGGCAAGATATGTAAGGGTGAGTATCCGGTTGTACACAGCCATATCAGCAATAGCCAGCACCGCAGTCTGCATGACAATGCCGCCAAACATGCCGTTGACAACAAGCACGCCATTACCGCGTATGGCGGCAGTCAGATTGGTCACGATTTCGGGAAGTTCGGTGGCAAATGCTAAAAAAACAAAACCCATCAGAGCTTTGTCTATCTCCAAACGGTCAGAGATAATATCCGCATAGACTGATAATCTGGCACCGGCGAACCACACGCCAGCGGCGGCCAATACAAAGAAACCGACATTGATCAAGACAGGTATGCTATTGAAATCCATTATTTGCCTTCTGATCCAATTTAAAGTCTACGCATCACGTTCTAATATAAACACAAATCGAGAATATTTGTATTAATTGAGATTAGTGGAGAGGTTTGGTACCATTAATCTCGATCAATACTGGCCCTGATCCATGCTCTAGGATGGAGTGGTTTCAGTTTGGTGTTTCCTTATGTGGGACGCGATGAAAGGAACGGGTTCGATGAAGATGTCTGGTGGTCCAAGTTATGTTCATGGTGCCAGTTCACTGCCACTTCTCGGGTTAACAATAGGGCAATGTCTTGATCAGGCAGCGGCCAGTGCGCCCGATGGTGAGGCGTTGGTTGTTGCCTGGCAGAACATACGCTGGACCTGGACGGAACTGAAAACCAGAGTGGATGAATTTGCAGCCGGATTGATTGCCCTTGGTCTTGAACCCGGTGACCGGCTTGGTATCTGGGTACCAAACAATGCCGAATGGGTGGTGGTTCAATTGGCAACGGCAAGAGCCGGGATCATTCTTGTCAACATCAATCCGGCTTACCGGCTGCCCGAGCTGGAATATGCTCTTAATCAAACCGGCTGCCGTGCCCTGATTGTCGCCGAGGCTTTGAAGACATCCAACTATATCGAGATGTTGAACCAGCTTTTGCCGGAACTTGAAAATAGCGAACCGGGCAAGCTACAAGCACAAAAAGCCCCTGATCTGCGCTGGCTTATACGCCTTGGTGACAGCCATAGTCCCGGTGTGTTGAATTACGGTGATATTGCCGGTTTGGCTTCTGAAAAAGACTGGGCAAAATGCGATGCGATTGCATCATCCCTGCAATTTGATGATGCAATCAATATCCAGTTCACCAGTGGCACCACCGGCACGCCCAAGGCTGCTACACTCACCCACCACAATATTGTCAACAATGCCTTTTTCGTTGGTCAGCGCATGAAGTTGTCCTCCTTGGACCGCATGTGCATACCGGTTCCCATGTATCATTGCTTTGGCACGGTACTGGGCACACTCACCTGTCTTTTGCATCGTGCAACCATCATATTTTCGTCTGAAAGTTTTAACGCAAATGCTGTCTTAAAAACCATCGAAGCGGAAAAATGTACCATTTTACACGGTGTACCAACCATGTTCATCGCCGAACTCGATGATCCTGATTTTGATAAGTTTGACCTGAGCAGTCTGAGAACCGGTGTCATGGCCGGTGCTCCTTGTCCGGTTGAGCTTATGAAACGGGTCATGGGCAAAATGCATATGAATGAAATTACCATTGCCTATGGCATGACGGAAACCGGCCCGGTCAGTTTTCAGACATCGGTGGATGACCCAATCGAGCGCCGCGTCACCACCGTCGGGCAGGTGCTGCCTCACATCGAGATCAAGATCGTTGATGAAAACGGCCATATCGTAGCGCGCGGTACTTCAGGCGAGTTGTTGACCCGCGGTTATTGCGTCATGCCGAAATACTGGAATGATCCCGAGCGTACTGCAGGAGCGATTGATGAGGCACACTGGATTGCCAGCGGTGATATCGCGGTTCTTGATGATGAAGGCTATTGCCAGATTGTCGGGCGTATCAAGGACATGGTCATCCGGGGTGGTGAGAACATTTTCCCGCGTGAGATCGAGGAGTTCCTCTATACGCATCCACAAATCGAAGAAGTGGAAGTCTTTGGTGTTCCTGATGAGAAATATGGTGAAGAAGTCTGCGCCTGGATCAAACTTAAAGGTGGCGGGTCGGTGAGCGATGAGGAAATAAGGGTGTTTTGCAAAGACGAACTCGCCCACTTCAAAATCCCACGCTACATCAAATTTGTCGACAACTTTCCGATGACCGTCACCGGTAAGGTGCAAAAATACATAATGCGCGAAAGAATGGCAAAAGAGCTCAACTTGGAAGAAGGTAGCCAGTGATATGACTGATCATCGATCTTTACATAATTTGGAAATCGGTTTTACCGGCATTCTTGGTGCCGATGGAAAACCGATTGGCGAACTTCCTGAATTTGCCAGCAACCACAAACAACTTATAGCCCTTTATCGGGCCATGGTGCTAACCCGTAGACTGGATGAGCAGGCTGTTGCCTTGCAGCGTACCGGGCGACTTGGCACCTATGCGTCTTCGCTTGGTCAGGAAGCCGTTGGTGTTGGAGTGGCCGCGGCAATGAATAATAATGATGTCTTGTTGCCGTCTTTCCGCGAGCAGGGTGCACAACTTGTACGCGGAGTGACGATGGTTGAAATTCTTCGTTATTGGGGCGGCGATGAGCGCGGTAGTTGCTTTGAGGGACCCAAAGAGGACTTCCCGGCTGCCATCCCTGTTGGATCACAATTTCCCCATGCCACCGGTGTGGCCCTGGCCATGAAATTGCGCAATGAAGCCCGTGCAGCTGTTGTTGTTGGCGGTGACGGCTCAACATCCAAAGGTGATTTTTATGAAGCGCTCAATCTTGCAGGCGTATGGCAATTGCCGGTGGTTTTTGTCATTAGCAATAACCAGTGGGCAATCTCGGTGTCCCGCAAAAAACAAACCGCAGCAAAGACGCTGGCGCAAAAAGCGCTTGCTGTTGGCATTGCCGGTGAGCAGGTGGACGGTAATGATGTCATCGCTGTGCGCTTTGTCGTTGAGCGGGCACTGGAGCGCGCCCGTGCCGGACAAGGTCCTTCGCTGATCGAAGCGCTCACTTACCGGTTGTCAGACCATACAACGGCGGATGATGCAACGCGCTATCGCCCTGATGAAGAAGTTTCCGCCCGCTGGAAGAAGGAACCGGTCAGCCGATTGCGGACCTATCTGACCGATTTGGGTGCCTGGACAGGTAAGGACGAGGAGACGCTTCTTAACGAGAGCACGGTACAGGTGGAAGAGGCTGTCACAGCTTATCTGGCAACGCCGCTGCCGCAGGCAGGCGAAATGTTCGATCATCTGTTTGAAAGCCTGCCGAGCGATTTGGAAAACCAACGCAAGCAGGTAGAAGAATTGAGCAGGGAGAAAACCGATGCCTGAAGTCGATCTCCTGCAAGCGGTAAACATGGCGCTGACAAAAGCGATGGAAACCGATGACCGTGTCATTGTGCTTGGCGAAGACGTTGGCGTCGATGGTGGAGTGTTTCGGGCCACCAACGGTCTGATCGAGCGCTTTGGGGCCGAACGTGTGCGCGACACACCACTTTCAGAAGCGGGGATCACAGGGTTGAGCGTCGGACTTGCAGCCCAGGACTTTCGACCGGTTTTAGAGATCCAGTTTATGGGGTTCATTTATCCGGCAATCGATCAGATAATCAACCACGCTTCGCGCTTGCGTAACCGCACCCGTGGAAGGCTCACTTGTCCGATGGTGCTGCGCGCACCGTTTGGTGGTGGCATTCATGCACCCGAACACCATTCAGAAAGTACCGAGGCCATGTTTGCTCACATACCGGGCCTGCGAGTGGTCATACCATCTTCACCAAAGCGCGCCTATGGTCTGCTACTGGCAGCCATCGAGAATCCTGACCCGGTTGTATTTCTTGAACCCAAACGGATTTATCATGTGCAAAAAGAGAACGTCGAAGATGATGGCAAGGCGCTGCCTCTGGACAGATGTTTCGTGCTGCGTGAGGGTAGCGACATTACGCTCATCACCTGGGGGGCGATGATTGTTGAAACATTGGCTGGCGCCGATCAGCTTGCCGAAGATGGCGTTTCCGCCGAGGTAATAGATGTGGCGACCCTGACACCGCTCGACACAGATACGATTTTTTCATCGGTGGAAAAGACCGGTCGTTGCGTGATCGTTCATGAAGCGGCACGTACCGGCGGTTTTGGTGGCGAGATCGCGGCCCGTTTAGCCGAAGATGGACTGCTCAGCCTGCTTGCCCCGGTCAAGCGCGTAACTGGTTATGATACGGTGATACCGATGCCCAGGCTGGAGCATCATTATATGCCGTCGCTCGACAGAATCTTGACCGCGGCAAGGGAAGTACTGGAATACTCATGACATCATTTTATTTGCCAGACCTTGGAGAAGGACTACAGGAAGCAGAAATCGTTTCCTGGCATGTGAGCCAAGGTGATCGTGTGGTGGCCAACCAGCCGCTGGTCTCGGTTGAAACGCAAAAAGCAGTGGTCGAAGTTCCCTCTCCCCAATCAGGAACCATCGTCAAACTATACGGTGCGCCGGGCGACATTATAGAGGTTGGCGCCAAGCTGGTTGACTATGATGGAGAGGCAAGAAAAGACAAAGGGGCAGTCGTTGGAGAGTTGCCGACAGGAAAAGTGGCGCCCTCTAAAGCATCACCTGCTGTACGCGCGCTTGCAAAAGAGCTTGGCATAGAGCTTGTCAAAATCACCGGCACCGGCCCGGGCGGCAGCATCACGATTGAGGATCTTAAAAATGCTGGCGGTGTTGCTGGCGCAGGCACACCATTTGAACCATTACGCGGTGCACGCCGCGCCATGGCCCGCAATATGAGCCGTGCTGGCGCGCAAGCGGTTCCGGCAACATTGACCGGTGAAGCCAATATTGACCATTGGCCGCAAGGCAGTGATGCAACCATGTATTTAATCCGGGCGATTGCAGCAGGTGTAAAGGCGGAACCGGCCCTTAATGCCTGGTTTGACGGTCAGAAAATGACGCGGCAATTGCACCGGCATATTGATTTGGGTCTTGCCATGGACACCCGCGATGGCCTGTTTGTCCCGACCCTGCGCGATATTACCAACCGATCGGATAAAGCCCTTCGCGATAGTCTGGAGCGATTAAAAAAAGATGTCACGGCACGTACCGTTCCACCTGAGGAATTGCGGGGCCAAACCATCACCCTGTCTAATTTCGGTATGATCGGCGGACGTCACTCGGCCATGATTGTGGTGCCGCCGCAGGTCGCAATTCTGGGTGCTGGACGGGTCGAACCACGGGCTGTTGTTGACGATGGAAAAGTGCGCGTGGCCCGTATCATGCCGCTTTCACTGACCTTTGATCATCGCGCTGTCACTGGTGGAGAAGCTGGCCGATTTTTTAATGCGGTGATTGAAAATATGGAAAAATCTGGAGACTGAAATGGATATGAAGAGTGTTGAAAATGATGAGGGAATTTTCCGCTTTGCAGATGATCTGGGACCTGAAAAAATCGTCCATCTATACCAGCCTGCTTTGGGTCTCAAGGCCATTGTGGTGATTGACAATACCGCTGCAGGACCGGGCATCGGTGGAACCCGCATGGCAGTTGATGTTAGCGTTGAAGAATGCTTCCGGTTGGCGCGTGCCATGACACTTAAAAATGCCGCAGCCGGTCTGCCCCATGGCGGGGGAAAATCGGTAATCTTTGCCGACCCGGCCATGCCGGGCGATCAAAAGGAAGAGCTTATTCGCGCCTTCGCGCAGGGGATCAAAGACCTTGCTGGCTATATTCCCGGCCCCGACATGGGAACCAATGAACAGGCTATGGCTTTCGTCAAGGATGAAATCAGTCGCGCCGTTGGCCTGCCACGAGAGCTGGGTGGCATACCGCTTGATGAAATCGGCGCAACCGGCCTGGGATTGGCTGTTGCTGCAAAAGCTGCTGAAGAGTTTTCAGGCGTTGCCCTTAAAGGTGCGCGCGTGGCGGTTCAGGGTTTTGGTTCTGTCGGCCAGCATGCGGCAAGATTTCTTGAGCAACACGGTGCGCGCCTTGTGGCCGCAGCCGATTCTCGCGGAATGACCGAAAACCAGAACGGACTTGGTATCAACGATTTGATCAAATTGAAAAAAGCTGGCGGTCATGTGGGTGATTTTGACAAAGGCACGAAACGCGACGGTGACGACATTATTGATGTTGACTGCGATATCTGGATACCGGCAGCGCGTCCCGATGTCATTCATGATGGCAACGTTGACCGTCTGAAAGCGCGTCTGTTCCTGCAGGGGGCCAATATTCCTGCGACCGCAAGCGCCGAAGCCCGAATGCATGAAAAAGGCATTTTATCGATCCCCGATTTTATCGCCAATGCCGGTGGTGTCATTTGCGCATCAGTGGAATATCATGGCGGGTCAGAAACCGCCGCGCTCGAGGCAATCAAGGAAAAGATCCGGTTCAACACGCGTGAAGTGTTGACCACGGCCAGAAGCAAAAATCTATTGCCACGCGCGGCGGCAGAAAAATTTGCCCGAAAGAGGCTTAAGCGTGCCATGTCTCTTACCCGCTGGCACAGCTAGCCTGTCACTCCCAATCCTTTTTGTTTTGCGCCAGACTTCTTTTCTTGATTTTGGCTTCTTTGTTCAAAAACCCCTCCGCATCGCCGTATTCGCTATATGTCCAATAAAGGTGATGTTGTCCTTTAATACGCCGGGCATGTTTTATCGGGCACCAATGCTCTTCTGCACGACCGGCAATCTCGCGGACATAGGCCAGAAGACCGTTGGCATAACTGCAATAAACACAATTCATTTTTTCAAATATATTGAGATAGGCAAGATGATGGCGGTCGAGAACGATGAAATCGGATCGTTTGACCTTTTTGATACCGTAAACCGGAAAGCAGACAAATTGAAAAAGCGTGCCAAAAACATCAAGCAAGATCAGCGGAAAAATTAACGAATAAACCACCGGCACGAACAGAACAGCCAGAAACCCACGCTCAAACAGATAGCGGAAAAGATTGGTCTTCAGCTCTCGGTGGCGTTGCCTGACAGCCTGTTCAAACTGGACACGTTTATTTTTGATCTCATACTGGAATTGCTGCCGGTGTTCGTCAACAACCTGATCCAGATCATCTTCAAGGCCCTTGATCTTTTCCACCAGTCTATCAATTTTCATCCATCCATCTCCTGTCGAATTTGGTTTAGAGCTCCAGACCTTCGTCTTCAGACTGCTTGGCCATGTGTTGACGATAATAAGACGCACATTCGGTTTCGTGGCCACGTACAATTCGATATCCACGCCACGGGCCTGTGGTTTCGGTAACGACTGTGCACTGGCCTTCGGCTGTATCATCGGTGTGAAAATAAATAACAACCCAATCCTGGGTCTTTTCCAGTTGATGGGCGCGTTGCGTATTGGAAAACATCACCGTAAAAACCCAATCTTGGCGGCGGGTATGCATGATCGCAAGCCAGGCCTTTCCATCGGGATTGAACCGCCTGGGTGCAATTTTTCGCAGGTCATTCTTTGCTGCGCGCTGGCGATATTCACGATCCACATCAAGTAACAAATCCACACCGGGCGCAATTGTCAGATGAGCAGCCCGGACCCGCCGCCTGCCGAGACGTTCAAGCAGGCTCGCCTTTACCATGGCGACCCTGCGAGCACCAAACCCTGACACTTTTTGCAACCGGCCATCATGAGCAGCCATTTCGAGCGCTTCCAGAGTGTCAATATGAAGTTCGTCGTGGATCTCACCGGCCAGCGCCGGGCCAATTCCCGGAACAGTGCAAAAGAGCTTTTCAGGCGCAGTTGCTCCACGCAGCCTTTCCAGTTGCGCCCAGTGGCTTGTGTGCAACATCTCGGCAATTGCCGAGGCAATGGATTTACCTATCGCGGATAATCCAATCAAGCCTTGCAGGCCATCTTTATTGAGGATTGAAGACAAAGGACAATCCATGGTGGAAATGGTGTCGGCAGCATTGCGATAGGCTTTGACGCGAAACCCGTCTGCCTGTTGTTGCTCAAGCAAATCTGCCATCTCGCGCAAATTGGCCTCGATCACACTATTGGCTTTCAGGTTATCTACAGATGTGTTGTCCATCATCGATTGCTACCTCGTTGTTTAAAGGTGCGGGTCTGACCAGTTTTCGTGTTGGCTGTGATTCCAGCCCTCCTCACCCACCAGTGGCACGAAACGCACACCACACAGATTTTCCTCGCTGAATTTTTCCGGCCCCAACCTTGTAACACGGACCAGCATCTGGATGGTCTCTGCACGGCCGACAGGTATGACCAGCCGCCCACCGATTTTCAATTGATTGCGTAAGGATTGCGGTACTTCCGGGCCACCGGCCGTAACCACAATTGCATCGTAAGGTGCAAATTCCGCACATCCTTTCGAGCCATCGCCCGTAACAACTGTAATATTATCGTACTTCAATTCTTCCAGCACGCTGCGGGCATGGTCAGCCAATTGCTCTATGTATTCAATGGTAATTACTTTGTCGACGATTTCGGCAAGCACCGCAGCAGCGTAACCCGAACCTGTGCCGACCTCCAGCACATGCTCGTCACCTTTAAGCCGCAAGGCCTCGGTCATCAGTGCAACCATGTAAGGTTGTGAAATTGTCTGTTGGCATTCAATCGGTAAAGGCCGGTCGCTATAAGCTTGGTCACGAAATAGTGCCGGAACAAACTTATCCCTTTCAACCTTTTTCATTGCCGCCAAAACCAGCGGGTCGCTTATGCCGCGACCAGAGATATGTTGATCCACCATGCGGTGGCGCGCTTTGCTGTAGTCCATTCGGTTACCCAATTTACATAGCTGTTTATTTTATTTTCAATATAGTTGCACTTCACCCTTCATAAAACGCTCAAACATTAATGGCAGATTTGACAACACACTGGCAACAATATCCTGAACGGCCTCACGATGTTCGCCTGTCAGGCTGGAATCAATTGTCGATATCGCGATATCGACAGCAGCAGGCTCGGTGATCGGGCGCCCGATCTGACTGACAAGACAGCAATGTGCAGTTTCAATCAAGGCGCATTCCTCAACCAACCTATTGGCAATTTCTGCAGCCGCAATATTATAGAGTTTGCCGACATGATTGACCGGGTTTTTACCGCATACGGCCTCAAGGCTCATGGGGCGATAGGGCGTGATCAGACCACTGGCACGATTGCCCCGACCAACCTGCCCATCATCTCCAGCTTCAGCCGATGTGCCCGTTACCGTCAAATAATAACTGTCATGTTGTGGATCATCGGCAGCATTGACAGCGATTTTTGAATTTACAAAACCGTGCCGACCAAAAACGCCATTGAGGTCATTTCTAATGCTGTCACATTCCTGCCCATAGGCATCCGCATCATCAATGTTTGGAGCAATCATCGCACAGGCAATTGTAAACTCGACATTGTCATTGCGCCGGATAGCCATGATTTTGGTGTCTTCTCCACGGCCCGGGCATGTCGGGCCACCGGCTGTGCGATCAAGAACATGCCCACCTTCAAGCACTGCCAATTCGAGTGGACTGGCAGGCGCGTAGCCGACACCAAATGAAGTATCGTTGGCCTTTGGAACCCGTTGTTGGCTATGGCGTTCAAATAAATCTGTCAGATCTGCCGAACCCTGGCGTACCAGACAATGAATGCGTACATGGTTTTCTACATCGAGTGCATGTAAATGTTCCTTCAACCACTTGCGGGAACCTTCAATGGCAATTTTGGCAATTGGAACCTCGAGACCTCTTGCCAACGTCGTTGCCCTGCCGGTTAGATAAATCTCAATCGGTTCAAGAATTTCACCGCCACCAAAAAAGGCATGTGCGCTGCCGCCACGCAACAAGGCCTTGTCGACATTGTGATGCAAAACTTCACCCATGTGCTCAAGGTACCAATGGCAAAGATTGCGTGACAGATTTTCGGCAAGCGCATCGCAAATAGTATCAGGGTGACCTATGCCTTTGCGCTCGACAATTTCAACTGGCAACGGATCAACTGGCTGCGCCCTCAAAGTAAAATTTTTAACCATCGGTTTCTACTTCTTTCTATGGCCTCGTGCGAGTTCAGATGCTTTGAGTTTCCAGCCATGCTCTCAATAATTGACCCGGCCCGTCAACACTATAATAAAACCAAAGACGACAAGCGGGGCAAACCCGTTGGGAATAACCGACTCAAGCATAACAAAAGCGGGCTTGATACTGCTACAGGTTATTTTCCCTTCCAAACAGGGTCCCGTTTTTCTGCAAAAGCTTTAAAGCCTTCCAGATTGTCTTCTGACCCATAGAGTGTGTCGACGGTTTTTAACTGGCGCTTAGTTACCCTGTTCATTGTGTCTTGAAATTTCGAACCCTCAGCATCGCGAACAATTTCCTTGATTGCAGCATAAACCAGTGGCGGGCCAGAGGCTATCATACGAGCCATTTCTCTGGCCTTTTCGTGCAGTTCTTCGAGAGCGTAGATGTGGTTGACAAAACCCCAGCGGTGGGCTTCCTCTGCATCCAGCCAACGCCCGGTAATCAGCATTTCCATGGCGATGTGATAGGGGATGCGCTTGGGCAATTTGATGCTGGCTGCATCAGCGACAGTGCCCGATCGAATTTCCGGCAGGGCAAAAGTTGCAATATCTGAGGCCAGAATGATATCGGCTGAAAGGGCAAGTTCCAGTCCGCCGCCACAACAAATGCCATTCACTGCTGCAATCACCGGCTTGTTCAGGTCCCGCAATTCCTGCAGTCCGCCAAACCCGCCAACGCCGTAATCGCCATCAACAGCATCGCCATCAGCAGCAGCTTTCAAATCCCAACCGGGGCAAAAGAACTTTTCTCCCGCAGCCTGAATAATCGCCACTTTGAGATCCCGGTTGTCCCTGAAGTCAGCAAATACATTACCCATGATACGACTTGTTGCAAGATCAATCGCATTGGCTTTAGGGCGGTCCAGTGTGACCTCCAGAATGCCGTCTTGAATATGTGTCTTGATCGGATTTTCCATGTCTATTTTTCCCTGGATATAAGAGCATCTGCGGCAATTGCATTTTTCGGCGTACACATTAGCGGGTTAATCTCAACTTCAGAAATTTTCCCTGCGTTTGAAATTACATAATTTTGCACCGCAAGAACAGCATCAACAATTTCCGAATGATTAGCCGCCGGTTTGCCGCGATACCCTTTCAGCAGCACGGCGCATTTTAAGCTATCTAACGCGACACCTATTTCATCTTTAGTGGCTGGAACAAGTAATGTCTGGCTGTCCTGCAAAAGTTCGGTGAGAACACCGCCAGCAGCCAGAGTCAATAAAAACCCGTGAGCAGGGTCATGGGTAACACCAATCAGCAATTCTGCAACGACATCGGTAATTTGTTCTTCAACAAGAAAACTGTCTGCGTTCATTTTTTGTGCAGCATTGCAAACAGCTTGTTTGTCCTTGAGATCAAGAACAACAGCACCGGCTTCAGATTTGTGCGCAAACCCTTCGCCTTTGAGAACCACCGGAAATGGCAATTGTTCAGTTGCTTTTGCAACTTCACTTACAGTCCCGGCTCTGGCACTGACAGGAATATACAAGCCAAATTCTGCCAGTTCAATTTTGGCTGCGTGCTCACTTATTACTTCGATGTCAGTCGACGAGTTTGCAAGCAGTACGGGCTCAGCGGCAGGTTTGCGTAAAACACATGATGCGCCGACCATCGCAGCCAGCGCATCATCAATTGCGCAAAGAGGAACAATATTATTTTCTGTCAACCGCTTTGCGTAAATGTCAGGCATGTTTTCAGGCAGGGACGCAACCACGCCAAAGGGGCGGCCGGTCTGAGCAGCTGCGTCTTCCACAGCTTCAATAGCGATTATCCAGTCTTCATCCCGGCAATTGTCTGTTTGCGGGAAATCAAGCAACACAATGGTCAAATCAATATCCGGCCCGCTCATTGCTGCAAATACCTCGCCCATCACCGTGCGGTCGCGCCAAATGTCAGTATGATAATCAAGCGGGTTGGCAAGTGAAACCAGTTCGCCAAGACTATTGTCCAAGCGCTTTTTTCTTGATGCGGTAAGTTTGGGAAAACTTATGCCATGAATGTGACCGGCATCTGCAACCAGAGAGGCTTCACCTCCAGAACAGCTCAGCGATGCAACCCGCGTTCCGCCAAGGCGTCCGTGAACATGAACCAGTTTGAGCATTTCCAGAAATTGCGGCAGATTTTCAACACGGGCAAAGCCGAGCCGGTCGATAAAGGCCTGCGCCCCTGCATCGTCTCCTGCGAGCGAGGCCGTGTGGGATATGGATGCGGCACGGGCTTGTTTGGATCGACCGACTTTCAAAATTATAACCGGCTTGCCAAGCCCATAAGCTTTTTTTGCCAAAGCTTCATAAGCCCTCAGATCACCAAATCCTTCAATATGGCAGCCCAGTGCCGTTACGCGATCATCGTTCAGCAACTCCTCGCCAATTTCAGCAAGACCGGTCTGGGCCTGATTGCCAGCAGTGACCATATATGCTACCGGCAGGCCGCGTCTTTGCATGGTGATATTCAGGGCAATATTCGACGACTGGGTGATAATGGCCACACCGCGCTCAACGACTTCTCCCCCATGCTGGTCCGGCCATAGAGCACAGCGGTCAAGGTAGTTGATAAAGCCATAACAATTGGGACCAAGTAACGCCATATCACCAGCTGCTTTGAGCAGTTTTTGATGCAAACTGCTTTCTCCGGTTTCCATGAAGCCACTGGCAAAACAAACCGCACCGCCTGCGCCCAAAGCATTAAGTTCAGGCAATGTTTCAATCAGCGCATGACGATTAACGCCGATGAACACCGCATCTGGTGCCGCAGGCAACTCATTTGGTTGAGAAAAAACCGGCAATCCGGCAATCGTCTTCTTATAGGGATGCACCGGCCAGACAGGGCCTTCAAAGCCGATTTTCTGACATTGCTCGACAACCGATTTGCACCACACACCTCCACCCACAACTGCTATAGAGTGTGGGCGCAGCAGGCGGGCAAGGTTTGAACGGTTTTCCATCGGTCAGGCACCAAGCGGTCGTAATAACTCGCGACTGATAATGTGACGCTGGATTTCTGAAGTGCCATCCCATATGCGCTCAACTCTCGCGTCGCGCCAAAAGCGTTCAACCGGAAAATCATCCATCAGCCCCATGCCGCCGAAAATCTGCAAGGTTGCATCTGTGACCCTTGCCAGCATTTCAGATGCATATAGCTTGGCGCTGGCGATCTCGCGATTAGCGGGCAAGCCCTGATCAAGCCGCCAGGCAGCCGACATTGTCAACCAGTCGGCAGCATCAATTTCGGTAATCATGTCGGCAATCTGAAAGCTGATACCTTGAAATTTTCCAATCGGCTGACCAAACTGTTTGCGTTCGGCTGCATATTCCAAAGCCAGATCAAAGCAGCGCCGTGCTCGCCCCACGCACATGGTTGCAACTGTCAGACGCGTGGCATAGAGCCATTCATTCATCACCGCGAACCCGCCATCAACCTCGCCAAGCACCTGGGCTTGGGGCAGGCGGCAGTCATCAAACTCCAGAATTGAATTGGAATAGCCGCGGTGCGAGACAGATTTGTATCCCTCACGAATGGTAAAACCCGGTGTGCCGCGATCAACCAGAAAAGTGGTAATGCGTTTCTTTGGACCGTGCGGGGTTTGATCTTCTCCGGTTGCCACAAATACAATAACGAAATCGGCGTGTTCGGCACCCGATATGAAGTGTTTGGTGCCATTGACAATCCAGTCTGACCCGTCTCGCACCGCTGTGCATTTCATGCTGCGAACATCAGACCCCGCTTCCGGTTCGGTCATGGCCAGCGCATCCGTTTTTTCGCCGCGTACAGCAGGCATCAGATAGCGCTCAATCTGATCGCCCTTGCAAGCCATCAAGATATTTTGCGGTCGGCCAAAGAAGTGATTGAGCGCCATGCTGGCCCGGCCAAGCTCACGCTCAACCAGAACAAAATCCAGGTGGGAAAGACCGGCAGCTCCAACGCTTTCAGGGAAATTACAGGCGTAAAATCCAAGATCAATTGTTTTCTGTTTTATGATATCAGCAATTTCTGGACCGACATGTCCGCTGCGTTCAACTTCAGCTTCGTAGGGGTACATCTCGGTTTCGACGAAATCGCGAACCGTCGAAACGATCATCTCCTGTTCGTGAGTCAATCCAAACTGCATTACTTGTCGTCCCGGTTTTTCATGTTCTCATCGTGCGCATTCAACAATTCACCAACTCCCCAGTTGGTTTGTTTCAAGGCGCGCATGATGCCCACAAGGTTGTCATCTCGAATACGTTCCAGCTGGCGAATGGAATGAGCGCCAGATTGTTCATCTGACTGGTCGGCAATGGTTTTAACCAGTTTGTCGGTTAATTCGGGCACATCCATCAGTTTGGTCCACGGCCATTTAAGCGCCGGGCCGAACTGTTTGATAAAATGGGCCATGCCCGCCTCACCACCTGCAACACGGTAGGTTTCAAACAAACCCATTTGCGCCCAGCGCAGACCAAAGCCAAAACGGATTGAATCATCAATCTCTTGGGTTGTAGCAACGCCGTCTTTTACCAGCCAAAGCGCTTCTCGCCATACAGCTTCAAGAAACCGGTCGGCAATATGGGCGTCTATTTCCTTGCGAACCACCAGCGGTTTCATGCCAAGCTTATTCAAAATCTCTTTGGCCTGCGTAGTGGTTTTTTGCGCGCCAACCAGTTCCACCAGCGGCAGCAAATAAACCGGGTTAAACGGGTGGGCAACGATAATCTGTTCTGGCCTTTTGCTTTTTTCCTGTAATTGTGATGGCTTGAAACCGGAAGTCGATGAGCCAATCACAGCATCTTCCCGGCAATGATCCTGAATTTCTTTCAGCACTTTGTGTTTGAGGTCCAGCCGTTCGCTGACACTTTCCTGTATCCAGCTGGCGCCGCCGACTGCTTCTTGAACAGTTTTGCAAAACCGCAAAGTTCCCTGTGCAGGCATGTCGGCATCTGCAAGGGCGGGAAGTGCATGGCGGGCATTTGCCATTACTTCATCAATCTGGCGTTCAACATCAGGGCTTGGATCAAAAATGGCGACATCCCAGCCATTCAACAAAAATCGTGCGGCCCAACCACCACCGATAACACCGCCCCCAATAATTGCTATGGTACCGTTCATCGTGGCATCCTTTTGGTTAGACCCAGTTTTTTGCGAACAGCCTCAGGGCCGATCACCTTTGCCCCCATTGCTTCAATGATGGTCACAGCCCGGGCCACCAAAGCTTCATTTGTCGCCAATTCCCCTTTGGCCAGCCATAAATTATCCTCAAGACCGACGCGGACATTACCGCCAGCCAAAACAGCAGCTGCCACATAGGGCATTTCATTTCGCCCTATTGAGAACGCTGACCAGATCCAGTCGGCTGGAACATTATTGACCATGGCCATAAATGTATTGAGATCATCGGGTGCGCCCCATGGGATGCCCATGCACAATTGCACCATCGCCGGACTTTCGAGTACGCCTTGTGAAACCAGATGTTTTGCCAGATGCAGGTGACCTGTATCAAAAGCCTCCACTTCCGGCTTCACCCCGAGTTCGGTCATCATGCGGCCCATTTCCGTAAGCATGCCCGGGGTGTTGGTCATCACATAGTCAGCTTCAGCAAAATTCATTGTGCCACAGTCAAGTGTACAAATTTCGGGCAGGCATTCAGCCACATGGGCAACGCGTTCAGCCGCGCTTACCATATCGGTGCCCTGTTGAAGGGGCAGAGGCGAATCCGGTGAACCAAACACCAAATCACCCCCCATGCCCGCTGTGAGGTTCAACACGACATCAACATCGCTGGCGCGAATACGATCGGTAACTTCACGATAGAGCTTCACGTCGCGAGACGGAACCCCGGTGTCGGGGTCACGCACATGGCAATGAACAACGGCGGCCCCGGCTTTTGCGGCTTTAATGGCGCTGTCAGCTATTTGTTCAGGGCTGCGCGGCACATGAGGACTGCGATCTTGTGAGCTGCCGGAACCGGTTACGGCGCAAGTGATAAAGACCTCTTGGTTCATTTCCAGTGACATCATTTTCTCCCTGATCAATGTCGGTATATTGAGTAATCTTACTAAGTTTGACTAAAGAGTATGTGCAATGATAGACATTCATCATGCAAAAATCGACAAATAGCCTTCGAAAACCCGTCCAAATTGATATTCTCGTATTTGAGCAGTTTTCGAACCACTGCTTGGCAAATGCCCTGGAACCTTTTCGAGCTGCTAATACGCTTGCCGATCAAAAACTATACCAGTGGAAGTTTTTTACTCCTGACGGGCAGCAAGTAACCTCTTCCAGCGGTTTACCGATTATTCCCGACGCGGGTATCGACGATCGTCAATCTGGCGATATGCTGTTTATTGTTTCCAGCTATGGTCATCGGCAACTGGACGCAAAACTCGTGCGCAAGCAATTGGTCCAGGCCAGTCGGTACAGCAAATTCGTTGTTGGTCTGGATACCGGTGCATGGCTTATGGCAGGTGCCGGTCTGCTTGATGGATACCGGGCAACCGTTCACCCGGACCTGATAGAAAGCCTGTCGGAAACCTTCTTGAAGATTGATGTCGTGCGAACCGGGTTTGTGATCGATGGCGCTCGCATCACATGCGGTGGTGCCATGGCCGCTTTTGATCTGATGCTGGAACTCATCGGCAATGAGCATGGTCAGGTTTTGAAAATGGACCTGGCATCCTTGTTTCTGCACGGTGGTTCTGACCTGCAATCAACCAGGCTTGGCCGAAAACCAAATAGTACAATTGTCGAGCAGGCCATTGTCATTATGCGCAACAATATCGAAACGCCGCTGACGATTGTCCAGATATGCAAAATGCTTGATTGCAATGTGAAATACCTTGAGCGCTGCTTTCAAAAACAACTGAACAAGAATCCTGCAGAGCTTTCAAGGCATTTACGCCTGACCGAAGCCCGACGCCTGATTGAAAACACCGATCTGCCGGTTACTGAAGTTGCAGTTCGTAGCGGTTATGAAAATGCAAGCGCAATGACCCGGGCCTTTTCAAAAAAGTTTGGGCAGACACCTTCAGGTTTGAGAAAAGCTATC
This sequence comes from Anderseniella sp., assembly GCA_030626025.1. Taxonomy (GTDB): domain Bacteria; phylum Pseudomonadota; class Alphaproteobacteria; order Rhizobiales; family Aestuariivirgaceae; genus JALWJW01. The sequence continues at coordinate 49,745 of DAOUPT010000013.1, read as the reverse complement.
TGATAGATTCAAAATAACCGAGCTATTTCCTGAATGTCCGATGCTCCAAGATCACAAATTCGTCGAGAGAGATTTAGCCTTGTTCTTGACCATCTCGCTGACAAGTTTGACCCGCTCAAGCGACAACCGGATTGTTGGACCTGAGATTGAAATCCCAGCAGTGACTTCACCATGGAAATTGAAAATAGGAGCCGCGATGCAACGCATGCCGATGTTTTTTTCCTCATCATCAAAAGCATAACCCTGAGCTTTAATCTTTATCAGTTCAGCCCGCAGATCATCCTGCTGCGAAATTGTATTGTCGGTAAAAGTTTCCAGTTTTTTTTGTGTGACATACTTTTCGATTTTTGATGGTTCTGCATGAGCCAATAATGCTTTACCGATTCCCGAAGCGTGCATGGGTGATTTTGCTCCCGGTGGAAAGAATGCCCGGATGTTTTCATGGGTTTCTACCTGTGAAAGAAACATCACCTCGCCGGAAACCTCTGTTCCAAGATTGGCTGTTTCGCCTGTTTCTTCCATCAATTCGCGCATCAGCGGGCGGGCTCGTTCAACCACACCGGTTCGCCGCAGGAATGCCGACCCAAGCCGGAAACTTGTCGGGCCGATGAACCATTCCTGGCTGGCGGGGTCCATTTCGGCCGCTTGCCGATGTTCAAAGGTTGACAGAATACGATAGATCGTTGCAGGCGATTGCTCCAGTTTTTCCGCAATTTCTGTAAGGGTCATACCATTTGTGTCGGCAAGACAATTCAAAACATCCAGGGCACGGTCAAGTGTCTGGATTCTGTTCTGGGCACTCTTGTCATAAAAACTTTTTGGTCTGCCACGTAAGCGTTTTTGTGAGTTCATCAACCTGATATCCTGTTTCAACAGTCCTGAAGTATTATAATTTTTCAGATAATGAAAAATTGTAAGTCCTTATATTATAAGAAATTATTCGAATAATTCAATAAATGAAAAATTTTTTCAAAAAAATTGAAAAATAACCATTACTCCGATTACAATAGTAAAAATATTCCAAGGAGTTATCGAAATGAGCTTTCAAAATCCCGTTTTTATTCCCGGGCCAACAAATATGCCCGAAGAGTTGCGGCGTGCTTGCGACATGCCGACGCTTGATCACCGCTCTTCACTGTTTGGGGAGATACTGCATCCTGCGCTGGCCGGTGTGAAGAAAATTCTCAAATCAGAAAGTGCCGAAATATTCGTTTTTCCCTCAACCGGTACAGGTGGCTGGGAAACCGCACTCACCAATACCTTGTCTAAGGGTGACAGGGTTTTAGCTGCCCGCAACGGCATGTTCAGCCATCGCTGGATTGATATGTGCGAACGTCATGGGTTGAAAATGGACGTGGTCGAAGCTGCCTGGGGCGCTGGCATACCGCTCGATCAGTACGAGGAAATTCTCACCGCTGACAAGAACCATGAAATCAAGGTTGTCCTTGCCACCCACAATGAAACGGCAACCGGTGTAAAATCAGACATTGCCGGTGTGCGTCGCGCCCTGGATGCTGCTTCTCATCCGGCATTGCTCTATGTGGATGGTGTCAGCTCTATCGCCTCCATGGACTTTCGCATGGATGAATGGGGCGTTGATATCGCTATTACCGGATCGCAAAAAGGTTTCATGCTGCCTGCTGGTCTGGCCATCATCGGTTTTAGCCAAAAGGCAATGGCAGCTGTGGAAACTGCAACCCTGCCACGGACATTCTTTGACATCAGGGACATGGCTGCCAGCTACAAAAACAGCCTTTACCCTTACACCCCGGCTGTTGGTTTGCTGAACGGGCTGAAACGGTCAACTGAAATGTTGCTCAGCGAAGGGCTGGAAAATGTTTTTGCCCGTCATACCCGCATTGCATGTGGTGTCCGCGCCGCTGTTGCAGCCTGGGGAATGGAGCTTTGTGCGCAAAGTCCCGATTTGTATTCTGACACCGTAAGTGCAATCAAAACGCCTGAAGGGTTCAATTCGCTGGACATTGTCAATCTGGCTTCAGAAAAATATGGCGTTGCATTCGGCATCGGCATGGGTGAAGTCGCAGGCAAGGTTTTCCGCATTGGCCATCTGGGTAGTTTGACCGATGTGATGACCCTGTCGGGCATCGCGACCGCAGAAATGTGCATGGTAGATTTGGGCCTGAAAGTTCACCTTGGTTCCGGCGTTGCCGCAGCTCAGGAATATTACCGCTCAGAGTTCTCTGAAATCAAAAAAGCTGCCGCGTGATTGGAGATATGAACGAGATGATAATCCCGTCAATTGATGATATGTTTGCTGCTCATGAGCGCATCAAACCCCATGTCCACAAAACCCCGGTTTTGACCTCAAGCTTTTTAAACGAACTGACTGGTGCTGAATTGTTCTTCAAGTGCGAGAACTTTCAAAAGGCTGGCGTTTTCAAGGCCCGTGGGGCCTCTAATGCTGTCTTTTCACTCAGCGATGATATGCTGGAAAAAGGGGTTGCAACTCATTCCTCAGGCAACCACGCGCTCAGCCTGTCCTATGCGGCCGGTCGCAGGGGCATTCCCTGCACTGTGGTAATGCCGCGTACAGCACCGCAGGCTAAAAAGGATGCGGTGAAGGGTTATGGTGGCACAATTGTGGAGTGCGAGCCTTCGACCAGCAGTCGTGAAGCGGTTTTTGCAGAAGTCGTTGCCGAGACCGGCGCCGAATTTGTGCATCCTTATAATGATCACCGGGTAATCGCGGGTCAGGGCACCTGCTCGCGTGAACTGATCGATCAGGTTGAGGGACTTGATGCGGTGATTGCCCCGATTGGTGGTGGTGGCATGGTGTCAGGCACTTGTCTGACCTTGTCAAATCTGGCACCGGAAACAAAAATTTACGCCGCCGAGCCTGAACAGGCCGATGATGCAGCGCGCAGTTTCAAGGCAGGGTATATCATTGCTGATGATGCGCCCGAGACCGTGGCTGACGGCCTGAAGGTGCCGCTTAAAGACCTGACATGGCATTTCGTTTCAAATCATGTGACCGACATCCTGACGGCTTCTGAACAGGAAATTATCGATGCCATGAAACTGACCTGGAAACGGATGAAAATCGTCATGGAGCCCAGCAGCGCTGTGCCGTTGGCAACCATTCTCAAAAACAAAGACACCTTCGCTGGCAAGCGGGTGGGTGTGATAATCACAGGTGGTAATGTCGATCTTGACTTGCTGCCATGGCTGAACAGCTAAAAAGGAGATTACCAATGAACGCTAAAGTTAATTTTGACGACCTTGAAGTGGGTTATGACGTGCCTGCACTGCCGGGCATGGACGAGGCCGATATACAAACGCCTTGCCTGATTGTCGATCTGGATGCGCTGGAGCGCAATGTTAAAAAAATGGGCACGCTGGCCAAAGAAATGGGTGTACGCCACCGGGCGCACGGTAAAATGCACAAATCTGTCGATGTCGCCAAGTTGCAAGGAACCCTGGGTGATTCAGTCGGTGTTTGTTGTCAAAAAGTGTCAGAGGCAGAAGTATTTGTACGCGGTGGCATCAAGGATGTGATGGTTTCCAATCAGGTTCGCGATCCCGCAAAAATTGACCGCCTTGCCCGGATGCCAAAATTGGGTGCCCGCATTCTGGTGTGTGTGGATGACCCCGAGAACGTTGCTGATCTGGCTGCGGCTGTTCAAAAGCACGGCACCGAGCTTGAGTGCCTTGTCGAAATTGATTGCGGCGCCGGTCGCTGCGGCGTGACCACTTCGCAAGATGTTGTGAATATCGCAAAACTAATCGATGCGGCAGAAGGTCTGAAATTTGCCGGCATCCAAGCCTATCAGGGTGCCATGCAGCACCTTGATCTTTACACTGATCGCAAAGAGAAAATCGATATTGCTGTTGAGATGGTAGAAAATGCTGTGAACGCACTGAAATCGCAAGGTTTGGAATGTGATATCGTTGGCGGCGGCGGCACCGGGTCCTATTATTTTGAAGGCAACTCTGGCGTATATAATGAACTTCAGTGTGGTTCTTACGCCTTTATGGATGCTGACTATGGCCGTATTCTTGACAAGGATGGCAATCGCATAGATCAGGGTGAATGGGAAAACTCCCTGTTCCTCCTGACATCTGTGATGAGCCATGCAAAAGCAGACAAGGCGATTGTCGATGCCGGTCTCAAAGCACAATCTGTGGACTCTGGTTTGCCCACCGTTTTTGGTCGTGATGATAAAGTTGAATATCTGAAATGTTCCGATGAGCACGGCGTTGTTGGCGACCCTGACAGCGTGTTGAAAGTAAATGACAAGCTGAAATTGGTGCCGGGCCATTGTGACCCGACCTGCAACATCCATGACTGGTATGTGGGTGTTCGCGGTGGCAAGGTTGAAACCCTGTGGCCGGTCTCGGCGCGCGGCAAAGCATACTAGAGGGTTTCAGGTTTTGTTTGAATCGCAAACACAACCTGAAATGCTCTAGTTTTCTCCCGGAAGCTTGGGGCAGGTTAGACCTGCCCCATTTTTTACTCAAGCAGGACGAAGTAAACATGATTATTGTTCCAGAAAAAGAAATTGCCGCGCTGATCGGGCGTGCAGACTGTTTTGACGCGGTTGAAAAAGTCTTTGCAGCGATGGCCAGCAAGGATGCCTATAACTTTCCCGTCATCCGCGAAGCAATCGGTCATGCTGATGCTTTATATGGATTTAAATCCGGCTTTGACCGGACCGGGTTGGCGCTGGGATTAAAATCTGGAGGCTACTGGCCGGGCAATGAAGCAAAAGGGCTGACCAATCACCAGTCAATGGTGATCCTGTTTGATGCTGATACCGGCAAAGTCAAAGCGCTGGTCGGCGGTAATCTTTTGACCGCATTGCGCACAGCGGCTGCTTCTTCTGTTTCGATCAAGTATCTGGCTCCTGAAAATGCCAAGGTTCTTGGTATGATCGGTGCCGGTCACCAGTCTGCCTTTCAAATGCGCGCTGCTGTTGAACATCGCAATTTTGAAAAAATCATCGGTTGGAACCACAACCCCGAAAGGCTCGGTCGTCTGGAGGATACTGCAAAGGAACTGGGTTTGCCATTTGAAGCGGTAGATCTTGACCGGTTGGGTGAGCAAGCTGATGTCATAATCACAATCACTTCCAGTTTTAGTCCACTTTTGATGGATGCCCAGGTTAAAGGTGGCACCCATATCGCTTGCATGGGCACAGACACCAAAGGCAAACAAGAGGTTGAAGCAGCCCTTGTTGCCCGGGCCACTGTTTTCACCGATGAAATCGCCCAATCAATCAGCATCGGTGAATGTCAGCACGCAATTGGCGATGGATCACTTAAAGAAGCCGACATCAGGGAGCTTGGTGCAGTTATCAATGGCCAGACAGCGGGCAGAACATCGCAAGATGAAGTTACGCTGTTTGATGGCACCGGGGTAGGCCTCCAGGATCTGGCCGTCGCATCAGCCGTTGTCGATCTGGCTGTCAAAAAGGGCGTGGCCATTGAGGTTGATTTTTAATTTGTGCTGCAGCCAATCAGGGCTCTAGCCAATTATGTTGCTCAAAAAATAACCAACAGCATATGCCATCGCGGCGGCAATGCCACCGATTGCCAGTGTCTCAAGGCCTGAGCGCCACCATGGGGCCAATGCCCATTTGCTTTTTGCAGCGCCAATGGCAAAAAACACCACTGCAGTCATGATGACCGAAACCGTGAAGGTTGCCGGTATTTCAAAGATGAAGGGCAGCAGAGGCACCGCGCCGCAGATTATAAAGGCGATAAATGTTGCAAGGCCAGCAAGGAACGGTGAATGCTGGGTGAGCGGAAGGCCATATTCTTCAGTTAACATGAAGTCGAGCCAGGTTTGCTCATCGGCAGTAATTGTTTTCACGACGTTTTCAAGAGTTTCACCGGTCAGGCCTTTTTTTTGCAGAAGCTGGCGCACTTCTTCAGTTTCGCCCTGCGGATCGACCCTGATATGTTTCTTTTCAATCTCACTAATTCGCTTGAAGTCATCAACAATAGTCTTCATGCCGGAATAGTTGCCTGCAGCCATTGAAAACCCATCGGCGAGCAGGTTGGCAAGGCCCAGAATGAGGATCACCTTCAAAGACAACGCGGCCCCTACTACGCCTGCCACAATGGCAAATGTGGTAATAGCGCCATCGATTCCACCATAAACGAAATCGCGAATATAGGACAGTTTTTGCTCCTCAGCCAGCCGGGTAGCGATTTCAGCATGGTCGTGACTGTGTTCAAGCTTCATGATCTTTGCGACCTAATAATGATGGGACCGGGGCTTTGTCAGATCGACTGAATATCTACGCTATATAGGTCTTTTTTGAAAGGCAAACTTCAGTCAAGATTTTACCGGTCGTTTGCGTTATGCTCGGATAAATGAGTATACGGCAGAATAAGAAAGTGGCCGTTTTCACGGTCGAGGACCTGACAAAGACCTACCATACTGGTGAGGTTGACGTTTATGCTTTGCGAGGGGTCAGCACCAAACTTTATCAAGGTGAACTTTCTGTTGTGCTGGGGCCATCTGGCAGCGGCAAGTCTACTTTTATGAATATTATTGGCGGTTTGGATACGGCCACTTCGGGCCGGGTGATGTTTAAAGATCTTGATCTTTCCGGGGCTAGTGAAACTGAACTGACAAATTTTCGACGCCGCCATGTTGGTTTTGTGTTTCAGTTTTATAATCTTATTCCAAGTTTGACAGCCCGCGAGAACGTCGCCCTGGTGACTGAAATTTCCACCAACCCGATGCGGCCTGAAGATGCGCTTGCACTCGTCGGGCTTGAAAAGCGTATGAACCATTTTCCAGCCCAGATGTCAGGTGGTGAACAACAGCGGGTGGCGATCGCACGGGCCATTGCGAAAAACCCCGAGGTGCTATTGTGTGATGAGCCAACCGGGTCGCTTGATTCCAAAACCGGGCGGCTGGTGCTTGAAGCTCTGACCCGCATCAATGACGAGTTGGGCACGACCACGGCAATCATCTCACACAATGCGGTCATTCACAAACTGGCGCACCGGACATTGTATTTTGCCGATGGTGAGATTGTTCGAGAGCAAGTCAGTGACAAACGACTAACGCCATCACAGCTGGAATGGTGATGTGATGAGAACACTTGATAAAAAGCTGCTGCGTGATTTCAAACGATTATGGCCGCAAGCCCTGGCCATATCGCTGGTGCTTGCCTGCGGTGTGGCAACCCTGATTTTATCCATCGGCACCTATCGCTCATTAGACGAGACGCGGCGGGCGTATTATGAGCGCCATCAGTTTGCTTCAATTTTTGCAACGGCAAGCCGGGCGCCGCAGTCACTGATGCGCGAGATCGGGCTTATTTCGGGTGTGGCTGGCGCCCAGGGTCGTATTGTTGAACCCGTGCTGCTGGACATAACCGGCATGATTGAGCCTGCATCCGGGTTGGTGGTCTCCCTGCCCGATCACGACACCTTGCGCCTTAATAAATTGTACCTTCGCAGCGGACGTTTGCCAACTCCGGGAAAATCAGGCGAGGCAGTGGTCTCTGACAGGTTTTCCAAAGCCCATGGATTTCGCGTTGGCTCGACATTTGCTGGTATCTTGCAAGGACGGCAAGTGAAATTTCAGATTACCGGTGTCGCCATGTCGCCAGAGTTTATTTATGCTCTTGGCCCCGGTGATCTGGTGCCAGACTATCGCCGCTTTGGGGTTATCTGGATGCGCCAGCAACAAGTGGCTGGCCTGACCAAGCTTGATGGTGCCTTTAATTCAGTTTCATTGACATTGTTGCCGGGAACTTCACAACCGGCGGTCATTGCCGCGCTGGACCGGTTGTTGGCACCTTACGGCGGCACGGCTGCCTATGGTAGAAAAGACCAGATGTCTAATGCGTTTCTGGATAGCGAATTGAAACAGCTGCAGGCTATGGCAGGTGTTATTCCGCCCATTTTCATGTTTGTTTCAGCATTCCTGATCAACATGATTATGTCGCGTCTGGTTGCGCTGGAACGTGAGCAGATTGGTTTACTAAAAGCGCTTGGATACAGCCAACTGGCGGTTTCTGCGCACTATGTCAAACTGGTGTTGGTGATTTCACTTACCGGGGTGGTGATAGGTTTTGCGGCAGGAACCTGGCTGGGTGATGGGCTTACGCGTCTATATTCGGAATTTTTCAATTTCCCGTTTTTTATCTTTCAACGCTCGCTCGATGTATACCTGTTGGCCGCAGGTATAGGCATTGCTGCTGCTTTATTGGGTGGGTTGAAGTCTGCCCTTTCGGCGGCCTCCCTGCCACCGGCAACCGCCATGCGGCCAGCCGCACCAACGCTATATCGTAAATCAAGTGCGTTTGGCCAATGGCTGGCAAGCACGATGTCACAACTGACGGTGATGGCCTTTCGGCACCTCGTCCGCTGGCCTCTGCGCTCGGGCTTCACCATGCTTGGCACCTCACTGGCGGTTGCGTTGCTGGTGACCGCAATGTTTTCCTTTGGCTCGATCAACTTCATGATTGATACGGTGTACTTTAGAACCGACCGGCAGGATGCAACCATAAGCTTTTCAACACCTTTGGCACCAACAGCGGTTCATGCGGTTAAAAAATTGCCCGGGGTTTTGTCTGTGGAACCTTACCGGGTGATGATGGTGCAAATGAGTCATGGCTCACACTCTCGCCGTGTGGCTATCACCGGCAAGCCGCAAAATATGCGTCTCAGTCGGCTTCTCGATATAGAGCTTGCGCCGATCAGTTTACCGTCATCGGGTCTGGTATTGAGTGAACGGCTGGCCATGCATCTTGGGGCACAGCGCGGTGATGTAATCAGTATGAAGCTGCTTGAAGAAGGCTGGCATGAAGTTAAAGTGCCTGTGGTTGACATCATACGAAGTTATTTTGGACTTGGCGCATATATGGATATCGCTGCACTAGACCGGCTATCGCGAATTGGACCACGTCGCTCAGGTGTTTATGTTGAACTTGATGCAAACCGGCATAAAGAAATATATGCTGCGATCAAGGCTATGCCAAAGGCAGCATCTATTGCCTTGCAAACCCAATCGTTAAAAAAGTTTCGCGAAACAATCGAACAAAATATTACCATTATGACGACAGTCTATATTGTATTGGCTGTTATTATCGCCTTTGGTGTTGTGTATAATAGCGCCCGTATTCAATTGTCGGAGCGAGCCCGTGAACTGGCCAGCTTGCGGGTGCTTGGTTTCACCAGAAATGAGGTTTCCCGGGTGCTGATTATTGAGCTGGCCATCATCTTGCTTGTGGCCCAACCCGTGGGCTGGATATTGGGCTATGGATTTTCCTGGGCGGTGGTGCGCGGATTTCAAAGTGACCTGTTCCGTATACCATTTGTCGTTCAAAATTCAGCCTATGGCTGGTCAAGTATCGTGGTGATCATTGCTTCGGTGCTCTCGGCGTTCATTGTCATTAGCCGCGTGCGGCAACTTGACATCATTCGTGTTCTCAAGACCAAGGAATAAGTTATGTTTTTAAAATGGATAAAGCGTCTTGGTATTGTTGTAATTGCCGCCTTTTTGGCAATTGGTGCCTATATTATGATCAAGCCACAACCGGTAGGGGTGGATATTGCGGTTATTTCACGCGGGGAAATCGAAACAACTGTTGATGAAGATGGTAAAACCCGCATCAAAAATGTCTATCGCATCTCGGCCCCCATCAGCGGCAAGCTGGAGCGATTGAGTGTGCAGGCCGGTGATGGGGTGGAAAAGGGCGAGCGGATTGCTCGCCTGCGTCCGGTTGACCCGCCAATTCGTGATATCCGTACAAGGCGTCAATTGTCTGCTGCCACTAAATCAGCGCACGCCGGTGTGAAATTGGGACAGGCTGAAATTGCCCGAGCACGTTCAGCTCTTGATTTTTCGAAAACTGAATTGGCGCGGGCGCAAAAACTTGCATTAACCCATACAATTTCCATCCGTGCTCTGCAGCAGGCAGAGCTGGATGTGGCTGTTAAAAATGCCCAATTGGCGCAGGCGCAAGCAAGCCTTGAATTCAAGCGGCGTGAACTGGAGTCCGCACAGGCGCGCGAGTTGTTGCCGACCCAGATTTCGCGCCCGGAACTGGAAGATCAATGCTGTGTGGCAATTGTTGCGCCGATTGCCGGCACGGTCCTTAAACTGTTCACCGAAAGTGAGCAGGTCGTTGGGGCTGGTGCTTCGTTGCTGGAAGTGGGGAATTTGAAAGATATTGAGGTCGTTGTTGATCTGTTATCTGTTGATGCCGTGGGCATCGCGCCGGGAACACTTGCAAGAATTGAGGACTGGGGTGGCAAAGGCGCTCTTAATGCGCGCGTATTACGCAAAGACCCGATTGGTTTCACCAAGGTTTCAGCCTTGGGCATTGAGGAACAAAGGGTCAATGTGGTGCTCGATTTTACCAGTCCACCCGCTCAATGGCAAAAGCTGGGGCATTCATTCAAGGTCACAGTACGTATCATTACCTCACACAAGAAAGATGCTCTCAGGGTGCCGCTTGGCGCATTGTTTCGTAAAGCGGATCAATGGGCCGTCTATACTGAGCAAAATGGCATTGCGGTTCTCACGCCAGTTACTCTTGGAAAGTTTTCCCTGAGCTTTGCTGAAGTTCTCGGTGGGCTTAAAGAGGGTGCTCGCGTCATTGTTTACCCCAGCGACAAAGTACTTGCGGACACTCCTGTTACTGAACGAGCCCAAGGGAACTAGGAGTAGGCCTTTATTGTTTCGTTTTGAATCGCGAACGCTGCACAAGAAAAACGGTGGTCACAGGTAATATGACGATGATCAGGGATGCGGTGATCATCAGGATGCCAAGGTCGCTATAGTCGGCTGGCGTGACAACCTCATCAGTAACTTTATCCTTGACTTCGCGCGAGACGATGAAAGTTTTATTGAGGTATTTAGTCGCCAGACTGCTTGCTGAAAGTGCCAGATTGGTGAACGATGCCATCACAGCAAAGAACGTTGCCTTTAGCCTGACCGGAGCGTTTTTGGCAATCCAGGCCAACATCGGGATCATGGCGATTTGCCCGAGTGGCGATTCAATTGCGGTGTCAATAATGGCAATAAAACGGGCATCAACAATGCCGCCGGTCCATTGTGCCGTCCATTGGTGAACGCCGTAAAATAGACCGATATTTGGCAGAGATAATATTCCGGCGGCAAATGTCAGTAAAAGCACAATATAGGCAATTGATCTAGTTGCCATCAAAGGCCTCAGCACCACCATGCCCAACAGCGCAAGCCCTGATGTAACAAGGCTCAGGATGGACAGAAAATGCTGATCAAAGCCCAAGACATCGATTTCGAACCATGTTGCGCCGACGCCAGGCAGAGGTGTTGCCCTGAACACAAAAATGATAACAGCCGTTCCGATAAGAGCGCGGGCAAGTTCGGGCTCAAGCTCGCGGATCAGCCGTGACATGAGAAACAGCACGATGGCCATCGAACCTGCAAAGATAACTTCCTGGGCATAGGCAACATCGCTTAGCCCCATCATCAAAGTAAATGCCACAAACACGCCGCTGCCGCCAAATATCCACCAATTGGGCTCGGTCTTTTCGAGCGGATTGAAAAGTGTGTCATTGATCAGGGTTTCGCTGGCGCCGTGATCACGCATGGATCTTGCCCGGTTATGCAACATGATCTGGCCCAGCATAACACCGGCAATCGAGATGATCGGTATGCCCAGAGCGGCCAGATAGATATTGGCATAGATAAGGGCTTTATCGTCTTGCGACATATTTTCGACGCCGGAAAACATGGCAATGTTAAGTATTGCCACAAACATCAAGCCGCTGATAATGGCAAACCTGCCCAGGGTTTGCATAATCGTGTGCATGGCCTTGGATTCAGCTTCTGTGTAGGCATTTCCCTGTGGATTTGTGGTCGGTACAGCCTCAACGGTCATCGCATCTGCAACAACATCTTGGACAACATAACCAATAGGGGCGAGCAAAACGCTGGTCACATACCAGGCCTGAATACTCATATATGTTGTCATTTGGTCCGTATGGGCGATCAATCCGTACATGATCAAAATACTGGAGGTGATTAGACCTGCCCCGGCATAGACGAGTATGGATTTCCAGCGCCAGATCAGGTCGACAAGATGGCCAAGAGGTATTTTAAGCGCCCAGGGAATTCCAGCCCAGAATGACAGCCCGGCCAGAAAGGCTGCAGACAGGCCCAAATAGTCTTTAACGAAAAACGTTCCCACGATTACGGTCAATCCGGAAATTCCGGCAGCAAGGTAAACCATGAGAGGAGGCAGATAAGACCACCTTAACTGGCGGGCCAGTTCGATAAACGTTCTGTCAAACCAGTCTGTAAAGGTATTTTGACCAGACATAAAAATCAGTCCCTAGAATTCAGACACCAAACTGTTTGGCCTCACCCGTCCATCATACCAGTTGACGTCACCCAATAGGTACTGGTTGCACCGGTTTTACCTTGTAAAGAACCGCAAAGCTCCGGTTCGACCGACTGTCCCCGTGACAGAAAGGTCGATTTTTGATTATCACCGAGTTTGGTTTGACAATCAATCATGATAACTGGGATTATAACAAGGCGACTATTGATATGACTCAAAATGTGCAAGAAGACGATTGTCTATAGTTTGAGGCAGCAGATTCGCACCCGAACAGGAAGGTCTGATAATGACAACCATAAACTCGCAGCCAAAATCGGGTGATGGTGATGAAGTGACACTCAAGCGCCGCCTGACCCTGCCGCTTTTGACGCTTTATGGCTTGGGCGTTACCATTGGCGCAGGCATTTACGTGCTGGTTGGTGCAACAGCCTCCAGGGCTGGTTTTTATGCACCCGCTTCCTTTTTGTTGGCCGCGGCAGTTGTCGCATTTACCGGTTTTTCATATTCAGAACTTGGCACCCGTTATCCTGTCAGCGCCGGTGAGGCAGCTTATGTCAGAAATGGTTTTAACTCGCGCATGCTGGCCTTGATTGTCGGGCTCATGGTGGCGGCATCAGGGGTGGTTTCATCAGCGGCTGTTTCGATTGGTGCGACTGCTTACGTGGGACATTTCGTTCCTCTTCCACCAGTAATGCTGACAATTGTTATTGTTGTAATTCTTGGTCTGGCGGCTGCCTGGGGTATTCTTGAATCCGTGACAGCAGCAGCTATTATCACACTGATTGAAATTGGCGGTCTGTGTTTTGTTATTGTCTATGGATTTACCATAAAGCCGGACCTTCTCAGTGAATTGGGCCGTCTTGTCCCACCCTTAGAAATCAGTGCTTGGGCGGGTATCGTTTCGGCCGGGTTGCTGGCATTTTTTGCATTTGTTGGTTTTGAAGATATCGCCAATGTTGCTGAAGAAGTCAAAAACCCAAGCAAGACTCTGCCGTGGGCAATCATCTTGACGCTTATTATTGCAACCGTAATCTATCTTGTTGTCGTGTCTGTCGTCATTCTGGTTGTACCGATGAGCAAACTGGCAAATTCTGCCGCCCCGCTGGTCCTTGTATTTGAAAATGCTGGTGCAACGACCAAAGGGATTTTCACCATCATCGCCTCTCTAGCGACCATCAACGGCGTGCTTATACAAATGATCATGGCCTCTCGAGTGCTCTATGGTCTGGCATCACAGGGAAATTTACCTGAAAAACTGGCTTATATCCATCCGGTCACACGCACACCCCTTGTCGCGACATTTTTGGTTGTTGCCGTGGTAATGGGCCTGGCGCTGTTTCTGCCAATCGCCGCACTTGCAGAAAGAACATCGCAACTTGTCCTGGTCATTTTCATGTTGGTGAATTTGGCTCTCTTGCGTCTGAAACTATGGGGCGAACCTCCGAGCAACGACATTTTTCAAGTACCCATATGGGTGCCAGCGATTGGCTTTGTCACCAGTTTGTTATTGCTTTTATCTGGATTGATGTGAGTGTCACCTTGAAAATTCGGTTCAGGAAAGTAAACTGACTTATGACAACAAAAGCCCACAAACTCTCAAATTCCAATCTTGATGATCTTGCCCGGCGCGTACGAACGCTGGTTAAAAGTGAACCCTTTCGCCTGGCGACCAATGATCCCGACTTTCTCGAACATGACGATCTGCGTTCAGTTCGGCTGCAACTGGAATACTTAAAACCTGAATGGACCATGCGCAAACAAGGCGTCACCTCGACAATCATTGTGTTTGGTAGCGCACGGTTGCGATCAGGGGGGCAACTGGAACGCGAGATCGCAGTGCTGCGGGACGGATTACAAAAGGCGCCAAAAAACAAAGCGCTGCTGGCCCGGTTAGAAGTTCTCAGCAAGCGTAAAAATTACACTAAGTATTATGATGAGGCCCGCAAATTTTCTTCCATTATTTCACAACTGTTTCAGGAAGAAGGACAATGTGATTTTGTAATGGTAACCGGTGGCGGACCGGGGATCATGGAAGCGGCAAACAGGGGAGCCGATGATGTCGGCGCACGTTCCATCGGTCTTAATATTGAACTACCCAAAGAACAGGATCCCAACCCGTATATCTCGCCTGAATTGTGTTTTCGGTTTCGCTATTTCGGTCTGCGCAAGATGCACTTTCTCATGCGGGCCAAAGCACTCGTGGCGTTTCCTGGCGGGTTTGGCACCCTTGATGAAGTGTTTGAAGTTTTAACCCTCGTGCAGACGAAAAAGGTAGAACCTCTACCGATAATATTGTTTGGAAAAGAATACTGGTCACGCGCAGTGAATTTTGAATTTCTCGCACAAGAAGGGTTTATCGAACCCACCGATCTGGCGCTATTTGAAGTCGTCGATACGGCCAAAGAAGCAGTGCGTTTGATAAGCGATTTCTATAATGGCAACCTTCCGGAATAAATATGGTTTCAGCGGTATATGAGGATTGAAAAAAATATGGAAATTACGTTTCTGGGGGCCGCTGGAGAAGTCACCGGCTCTTGCTATCTGGTTGAAGGGCAAGGCGTCCGGTTTCTTGTAGATTGCGGAATGTTTCAGGGGGACCGCGATGCTGACGACAAAAATCGCGCTAAATTTTCATTCCAGCCACGCGATATTGATTTCGTCATTTTGACTCATGCTCATATAGATCACTCGGGACTTGTGCCAAAGCTTTGCCGGGATGGGTTTGAAGGACCGGTTTACTCGACGCAGGCGACAGCAGATTTGCTCGCAATAATGCTGCGCGACAGTGCCTATATCCATGAAAAAGAAGCCGAACGCGCCAGCCGAAAGCGGAAAAATCATGGCCGCACCATAGAACCGCTTTACACGATGGCTGATGCCGACAATGCGCTGTTGCAGGTGGAAGCAAAACCATATGATGAAATTTTTAATCCCCGCGAAAGTGTTAGAATACGTATGCGCGATGCCGGACACATTTTGGGTTCTGCAATTCTGGAAATCTGGGTCGGGGATAAAAGCGCTGAGCGGAAAATCGTTTTCTCAGGTGACCTTGGTCAGCCCGGCAGACCTATTTTGCGTGATCCATGCCTGATCGAGGAAACTGACTATCTGGTGGTTGAATCGACCTATGGTGATCGCCAGCATAAAGCCCTGTCTCCCTCACTAGATGAACTTGTTGATGCCATCAATGATACAATCGTTAGCGGCAAGGGCAATATTATCGTGCCTGCCTTTGCGGTCGGTCGAACCCAGGAATTGATCTATTACCTGTATCACCTGACTTATCTTGGCCGGGTCAAAAACCTGACCGTTTTCCTTGATTCGCCGATGGCACAACGCGTCACCGAATTGACACGACGCCATTTTGACTTGTTTGACAAGGAGGCTAAAAAGCTTGCCGAATGGCGGGCCCGATCAGGTGGAGAATTAACGTTGACATTTACCAGAAGCGTGCAGGAATCAATGGCGATAAATTCGATCCGTTCGGGTGCGATTATTATTTCAGCAAGCGGCATGTGTACAGCCGGCCGGATTTTACATCATCTAAGACACGGTCTTGGCAATCGAGGAAATACGATCTTGATAACCGGATATCAGGCCCGGGGCACCCTGGGTCGGCGTCTTGTTGATGGTGCAAAAAGTGTCAGGATATTTGGTAAAGATGTAACCGTCAGAGCCCAGGTCAGCACCATTGGTGGATTTTCAGCTCATGGCGATCAAAACGCGATTATCAGTTGGCTTGAGGGCTTCAAAAAGGCACCACTGCAAACATTTATTACCCACGGCGAGCCCAACGCCGCATCGGCTTTGGGCCAGAAAATCAGTGACAGCTTGGGTTGGGATACAGACATCCCGAAACCGGGCCAAACAGCATTGATTGACGCGAGCCACTTATAGAGCACCAGATGTTATTCATGAATGGCAAGAATGACCGGGCAACGCGCTGCCTCGAGTATTTCATGGAGGTCAAAATTGTGTCCGGTTTTTAAGGCAACAAAAACGGCTGAAGGGTTTGTTTTGTGAAGATATTCCAGCATTTCATCCTTGCTGCTGACGGAAACAGTTGAAAGTAACCCGGTTTCGGGCTTTGTCAGCGGTTCATCTGATTTGGAAAGATTGATCCTTTGTAAGGAAAGGTCCATTTCGCGGGAAATTTCCATGCCCATATCCAACAGGTGGGTTTTTTCTCCATGAGTATCGTCAATAAAGATGATTTCACCTTTTGAAAAACTTGTCCGCTGGTGCCCCAGAAAGACGACATCTCCCGTAGATGCGACCGATTGTAATAGCGACATCATTTGTCCGCGTTTGCGTTCGAACGACCAGTTAACAGCCATCTGTCCGGCAGCCCTGGTCAACCGGCGCTGAAAATCTTTGGCATCTCTTTGAAAAGCGCTCTCCATTGCCTCGGGCGTGATTGATTGTACAGATCCGCCCTTGAAGGCCAGCGTCTTTGCCGACGGCAAATAGGCAATACGCAAAATCGCATCATCTTCAATCAACAAGCCCAGGATTTCGCCTTCGAGCTTTCGAGCCAGAATTGCCGCCATTGCGATAGCGCCATCAGCGTCGGCAAAACAGGTTGCTCCGATGATTACCCGATTGCAATGTTGCTTGCCGATCTCACTCACGATGGTTCCTCCGGTTTTCCATTCTCGTTATTGTCTGCCAGCTTCGAAAACTCTGCCCGGCGCAAGGCAAATCCCCTTAAGCGGGTTTCGGTCAGGCCATTGATTGATTTTTCCGGGTATTGACCATCTTTACCGCGTTGACCCGCGGTATGGCCCGTCAATATTTCAATTCCTTGATCAATTGTTTCAATCGGAATGATCTTGAATTTTTTCTTTTTCACCGCATCAATCACCCGCGCGCGAAGTGCCAGATTTTTAACATTTGAGGCCGGCATCATAACGCCTTGCCTTCCTGTTAAACCGCGTGCGGTGCAGATATCGAAATACCCTTCTATTTTTTCGTTAATACCACCGATCGCCTGAATTTCCCCTTGCTGATTAACGGAACCGGTAACTGCAAAAGATTGGTCAATAGGAAGCTCACTAATGGCCGACAGGAGTGCAAACAATTCAGCCGCTGAGGCACTGTCACCATCCACGCCGCCATAACTTTGTTCAAAAACAATACTTGCCCAAAGTGACATCGGCACATCCAGTGCATAGGTTGTTGCCAGATAGCTTGAGAGTATCATCACACCCTTTGAATGCAGCGACCCGCCCAGCTCGACTTCGCGTTCAATATCAATCACTTTGCCGGTTCCCATCCGCACCTTGACGGTGACGCGTGATGGTTGTCCGAACCGGTGATTGCCGATTTGAAGAACCGAAAGGGCGTTAATTTGTCCACACCTTTGGCCATCGGTATCAATCAGAACCGTTCCTCGTGTGATTGCCTGTTGTGACAGTTCACGAATACGGCTTGCCCGCCGGTCTGTTTCATAAATAGCCTTGTCGATATCTTTAACGCTAATGATCTTATGGTTCAATTCTGCGGCCCAATAATCGGCCTCACGCAAAATATCTGATAACCGGCCAATATTAACCGACAATCGCTCAGCATCATCAACAAGCCGTGTGCCTTCCTGTACCATCAGCGCAACCGCCTTTGGGTTTAGCGGCCTGAGCTTTTCACGTTGGGCAATTGAGCCAATCATACCGGCGTAAAGCTCCATCGTTTGATCTGAACGTTCGACAACATCATTGAAATCGGCTTGTACTTTAAAAAGGGTTTGAAATTCAGGATCAAGAGCCGCCAGCAGATAGTAAAGAAACCGGTCACCAACCAGTGCCACCCTTACATTTAACGGAATCGGGTCCGGTTGCAATGATGATGTCGTTACCAGGCTTAGTTTCTCTCCGGCTGAAATAATCGAGATAACACCGGTTTTAAGGCAACGTTTGAGTGCATCCCAGGCAAAAGGCTCGGTGAGAACTTGCAGAGCATCAAGGATCAAATATCCACTGTTAGCACGATGCAGGGCACCGGCTTTGATCATCGTGAAATCAGTTATAAGTGTCCCCATTTCCGATACATGCTCAACGCGTCCTAACAAATTGGCAAGCGTAGGCATGTCCTCAACTTCAACCGGTGCACCGGACTTGCTGTCAGGGTCATTGGAGACCATGACATTGACAGCATAACGCTGGAACTGGGGTTTGGCATAGTGTTTTGAAGTTGCAACCGGAAATGCACCTGCCTGAGTTGCTGGCTCGGATTTGAGAAAAATATCCGCATTGGAAATAAGGTCAGCACGAACGGAGTTGAGATAGGCTGCTACAGATTCTATTTTTTTGAACTCGGTCGTAACATCGCCAAATGAGTCCTCAACGCCCTCTTCTGCTATCCGCGCATTTAACTCCTCGATGGCGCGGCGATGTTTCTTTTCGCGTTTGGGAACTTCCTTGAGAACCGCTTCAAGTTGCTGCTGAATTTCGGCAATATCGTCATCAATCTTGCGGCGTTCGCTTTTGTTCAATGCGTCATAGTCATCTGGTCTAATAACTTCGCCCTTACGCAATGCCGCAACAGCAAACCCCATTGGGGTGCGTAGAATAGTAATAAGTTTTTCGCTCGCCTTGGCGCCCAACTCAGAAAAAGAACGCTCATGCTGTTCGCCAAACTCCTGCTCAATGTTACCGCGTTGTGTTTGATAATCATCCGATTCAAAAAGAGCTGGAATGTTGTTTGCCAGATCATCAACCAGTGCTTCCATGGCTGACTTAAGATGAACGGCCATACCGGGTGGTAACTCAATGGCAAGCGGTTTGTCGGGTGCCTCGAAATTATTCACATAAACCCAGTCAGCTGACACCGGACGGCTGGTTGCCTCTTGCGTGAAAAGCTCTTGCAGCGCCGTGTGCCGTCCGCTTCCTTGTGTGCCAAGCACAAATAAATTGAAGTCGTGATGATGAATTTTTGCTGCCATCTTGATCGCATCAAGAGCGCGCTCTTGCCCAATAAGCCCGACAAGCTGCGGCAAATCCCTGGTTGTCTTGAACTTAAAGAGTGAAGTATTGCAGGTCACGCAAAGCTGGCGGGCAACTAGTGGAACTGCAGGTTTGTACTTTTGTGTCATCAAATCAAATTCCAACCTTTTTCTCAACCGCTTAAACCATCGCCAAAATCGCTGGAACCGCATTGATGCGGGTCTAAAGCCAGCAAGTGGACGAGCGAACAACGGTACTCTGACCATCAAAAAAGAGCTAGTCAGACTTTAGCTTACAAATACCCGAACGACAAAAGTTATTGCTCGCGTTTACTGATATGGCAACGTGCTGTCCGACGCATTATGCTTAAAAACGTCAGATCAAGTTGTATACAGTACGGTTTACATTTGTTGCTGGTTTTTACTATTTGGTAACCAGTTTTTTCATCTTCTTGAGAATTTTGCATTTGTGGTCCCATGTTTGCATCGATTGTCTGGTACGCTATCAGCGTGTCGGAAAAGTACACAAGGTGTAGAATTATGAGCGGTAACAACAGTCAGACAGCAATCTCCCGTATCGGATGGGTTGATTTTTCCAAAGGAATTTGCATCATTTTGGTGGTTTTGTTGCATACCACCAATGGTGTCGAAAAGGCATTTGGCATGGAAAGCTGGTTGCATGGCTTTATTGAATGGGCCCGACCGTTTCGGATGCCCGATTTCTTTTTGATCGCCGGATTGTTTTTAAGCCGCCGGATTGACCGGCCATGGCGCAGTTATTTCGACACCAAAGTGGTGCATTTTGCTTACTTTTATATTATCTGGATGACCGTGTGGTACGTGCTGAAATTGCCGGAATTTATCGGCCAGCAAGGTCTTGAGAGCGCTTTGTTGCTTTATCCGCTCAGTTTCATCCAACCGCTTGGTACTCTGTGGTTTATCTATTTGCTGGCGGTTTTCTTTGTGGCGACAAAGTTACTGCGAAACGCACCGGTTGTTGTCATCTGGCTGGCCGCTGCGGTCCTTCATGCCATGCATATTGAGACCGGAGCCCGGGTTATTGATGAGTTTGCCGCCCGCTTCGTGTTCTTTTACTCTGGTTATGCCTTTGCCGCATATGCCTTTTCTGTTGCCGATTTTATCGACAAACAAAAGACTGCCAGCACGCTCAACGGCCTGGTGATTTGGGCGGTGCTTAATGCCTGGCTGGTGTTTGGCGGCTGGTCGCTATTGCCAGTTGTCGAACTGGCTATGGGGTATGCCGGGACTGCGGCTGTCATCGCGGTCGGTGTTCTGTTATCCAAATTCAATTTTGGTAAATTTGTTGGTTACTGCGGACAGAACTCGATCCTGATCTTCCTGTCTTATTTTATCTTTATGGCCGGAACCCGTATTGTGTTGCTCAAGCTGGACATCATAAACGATCCGGGTCTTGTCGCGTTGATTGTAACGGCGGTAGCCGTTGTCGGACCGTTGATTGCCTTCCAGATTGTTAAAAACACGCCGCTGGTTTACATGTACCGCCGTCACCCTGCGTTCCGTTTGACACAAACAAAACCAGCTCACAAAACCGGGCTCTCTCAACAAAGTTGAGGACTATATTATTTTGAGCACTTTAACCGCTGGAAAGTTCGTCAAACCGGTGCCATAGTCGGCCCATGTCAGACAAACCTTCCTGCCCGGTTAAATCCGGTGATCATGTATATCTCATTGATGGCTCGGGCTATATTTTCCGGGCCTATCATGCCATTCCACCACTGAGCCGCAAAAGTGATGGTCTGCCGGTTAACGCTGTGCAGGGCTTTTGCGCCATGCTCAACAAGCTGTTGCGCGATATGCCGGCTGATAACAGGCCGACCCATCTGGCGGTGATTTTTGATAAATCGGGCAAAACATTCCGCAATGATATTTATCCTGAATACAAAGCCCATCGGCCACCGGCACCCGAAGACCTGATACCGCAGTTCGGTTTGATCAAGCAGGCGGTCCGGGCCTTTGGTGTCCCTTCCATTGAGCTGCAGGGTTTTGAGGCTGATGATCTTATCGCCACTTATGCTGTGCAAGCTGAAAAGGCCGGGGCAACGGTGCGTATCGTTTCATCTGACAAGGATTTGATGCAATTGGTCAGCGATCAGGTCTCGATGTATGACTCGATGAAAGACAAAGAGATTGGTCCTGATCAGGTTGTTGAGAAATTTGGTGTTGGACCCGAAAAAGTAGTCGAGGTCCAGGCCCTGGCTGGCGACAGTGTGGATAATGTTCCCGGTGTGCCCGGCATCGGTGTTAAAACCGGAGCGCTGTTGATCAATGAATATGGCGACCTGGAAACACTGCTGGCCCGGGCGGGCGAAATCAAGCAACCAAAACGCCGCGAGAACCTTATCGAATTTGCCGATCAGGCCCGCGTTTCAAGGGAATTGGTTCAACTCGACAGGGACGTTACTGTTGAAGCCCAGTTGAGTGAATTTGGCGTTTGCGAAACCGATCCCGAAGTGCTGATTGGTTTTTTAAAGACCATGGAATTTACCGCTCTTACCCGCCGTATTGCCGGTGAGTTTGATGTCAATTCATCTGACATTGAACCGGTGGAAGTCGAGATTACCGGT
Source organism: Anderseniella sp. (assembly GCA_030626025.1). GTDB lineage: Bacteria > Pseudomonadota > Alphaproteobacteria > Rhizobiales > Aestuariivirgaceae > JALWJW01. The sequence goes on along the minus strand of DAOUPT010000013.1, from coordinate 27,882 downwards.
TGGGAAGCGCCTGTTTCCAACCCCGATGAAAGCATAACCGGGGCAGCCGAAACCCCCGACCTTTCAGCCATTCCCTTTAACAGTGATGCCTATGAGACAGTGCGTACAATGGAGGCTTTGCAAAGCTGGATTGACGCGGCCTATCAGCGGGGTGTCATTTGTTTCGATACCGAAACAACATCTCTGGACGCTATGCAGGCGGAACTGGTCGGGATTGCACTGGCGACAGAGCCGGGCAGGGCCTGCTATATCCCGTTGCAACATCGTTCTGACGATGGATTTGCCTTTGATGGCCCGATAAGCGAGCAAATTAAACTGGATGATGCGCTAGCCGCCCTCAAACCCTTGTTTGAAGATGCCAGCATCTTGAAAATTGCCCAGAATTTCAAATATGATTACTTGATCCTGAAGCGCTACGACATCAAGGTGCGGTGTTTTGACGACACCATGCTGTTGTCCTACGCGCTTGATTCCGGTCTTGGCAATCACGGTATGGATGAACTGTCAAAGCGCCATCTTGATCATACCCCGATCCCGTTTAAGGAGATTGCCGGATCAGGCAAGTCCGCCATTACTTTTGATCTGGTGCCGATTGAGCAGGCAACGAAATACGCTGCCGAAGATGCCGATGTGACTTTGCGCCTGTGGCTGATGTTAAAGCCGCGTCTGGCCAGTGAGCATCGTGCCGTGGTGTATGAAACTCTTGAGCGTCCGCTGGTGCCGGTGCTGGCGCAAATGGAAGCCGAGGGTATCAGGGTTGACCGTGCAGCGCTGGCCAGATTATCAGGCGAGTTTGCCATCACAGCTGCCGGGCTGGAAGAAGAGATCCACCAGCTGGCCGATGAAAAGTTTAATCCGGGCTCGCCCAAACAGCTTGGTGAAATCCTGTTTGGCAAACTTGCTATTGAAGGTGGAAAAAAAACCGCTACCGGCGCCTGGAGTACCAATAGTCAGGTGCTTGAAGACCTTGCCCGTGAAGGGGTGGAACTGGCCGGTAAAGTACTGGACTGGCGTCAGGTGTCAAAACTCAAATCGACCTATTCTGATGCCCTGCCAAACCACATAAACCCTAATACTGGCCGGGTGCATACCTCCTATTCGATGGCTGCAACCTCCACCGGGCGGCTGGCATCCACCAATCCCAATTTGCAGAATATTTCGGTGCGCACCGAATCTGGACGTCGCATTCGCCAAGCCTTTGTGGCAGAAAAGGGCAACAAGCTGGTGTCGGCTGACTACTCGCAAATTGAGTTGCGCATCCTTGCCCACGTGGCCGATATTCCACAACTCAAACAGGCCTTTGCCGACGGGCTTGATATTCATGCCATGACCGCATCAGAGATGTTTGGTGTTCCTATCGAAGGCATGGACCCGCTGATCCGGCGGCAGGCCAAGGCGATTAACTTTGGCATAATTTATGGCATTTCAGCCTTTGGCTTGGCCAATCAACTGAACATCTCGCGCAGTGAAGCGGGGGCTTATATCAAGACCTATTTCGAACGCTTCCCCGGCATCAGGGATTATATGGACGCCACCAAGGCTTTTGCCAAAGAGCACGGCTATGTGGAAACGGTATTTGGTCGACGCTGTCACTTCCCGCGTATGTCGTCGAGCAACCCATCCGAGCGATCCTTTCAGGAGCGCGCGGCCATTAACGCTCCCATACAAGGCAGTGCCGCCGACGTCATTCGCCGCGCCATGGTGCAAATGCCCGGCGCGCTGAGCAAGGCTGGCGTTTTGGCCCGCATGTTGCTGCAAGTGCACGATGAGCTGATATTTGAAGTTGCCGAGGACAGTGTTGACAGCTTGATTGAGGTGGTCACCAAAACAATGGAAAATGCCCCGCAACCGGCCCTCAAACTGTCGGTGCCGCTGACCGTTGATGCCCGCGCTGCCGATAATTGGGATGAGGCACATTAAAGCATGTCTCCCAAAAGTGGGCACCGGTTTTGGGATAAAGACATGCGTAAAAACAAAGACTTAAAGCATGTCACATGAATCTCAAAAAAGGAGCCATGCTTTAGGGCCTGTTGGGTATCAAGAAGACTTTTTACCCATTCGCACATCGTCGCGAGAGGGTGGTGAAATCAGTCGGTTTGTCAGTTTTTCATAAAATGAAGCCAGGCGCGGAAGAATTGGAATCGCTGCAGATTTGCACTGTTGCGCGGTTGATCTGATCGCCGACGTGGTTGTTTTAGTCATCAGTTCTTTATGGGTTTCCAAAAGAGTTTGAAAAGGCTTACTCTCTTGGATTAGCTCATCGCCGACCAGCGTAAAAATCTGCTGGTCCTCGGACTTGCCTTTCAACGGAATTTTGCCGGCATCAAGAAATGCAAATTCAGAGACCGCCTGCGCCGTAGACGCGGTTAGCAGAATATCCATGCCGAGTTCTTTACAACTGGACTCGGTCCGCGCCGCAACATTGACAGCATCACCAATGATCGAATAATCAAACCGTTCCTGCGAGCCAAGATTGCCGACACAGGCCTGACCGGTATTGATCCCGACCCCGATGGCAATATCAGCAAAGGGCAAACCGTTCTTGCGAAACCCGAAAGCATCCAGCCGATTAAGCCGCTCCAGTGTTTTGCGCATTTTCAGGGCAGCGCAACAGGCCCGCTTTTGATGATCACCAACCTTTAGCGGTGCATTCCAGAAAGCCATGATTGAGTCACCGATATATTTGTCAATTGTCCCTTTTTCCTGTGTCACACACAGGGATAATTCACCCAGCAGCTTGTTAAGGAACGCCACCAGGTCTTGCGGTGACAATCCTTCACTGAGCGGTGTGAAGTTCCTGATATCAACAAACATAATGGTCAGCTCGCGGGTGTCACCGCCAAGCTCAAGCGCTTCAGGATCAGTTTGAATATCTTTCAAAACATCAGATGAAACATAACGCGAGAAAGCCATACGGACAAAGCGGGCTTCTTTGTCGGTGACCAGATATCGGTACGCCGTCATGGTAAAATTGATAAGCAGGCCAGAAAATAACGGAAAACTTGGATCAAACAGCATGCCGTATTGTTTAAAGCCCAGCCATGAGCCACCGGCAAGCAACAAGGCAAGGCTAGCACCGATTACAAACGAAGAAATCGGCGACAGGAAGATAGCGGCAATCACAATGATAATGCCAAGAACCAACACCAGTAAAATTTCTACTCCCTCTATCCAGTCCGGTCGCCATAAAAAACTTTGCGACAGGATTTGTTCAGTCGCCTGAGCATGGATAGAAACGCCAGGAACCGTTTGTGCCAGTGAAGTGGTTTTAATGTCAAACAGCCCCGTTGCGGAGGTGCCAATGAAGACGATATGGCCTTGAATTTTCTCTCTCAAGGCTTCTCTTTGTTTTGCCTCACCGCGCAACAAATGGTGAGCTGGAATATACAAATCAGGATTGTCGGGCGCATAATACATCCACAACTCACCCCGCCTTGTGGTGCTGACCGGGATGGCACCGATCTTTACGCCCTCAACAATTTTTTCGTCAGTGGCAGCGCCCTGAATGACAAAGGTAGAAGCTCCCTGGGCAACTCGCAATGCTTCCATCACCAGGCTGGGGTAGGCTTTGCTCTCGTGCGACCATAGCAGCGGGTATTTTCTAATAATATCCTGCGAGGCGTCCGGGCTGACACTTATTGACCCGATGCCGGTTGCCGGTTTTTCCAGAATACTGAGCAACCGCGTAATCCGCCCGGTATCATGCAACGCTTCCAGTGTTGAAGTGCCGGTAAAGGCAAAACCTGATTTGCTGGCCGGTTTACCAGCCAGGCCATCTTCATTGCGGCCGAATGCCAGAACCACCGGTGCTTTTGAAATACTGTCAGCAAATATTTTGTCATTGTCAGGTAAGCTATCGGTTGATTTGCCCATCCCGACATCGCCCAACCATTTTTTCAGATCGTCACGTTGCAAAACCCGTCGCGGTGACAGGCGGTCGTCCTCGGAAAAAATTACATCAAAAACAATCGCCGCGGCGTCCAGTTTTTTGAGTTCATCAACCAGTCTGGCAAATTCCGTACGCGGCCATGGAAACTGCCCGATTTTTGCCAATGACTGCTCGTCAATATCAATGACCCGAACCGGTTGAGGTGTTCTTTGGCGGGGCGCCAATTGTTGAAACTGGTCGAAAGTCAAATTGCGAATGGTTTGGGGAACAAACCCGTCAATGCCGCGCAAAAACGTAAGCGTAATAACGATTAACAAACCAAAAAGGATGGCAAGCCATTTCGATTGCTTCATATTGAATGTTTCATGGCTGAATTAATCCGGGCCGGTTTTTCATATCAAGCGATTTCTGTTATTGTAAACTTCGTTATAACTGTTTTTTGCCAAAAGTCACTTTAGGGAATTGTTTTTGTGGAAAATGATGACGAGTTGGTTATCCATGATGGCCGGCAATCACCCACCGCCGCCAGTGTGCAGCGCGGCGTCTGCCGGATGTTGTACAACGCCGGACACGTTTCAATTCCAGAGTTTAAACTTGCATCGGGTCGCCGCGCCGATGTGTTGTCGATCGACAAAAAGGGCAACATCTGGATTGTAGAGATAAAATCATCGTTGGCAGATTATCAGGTCGATCAAAAATGGCCGGAATACTGGGACTATTGCGATCAGCTGTTTTTCGCCCGGCCGGTCGATCTTGATGAAACCATATTCCCGCTTGAAGCCGGTTTGATCGTTGCAGATTCTTATGGCGCAGAGATTACCAGAACCCCACCGGCACAAAAACTGTCACCGGCCAGAAGAAAGGCCATAACCTTGCTGGTTGCCCGCACCGCCGCTTTGCGATTGCAGCGTGTCTATGACAAAGGTGTGTGAACGACCCAAGGTCGCGACTGCGGCCCGGCGCTTGTGCGCCGCCCCAGTGGAGGCCCGAGCAAAGTGAGGAACAGCCGTGAGCGGAATAAAACCAGCCGCAAGCGAAGATGGTTCAATCAAAGATTGGAACGGTCTAATGAGGAGCGCGTTTGGCCAGAATGCGTTGCAGGGTCCGTCGGTGCATGTTCAGGCGCCGTGCGGTTTCTGAAACGTTGCGATTGCACAATTCATAAACCCGCTGGATATGTTCCCAGCGCACCCGGTCAGCCGACATCGGATTTTCGGGCAAAGCAGAACGATCATCCAGATTGGCCATCAAAGCGGCATAAACCGCATCAGCATCAGCCGGTTTGGCCAGATAATCAGCCGCACCCAGCTTGACTGCTGAAACCGCCGTTGCCAAATTTCCATAACCGGTCAGCACAATACCGCGCGCATCAGGGCGTTGTTTTTGCAATTCTTCGATAACATCAAGACCATTGCCGTCTTCAAGACGCATGTCGACCACGGCAAAGGCAGGCGGGGCGTTGCGAACCGCTGCAAGACCCTCGGCAACAGTTTCTTTGGTTGTAACTTCAAATCCACGACTTTCCATCGCTCGGCCCAAACGGGTCAGAAATGGTCTGTCATCGTCAACCAGCAAAAGCGTTTTGTCTTCAAGAGCAGCTACTTCATCCGTCATGGTTATGCCTCTGTTTTAATGTTTCTTCTTGTACGATTTCCCCATCAAGGCGTACTTCAACCCCGATATATTCAGCTTTCCTTATTATTGCTGTTTATTGCGAATATATCAAATCGTTTATTAGAAAAATCGCATTTGTTATAACGGATTGAAAACAAACATTAAAATGACCATCCATCGTCCTGGGGTTCGATTTTTTCCCGCGGCCAGGAAATCCGAATGGTCGCGCCGCTTTGCGGTTTGGCAAGGTTTGCAAGGGCAACATTGGCCCCAGACCTGGTCAAAAGAGTTTTGGCAATAAAGAACCCGAGCCCCATGCCCTGATGCCCTTTTGTCGGGGCATTAGCCAGTTGTTTTTGCCCATACCCTTTGCGGGTGGTGACATAGGGCTCACCCAGCCGGTCAATGATGTCTTCAGAAAATCCCGGGCCGTCATCTATGATTGCCACCACCACCTCACGGACGGTCCAACTGACCTCTACAGAAACCGTTGACTTGGCATAGTCGACAGCATTTTCAAGCAGGTTGGCCAAACCATACCGAATGCCAGGGTGGCGGGTAACTACCGGTTCAAATGAACCGTCTCCACCAGGTTTAACAATCATATTGATCTGGGGCATACCGGTCCGAAACGGCTCGATAAGCTCTTCCAGCAAAACCGTCAACTTCAAGCGAGTATGCATATTTTCTTGCTGTTCGTCGCGATTGGCAAGTTTTGAAAGGATCTCCCGGCATCGATCAGTTTGCGATGACAGCAAATCCAGATCTTCAGTAAAGTTTTCTGAATTTGGCAGGTCGTATTTGAGTTCTTTTGCCACCAGCGCAATTGTTGCCAGCGGTGTTCCCAGTTCATGGGCTGCAGCTGCTGCCAGGCCGTCCAGTGCTGAAAGGCGTTGTTCCTGAGCCAGCACAAATTCGGTGGCAGCAAGGGCACCCGACATGTCGCGCGCTTCTGACGAAACGCGATAGGCATAAACCGAAGCAAATCCCAATCCGCAAACAAGTGCACTCCAAACCCCGGCCAGATACAGCCCCGGCAGGTCAAAATGCTCACCCGGTTTCCATGGTAAGGGATAGTGGAATGTGGCCAGAATGGTAATCAGGCCCATGGTCAAAAAACCAAGGGCCAGGGTGCGTGAAACCGGCAATGTGGTTGCCGACACTGTTACCGGAACCAGAAACAAAAATGAAAATGGATTCTCAAGACCGCCGGTTAAAAATAGCAAACCGGCCAATTGACTGGCATCATAGGCCAACAGCAGGGCAGCATATTTGTTTTTCAGCCGCAAACTCACCCGCCAGCGAATGGATAAAAATATGTTGAGCCAGGCAGAAACGGCGATCAATGCAAGGCACGCGGTCAGGGGCAGTGAAAACTCAAACAGAAAATACACCGTCAAAACCGCAACGCTCTGGCCAATGACCGCCAGCCAGCGCAGCCGCACGAGAGTTTGCAACCGCAACCCGTCAACCCCCTGATGGATTGTCCGCGGCAGGCCGGTGATGGTGTTTTCAGTAGAGTTTTTTGCCATGTCCCTGCTTTAAGTCTTGTTTGTCTATAGAGAGAAAACCACTCTATCAGAGCCGCACCAATTGCAGTATTATTAATTTTTCCAGGTTTGTTGGCGCGCTATTGTCAATGCTATAATCAGCAATTGTGATTCGTATTTTCCAGAGGTTCCATGGCACTTTTGCCTTCAATATTGCACAAAGCTGGCATCAGGGCCGGTATTAAGGCGGCAGCGAAATCACAACTTGTCCTTGATGGCAAAACTCTCGATGTCACCTTGCGGCCTAACGCCCGCGCCAAGCGGATAATTTTGCGCCTTGACAAGCAGGGCGACGGAATTGTTTTGACCGTGCCGTCGGGAACATCCCATGGCAAAGCAATGGAATTTGCCGCCAGTCAGGGTCCGTGGATTTGGCAGCAACTGGCCAAACAACCAGACCTGGTGCAACTGAGTACCGGGCAGATTATCCCGGTTCGCGGGGTTCCACATCGCATTACCGGCCGCAATGACAGGCGAACACCGGTTTGGTGTGAGCAGTCCCAGGAGGAAACACCTCAAGACATTTTGTTTGTCAGTGGTGATGACCGGCATCATTCCCGGCGCATCAAGGATTGGTTGAAAAAGCAGGCTCGATCCGATTTAACCGGCGCGGCACATTTATACGCCGACAAGATGGAGACAACAATCTCGCGGATTTCGATCAGAGACACCTCCAGCCGTTGGGGGTCTTGTTCCAGTGACGGGGCGCTGTCGTTCTCATGGCGATTGATATTTTCCCCGCCCTATGTACTTGACTATGTGGCCGCACACGAGGTGGCCCATCTGCTGGAAATGAACCACTCACCACGGTTCTGGCATCTGGTTGAAAGCCATTGTCTGGCAACAACACAAGCTAAAAAATGGCTGAAAGCCAACGGACGGTCACTGCATCGCTATGGTGTGTAGATGAAACTGCAAAAAGGCTCGCTGGCCTTTACCTTGTTACTGGCCTTTTTAACCGCCGTAGGCCCACTCTCAACCGATATGTATCTGCCGTCTCTGCCAGCTATCGGTCGGGCACTTGAGGGCAATACATCAATGGTGCAACTCACCTTGTCGGTGTTTATCGCCGGGTTTGCCATCGGGCAGATTTTCTACGGGCCGTTGTCAGATCGCTACGGACGCAAACCGGTGCTGGTGATCGGACTGGCCGGTTATGTGGCCGGATCAATTGCCTGTTTTCTGGCCGAAACCATTGAGATGTTGATCATTGCCCGGTTCTTTCAGGCCCTGGGTGCCAGTGCTGCTATTGTCCTGGTTCGGGCCATCGTGCGTGATTTGTTTGGCGGTGAAAAAGCCGCCCGGTTACTGTCTCTGATGGGGGCTCTTATGGGCGTTGTGCCGCTGGTCGCCCCGGTTCTGGGGGCGGTGCTGGAGGTAAATTTCGGCTGGCGCGCCAGCTTTGCCCTGACATCGATTATCTCGGCCTTGTTGTTGATCATCAGTGTGTTGTTTCTGCCCGAAACCCTGCCTGCCGATCGCAAACGCCACTGGTCATTTTTCGGCATGCTCACCGATTTCTCATTTTTGCTAAGGCATCTTATTTACCTGCGCTATATGACGGCGCTGTGTCTGGCCTATGGTGGGTTGTTTGTTCTCATTTCAACCTCATCATTTGTTTTCCAGAACCATTTTGGTTTAACTGAACTACAGTTCGGCTTCACATTCTCGGTGTGTGTGGCAGGCTATATCATCGGCACGCTGGCAGGTGCCCGTTTAAGCGGCAAACACAACGTCGAAACCCTGACTTATTTCGGTTCGGTCCTGCTGGGTGCAGCCGGTCTTGTGATGATTTTGCTGTCGTTCGCAACTGAGCAACAGGTTTGGCATCTTTTGCTGCCGCTGTTTGTTTCGATGATTGGTGTCGGTTTTGTCATGCCGCAAAGCATGGCCGGCGGCCTGACACCTTTTCCGCAAATGGCCGGCACCGCTTCGTCTCTGATAGGTTTTGTGCAAAACGCCTTTGCCGCTTTGTGCGGCATCGCTGCTGCCCGGCTGATTGATATTGACCCCAATGCGCTGGCCTGGATCATCGGCATTACCGGTCTTGCAAATTTTGGTCTCAGCCTTGCCTACAAGAGGCACGCGTTAACGCGAGTCAAATAAATCCTGCTGGCGTTTGGCATTGCGCTTTCGGTGTTCTTTCCGGCTTCTCCGGCGTGTGGGTGACTGTTGATCAAACCCGGGTTCGATATTCCGGCCGCCAAACATACTTTGTAACGCTTCGAAAAATCCACCTCTTCCCTGGGCAAACAGATCATCATCACCTTCGCCTTCACGATAGGGATCGAGCTTGCCTGGCAGTTTGGCAAATTTCAGCCGCTTATGGGCGGCCGACATGACCTCTTGCCAAATCTGGGCCGGCAATGAGCCGCCGGTCACTCTTTTGGTGGGTGAATTGTCATCATTGCCAACCCACACCCCGGCGATCAAGTGACTGGTATAGCCAATAAACCACGCATCGCGATAATCCTGACTGGTTCCGGTTTTCCCCCCGACGTCCTGATTTTTCAAACGAGCCCGTCGCGCCGTGCCGTTGGTAACCACCGCACGCATCATTTCGTTAATCGCACCCAGATCATATTCAGAAATTGAGGCCCCAAGTCCGCTACCCTGTCGTTGGTACAAAACCTTGCCATCGCGGCTGGTAATGCGGGTGATGACATGGGGGATAATGGTCGAGCCGCCATTGGCGAACGGTGCAAAAGCACCGGTTAGTTCAAGCAGATTGACTTCGGCCGTTCCAAGGGAAATTGATGCATTTGTGTGCAACTCAGAGCGGATGCCTAAACGTTGCGCTGTCATGGCTACATTGGCGGGCCCCGCGGCAGCACCAATTTTTGCTGCAACGGTATTGAGAGAAAGTGCCAGTGCTGTCTTGAGCGTTACAGCCCCGTGATAACGCCGGTTATAGTTTTCCGGCTTCCATTTGCCGATGGTAACCGGCTCGTCAACTTCAATCGTGCCGGGCGAAGCGCCTTGCTCAAGAGCGGTGAGATAAACAAATGGTTTAAAGGCTGATCCGGGCTGACGCTGGGCCTTTACAGCTCGGTTAAACTGGCTTGCAACATAATCCTTGCCACCAACCATGGCCATCACTTCACCATTGGGCGCCATTGCCACGAAAGCTGCCTGGCTGGCATTGCGGCTTTCCCCCTGTTTTTTCATACGGTTGCGAATAACCCGTTCAGCCAGGGTTTGTAAACCGGTCTGGATTGTCGTTTCAACAATGATACTGCGGTCAAATTTGCCAATCAGCTCTGGTATGATGTCTTCTACCCAATCAGCCACATATTCTGTCGCTGGCTTGTAATCGGCTGATTTTACCTGTGTTGCGGTTTGCGATGCCTGACGGGCCTGTTCCTCGGTGATCAAGCCGGTCTCGATCATATCCTTGATCACTTCATTGGCTCTTTTGGCCGCTCTTTCAGGGTGCCGAACCGGGTTCAGGCTGGAAGGCGCTTTGAGCACTGCTGCCATGATAGCTGCTTCTGACAGTGACACATCGTTGGCTGACTTGCCAAAAAACCGCTGGGCGGCCTTTTCGATGCCATAGGCACCGGCACCAAAATAAACCCGGTTGAGATATAGCTGTAAGATTTCATCCTTGGTGAATTTGTTTTCCAGCCATAGCGCCAAAACCGCTTCCTGAAATTTGCGCTCATAAGTGCGTTCAGATTTCAAAAACAGATTTTTTGCCAATTGCTGGGTCAGCGTCGAGCCGCCCTGCACAACCCGTCCGGCTTTGTAATTGGCATAAAACGCCCGTACCAGACCAATCGGGTCAATACCAAAATGGCTGTAAAACCGCCGGTCTTCAATGGCAACCACGGCCAATGGTACATAGACCGGCAATTCATGAATATTTGCCGCATCGCCGTAAAAGGATCCACGTTCGGTGATCACCGTGCCATCGCGGGCCAGCATCATCATGCCCGGTTCGCGTTCGGGAATATTGAACAGACCTTTTTCTTCAAGGTTGATAAACACATAAGCCGTTGTCGCCGCCATGACGATGATACCCCACATGGCAAGGGTCATCCCCCAAGACAGCAAGGTAAAAATAATCGGCCGCGAGCGTCTTCTTCTGCGAGTTGCCTTGGCCGGTTTTTTCTTGCGGGATCTTTTAACCGGTTTTACGTCTGGTCCAGGGCCCAGCACAGGTTCTTTGCGCGCCGTTGTCGCTACTTTGGATTTTTTGCGAAACAAAGCCATTGAGCTATCTTGAGATCCTAAATGTAAAACCGAGTACCAAAGGTTTAGCCAAGTCCGATTAACCCTTTGTTAAAGGTGCTCTAAACATCAAGATTGGCAACATTAAGGGCATTTTCAACGATAAAATCACGCCGTGGCTCGACAACGTCACCCATCAGCTTGGAAAACAGGTCATCGGCCCGGTCCATTTCACCAACCTCAACCTGCAGCAAAGAGCGCGCTTCGGGGTCAAGAGTTGTTTCCCACAATTGTTCCGGGTTCATTTCGCCCAGCCCTTTATAACGTTGCATGGAAATACCTTTGCGGCCTTGTGAAAAGACTGCTTCAAGCAGTTCCAGCGGCGAATGAATAATTGTTTCGACGTCCTTGCGGCGCAATTTGGCCGGTTGGCTGTATATTTCTTGCAGACCACTGGCCATTTTATCAAGTTGCAGGGCATCACTGGAACCAATCAGGCGACCATCAATGACCCAGTTTTCAACCACGCCGCGCACCGTGCGTGAAAAGACCAGACCACCGTCATCGCTTGGTTTGCCTTGCCAACCCCGCTCGGTTTCATCAGAAATTGTATCAAGCCGTTTGCTGATATAATCAGCCGCTTTTTGGGCGTCTGCATCGCTCGATAAAATTTCCGGGCTCAAAGCACCTGCAATAGCAACTTGCTCAATTACAAAAGCGGGATAGCGTGAATGCAAACCATTGATCAGATTGCGGGCTCTGACCGCCTGCAGAACGATAGATCGCAAATCATCAGCAGCCCGTTCCTGCCCGTCAGCAAGGGTGAGTACGGCCCCGTCAATGCCGTTGGAAATCAGAAAATCTTCCAGTTCAGCTTCATCTTTCAAATATTGCTCTGACGATCCACGTTTGATTTTATACAAAGGCGGTTGGGCGATATAAAGATAACCGTTTTCGATCAGCTCAGGCATTTGTCGGTAAAAGAAGGTCAGCAGCAGGGTGCGAATATGCGCCCCGTCAACGTCCGCATCAGTCATGATAACCACTTTGTGGTAGCGCAGTTTTTCGATATCAAAATCATCGCGGCCAATGCCGGTACCAAGAGCGGTGATCAGCGTGCCGATTTCTTGCGAGCCCAGCATCCGGTCAAAACGGGCCCGCTCGACATTGAGAATTTTACCGCGCAACGGTAAAACCGCCTGATTTCGGCGATGCCGGGCCTGCTTGGCAGAACCCCCGGCTGAGTCCCCTTCGACAATAAAGATCTCAGCTTTGGAGGCATCGCGCTCCTGACAGTCAGCCAGTTTGCCGGGCAGGGAGGCGATATCCAGCGCGCCCTTGCGACGGGTCAGTTCGCGGGCCTTGCGGGCTGCCTCGCGAGCAGCAGCTGCTTCAGCCACCTTGGAGACAATCAATTTGGCTTCAGCAGGGTTTTCTTCAAACCAGGTGCTAAGATGCTCATTGATGGTGCTTTCGACCACCGGACGCACTTCTGATGAAACCAGCTTGTCTTTGGTTTGTGACGAGAATTTCGGGTCAGGCACCTTGATCGATAAAACGCAGGTCAAGCCTTCGCGGGCATCGTCACCGCTCAAGGAAACTTTTTCTCTTTTGGCAATACCCGAAGAATTGGCATAGGCATTTACCGTGCGGGTTAGCGCACCGCGAAAGCCGGCCAGATGGGTGCCGCCATCGCGCTGTGGAATATTGTTGGTAAAACACAGCACATTCTCGTGGTAACTGTCATTCCACCACAAGGCACATTCCACCGACAACCCTTCATCGGTTTCAGCAACGATGAAAATCGGTTCTGATGAAACCGGGGTCTTGGCCCGGTCAAGATATTTTACAAACGCGACAATGCCGCCTTCATACATAAACTCAGTCACTTTCGGATCAACATCGCGGTTATCAGTCAGCAAAATGCGCACGCCGGAATTCAGAAAGGCTAGTTCGCGCAACCGGTGCTCAAGCGTATCAAAATCAAATTTGACCTTGGTAAATGTTTCTTCGCTGGGCAGGAAAGTAACCTGCGTTCCTTTTTTGCCTTCGGCATTGCCAACCACCTTGAGTGGGGCATCTGAAACCCCATGGGTAAACGAGATTTCATGCTCTTTGCCATCGCGCCAGATTGTCATGGTCAGTTTGCTCGACAGAGCATTGACCACCGAAACCCCCACACCGTGCAAGCCGCCCGAAACCTTGTAGGAGTTTTGGTCAAATTTGCCACCGGCATGCAGTTGGGTCATGATTACCTCGGCAGCAGATATGCCTTCTTCGGCGTGAATATCGGTTGGAATCCCGCGGCCATTGTCTGACACCGTACATGAACCATCACCATTCAGCGTAACCTTGACCAAATCGCAATGCCCGGCCAGTGCTTCATCAATGGCATTGTCAACCACTTCATAAACCATATGGTGCAGGCCCGAGCCATCATCGGTATCACCAATATACATTCCCGGACGCTTGCGTACCGCATCAAGCCCTTTGAGGACTTTGATGGAATCAGCGCCATATTCAAGGTTACTGCCATTATCTGGTGTTTCACCGGCCGTATTTGTGGTTGTATTTGTCATATCTGTCCGTTCAACCTTGTTGAATTTTGCCGTCTGTGACGGTTAAAAACTGTGCTTTGCCGTTCAAAGCCTCAAATTGCATTCTATCAGTTCCGGTCAGCCAGCATTGCGCCTGCGACCTCGTTAATTCATCAAACAAACCCTTGCGCCTGTCCTGATCAAGATGGGCGGCGATTTCATCCAGCAGCAGCACCGGCATCTGGCCGTAAAATGCTGATTGCACCATCCTTGCCTGGGCCAGAACAAGCCCGATAAGCAATGCTTTTTGCTCACCGGTTGAGCAGGCCCTTGCCTCCATATCCTTTTCGCTGTGAAAGACAATCAGATCGCTGCGATGCGGCCCGTTAAGAGTTCGTCCCGCCGCCTGATCAATCTTGCGCGAATCACACAGCATCTTAGCGTATTCGTCCTCACTTTGCACGGCTGGAGTATGACGTAGCGTGGCTTCGATTTCACCATCAAGCATCAGCCGCGCTGCCGGGAAAACCGAAGTCCCACCCGCTTGTTTGGTATTATCAATATGGCCCTGCAAAACATCAATTGCCGCCAGCCGTGTTGCTGCAATGGCAATGGCCTGCCCGGCCATTTGCTGCTCAAGAACATCCATCCATGATATATCAAATTGCCCCTCGCCAAGCAATAGATTGCGTTGACGCATCAATTTTTCAAAGCTGTTCAGCCGCCGCCGGTGGTCAAGGTCACTTGCTGCTACAATGCGGTCGAGAAAACGCCGCCGATCCCCGGCTGATCCGGCAAACAGACGATCCATTGCCGGGGTCAGCCAGATCAACCGAATATGTTCGCCAAAGGCACTGATACCTTTGGCCGGCTGGCCGTCAATGCTGGCCTGTCGTGTCTGGCTGGTCCCGTTTGATGTTTGTTGCCAGGAAGTGCCTATACGCAAAGGTTCATCATACTTGTCAATGCTAATTGAGACCGCCCATTGCGGAACTGCGGCATGGCTGTGCAACATGGCATCAAACCCGGCGCTGCGCATGCCGCGACCGGGCATAAACATCGAAATGGCTTCCAGCAGATTGGTTTTACCGGACCCGTTTGCACCGGTCAGAACAATCGGGCCGGGATCAGATTCCAGATGCAAAGAAGCGTAATTGCGAAAATTGCTCAGGTCCACCCGCCTGATAGCGATCGCTTCACCCACAGCCTTGCTATACGCGCATCGGCATCAAAACATACAGCACACTTGAATTGGCCGGATCACGAACAATGGTTGGCGAGCCGGAATCAAACATATGAAACTGGGCCGTATCACCATCCAGCTGGCTTGCGATGTCGAGCAAATATTGGGCATTAAAACCAACATCAAGCGGTTCAGAATCACAGCTTGCCGCAACTTCTTCTTCGGCATTGCCGGAATCAGGATTGTTGACGGTCAAAATAACCTTGTCCGGATTGATGTTAAGCTTGATTGCCCGGCCTTTTTCAGCCGAAACGGTTGATACCCGGTCCACCGCCTGGGCAAACAGCCGCCGGTCAACTTCCATAATTTTGTCGTTGTTGGTCGGAATAACCCGCTCATAATCAGGAAAAGATCCATCGATCAGCTTTGAGGTCAGCACCATGTCATTAAAGGTAAAACGGATTTTGCTGTCAGACAGGGCAATCTCAATGCTGCCATCCTGATCTTCAATCAGTTTGGTTAGTTCCAGAACCGTTTTGCGTGGTACAATGATGCCTGGAATACCTTGCGCGCCATCAGGGCAGGGGACTTCCACCTGGGCCAGGCGGTGGCCATCGGTTGCAACAGCCCGCAACATCGGCTTACCGTCAATTTCAATGTGATGCAGATAAATCCCGTTCAGGTAATACCGGGTCTCTTCAGTCGAGATGGCAAAGCGGGTTTTTTCGATCATTGTTTTGAGATCACCGGCCGACATAATAAATTTATGGCTCAATTCGCCGGCTGAAAGATTTGGGAAATCATCCGGTGGCAACGCCTGCAGCGAAAAGCGTGAGCGCCCGGCACTGATCGCCAACCGGCCTTCATCGGGCCCCTGCTCGATTTCAAGTTGCGATCCATCAGGCAATTTACGCACAATGTCATGCATCAAATGGGCCGGTATGGTTGTCGCGCCCTCAACCGAGATGTCAGCTGGAACACCCTCAACGATTTCAATATCAAGGTCTGTGGCGGTCAGTTGAATTTCACCGGCTGCTGCTTTCAGCAGGACATTGGATAAAATCGGTATGGTGTTGCGCCGTTCAACGACACTCTGGACGTGATTTAGCGATTTAAGAAATTGTGCCCGCTCAATGGTCACCCGCATGCAAAAGACCTTTCAACTAGAGCATTTCGGGTTCAGAATGAATACGAAATGCCACTCTACGTTATCGACATCGTTGCGTTTTTGATTGAGTTTGTGATTCAAACTAAACCAGAAACGCCCTAACTCATTAGATGAGACTAAAATGGAAGCGCAGACTAGTCTAAACTTCCACGCAAGTGAACAAGGAATTTAATATCTATGCAGGGAAAGGCAAGCCCAAGCCCATATCGGCCTGCAAACAATGCGTGGCTTGTGGAAAACTCGGCGCTTGCCTCTCTGTTTCAGGCCATTTCAGACCTGTGGGAGGTTCCTGTGGCAGACCTTGACTTATCTTTGCTCAACCAGTTTGCCGAGCATTGACACTTCACGGGCCAGAATATCATCACCTTTCATCAGGTCTTCAATCTTCCTGACAGCGTGCAACACAGTCGAGTGATCTCTGCCGCCGAACCGCCGCCCGATTTCAGGCAGAGAGCGCGGGGTGAATTTTTTGGCCAGATACATGCCTACCTGACGCGGCCGAACGATAGAACGGGCCCGGCGTGGTGACAACAGATCAGCCCGGGTGACCGAATAATGGTGGCCAATAATCCGCAATATGTCGTCAATACGAATGCGCGTCGGTTCGCTTTGCCGATCCATGTCACGCAGGGCAAGAGCTGCAAGATCGACAGTGATTTTAGCCCGTGTAAGCTGCTGGCTGGCAATCACCCGGTTCAGGGCACCTTCCAGTTCACGTCCACCGCTGGTAATCCGGTTGGCGATAAATTCAATCACATCATCACCGATATAGAGCGAATTGTCTTTGCGCTGGGCCTGGGCCAGACGGCCATTAAGAATTTTGCGACGCAATTCAAGTTCAGGGGCCTGAATATCGACCACCAGTCCACCGGCAAAACGCGAACGCATGCGCTGGTCAATACTGCCCAATTGTGAGGGCGGCACATCGGCCGCAACCACAACCTGACGCTTGGCATCCACAAGGGAGTTAAAGGTATGGCAGAATTCCTGTTGCATGGTTTTACCCTGCAAAAACTGAAAATCATCAATCAGCAGCACGTCGATGCTCTGAAAAAAGTCTTTAAAAGACAGAACATCCTTGGCTTTCAGTGCCGCAACAAAATGATACATGAAGCGCTCAGCCGTAATGTAGAGAACCTTGCGCTCGGGCTGGTGCTGGCTGATACGCGCAGATATGGCATTGAGCAGATGGGTTTTACCAAGACCGGCGGCAGAATGAATGAAAAGCGGATTAAAGCTCAAAGGACTGCCGGAATTTGCATCTGCCACACGTATGGCAGCGGCATGAGTCAGGGCATTTGATTTACCTGCAATAAAGGATTCAAAAGACAGAGCTTTATCAATCGGCGAACCGCGTCCGGTAAAGGAAAGAACGTCTGGCGGCGAAGTTGCTGTACCGTACACCACATTCGAATTGGCCGCTTGAGCGACTTCTGGCATTGAGTGTGGTAAGTGCGATTGCCGGGTTGGAAGACCGCGAGTGCGTACAACCACAGAGACACTTTCCATAGATCCCAGCTCAGACTGACAAACCCGATTCAGTGCCGAAGCATAATGTGAATCGACCCAATTGCGCAAAAACCGCGTTGGTACCGACACAACCAGTTGACCGCCAACAAATTGCTCAGCTTCCATACGGGCAAACCAGCTTGAGAACAAATCCTCGCCCAATTCCATCTGCAATTTTTTAGCAATCCGTTGCCATTTTTCTTTCAGCTTTTTGTCACTGAGAAAATCGCTTTCTACGTTACCTTGCTCATTCCCTATAATCGCCGTTTTCGCCGCCATCGAATCCCCTGCCTTTCTTTCACTCATTATGTTTTGCCCGCCTTGACTTGTGCACTCACTTGTAAAGTGCATTCGTTTTAAAGCTGTCTTGTGCTTACTGTGCTCTCAAACATGGCAATCCCGGTTGTAGCTTCCGCGATATTAGTCAAAAAAGCCGCAGGTCTCCCATGTCCGGCACAACTCAAAAGTGAGCCAGACGCAAGTTTCCAGCATTGCAAAAAATAAATTTTTGCAACCAGGCATTTTAAAATGTTAACTAACGCGGCGCTCCGATGAAAGACCACCACCCCCATGTCAACGATCGAGAGATCGTATACGCAATACCTGCTTTATTATTGTTTTTGCCCGGAAAACCGGGGTGCCCACCGTCATTGCAGAATTTTGTTACGCTCGTTGTTTTGTCTCTGCAACTTGACTGTAACCTACACGTTTGACTCACCGGAAGCAACAAAAACCAGTTAGATAATCCGTGTACGTACTAAAAAAATAAAACGATAAAACCTTTTTATGTTGTGGACGAAAACTGCCAACTTGTTGACTCTATGTGATGATTCGGAATTTCGAATGGGCGAATCACTTTTGCGCAAATTCTCAACCTTTTTTGAGCCTCGAAAACAACAGCAGGCGCGAATTCAGCCGTTGAAACCGGTTGCAAATTCTTAACCCGGTTAATGGCTTGAAATACAACAAAAAAAAATACCAATAATTCATCTGGTCGATTATCGGTAAAAACTGTGCTTGCCAGTGCCAGAAATGGCAGGGAAAATAGCGTCGCTACCCGACACCTGAAAAGTTGAAATATTAACGACTTCTTAACCCCAATGCCGCGAAAAGAGGCGTATTATTGGATTGGGTGACCGCGATAGTGACGAAAAGTGGCAGAAAATAGCCAAAAACCCGAAAAACATTGAAACCGGAGAGCAAGCCCCATGAAAATCCTGCCAACTGATCTGTTTCTGATTATCGACGTTCAAAACGACTTTTGCCCCGGTGGCGCCCTTGCTGTGCAAGGCGGCAATGAAGTTATTCCGGTTATCAACCAGCTATCAGAACATTTTGATGATGTTGCCCTGACCCAGGATTGGCACCCGGTCGGACATTCGTCATTTGCCAGCGCCCATCCGGGAAAATCGCCCTTTGAAATGATTGAGCTTTCTTATGGTCAGCAAAACCTGTGGCCCGATCATTGTGTGCAAGGGACCTTTGGCGCGGCGTTGCATATGGGGCTTGAAACCGACAAGGCGGCAATAACCATCCGCAAAGGCTTTCATCCCGGCATCGATTCATACTCGGCGTTCTTTGAAAATGATCAGGAAACCCCGACCGGCCTGATGGGCTATGTTCATGATCGCGGATTCAAGCGCATATTTATGGCCGGACTTGCTACTGATTATTGTGTTGGCTTTTCAGCCCTTGATGCCAGCCAGCTTGATCTTGACGTTGTGGTGATCCAAGATGCCTGCCGGGCGATTAATATGGGCGGTTCGCTTGAGGCCATATATGAGCAATTTGAAGCCCAGGGTGTGGTGCTCAAAAACTCAAAAGATATTTTGGGGTAAAATCAGTCGGCCAACAGGGCAATCAAACTGTTGAGAACCCGCATGCCGGTTTTGGTTGCAGCGATGTTTTGACGGGTTTTGTCAAAATCGATAAAACCCTGTTTGTTCAACGCTTCTACCTGTTGTTGTGAGACCTTGCGGCCAAATAGCTGCTCATACCGCTCAAGGCTTATGCCTTCGTGCAGGCGCAGGCCCATCAGCAGAAATTCCCGCGCTTGATCGGCCATCGACAGGTTTTCAGTTTCAATCACCCCGCTGCCGGTTGCTTCAACATCGGCCAGCCAGCGTTCAGGGTGCTTTTCGGCACTCAAGGCAACCCGGCCACCATTTTCGGTCAGCAACCGGGAATGCGCCCCGGCTCCAACCCCGGCATATTCGCCATAACGCCAATATAGCAGATTATGACGCGATTGCTGGTCGCAAGCTGCATGGTTTGAAATCTCATAGGCAGGAAGCCCCGCCTTGTCGGTAAGTTCCTGGGTCACATCAAACAACGCTGCTGCCAGATCATCATCAGGCACCACCAGCTTTCCTGTCTGGTGCAAGCGCTCAAACGCTGTATCGGGTTCAATCGTCAACTGATACAGCGACATATGCCCCTGCTGCTCAGCTAATGCCCGTTCAAGTTCAGTCCGCCAGGCCGCAACTGTTTGTCCCGGCCGGGCATAAATCAAATCAAAACTGGTTCGCTCAAAGATACGACCAGCCAACTTAAAGGCCTTGAGCGCCTCATCAACACTATGCTGGCGGCCAAGTTTTTTCAGATCGTCATCATCAAGCGCCTGCACCCCGACCGAAACCCGGTTAACCCCGGCGGCGCGATATCCGGCAAAATTTCGTGCTTCAACGCTGGTCGGATTGGCCTCCAGGGTGATTTCCACATCACCGGCCACATCCCACAAATCATAAATCGCGGCAATAACCTGCTCCACACAGCGTGGCGGCATCAGCGAAGGTGTCCCGCCACCAAAAAATACGCTGGTTACCGTTCTGTCGCCAGCTAGCTGGTGGAAGTGTTGCAGTTCACGCACCAGCCCGGTTGCAAAAGCATCTGTATCAACCCGCTGGTGACGGACATGAGAGTTAAAATCACAATAGGGACACTTGGCCAGACAGAACGGCCAATGGACATAAATCCCAAACCCCACATCATAGGGGGAATAATTCTTTGTGCCCTCAGCCACCAAATTGGGCTTTTATCATCTTCTTGAAAGCATTGGCCCGGTGCGAGATGGCATGTTTGGCATCAGGTTCCATTTCACCAAATGTAATGTCATAGCCATCGCATTGAAAAACCGGATCATAACCAAAACCGTTTTCGCCGCGTGGCGGCCACACCAGAGCGCCATCTACCCGGCCTTCATATATTTCATGGGTTCCGTCAGGTTTTGCCAGACACAGCGAGCAAACAAAATGTGCTCGCCGCTGATCGTCAGTCTTGGCACCTTTTGCTGCCAAGGCCTCTTCAACATTGCGCATGGCAAGGGCAAAATCCTTGCTCTCACCGGCCCAGCGGGCTGAATAAATGCCCGGCGCGCCATCAAGCGCATCAACCGCCAGGCCTGAATCATCAGACAGCGCCACAAACCCGGATGCCTCAGCTGCTGCCAGCGCCTTGATCAAGGCATTGGCCGCAAAAGTATCACCATCTTCCACCGGTTCTGGAAGGCCAAGCTCACCGGCAGAAATAACCTCAAGCCCGAATGGCTCAAGCAATTCACCAATTTCACGCACCTTGCCGGCATTGTGGCTGGCAACAACCAGTTTTGTCCCGGCTTCAAGCATCGCGCTGCAGCTTTGTAAGGTCAACAATGGCATTTTTGGCCAGACCCAACAACGCCATGAATTCTTCCTCGGAAAATGGGTCGGCCTCGGCTGTACCCTGAATTTCAACAATCTTGCCTGACCCGGTCATGACAAAATTAGCATCGGTTTCAGCTTCACTGTCTTCGGCATAATCAAGATCACAAACCGCCTGACCCTTGTAAATGCCGCAGGAGATAGCTGCAATCTCGTCTTTCAACGGTGTTCGCTCAAGCATGTCGCGGGTCATCATCCAGTCAATACATTGCTTAAGAGCGACAAAACCACCGGTGATCGCTGCCGTGCGGGTGCCGCCATCAGCTTGAATGACATCACAATCAACCGTAATCTGCCGCTCACCCAAAACCTCCATATCAACCACTGCCCGCAACGAACGGCCAATCAGGCGCGAAATTTCCACCGTGCGGCCTGACTGTTTGCCCGCTGTTGCTTCGCGGCGCATCCGACTACCGGTCGAGCGTGGCAACATGCCATACTCAGCCGTCACCCAGCCCGAACCACCACCGCGCATCCACGGTGGAACCCGATCTTCCAGTGAAGCGGTACATAAAACATGGGTGTCACCGAACTTTACCAGACAAGACCCTTCAGCATGTTTGGAAAAGCCGGTTTCCAGACGTACAGATCTCATTTCATCAAGGGCCCGGCCCGAAGGTCTCTTTGCAGTCATCTTTTTTATCACCTGTTTTTTGAGTATTTGTTGCCGGTGTTCTAGCGCCCATACACTGGTTAGGCAACAAAAGCTTGCACATGTGATTGACCTTCCCGCCCGGTCCCCCTAAATTTACCCTATGAGTTCTGTTCAATCAAAATTTGCCGCCCTTAATGATCGCTCGCGTGAAATTTTTCGCCAGCTGGTTGATGCCTATATCGAAACCGGCATCCCAGTTGGCTCGCGCACCATTGCCAAAGGCCTGCCGGTCAGTCTGTCGCCAGCCTCGGTGCGCAATGTCATGTCGGACCTTGAAGAGAGCGGTCTGATTTTTGCCCCACACACCAGCGCTGGCCGCATTCCGACCGAAACAGGACTGCGCCTTTTTGTTGATGCCTTTTTGGAAACCGGACCGCTCGGCAGTAAAGAACGCGAAGAAATTGACAAGCACATGGCCGGGGTCGATCGTGAGCAATCCATTGAAAACCTGTTGTCAGAAACCACAAATCTGTTGTCCGGCCTGTCCCATTGTGCCGGTGTCATCGTCACCCCGAAACATGATGTGCACATCAAACACATCGAATTTATGCGACTGGCCACCGGCAAGGCGCTGGTGGTGCTGGTCGGTGATGATGGTTCGGTGGAAAACCGGGCGCTGGATATCCCGGAAGATTTCCCGTCATCCAGTCTGGTTGCTGCCACCAATTATTTCAATGTTCGCTTTCAGGGCCAGACGATTGAGGATATTCAGCATATTGTCAGCGGCGAAATAGATACGGTCAAACGCGAGCTTGATACGCTAACGGCCAAGGTCATCGAACTTGGCATCGCCACCTGGGCTGGAAGCGCTGAAGGTGAGCCGAAAAACCTCATTGTGCGCGGTCAGGCAAACCTCATCAATGATGATGCCGCACTGGAAGATCTGGAAAAAATCCGCCAGCTGTTTGATGATTTTGAATCAAAACGCGAAATGGTCGAATTGTTGGGCCGGGCTCAAAACGGTGAAGGCATGCGGATATTCATCGGTTCGGAAAACAAGCTGTTTTCGCTGTCTGGCTCGTCTCTGATCGTCTCGCCTTATCGAGATTCCCATGAAAAGATTGTCGGAGTTTTGGGCGTTGTCGGCCCGACCCGGCTTAATTACGCCCGGATAATTCCGATGGTTGATTATACCGCAAAAATAATTGGTAAACTCATCACTTGATTTTTGTGGCGCAAAGCCTGATATCGTCTGTAGAATCACTATTTATTGCCCAAAATTGCATTGATACGAATTACATCGATCTGAACATACAAGGACTAAAGACCAAGCATGTCTGTTATTGGAAGAAACGACCGTCCACACGCAAACGAAGAAGCATTGCTGGATGACTTTGAAGCGCTGGATGCAGCAGAAGCTGCTGAAGCAGAAGCTTTGGAAATTGCCGAAGCGCTGGAAGAAGCCCAAGCGGCAAAAGTGGCGGAAGAAGAGGCGCTTGACCCGGTTGCCCTGCTCGAAATCGAAAATGCTGATTTGAAAGACCAACTGCTGCGCAATATGGCCGAGATGGAAAACATGCGCCGTCGGGCCGAGCGCGAAAAAGCCGAGGCAACCCTTTATGCGGCAACAAATTTTGCCCGCGATGTGCTGCCGGTTGGTGATAACCTTGCCCGGGCTTTGGAATCAATGAGTGCCGAAGCGCGTGAAAATGCTGATGATGCGGTCAAGAACCTGATTGAAGGCATGATCCTGACCCAGCGCGAATTGCTCAACACGCTGCAAAAACACAATATCAACATCATCGAGCCGCTGGGCGAAAAGTTCGATCCCAACAAGCATCAGGCAATGTTTGAAGTGCCAGACCCCGAAGCCATCAATGGCACCGTTGTTCAGGTCGTGCAGGCCGGATATTCCATCGGCGAACGCATCCTGCGCCCGGCCATGGTTGGTGTTGCCAGATCAGATAAAAAAGCCTGATTAAAACCCGAATGAAAACTTCGCTGGTGCTTGCGCTGCTACCCGGGTGCCGCTGGCTGAAACTTCAAGAATAGACAGCCCGCGCTCGATGCGTCCGTCAGGGCGGAAGCGGAACAGGCCGTTGACGCCGTTAAAGCCTTCAACATTGGTGATTTGTGCTGGTGTAAATCGGGTGCCGATCGGTGATCTGGCAAATGATAATGTCAGGGACAGCGCGTCATAGGCAAGGCTGGCAATGCGTGGTGGCGTGGCCTGATAGCTGGCGCTGTAACGTTGATTGAATTTTTGCACCTGTTGCGGTGAAACACCGGCGTACCAGCCACCAAAGGCAATCGGTGTACCATTTGTCATCGGACCGTCCCAAAGACCAGTGCCCAGTACTTTTGCCGAGCGTGATGAAAAGCCTGCCTGAGTAAGCGCTGTGCCAACACTGCGCAGGCTTTGTCCGCCTTCTGGAATAAACACAGCCTGAGCCGGGTTGCTGGCTGAATTTACTGCTCTTGCCACCCGTGCGGCGCCGGCAGAAAGATTCTGGCCATTACGATTGAAGCGTTCAATCGCCACAATAGTGACGCCAAGCCGGCTGGCAGATGTTTTCAGCGCTCTTTCAACCACTGCACCGTAAGTTGAGTTCGGGATCATTGCCGCAATGGTTTTTATGCCGGTTTGCGAGGTGTGCCGCAAAAGGTTGCTGACTTCCTGTTCAGGCAGGAAGCTCATCAGATAAACCCCGGGTTGGGCAACTTTGCTGACCGATGAAAAAGCAATAATTGGAATGTTGCGGCCTTTGGCGATGGGCGTAACGGCGGCAACCTCGCTGCCAAGCAATGGACCGAGAATAATCTCAGCACCCTCGGCAATGCCAGCTTGAGCAGCAGCAGCGGCTGTTTGTGGATTGCCAGCGGTATCTTTGGTGATCAGCGTCACATTGGTTTTGCCTGCTTCAAACAAGGCAAGTTCAGCCGCTTTCTTCATTGCCGCGCCGATGCTGGCCGTCTGGCCCGGTGCGGACAACGGCAACAGCAAGAGAACCTTTGCCGGTTGGGCGCTGGTGGCCTGATTATTGTTAAAGCCGGAACCGGAGTCATTAAAAACCCCGCCCAGATCAAGCCCGCCACATCCAGCCAATGTCAAAAGTGCCAGCATAGCGCCAGCAAGGCCAATCGCTTTCAGGCTGCTGTTTAATAATCTTTGTATCTGATCCATGACACGCCCATCCCGATCAAAGTTTCCGATTGAATATTTGCCTGGCAACACTTTTGTTGCACAATTGCACAAATCCCGTACTGCACCTAACAGCTTTTATGATAAACAATTCGTTAAGCAATTCAAATCCCCAACTGTCAGCCACTATTATTATGCCCGTTTTTATGCCCGAGACCAGCGAAACACCATCTGATTTTGTCATTGAAGGCAACAAGATCACCTGTCGCCCGATTGCACCGGGTCTGCACATCACCGCCACGCCAATCGGCAACCTTGCCGACATCACCCTGAGGGCTTTGAATACGCTGGCTGCTGCCGATCTGATATTGTGCGAAGATACCCGCATTACCTCACGATTGTTGCAGCGCTATCAGATAATCACCCCTATGAAGCCATATCACGACCATAATGGGGCAAAAGTCAGGCCAATGGTTATTGAAGCAATCAAGACAGGCAAGGCCATAGCGCTGGTTTCTGATGCCGGCACCCCGCTGGTTTCCGATCCGGGTTTTAAGCTGGTTTATGAATTGCGCCAGCAGGATTTACCAATCCATATGTCACCGGGTGTCTCGGCCCCGATCATGGCACTGGCGCTGTGCGCCTTTCCCAGTGACAGGTTTCAGTTTTGCGGGTTTTTACCGCCCAAATCTGCGGCACGAAGTACGATTTTAGCTCAGGCGGGCACTTTTGCGGGTGTCAGTTTGTTTTTTGAAAGCCCCAAACGCATCGAAAAATGCCTCACCGATGCGGCAAAAGTCATTCCCGATGCCCAGATTGCCATCACCCGCGAACTGACCAAAAAATTTGAAGAAGTTATCCGCGGCACAGCGCAGGAGCTTTTAACAATTATCAGTCAGCGTGGCGGTTTAAAGGGCGAAATAACGCTGGCCATATGGCCCGGTGAAATCAAAGCGATCGCGCCTGATGATGAGCGGGTAACCGCAGCCCTCAAAGAGGCAATTAAATCGATGCCCGCTGCAAAAGCAGCCCTTGAAGTGGCAAAGCATTACGGTTTGCAAAAACGCCAGTTGTACGACACTGCCGTAGCTCTTAAAAACGCTGCAAAGCAATGACCACAAAATTCTCCCGACGCCAGATTGCTGAAAAGAAAGGCCGCAGCGCCGAAAATCTGGCCATTTGGTGGCTGCGACTGCAAGGCTACGCGATTATCGCTCGGCGCGAGAAAACCCCGAAAGGCGAGATAGATATCATTGCCCGGCGCGGCAAAACGCTGGTGTTCATTGAGGTCAAGGCCCGGGCTGATTTTGATCGCGGTGTTCAATCAATCTCGCGCCACCAAATAAGACGCATAGTTGCTGCTGCCCAATATTGGCGCTCGACCCGTAGAAATGAGCAAAATTTTACCTGCCGCTTTGACATCGTGCTCGTCAAACCCTACCTGTTGATCAAGCACATTAAAAACGCCTTCGATGAGAGCGGCCAAGCGATTTAAAAATTGAGAGAGATGAAATGGGATTGAAAGTAGCGGTTCAGATGGACCCGATTGAAGATATTGATATTGCCGGTGATTCAACCTTTGCTCAAATGCTGGAGGCACAAAAGCGCGGTCATGAGTTGTTTGTTTATCATCCCAACACGCTGGCGCTGGAAAACGGCAAACTTTCAGCCACCGGCCAGACGGTCAGTGTCAAGGATCAAAAGAGCGATCATTTCAAGATCCTTGATGAGAAAACCGTCCACCTTAATGACTATGATGTGGTGTTAATGCGTCAGGACCCGCCTTTTGACATGCACTACATCACCGCCACTCATTTGCTTGAGCAAATCCATCCGCAAACTCTTGTGGTCAATGATCCCGCTCATGTGCGCAATGCACCTGAAAAACTGTTTATCCTGCGCTATCCGCAATTCATGCCGCCAACCATGATTACCCGTGATGTCGAGCAATTAAAAAAATTTCGCGCCGAGCACAAAGACATCATCGTCAAACCGCTTTATGGCAATGGCGGGGCAGGGGTGTTTCGTTTGACCCAGGATGATCAGAATTTTTCATCGCTGGTTGAAATGTTCCACGATAGCTTTCGTGAAGCCTTTATTGCCCAGAAATTCCTGTCTGATGTCCGAAAAGGCGACAAGCGGATTATCCTGATTGACGGTGAAGTGGCCGGTGCCATCAATCGCGTTCCGGCCGAAGGTGAAACCCGTTCCAATATGCACGTCGGTGGCAAACCGATGCCCACCGAACTGACCGACCGCGAACGCGAAATCTGCAAGGTGCTTGGACCCGATTTAAAACAGCGTGGCCTGATTTTTGTCGGTATCGATGTGATTGGTGATTACATGACTGAAATCAACGTAACCTCACCAACCGGCATCAGAGAAGTCCAAAAATTTGGTGGGAATGATATTTCAGTAATGATTTGGGATGCAATAGAGCGAAAAGTGTCTTAAAAGAAATTTGTTCCCATAATGTTCTTGTAGTTGGTGATGAATTCCGCTAAACTTGACGACATTCCGGGTATTCTGCAGGTTTTCCACCCATTCTCCGGAGGTATTCCGCATCAATTCCGTATGAATTTTTGTGACATTTGGGGAGTCTAAAATAGTGACTGCACATATTTCCACCGTCGCATTTCAGGGTGTTGAAGCTGTTCCTGTCGATGTTCAAGTCCAGATTTCTTCCGGTTTGGTCGCCTTCATAATATTATAGTTAATTAATTTTGAAATCTTTGATGATTGAATTTCGTTCATCATAAACCTTCATAAATCAAACATTACGGCCTTTTTAGCCAACCCCTACCATTTGAAACCGAATATACTT
>DAOUPT010000071.1 GCA_030626025.1 Anderseniella sp. | reverse complement strand
ACAAGCGAGCTGCGGGCAGAAAAAATGTGGGTATAGAAATACGCCGCAGCCAGTATCAGCAGAAAGACCAGTCCGGCCAGCAGCGGTGTGTTTTTACCGATAGGCGAACGGCACAGGCCGTCATATATCAACCAGCCAACAACAAGACTGGCGATGGAAATACCAATCGCCTGCCAAGGTTCCAACGCCATTACAGTGGGGTCGATCAGCCACAAATCGGCATTGAGATAGAACTGCACCACCATCAAGGAGAAACCGGTTATCCAGGTCAGATAGGCTTCCCATTTGTACCAGATGAGATCGTCGGGAAGATTATCCGGGGCGTTGAGGAATTTCTCTACATGATAAAACCCGCCACCGTGAACTTCCCACGCCGTACCGAGCACGCCGGGGTTCATCTTTGCGCGCTTTTTCAGGGAAAGATCGAGGGCAACAAAATAAAACGACGTTCCGATCCAGCCAATCCCGGCGATCAGATGAGCCCACCTGATTAACAGGTTTAGCCAGTCGATAGCAAATCCGCTCATATCGTGCTCTCCTTTAAAGGGTCATATGAAATGACCCTTTAGTTTGCGTTCAAGCGCCACGCATGCTGCGCGCCTCAATGGCGCTAGTCCTTAAATACATTCTGCTTCCAGCATAATGTTTTGGCGTCCGCCAAAACGTCCAATAGCAGACATAAAAACGCCGCCCCAAATTCAGGGCGGCGTTTGGTTGTTTTTACTTTTGAAGTTTGTCGTCGATGCCTTTGACGTACCACTTCATGCCGAGGATTTCACCGTCGGCCAGCGGCTTGCCTGCTTCGCCAATAACACTGCCGTCCTGTTTGGTGATTGGGCCGGTGAAGGGGTGAATTGTGCCTTTTTTGATACCCTCAACGGTTTTCATTGCTTCAGCAGCAACTGCATCGGTCATGTTTTTCATCGGTGCCATGCTGACCGTACCTTCGGCCATGCCATCCCATGAGCTGGCGGTTTTCCAGTTGCCATCCATTACTGCCTGAATCCGGCGAATGTAGTATGGACCCCAATTGTCGATAATTGCGGTTAGCTGAGCTTTGGGGCCGAACTTGGATTGATCAGAGGCCTGACCAAAGGCGTGTTTGCCTTGTGCTTCGGCGATCTGCATTGGTGCAGCAGAGTCAGTGTGTTGGGTGAGAATATCGGCACCCTGACTGATCAGCACTTTGGCAGCATCGGCTTCCTTGCCCGGGTCAAACCATGAATTGACCCAAACGACTTTCACTTTAAAATCAGGATTAACCGATTGCGCACCGAGCATGAAGGCGTTGATACCAGCGATAACTTCAGGGATTGGGAATGAGACGATGTAGCCAGCGATACCGGTTTTTGAAGTCCGGGCAGCGATTTGACCGATGACATAGCGGCCTTCGTGGAATTTGGCGTTGTAGGTGGTTACGTTTTTAGACGTCTTGTAGCCGGTGGCATGTTCAAATTTCACATCAGGAAATTTTTTCGCCACTTTCAGGGTTGGTTCCATATAACCAAACGAGGTGGTGAAAATGATGTTACATCCGCTACGGGCAAAACGGGTGATGGCGCGCTCTGAATCAGGGCCTTCTTTGACGTTTTCAACAAATACGGTTTCGACCTTATCGCCAAAATGTTTTTGGGCCATTTCGCGACCGTGGTTGTGTTCATAGGTCCAGCCAAAGTCACCAACCGCACCAACATAAACCCAGCAGGCTTTGGTTTTGGCAACAGCATCAACGCTGGTTACAGAAAGCGCAGCCATGGCAGCGGCAGCGGCAATTCCCATCCATTTCATTTTCATAAGTTACTTCTCCTTGTTAGATGTTTTTTATTCTAGTTTACCGATCCGGGACGAAAGGCTGACCAATCATCGCCGGTGAGTTTATTTTTGTCAGTGTACGATTGCCCGATATTATCACCAAAGCAGCGATTGTTACAAGATAAGGCAACGACGATAGCAATTGCGAAGGAATGCCGTAGCCCATGGCTTGGACAACCAGTCCGAGTATCCATATGGTGCCGAACAGATAAGCCCCGATCATGATGCGAACGGGCATCCATGAGGCAAAAACCACCAGTGCCAGCGCAATCCAGCCGCGCCCGGCGGTCATATTTTCCACCCATTGCGGGGTGTAGGCCAAAGACAAATAAGCCCCGGCCAGACCGGCGCAGGCACCACCGAACAGAATGGCGGCATAGCGCACGGCGATAACATTATAGCCCAGCGCATGGGCCGAGTGATGATTGCCACCCACGGCACGGATGACAAGACCGGTGCGGGTTTTAAACAGCACATAAGAGGTGGCCATCATCAACGCCACCGAACCGTAGACCAGAATATCCTGACCAAATAATATGCGCCCGACATAGGGCAGATCGGTCAGGAGCGGAATATAGATCTGGCCCAGTTTGACACCGGGGACACCAACAAAACTTTCACCAATCAGGCCTGAAACACCCAGTCCAAGCAAGGTCAGGGCCAGACCGGTTGCGACCTGATTTGATAAAAAGGTCTGGGTCATGATGGCAAACAGCAAGGCGATAATCATACCACCGGCGATACCGGCAAGAATACCAAGCGTTACCGAACCGCTGGCATAGGCCGCGCCAAATCCGCAAACCGCGCCAACCACCATCATGCCTTCGACACCGAGATTAAGAACACCGGAGCGCTCAACAACAAGCTCGCCCATGGCTGCCAAAAGAAGCGGGGTAGCCGCGGTAATAATTGTGAGGATAATTGCTTCCATATCTAGGCTCCCGTCACTTTCCGACTGCCGCCAGACAGCAATTTAATCCGGTATAAAATCAGTGTATCGCAGGCCAGAATAAAGAACAGCAGCATGCCCTGAAACACTTGCGATATGCGCGCTGACACACCCAGATCAATCTGGGCTGACTCACCACCCAGATATGAGATGGCCAGCATTACGCCAGCAAAAATGACACCGATGGGATTCAAACGACCAAGGAACGCTACGATAATGGCGGTAAAGCCATAGCCCGGTGAAATGAGCGGTTGCAGATGGCCCGCCGGTCCGGCGATTTCGCAAATACCGGCCAACCCGGCAAGGCCGCCTGATAACAGCATGGCAAACCAGACGGTTTTTTTCGGTGAAAAGCCCGAGAACATGCCAGCTCGCGGAGCGTTGCCCATGATGCGGATTTCGAAGCCTTTCAGGGTTTTGGCCATGACGAAGGCCAGCACGAGCGCGGCTGCAACGGCCAGTATGGCACCGATATGTATCCGGTCACCGAAGATGGTTGGCAGAACCTGCCAGCCTTCAAAATTTACTGATTTGGGGAAGTTGAAACCATCGGGGTCGCGCCAGGGGCCACGCACCAGCCAGTCGGCCAGATATCCTGCCACATAGACCAGCATCAGGCTGGTGAGAATTTCATTGGCGTTAAAGCGGGTTTTCAAAAAGGCCGGGATAGCACCGAATAACGCCCCGCCGATAATGCCTAAAACCAGCATCGCAACCAGCGTTAAAGGTGACTGCCAACCGGTAAAAAATACCGGGATCATCGAACCGGCCAGCGCGCCCATGGTCAATTGTCCCTCGGCACCAATGTTCCATACCTTGGCTTCAAAACACACCGCCAGACCAACACCAATCAACACCAGCGGCGCGGCCTTGATGACCAGTTCCTGAATTGACCACCATGATGTCAATGGTTCAAGGAAATAAACATAGAGTGCCCGGAGTGGGTTCAAGCCGAGAAGGGCGAAAATGACACCGCCGAAAAAGACCGTCAGCGCGATGGCCAGCAATGGTGACAGCAAGGCCATTTTGGCCGACCGTTGCGGGCGTTTTTCGAGAATTAATTTCATGCTGAAGCCACCTCCCCCCGATCTGAATCGTGATCAGAATTTTTTTCATGGGAACCGGCCATCATCATGCCAATTTCTTCCAGCGACAATTCGGTGGCCGGTCGGGCATCGGATAATTGGCCGCGTGAAACAACCGCAATACGGTCGGCAACTTCAAAAATTTCATCAAGGTCCTGACTGATGATCAAGACGGCTGATCCTCGTGCAGCAAGATCAATGATTGCCTGACGGATCAGGGCTGCAGCGCCGGCATCAACACCCCAGGTCGGCTGATTGATAACCAGCAGTTTAGGGTCCCGGTCAAGCTCGCGACCAACAACAAATTTTTGTAAATTTCCACCTGAAAGAGAGCGAGCCTCGGGGTCTGGCAGGGCTTTTCTGACATCGAAATCGTCTGATATGCGGGTCTGAATATCGTCTGCGATGACATTCTTGACAACGCCCGAGGCAACGATGTCATCGCCAGTGGCATGTCTGGTCAGGATTACATTATCCGACAGGGAAAATTCCGGCACCGCGCCGTGGCCCAAACGTTCTTCCGGCACAAAGGCCGCGCCCAGTTTGCGGCGCTTGATAATGCCGAGGTGGCCCACTTCGGTATCCAGAAATTTAACTGCTTGGGATGTGTTCGCCGCCACCTCGCCCGATAGTGCGTCAAAGAACTCGCCCTGACCGTTGCCGGCCACTCCAGCAACGGCAACAATTTCACCGGCGCGGACATCAAGCTGGATGTTTTTCAGGGCAACGCCGAACGGTCCGTCTGCCGGGGCATTGAGATTGTTAATGCCAAGTATTACCGCGCCGGTTTCACGTCCACTTTTAGCCGATATTGTATGAATGTCAGCACCGACCATCAGACTGGCCAGAGAATTGGCAGTTTCTTCTTGCGGGTCGACATCCGCGACCACTTTGCCGTGTCGCAAGATCGTCGCATGATGGCACAGGCGTTTGATTTCATCGAGGCGATGGGAAATGTACAGCACCGCACAACCTTCTTCAGCAAGGCGGTCGAGGGTTAGAAAAAGTTGATCGGCTTCCTGCGGGGTCAGAACCGCAGTCGGCTCGTCCATAATCAGCAGCTTTGGTTCCTGCAACAAGCAGCGGACGATTTCGATACGCTGACGCTCACCGACTGAAAGGTCGGCAACATGGGCAGTGGGTTCGAGCGGCAGGCCATAATCTTTCGAAACTCTGGAGATTTTTTCAGACAGTCCGGCCAGATCAAGTTTGCCCGGCAAGGCCAGCGCAATGTTTTCTGCAACGGTCAAGGCGTCAAAAAGCGAGAAATGCTGGAATACCATGCCGACACCCAATTCACGGGCAGCGGCGGGATTGGCGATGGTGATTTTCTTGCCCTGCCACCAGACCTCGCCGGAGGTTGGTTGCAGAGAACCGTAAATGACTTTTACGAGGGTGGATTTACCGGCACCATTCTCGCCAAGCAGCGCATGAATCTCTCCCTCGTCAATCGAAAGGGACACGTCACTATTGGCGGCAAGATCACCGTACATTTTGGTGATGTTGCGCACTTCAAGTAATGGCGCTGCGTTTTGTGCTTCTTGTGGCAACTTGAAATCCCTCCACAGACAGTTAAGCGCTATTCTTTCGTAAAAGCACGTTGTTTTTGCCGGTTTTCACCAATTCTGTTTCGATCAGCAATTGGGCTGTTACCGATGCTGCAATAGCTGACGGTGTTTTTGATGTTATGCCCTTGATGCCAATGGGGCATATCAATCGTGAAATCTGGTCCAGCGTCAGGCCCTGTTCAGCGAAGCGTTTAACAAATCTGGCCTTTTTGGTGGCGCTGCCGATCAGGCCAGTAAAGCAGATATCAGGGTATTGCAATGCAGCGCAGGCAATGTCGAAATCGATGGTGTGGTTGTGAGTCATGATCAGAACGAAGGTGTTTGGCGGCTGGTTGGTTAGCATCTGCACCGGTTGGGCGGAATTTATTGCTTGGACATTCTCGGGAACATCCGCCGGGAATATGTTTTCGCGGCTATCTATCCACTGGATGGTGAAATCGTGATCAGCGAGGTTTTTTGTCAGAGCCTTACCGATATGACCGGCACCAAACAGCACGAGGTTTTGCTTGTCTGTCGCCTCGTGCCGGGTGGCATTTGCCCTGACCTGATTTTTCTCGGCGGCGGTAAACAACTCATAAGACACAGCGACCACGCCACCGCAACATTGCTCCAAATCAGGGCCAAGGATCAACTCCAGTTCCTGTCTGAGGTAGCCGTCATTTTCTGCCAGTATTTTTTTCGCCTGCTTGCTCGCTTGCCATTCCAGTGCACCACCGCCAATGGTTCCGGTTTGATTGCCATTTTGGGCGATAACCATACAGGCACCGATTTCACGCGGGGCGGAGCCTTTGACATTTGTTACCGTGAGCAGGACGCAATTTCGTCCGGCTTCGAGAATGTCTGCGATGGTTTGCCAATCACTCATTGTCAGCATCCATCGCGTTTACCGCCCTCATAATTTCCTCAGGCGTAGCCGGGGCATTGAGTTTTGGCACGGAGCCGGGCTTGAGGCTGGCGATGGCATCAAAGATTGCCGAGAACACCGACAGGGCCAGCATCACCGGTGGTTCGCCAACCGCCTTGGAGCGATAGATGGTGGCGGCTTTGTTGCCCTTGGAAGGCCATAGCTCAACATTGAACTTTTCGGGGATGTCGGTGGCAGTCGGGATTTTGTAGGTAGAGGGCGCGTGGGTGGTGAGACGTCCCTGCTCGTTATAAACCAGCTCCTCGGTTGTCAGCCAGCCCATACCCTGGACAAAGCCGCCTTCGATCTGGCCGATATCAATGGCCGGGTTCAAAGACTTTCCGACATCATGAACGATATCGACCTGATCAACCCGCATCTCGCCGGTCATGGTGTCAATGGTCACTTCGCTACAGGACGCACCATAGGAAAAGTAAAAGAACGGGGTACCGGCGACATTTTCACGGTCCCAAGAGATTTTCGGCGTTGCATAAAACCCGGTTGATGACAGTGAAATGCGTTCAAGAAATGCCTGTTTGGCCAGCTCGGCAAAGGCGATTGATCGCCCCGCTCCGGTCACTACGCCATCGGCAAATTCAAGCTCAGTCACCTTGCAGTCAAATTTTTGGGCGGCCAAAGTCGCCAGGCGTTTTTTGATAATTATGCAGGCATTTTGGGCCGCCATGCCGTTGAGGTCTGAACCGGCAGAAGCGGCGGTTGGGGCGGCGTTTGGTACTTTTTCGGTGGTCGTTGCGGTAATTTTTACCTTCGCAGCCGGGATACCAAACTCATTAGCGACGACGCTGGCGACCTTGGTATAGAGCCCCTGCCCCATCTCGGTGCCGCCGTGGTTTACCTGTACTGAGCCATCGGTATAGACATGCACCAGCGCGCCGGCCTGATTGAGGTGTATCAGGGTAAAGGAAATGCCGAATTTGACCGGGGTCAGGGCGATGCCCTTTTTCAGGATGGTGTTTTCACGGTTGAATTTTTTGATGACTTTGCGGCGAGTGCGATAGTTGCTGGATTTCTCCAGCGAGCGGATCATTGCCAAGGAAATATTATCGGTAATCTGCATATTATAGGGCGTCACATCGCGCCCCTTTGCATACAGATTTCGTTTGCGCACATCGAGCGGGTCGAGCTTCAGGCGGCAGGCGATTTCGTCCATCATCCGTTCGGCAAACACCATGCCCTGCGGTCCGCCAAAGCCGCGAAAAGCGGTGTTGGAAACCGTATTGGTTTTCAGGCGGTGCGAGGTGATCTCGAGCGAGGGGTAATAGTAGGCATTATCGGCATGAAACATGGCGCGGTCATTAACGCCCAACGACAGGTCAGCAGAACAGCCGCAGCGGGCATAGAGGTCTGATTTTATCGCACTCAATATGCCCTTGTCGTTAAAGCCTGCTTCGTATTCGACCTGAAAATCATGGCGCTTGCCGGTCATGATCATATCGTCATCACGGTCAAGGCGCATTTTTGCTGGTTTGCCGGTTTTTCTGGCTGCAAGTGCGGCCAATGCTGCCCATTGGGCTGCTTGTGATTCCTTGCCACCAAATGCACCACCCATGCGTCTGACTTCACAGACGACATTTGCCTCATCAACATCGAGCATGCGGGCCACACAATGCTGCACTTCGCTTGGGTGCTGGGTTGAGGAGAGCACATGCATGCCGCCGCCCTCTTGCGGGGTCGCCATTGCGACTTGACCTTCGAGGTAAAAATGTTCCTGACCGCCGATATCGATCTTATTTTTGATATTGTGTTGGGCGGTCGCAATCTGTTCTTCCACCTCGCCACGCCGGAATTGATAGGGCGGCAAGACGGTTTCGTCAGATTGTCTGGCCTGGGCAATGGTCACGGACGGGGCAAGACTTTCAATTTCGATACTGCCCAGCTTGACCGCTTTTCGTGCGGCGGTGCGGCTGGAGGCGACAACGGCAAAAACGACCTGGCCATGAAAGAACACCTCGTCTTGTGCAAGGATCAAATCATCACCCATGGCCGGGCTGCAATCATTCACTCCTTTGATATCGCTGGCGGTCAGAACGGTTATAACGCCCTCTGCCCGGCGCACGGAATCAAGGTCAATGGAGGTTATTTTCCCGCTGGATGCAGAAGCATAACCGGGGGCGACATGGACAAGCCCGATCGGTTCTGTGACATCATCCACATAGGTTGCGCTGCCCTGCACGTGGAAAACGGCACTGTCATGGTGTTTGTGGCGGGATTTTTCACGCAACATAGGCATCACCGTAAATTCGGGTGTGAGACTGCTCTGCCAGTTCGATGCGGGATTTTTTTAACAGCGCGATGGCGGTTGCCATGCGATAACCAGCGCTGGCCCGCATGTCGGAAAGCGGTGCGAAGTCCTCGTTCAGATGATCGGCAGTCTTTTGCCAACCAACGGCATCGTCCAGTTTTAAACCGTTGATGGCGCTTTCGGTTCTGACTGCGCGTTTGGGTGTTGCAGCCATACCGCCAAAGGCGATGCGGGCATCACTGACAACGCCATCATTGATGGTAAAGCGAAAAGCGGCCATGACGCTGGAGATGTCCTGATCAAAGCGTTTGGAAATTTTGTAGCAGCGCAAATGCTGATTGTCGGCAAGTAATGGAATTTTGATATTGGCCAAATACTCATCAGCTTGAATATCCTGCTTGCCGTAGTCGATAAAAAAGTCGGCTAGATTGAGCGAGCGGGATCCGGTCTGGTTTTTCAACTCTATCTGTGCATCAAGAGCAATCAGAACGGGCGGCATGTCGCCGATGGGCGACCCGTTGGCGATGTTGCCACCGATTGTACCGGCGGCGCGTACTTGCGTTGATCCGATACGCCTGAGAATAGCAGCGATGTCGGAACTGAATTTGCCAAGAACATCGAAAGCTGCTGCATAAGTGACACCGGCCCCGATTTGCAGAACATTTTCTGTTTGTTCTATTTGTTGCAGTGCGCCGACCCGGCCGAGATAAATGATTTTGGGTAGATCGCGCAATTGTTTGGTCATCCACAAGCCAACATCGGTGGCACCGGCAACAAGGACGGCATCCAGGTGGGCGGCCCTTAAACGGGCCAGGGTGTTTTCACTGGCAGGACTGGCGAAAAACCGGTTGTCATCGCCGATAAAAATATCGTCGCCTAATGACAGCAATGAAAACGGGCCGCTATTGCGTGGCTCTGCCTTCTGGCTGCAAGCCTCAAAAGCCGCGTCAACAATCGGGCGATAACCGGTGCAGCGGCACAAGTTTCCGGCCAGCGCATTGTTGATTTGACTGCGGTCCGGCACACCGTCGGTATGATAGAGGACGAACAGGCTCATGGCAAAACCGGGGGTACAAAAACCGCATTGCGAGCCGTGGTGCTTTACCAGCGCAGACTGAACCGGATGGAGGGTGCCATTAGGACTGGCGGGGCTAGTCAGATCTTCGACGGTGACCAATTCTTTGCCATCAAGCGAGCCAAGCAGTTGAATACAGGAATTGACCGGTTGATATTTAACCTCACCATTCTCCATCTGCCCAATCGCCACGGTGCAGGCACCGCAATCACCTTCGCAGCAACCCTCTTTGGTGCCGGTGGAATGCTCACGCAGTCGTAAATAATCGAGTACAGTTTCATTGGGGTCAACATCAGATAGTTCCACCATTTCACCATGGCGCAAAAACCTTATATTTGTCCGGGCTGTCATTCACGACCCTCGATAAGTCGAATAGCCAAAGGGCGAAATCAGCAACGGGACGTGATAATGAGCGCTCGCATCGGCCATGCCAAAGCGGATGGGTATAATGTCGAGAAACAGCGGATCGGGCAAATTAGTATTGTTGTATTTCAGATACTCACCGGCGTGAAACCGCAACTCATAAATGCCGGTTTGAAACTCTTCCTGCGACAGAATTGGCGTATCGATACGACCGTCATCATTGGTTGTTACGGTTTTCAATATTGTTTCATTGTTACCTTCAATGCTGAGGAAATCTATCCGCATCCCGACAGCAGGCTTGCCGGTTGCTGTATCCAAGACATGAGTCGTCAAAAATCCCATTTCTGCTTTTCCTCCAAAAGCCACGATAAACCAGTTTAATTCAAGATAAAAGAAATAACCGACCAATTGGTCAGAAATTTTTTTCCCTCTGTGAAGGTGACTTGTTTACTGATAAAGATCAAGATGTCTTAAAACAGTCAAGAAAACAAGATGCGCACAGATATTCCCCAAACCATATTCCTGAAAAATTATCAACCGTCGCCTTATCTGGCTGACCACGTTTCGCTGGATTTCCGGCTTGATCCCGATGAGACAAGAGTCATTGCGCGGTTTGACATGCGGGCCAATCCGCTTTTTGAAAGTTCCGGGATTGATGGTGCAATCGAACCGCTGGTGTTGGATGGCGAGAATATACAGCTCAAATCCATTGCCTTTACTGGCGTGCCGGTGGCAACCGATCAATATCTGGTTACCGACAACAAACTGGTGATTAAAAATCCGCCAAGCGAACCGTTTACCCTGGAAATAGAAACAACCTGCAACCCGACCAGAAACACCGCTCTTTCCGGGCTTTATCGTAGCGGCGGCAATTATTGTACGCAGTGTGAGGCCCAAGGCTTCCGGCGCATTACCTTTTTCCTTGATCGGCCTGATATTTTGTCCTGCTATCGGATACGCATTGAAGGCGACAAAACGCAAAACCCGGTGCTGTTGTCAAACGGCAACAAGGTTTTGGAAGGCGATGTGCCTGATGATTCAAGTCGGCACTTTGCCATATGGGAAGATCCGTTCCCAAAACCCTGTTATCTTTTTGCCCTCGTGGCAGGTGACCTGGCCAAAGTTTCTGACAGCTTTACAACCAGGAACGGTCGCTCGGTGGCGCTGGAAATATTTGTTGAACACGGAAAACAGGACCGTTGCGATTGGGCAATGGACTGCCTGAAACGCTCAATGAAATGGGATGAAGAGGTTTTCGGTCGCGAATATGACCTTGATATTTTCATGATCGTTGCGGTTTCAGATTTCAACATGGGGGCGATGGAAAACAAGGGGCTCAATGTCTTTAATGACAAGTTTATTTTGGCCCGGCCTGATACAGCAACAGATCTTGATTACGCCCACATTGAAGGCATTATCGCCCATGAGTATTTTCACAATTGGAGCGGCAATCGCGTTACCTGCCGGGACTGGTTTCAGCTTTGCCTGAAAGAAGGATTGACGGTTTTCCGTGATCAGGAATTTACCGCTGATGTCCGCTCAAGACCGGTCAAGCGTATTGGCGATGTAAAATTGCTGCGGGCTCACCAATTTCCTGAAGATGCCGGACCTCTTGCCCACCCGGTGCGGCCGCAAAGCTATATGGAAATCAACAATTTTTACACTGCCACTGTTTATGAAAAAGGGGCCGAGCTGGTGCGCATGCTGCACACCCTGATTGGCAAAGACGTATTCCGCAGTGCAATGGACATCTATTTTTCCCGCCATGATGGTCAGGCCGCAACAGTCGAAGATTTTTTGCAGTGCATGAGCGAGGCTTCAGGTCGAAACCTTGAGCATTTTTTCCAATGGTACAATGAGGCTGGAACACCAAATGTCATTGCCGAGGGTCAATACGATGGTGCAGCGAAAGAATATACACTTAAACTCAGCCAGATCACCAGTCCAACGCCTGATCAACCGCACAAACCGCCATTTCATATCCCGCTGCTGCTCGGCTTAATCGGATCTGACGGTCAGGATATCGAGCTTCAATCTGTCGATGATAACCTGCCTTTCAGCAATCTGATTGAACTGACTGAAAGCGAACAAACCATCACCTTCAAGAATGTCAGCGAGCGTCCGGTATTATCGATCAATCGTTCTTTCAGCGCGCCAATCACGCTTACGACCAATCTGACAGCACAAGACAAACTGTTCCAGATGGCCCATGACAGCGACAGCTTTAACCGGTTTGAAGCCAGTCAGGAAGTGGCGATGGAGATCATTATATCGGCCATGTCCAACCCTGATGGAGAACCGGTTGAGATGGAGCGTTATAACGCGGCTTTAAAAGCTGTGATCAACGATGCAACGCTTGAGCCGGCCTTTGTTACCCAGATGCTGACATTGCCCGGACAGGCAACCATTGCCGGCAAGCTGGCGGAAAATGTTGACCCGGAAAAAATTCATATTGCTCACCGGCGGATCAGTCACCTGATCGGCAAAGCTCTTGAAGATGAACTCAATGGCATTATTGAGCGGCCCGGTCCCGAAACCTATAGCGCCGATGCTGACGCGGCGGGGTCGCGCAGCCTTAAACATGCCGCTCTGTTTTTGATCGGTGCCCGC
Source organism: Anderseniella sp. (assembly GCA_030626025.1). Taxonomy (GTDB): domain Bacteria; phylum Pseudomonadota; class Alphaproteobacteria; order Rhizobiales; family Aestuariivirgaceae; genus JALWJW01. The sequence goes on along the minus strand of DAOUPT010000071.1, from coordinate 4,899 downwards.
GATGAACAAACCGGCTCGGAACTGGCCTACAAACAATTTTCTACCGCGACCAATATGACCGATGAGTTTGGTGCGCTGGCTGCACTTACTCACCTTGATACCCAACAACGCGACAATGCCCTTGGCGAGTTTTATGACAAGCATCAATCGGACCATTTGCTGGTCGATAAATGGTTTGCTCTTAACGCCCAGATTCCGTTTCCCGAGACACTCGGGCGGGTGCGCGAGTTGATGGACCATGAAGCGTTCTCTCTGTCCAAACCCAATACGGTCCGGGCCCTGTTAGGCAGCTTTGCCATGGCCAATCCGACCTGTTTCAATGAAACCGATGGTTCGGGCTATGAGTTGTTCAGCGACGCGTTGATCGATCTGGACAAAATCAATCCGCAAGTCGCAGCACGACTTGCTGGTGCATTTAGAAGCTGGCAAATGCTCGAACCGCTTCGGGCCGAACTTGCCAAAGAAGCACTGGAAAAGATCAATTCCGCCCACGGCCTGTCGAAAGACACTTTTGAAATTACCGAGAAGTCGTTGGCTTAAATACCGGAAAAATTGGTTTTTACTCAATACTTAATAGGAAAAACACCGGTATTTGCCTGAATTTTAGCGGAAAAACTGGACAAATCACTCAAGTTTCGAATCAATAGGGAAAGTGATTCGAAGCTTCGGCGGGGTGTATTCACATCCCCATGCAAAAACATTTGGCCTCTACAAAACCTTCAGGCCGACAAGCTTCAAAAGTATTTTTGAAACCAGTATCAATGTCAGGGGTTGATTTGTCTAAAGCGCAACTTGGGGGATTGTTTATTAAGGATCGCGGATTGCGATTACCCTTAAGTACGCGCTGGTCAAATTTTACAGTTTCAGAACGCCTGCTACGCAATCTGGTTACTGTTTTGATCTTTCTGTTTCTGGCCTCACTTGGCACGGCCCTGGTTCTGCAACTTGCCAACAATCGCAAAACTCATATTAACGATCACAACAAAACATCCATGCTGTATTTGCGGATTGCGGCATCGCAATTGAGCAGTTCTCTGGGTGCCGGTCTTGGTGGAGAGGTATCAGTTGTCAAACCTGATGAGTTTGAACTTAAATCGGCCTTGCCCAATGAAGCTGTTTCTGCCGGGCGGACTTATCTGATCACCAACCTCAAAGGCAAAGTGCTGGCATCTTACCCTCGACAGCCAAAGTGGAACGGTCGACTGCTGGCAGCGTTTTTGTCAGATCCCGGTCTGGTTAAACTTTCTGAAGGTGGTGCCACTGTATTTGATGCTACACTTCGTGACGGTACCGAAACGTTTATCGGCAACATATCCCTTGCGCCTTTCAACGGGAACCTGTTGCTGGTCCATTCCAAGGATCAGGTGTTGCTTTCATGGCGTTCAAATGTGGCGCAAATCTCGACCCTTTTTTCGGTGACGCTTGGTGTACTTATTCTGCTGGGCACGGCGTTTCACTGGCAGGCCGGCCGGGCAGCCGAGGCTGACCAAACGCTGTTTCTGGCAACCGACCGACTCGACAAGGCTCTTGAGCGAGGGCGCTGTGGGTTGTGGGATTGGGACATTGCCAACGGGCGGATCTTCTGGTCAAAATCAATGTTTGAAATCCTGGGCCTGGAGCCGCGCGATCAACGGCTTTCCTATGGCGAAGTTGCTGACCTTTTGCACAGCGAAGATGACCCGATTGATAATCTGGCTGAAACTCTGATCAAGGGCGGCAAGCCTGCCATCGATCAGGAATTCCGTATGCGCCATGCCGATGGTCACTGGGTCTGGTTGCGCACCCGTTGCGAGTTATGTGATGCGCCAGGTGAAGAGGCCGCTCACCTGGTTGGTATCGCAATTGACATCACCGAACAAAAACTCAATGACCGGCTCAATCAGGAAGCTGAATTACGCCTGAAAGATGCGATTGAGAATATTTCCGAGGCCTTCGTCTTGTGGGATTCCGACAACAAGCTGGTGATGAGTAACAGCAAGTATCAGCAATTTCACAATTTGCCGGCAAGCGCCTGCGTGCCCGGGGCTTCTTATGAAGAGGTAACAAAGGCCGCCAAAGAACCTGCTATCAAGCACCGCATTTCCACAGAAAAAGGGCCTAAGGGAAAACGCAGTAAGGGTAAGACTTTTGAAGTCCAGCTCGACGGTGGCAAGTGGCTGCACATCAACGAACGACGGACCAAGGATGGCGGCTTTGTTTCAGTCGGTACCGATATCACAACGCTTAAACAACATGGCGAGCGACTTTCAGCCTCCGAGCGCGAATTGATGAATACGGTTCGCGATCTGCAAAAATCACGCATGACGGCTGAACAACAATCGCAACGACTGGCTATTCTGGCTGAAAAATATTCGCAGGAGAAAAATCGCGCCGAAGAAGCCAACCGCTCCAAGTCCGAATTTCTGGCCAATATGAGCCACGAACTGCGCACTCCGCTGAATGCCATTATCGGGTTCAGCGAAATTATGGAACAACAGTTCTTTGGTCCGATCGGCACTGATAAATACGTCGAATACGCTCAGGACATTAACCGCAGCGGCCAGTTTTTGCTGGAAGTTATCAATGACATCCTTGACATGTCCAAGATTGAAGCGGGGCGAATTGATCTGGATTTGCAGAGCATTTGTCTGACTGAGGTGGTCGAGGAAGCGCTGCGAATTGCCGGACCGCGGGCTGCCCAAGACAACATTGAACTGATAAACACCATAGTTGGCGACGATATGATCGAAGCCGACAAGCGGGCGCTGAAACAGGTTCTGATTAACCTGCTGACCAATGCCATCAAGTTTACAGCAGCCAATGGCCGGGTCACTATTTCAGGATCGAGCACCGCGCAAAATTATGAGATTGTCATTAAAGACAACGGCATCGGCATCTCGGCAAAAGACATCGAGAAGCTTGGTATGCCGTTCACACAGGTTGAAAGCCAGCTGACCAAGTCCAAAGGCGGTTCGGGTTTGGGGCTGGCAATCTCGCGCTCGCTGGTTGAGATGCATGGCGGTTCACTGTCGATAACCAGTCAGGAAAATATCGGCACAACGGTTTCAATCACTCTCAAAAACGGATCGAAAGATAGCGGTGATGATACTGATTCCGACATTCAAAAAGTCGCTTAGGCCAGCTTATCGGAAATCTGGTTTTTGTAGATTTCCCGGATGGTGCTTTGGGTATCCTTCAACAATTCCTCACTGGTGGCCAGATCAGGTGACGCGGTTGCGGCGGTGATCAGTTTCACCAAACCCAGCGGGGCCTTTTGCGGGTCAAACTCGCCGGTAATACCGAGTTTTAAAATCTGGCTCAATTGTTGATAGAGCTGGCATATGCGGTCAAGCTGGTTGGCGGTTTGTTGATCAAGGACATCTTCACTGGCCAGATTGGCGATTGCTGTCAGAAGATTTTGTGACAGCACCGCTGGCTTGCTGTTGGCATTGATAATTTGCATAACCTGAATGATGAACTCCAGATCAACCATGCCACCAGATATGGCTTTCAGCTCCCACGGGCTGTTTGGCTTTTTGTTGTCCAGCATAGTTTTGCGCATATCAGCGGCATCACGAAACACCGTCTGCTCATCGCGTTCAGCCACAAGGCTGGTTCTGATTGCCCCACTTACGCGGTCTTTAAATGCCGCATCACCGGCAATCACCCGGGCCCGCGTCAGGGCCATTTTCTCCCATGTCCAGGCCGAGTTCTCCTGATAATCAATGAAGCTGGAAATACGGGTGGCAATCGGGCCTTTGTTGCCGGACGGACGCAGGCGCATGTCGACCTCATAAAGCACCCCTTCAGGGGTTGGCGCCGTAAGAGCTGAGATCAATCGCTGGGTCAGGCGGGCAAAATATTGATTGGGGCTGACTTGCTTGGGACCGCTGGAGGTAAAGGCATCTTCATCGTGGTCATAGATAACAATCAGATCGAGGTCCGAGGCAGAGGTCATTTCCTTGCCGCCGAGTTTTCCCATCGCAACGATGGCAACCTGCCCGCCATCAACGGTGCCGTGCCGGTCTTGCAGATCTTGTTTCACCGACAGCAACAACCGCTCAATCAGGCATTCAGCCAGATGGGAATAGGCCTTGCCGGCCTCTGCCGGGCTCATGGTATCGGTCAGGGTGCGGACACCGATACGGAACATTTGTTCGCGTCCAACAACCCGACACTGGTCAAGGACCTGATCAAAATCCAGCGTGGCCGGCACGGCCAGTTCTATGGTTTTGGCGATTTCCTGTTTGCCCGGCAATTCTGAGAAAAAGGTTGGTTCGAGAACCGCATCGAGCATTTGCGGGCGGCGCGACATCTCCTGAGCCAGACGCGGCGCGGCACCCAGTATATTGGCAATCAGATCGACAAATTGCGGATTGGCCCGCAGCAGCGAGAAAAGCTGGATGCCGGTGGGCAAGCCGGACACAAAGCGGTCGAAAGCGGCAAAAGCACCATCAGGGTCTCCAGAACGGCCCAGAGCGGTCATTAATCGGGGCAGAAGTTCGGTTAGCCGCTCACGCGCAACCTTTGTCCGCATGGCTCTGTAGCGACCGGCATACCAGCCTTTTATGGTGGCGGAAATGGTTGCCGGTTGACCAAAGCCCATTTGCTGCAACCGCAACAGGGTTTCTTCGTCATCAGCATCGCCGGAAAAGTTAAACCCTGTCCCCTCTTCAACGGTGGAATCTTCAAATAGATCATCGTAATATTTTTGGACCAACTCAAAAGTAGTACGCAGCTTTTCGGCAAATGATGCCCCATCCGCAAAACCTGAAAATATTGCCAGATCATCAAAGCGTTGCTGATCGCCGGGCAATTGATGGGTTTGCTGATCGGCAACCATCTGAATACGGTGCTCAACCTGACGCAAAAACCGATAGGCGTCTTTAAGGTCGCTCGCTGCCTGGCTGCTTATCCAGT
>DAOUPT010000110.1 GCA_030626025.1 Anderseniella sp. | reverse complement strand
GGGAACTTTATCTGCATAACAGGGAATGAGTCGTCTTCATCAGGGAAACCTAATTTTCCAGTAAAAATTCAGTCAGAACTTCCGCTTTAGATCGCCTAACAGGCATGAAATTAGGTGTCGATATACGTCTCAATTGTGCCAGAAGCGGACTCAAGCCAATTTATTCAATAGTGTCGCTGCTCGTTTTAGGTCCGGCGTATCTGAGCCCTCGGAAAACGTTGCGTACAGGGGAGCAAGGAGTTCGCACGCTTTGGCTACTTTGCCCTCACCGTGCCAAAAGTGACCGAGACTGATTGCAGCCCTAAGCTCCAACAAGCGCGCTTCTTGGCCGCGCGCTATCTCTAAAGCGCGTAGATATGTGGCCTCAATGTCATCTGTCGCGGCTCCGGCCCTGTCCATCAACGCACCTTTCAAACGCACTGTTTCTGCCTGCCAGCGGGTTTCGGCCGAGCTTTCAATGAGTGCCTCGGCTTCAGCGATAACGTTCAACCCCTCCTCAGTACGCCCGGCGTTGAGTAAGGCATCGGCGAGGAGCGCCAGAAAATATGGACGGCGCATCCCGGTGCCGGTCGATTGCCAGGCCGTTAAGCCTTCGCGAATCTGTGCAATACCGAGTTTGCTTTCACCTCCAATTGCAGTCGCCCAACCCAGAAGCACAACCGCCTGAGCCCGGAAGCTCTCAAATCCATGCGATTCACACATGGTGATGGTGGCATGAGCGTGAGACCGCACCAAATCGACCTCCAAGAGATATTGATGGACTTGCGCTACGAAGTAACGGGCCATAGCTAAGCTGAAAGGATGAGAGAGCCTTTCAGCCAAATTTACCCCATCTATGGCATGTTGTACTGCCTGGTCGGCGTATCCCAAAAGACACAGAGCTTCCGACGCTGTGGTTTTGGCGCAAACGCCTGGGTCATGTCCGCCATAGGTGAAAGCATGGGTGCGATGCTTTTCGATGTCATAGAGTGCGTCGCCTTTCTCAGTATGGGCCTGACTAGCGGAAATGTTGCCGACAAATAATTGCGTGGTCCAAGCCGCATGATGGGCTTGCATTAGGTGATCTACGTTTTCCCTCTGCCGTTCGGCAATTGACAGAACTTCGTCTGTCGCCGTTTGCGCCAGGTCGATTTGGCCTCGCTGCTGGTAGATGAGCCATAGCCCCCAAGTAGCTTGGAACGACAAAGCAACTTGGTCGACAGACTGGCAAAGCTGCCGCGCATGAAGGTATACCTCCTCGGCTTCCGGCGCCGCTAGTCCCTTGGTCGACATCAGTGCTGGCCCCAATGCAAGACAAAAATCCAGTTCTTGCGCATCTCTTTCAGCACCCGTTGGCTGTTCAGTCAGAAGCGCCCGTCCCGTGGTCAAATGGGCGATTGCCTCTAGATTGGCGGAACGCTCAATCGCCTGTTGTCCGGCCTTGTACCAGTAAGGTATCGATCGCTCGGTCAGCCCTGCCTGCGTGTAGTGATGAGCTAACAGCTCTGGCTGGGTCTGTGTGAACTCGGGGAACCGGCCTTCCAAGGTCTTTGCCACTCGCCGGTGAAAATCCTGGCGCGTTCGCTTAAGAAGCGATTGATAGGCGGCATCCTGCACCAACGCATGCTTAAATGTGTATGTGATATCTGGCTGAAGGCCGCGAGGAAAAACCAATTCGGATCGAACCATCTGATCGAGAGCATTTGCCAGTTCATTATCGGGCCAGTCAACCACTTCAGCCAATAGATCGTGCCTGAAGTCCCGGCCAATCACGGCACCGACCTGCACGATCTTTTTATTCTTTCCCAAGCGGTCCAGACGCGCAGTTAATGAATCCTGAAGCGTTTCGGGAATTTTTGCCGCACTGGTCTCGGCCCCAGCTTCCGCGACCGAGCGTGCGAGCTCTTCCGCATATAAAGGCACACCATCACTACGCATCACGATCTGGTCTATGACTTCGTCTGGAATAATCCCGCCGCCAGTGATTTCGATGACTTCCTTACTTTGGGCCCGGCTCAGTCGGTTCAGGGTTACGGAGGTCAGATGTGAGATCGGCGCCAAGGGCTGCGCTTGTTTTTGACGATTGATGATCAACATCATTACAGAAGCATCGGCGATACTAGGAGCCAACTGCTCCAGAAGCTCCCGCGTAGTCGGATCTATCCAATGTGTGTCTTCCACCACAAACAACACCGGCCTTTCGAGTGCCAGCCCCCATACCTGATCCATTAGCGCTTTCGAGATGCGTTCACGACGTTGCTGGGGCGCTAGATCAATTTTGCCGTAACGTTTCTCGCCTGGCAACGACAGCAGGGCTGCAAACAACGGTGCGGACGTCCCTATTTCCTGTCCCGATAGACGCAGCAGCGCTTCCAGCTTGTCTAGTCGGGTATCGACGTCATCGAGACTGGTAAACCTGGCGGCCTGCTCAATTCGATGAATGATCGGATAGTAGGCACTGTTTTGATGATGCGGTGAACATTGATAGCGCAAGTGGAAATGTGGCTCATCTACGATTTTCTCCAGTAAGGCACGAACGATGCTAGACTTACCGATGCCTGCGTCTCCGGATAGCTCAACAACTTGACCTTCACCCCCCTTTGCCAAGTCCCATCGTTCCAACAGCAGTCCGAGTTCATGTTCACGGCCGACAAATGGCGCAAGCGTGGCGACCCGCGTCACCTCAAAGGGGCTTTCCGCGGCATTTTCTTCGACAACGCCCCAGGCCGACACGGGCTCGGGAAATCCCTTGAGGTCATGCCTGCCGAAGTCTTCCAATTTGAACGTGGTTCCAATCAGCCGACGGGTGTTGGCGTCGATCACAACTTGGCTTTGTTCAGCCAGTCCCTGCAGGCGTGCCGCAAGGTTCGGTGTTCCCCCGGTTACCGCGGCCGATTCACGTCCAATCTCACCTATCAGATCACCAACCACCACTTGACCGGTGGCGATGCCAACGCGCGCGCTTAATGTGCCTAACTCACCGGAATCAACTTGCTCTACAGCCACGACAGCGTCAAGACCTGCCCGTATCGCACGTTTCGCTTGATCCTCATAAGCGCGAGGCCAGCCAAAATAGGCCAATATCCCGTCGCCAAGATACTTGGCAACATGGCCACCGTAACGGATTATCGCACCCGCTGCAGCATCCTGATACCGTTTCATCACCTCGCGCATTTCTTCCGGGTCCAGGCGAAGTGAAAGCTCTGTTGATCCGACCATATCGCAGAACATAATGCTCAACTGACGCCGCTCAGCCTGCGATATTTGCGCGGTAAGATTTGATGGTGTGTTGGTAGCGTCCGGCGCTGCGTCCATCTGACCGTTGGTGGATGGCGATGGCACGTCTAGGGATTCAATTGCACGTAGTAATTTCTTTCGATGCCCCATAGAAGCAACGCCAAGATCCTTTAAATCTATATCGCTGAGGTCTACAGCCAGTTCAAGATCAAGGTCGTTTTCTTCGAACGCCTCAATATATGTCTCCAAACCGAGGTCGCGCAGCCATTGCTTGATAGTGCCAGCCAAGGTTCCCTCTCTTTCATGAGCCCGGATGATAACAGATCAATACACAAAGGCGAAGGGGCAGCGCTAAAGTCCGTTCAGGGTCAATTTCTGCCTTTCTCAGCACCCTCCAAACATGTCTGAAAAGTGGTCGAAAGCGGAAGTTTGCCTCAGAACGTCTGGTATATAGGACAAAGCCGACGTGTTTTCCGTTTCGCCAGAGCGGCAGTTGAGTGCCAACTGCGGTCATGCCCGTGCGTGCCACTTGAAAGAAACAAATCCTTGTCGACGGTTTCATGTATGCGCTGCGAACCCAGATCGAAAGATGTTTCAAAAAACTCAAATGTGCCAGACGGCTCGCAACAAGATACGACAAAACAGCAGCCAGTTATATTGGGTTTATTCAGATTATCGCAACTCGGCCCTGGTACCGGAGTTTGTCAACATGACATAATGAGATTAGATCCTAATACTGTGCTCTACACCAGATTAATTTTTACGAGCTAGCAAAGTAAAGCTCATCGAATTTATATGCCTGTCAGCACCCAATAATACATGCCAAGCACCGCCATTGATGCCAGCGTATAGGTTCCATTCCATCGCCAGGTCAAGGTGAAGGCTGAATGACCGGTAGCACGCGATAACATCAAAGCGCCGGATGAAAATGGTGCGCCTGTTGTACACACCGCTGTGCCGGCGGCAATGGCTAAGGCGGCATGAGTTATATCAACCGGCAAATTGGGCAGTTCGGCTACTAGCGAACCCAAAAATACAGCCATAGTGATTGGGCTTAGTCCGACTTGTCCAAATACCCACACAGATACTGTCAGCGCCCATAACACAAACCAGCCATCCAGACGGGTCAGACCAATCACGGCGGCAACGTCGGCGGCCGGCACCAGTTTGGCAGCGAGCGTGCCGATAAAACCTGCACAGGCAATAAACATAGCTTCGCGAATATAACCAGGCATGGAAGTAAACGTAATATGATTTAATCTGTTTGTTACAACGGCGCAACGCTGACGAGGCACTGCAGCATATTGCTGTAAATAGATCCAGGCACACACAACGATGGGTGCGGTTAGCATTACACCGGTGACGATGGTGACATCTGCCAGTTTTGAAAAGCTAATCGAAAGGCTGAATAAAGCCAGGCAGACCAACCCCAAATTCTGTGCAGCTTTTTTTGGCAATCGTGTTGTGGTGATGACGGGCAAGCGGCCTTCGGCTTGCAAACGTCTGGCGAAACCTTGCCAGCGTAACGTGTCTTCTGCCCAGCTCACCACGAACATAAGAATGGCAAGACCTAAGCCCACAATCATTAGCCGGGTTGCATCAATACCACTCATAAGGGTTGGCATTACGGCTTGTGTTACTGCTGTTGGTGCCCATACCAAGAACCAGGAAAACCCTCGTATGGTGGCGCACAGCTGTCGGCGTTCACGCACTTGGGAAATTTCGTCAAGGGCCACGCCTTTAGCAATATTTGTGCGCACACCTCGTTGGATGATCGGGGCCAACAGTGACAAGGCACCCAAGTTAATGAGGACAGCAAAGAAATGCCCACCGGCAAACAAAGTAACGAACCGTCGGCTTGAGGGTTGACGAGTGAGAAAGGTTCCTACTTCGAGAACCGAAGGCGAGGTCAGCGCGCCTTCACGCAGCAATGCCATCAACAAGATGAAGCTGGCCAAATACGCTGCCCGCGACAGGCCTTCAAAGGTGACATAGACAATCGGTTGACCGGAAAGCCACACTAGGCCGAATAGTGCCAGACACACAATTACCAGATAGATTTCGCGCAACCTCAAAGTCCGCCAGCCCAGCACAAACAATGACAAAACCAGAACCTGAGCGGCAATACCGGCACCTTCGATATCGGAATAAAGATAGAAGAGTTCTGTCGTCACCAGAACCAGCAACAACCAGCCCAACAATCGTGATGCCGGGGGTGGAGTACCCTTCGAGTTATCTGACATATTGCTCCTTGTGCTTCACTGCTTTGAACCGAGCTGACAGGGCTATGTATTAGGCTAAGGCATGTAGACAAATCAAGGTTGTAATGGCCTAGTTGTTTAGTCCCAGTGCCTGATAGATGGTTTTCATGGTTTGTTTTTGCGTGGATGGTTTTTTCAACGAATTCCGCTAATGGGATGGACCGACTGCTTCCCAGGTGGGTCAGTCGGCAAATGGTCAAAAATCCCATTAAGTATGGATTGAAATGTACGGCAGTAATGCCCTCAACTTCGGAAGGTGGTGGTGGACATCACATCCGGTGAATTTGTGCCATTAACAGTCATTTGTTTAAATTGCTGCGATCGACAACTCCGAACCCTTAGTTACCCTGCCACGACTATAGTTCAACGGCAGCAATGCGACAAAAGCAGGCACAGAACATTTGCGTCAAAGATATTTCATCGGGTTATTTATGAAAACTTGAAAAGACGTATCACTGATCGTATAGTTGTATGATGCAACTAATAATCAGCCCAAAACAGATAGATGAAATAAGAACAGCCTCAAGACAACTCGTTAGAGAACTTGGGTTCATGGATCAAACGCTAGCGAGTGTCTGACATCAACGCCTATGGAACAGATTAGCGGTATTGCATAAGAGAGGGTTTTTAGCTCATCGTAGCCATTAAGGAGCGAAGATGAGACAAAAACCCGGAACACGACGCACAGCGTCAGAGAAAACAATCAAGGACAT
>DAOUPT010000064.1 GCA_030626025.1 Anderseniella sp. | reverse complement strand
AAATTTTCAGGTGCGTAGACCCTGGCAGGCACGGTAACTCTTCGGAAATGGGAAGGTCGATGAAGTGGGAAGAAATCAGTGGATAACTTGATCATCTGGAGAGAGAAGTTGAGAGGTAATAATGAATCCTAATTACGTGCGAATATTCGACACAACCTTGCGTGATGGCGAGCAATCGCCGGGCGCCACCATGACATTTGAAGAAAAGATCGAGGTGGCCCATCTGCTTGACGAGATGGGGGTTGATGTTATTGAGGCCGGGTTCCCGATTGCCTCAGAAGGGGACTTTGAAGCGGTTTCAGAAATCGCCAAACAGGTTAAAAAAGCCACGGTGGCAGGGCTTGCGCGGGCTATTCCGGCAGATATTGCCCGGGCCGGTGAGGCGGTGAAACATGCGCAAAAGCCGCGTATTCACACCTTTGTCTCCACCTCGCCTATTCATCTGGAATATCAGATGAAGAAAACCCAGGAAGAGGTTTTGGAGATTATTGCCAAAACCGTGCGACAGGCGCGCGATCTGGTCGATGATGTTGAGTGGTCGGCAATGGATGCAACGCGGACCCCGATTGATTATCTGTGCCAGTGTGTTGAAGCAGCAATTGCTGCGGGTGCAACAACGATTAATTTGCCTGACACGGTCGGGTTCTCGATGCCTGACGAAATTCGTGAGATGTTTGAAACCGTGCGCGCGAGGGTGCCTGATGCTGATAAAGCAATTTTCTCGGCTCACTGTCATAACGACCTTGGCGTAGCGGTTGCCAACTCGCTGGCTTCTTTGGATGGCGGGGCCCGGCAGATTGAATGCACCATCAATGGTCTGGGCGAGCGGGCTGGTAATGCAGCCCTTGAAGAAGTGGTGATGGCGATTAAAACCCGCGGCGATATTATGCCCTATATGACCGACATTGATGCCAGTTATCTGACCCGCGCCTCGCGGTTGGTTTCGGCAGTAACGTCGTTTCCGGTGCAATACAATAAAGCGATTGTCGGGCGTAATGCCTTTGCCCATGAATCGGGCATTCATCAGGATGGTATGCTGAAAAACAGCTCGACTTACGAAATCATGCGACCGGAAACTGTTGGTGTGGCCAAAACTTCGCTGGTTATGGGTAAGCATTCGGGCCGGGCGGCGTTTCAATCCAAACTGGCCGAGTTGGGCTATGAGTTGAGCGACAACGTCTTTCAAGACGCCTTTGTACGCTTTAAGGAATTGGCTGACCGTAAAAAGCATGTCTATGACGAAGACATTGAAGCGCTGGTTGATGAGAATATCTCCACCTCAAGTGATCACAACAAAGTTGTGTCATTGCTGGTGGTGGCGGGAACCACCGGTCCGCAATCGGCAACATTGACTTTGAATATTGAAGGTGAGCATCACACGGTGCAAGCAACCGGCAACGGCCCTGTGGACGCGGTGTTTAATGCTATTCATGAATTGTTGCCGCACGAGGCACGGCTGGCGCTGTATCAGGTGCATGCGGTAACCGCTGGCACCGATGCTCAGGCGGAAGTTTCAGTGCGGCTTGAGGATGAAGAAACCGGTCGCCGGGCAACGGCGCGGGCCGCCGACCCTGACACACTGGTTGCTTCGGCCAAGGCTTATCTGGCAGCGCTGAATAATCTTGAGGTCAAACGGGCGCGGGGACCATTGCAATCGCAAGAAGACCTTGAAGGTGCAGCTCGTCGCGGACCTTGATATATAAGTCAATCACACCTAACGTCTGATCATTGAAGACGTTAGGTGATTCGCATATGAAAAAATTTCTATGGATTTGGGTTGTTGCTTTGGCATCATCTATGATGATGCACAGCCCGTTTTCTGTTGCCGCCACAAAGCAGTTTCAGTCGAGCAACTGGATTGCCGAATGCAAAACAGCAGCGACGGGCAAGGTGCGCTTGTGCCGGATGGCACGGGCCATTCGTCAGGGTGCGGATGGCAAACCTTTGCTGGTTACCTCTGTGCAACGCGACCTGAAGAACAAAGACTATATGCTGGTGCTGCGGCTTCCCCATGGTTTAAACTTGCCAGCAGGTGTGCAATTGCAGATTGACAAGAAGAAGCCTCGTCGGCTGGCGGTTTTGTCCAGCGACAAGGGCGGTGCTTTTACCCGGGTAAACCTGTCGGCGAAAGTGCTCGGTACCCTGAAAAACGGTAATGTACTGAAAGTTTCTTTCGTGACACTTGACGGTCAGAGATTTGACATCCCGGTTTCGCTGTCGGGCTTTACCGCCACGTTATCGAAATTGTCGAAAATGCGCTGAGTTAAAAGCAGGTATGTTCGTATTTTAGCAGGCTTTTGTCTTTCAGGCGTTGCCACTTTGAGTTTTTGCGCTTGTAGACGATCAGGGTGCCTTTTTTACACAGATGATACCAGCGACCATAAACCAGTTTTTTGGCGCGGCAACCCGACAAATTTGAATCCGACATGCCCGATTGACCGACAAGTTTACCGTTTTTCATTTCCAGTGCAAAAGACCGGCCTTTGAAGGAACCACCGACAACGTTGATCTTACATTTTGTGATAGCGGCCTGCACGGTGTTGGCGGTCAAAGGTAACACCAGCAACAGGGCTAAAAACAGTTTGGTAATTTGTGCTGGACGGTAAGACATCTTTTCTCCGCTGGTAAACAGGTTGGTGTTGTTAAAGGTTTTTCCAAAAACAATGTGGTTTTGCTGTGATCTGGTTGTAAGGTAAGGGCAGTATTTTTTCAAACAGGACTTATGATGAACAGCAAATTTTTTTCGCTAGATTTTGATGAATTTCCACGTGAACTGGAAGAGTTGACTTTCCCGGACGGCGATTATGCCTTTTCTAAAAAGATGAAAAGGGGCCATTTTGAGGACCGGCTGGAAGAGTTGCAGATCGAGCTGGTGAAATTGCAAAAATGGGTACGGGCCAATAATGAACGTATCGCCATGGTGTTCGAAGGTCGCGATGCGGCGGGCAAGGGCGGTACGATCAAGCGTTTTACAGCTAATCTGAACCCGCGCTATGCCCGGGTTATTGCCTTGTCGAAACCGTCTGATGTCGAGCGCGGACAATGGTATTTTCAACGCTATGTCCGGCATATGCCAACCCATGGCGAAATGGTGTTTTTTGACCGCTCCTGGTACAATCGCTCTGGTGTGGAGCGGGTGATGGGCTTTTGTAATGAAGATGAAGTGCAACAGTTTTTTCAGGAAGTGCCGGTGTTTGAAGGAATGATGGTGCGTGAGGGCATTCATTTTTTCAAGTTCTGGCTGACAGTCAGTCGGCCCGAGCAATTGAAGCGATTTTACGAACGCAAGAATTCAGAATTGAAAAACTGGAAACTGTCACCGATTGATTACAAATCGGTGGGCAAGTGGGATGATTATAGCAAGGCGATTGCCGATCAGATCAATCAGACCCATACAGCAACGGCACCCTGGACGATTATTGATTCGAATGATCAGCGCCGGGCGCGGCTGGCGGCGATTCAGACAGTGCTGCTGGCGATTGATTATGACGGGAAAGATGAAAGCAGAATTGGTGAAATAGATCAAAGGGTGATCATTTCGGAAGAGGCGATTTAACAAAATGATCCTTATATGATGTTTTTCTCATATTTTCGATCTTGAATGTTGCGCTGCGGTAAGCCAAGTGCTATTGTTTGTACAATAACAATCTGTGGAGTTGAAAGATGAGTGTTTCAGTCCCGACTATTTCCGGTGGCACCATTGTTGATGGTGTAACTGATATCAAAACCAGACGCCCTGATGCGGTTTCGCTGAGGACCCTGCAAGAGCGGGCAAGCGTTGCAACGGAAATGCTGAAAGGCATGGCCCATGAAAGCCGTCTGGTTATTTTGTGTCTTCTGTATCAGGGTGAGAAGTCGGTTACCGAACTGGAATCGATCCTGGAATTGCGCCAGCCGACCATCTCGCAACAACTGGCCCGCTTGAGAAATGACAAGTTGGTGAAAACCCGCCGCGATGGTAAGATGATTCATTATTCGATTGCGAGTGATGAAGCACGGCGTATTGTTGAACTTCTCTGCCAGCTTTATGGCACCGATATTCAGATTTGAATTCAAGTAATAGCGTCTTGACTGATTTTCTCGCGGTTTGTTAGTGAGGACAGCATGATTGGCGCGCCATTTTCATTTTATGTTGCCTTTTGGGGGCTGCTTGGTGGTTTGGCCATCGGCTTTGTGGCGCGGCAAAGCAATTTTTGCACTCTCGGGGCGATTGAAGAAACCTATTATGGCACCGAGCGTTCACGGCTGCGGACCTGGGTTTTGGCGGTTGGTGTGGCGATAGCCGGGACGCAGATGCTCGATTTCCTCGGTATTATAGACGTTTCAAACTCGTTTTATCTGACGCCGGAACTGCGGCTGGTCGGCTCAGTTGTCGGCGGGTTGTTGTTTGGTCTTGGAATGGCGCTGGTTGGCACTTGCGCGTTTGGCATGTTGGTGCGGGCAGGGGGCGGTGACATGCGCTCGCTGGTGTCTATTTTGATATTGGGTATCGTTGGGTATACAACAGCCAATGGTGTTCTGGCCTATTTCGGGCTTTATGTAATTATTCCAAGCAATATCCCGTTGACTAATGCTCCGACATCTTCAATCAGCGACCTCATTTTCGGTGAATCGCGGGTTGGCCATTTTGCTGTGGCGCTGACAGTGTCTGTTGCCAGTATTGGCTGGGCCTTGTCTTCAAAGCGATTTTTGACCAACCGGGCCGGGCTTTTTACCGGTTTGGTGATCGGCGGTGTTGTTGTTTATGGCTGGTGGGTTACTGCTCTTATCGGCCAGGATGGATTTGAGCAGGTGACGTTTGAATCATACCGCTTTGCCCGACCTATCGGTGATACGCTGGTTTATGCCATGACGTTTTCGGGCGCTGCTATAACATTTCCGATTGGTGGTGTTCTGGGTGTTTTAAGCGGGGCGTTTGTGGCTTCACTGCTGGATGGCAGTTTTCGCTTTGAAGCGTTTGATGATGCCCGTGAAATGCGTCGCCATTTTGGTGGTGCGGCATTGATGGCGATTGGTAGCATTTTTGCCCTTGGCTGTACAATCGGGCAGGGGATGAGCGGAATTTCAACCCTGTCGGTCAACTCGTTTTTGACGGTGATCGCCATTGCCTTTAGTGCATGGCTGGGGATTCGTTATTTGATTGAAGGCGAGATTCCTTCGGTTGGACAAGCGATCGCAGGGCTTTTTAAAAAGTAGTCAATCTGTCTGGATGCTGGAAATATCCATATCAAAGCGCGTAACGGTTTTGGTTAGCTTTCGGGCTGCATTGGCGATGAACCAGGCGAAATAACCAGCAAAAAACGAAAACAGGAGGATGAGAGCGATAGCCATTTTGGTTTTCCTTGCGATGTCTGATAGGATGATCTTAACCAAATATGGTTAATGTTTTCCTAATTTCCCTTATAGGTTGTGTTGGTGGTGGCGTGGTGTTCGCGGAAATGTGAATATATCAACGCTGAAAGTGTCTCGACGGCGTTTGGATTTATGAGCATATATGTCACCGGGAAATAAATAAGGACAGACAAAATGCTGATTAAAACCATTCACGGCTGGGAATTGCCTGAACGCGCTGCAACACCTGAAGATGTATTTATCAATCGCAGAGAGCTTTTGGCCGGGCTTGGTGCGGGGAGTATTGGGTTGGGATTGCTATCGGGGAAAGCTGAGGCTGGCGTTGATCCTTCAGCAAAGTATTATCCAGCAACAAAAAACCCGAAATTTGCAGATGCCGGACGCGAGATAACCGGAGAGAAACTCAATACCAGCTACAATAACTTCTATGAATTTGGCACCTCCAAACGGATATCCAAGGGTGCTCAGGCCTTGAAAATCAGGCCGTGGGAAATCAAGATTGATGGTGAGGTTGAAGAACCCTTTACCATCGGCTTTGATGATCTGCTGAAAAAAGTCATGCTAGAAGAGCGGATTGTTCGGCATCGCTGTGTTGAAGCCTGGGCAATGACGGTGCCGTGGACAGGATTTCCACTGAAAGCGCTGGTGGCGCTGGCTGCTCCAAAAAATACCGCCAAATATGTTCAGTTTCAGACTTTTCATGACCCGGAAATGGCACCGGGACAAAAACCACCATTGTTTGGTGGCGGATTACCCTGGCCTTACACTGAGGGTTTGACGATGGCCGAGGCAACCAATGATCTGGCCTTCATGGTGACCGGGGCTTATGGCAAGCCTGTTGCAAATTCGATGGGAGCGCCATTGCGGTTACATTGTCCGTGGAAATACGGCTTTAAATCGGCAAAATCCATCAACCGGATCACCTTTACATCAAAACGCCCGGTAGGTTTTTGGGAAAACATTCAGGCCGCAGAGTATGGATTCTGGGCCAATGTGAATCCAGAAGTGCCTCATCCGCGCTGGAGTCAGGCGCAGGAACGGATTTTGGGTACCGATGATAAAGTGCCGAGCAAACTGTTCAACGGTTATGGCGAATTTGTCGCTGACCTATACAAAGACCTGCAAGGCGAAGTGCTGTATCGCTGAGCCGGTGGCAGGGTTTAAGGATTTGGGCAACAAAAAACCCGGTCGTTTAGACCGGGTTTAATCCGTCATCCCGCGACCTTAATCGGCTTCATAGAAACCGAATGGGCGTCATCTCAATAGAGGCACCCGGTGCGGGAATTTGTTGTTGGCTATACTTATAATGGCCAATTGTTACTTTTTTGTGTCACTTTTTACTTTTCTTTGACTTCATGAAGTGTTCAAACTCTTCTCGATCACGGGCCTGACGAAGATGATCGACATATTCGGCAAATTCGGCCTGTTGTGCTTCAAGGTCACGCAGGGTTGCTGCTTTATAATCATCAAAAGCCGCATTGCCCGAAGAGGGTGGGGTTTTGCGGGTTGCTCCCTTGATCGTATCGACAAGATCGCTGATCAGATCATCGACCCGTCCACCCCATAAAATATAGGCCAGAACGGCAAGACCAACGGGCCATGCGATCATGAAACCAAACACCATTGCGACGATACCGATTGGAGTCCAGCCGGATTTTTTGCGGTGTTTTACACCCTTTACATGGATGTGACTGTGAGAACTGGGTGATGTAGCATTCATAAGGATTTGCCCTCCGGTATGAGATTGAGTACCACACATATATAGGTGTGAAAAAACCAAATTCAAGGCAACAATAATGAAACTCGATCTACCAGTATTTGAAGATGTTGTGGCGGCGGCGGCGCGGCTGGAGGGTATGGCGGTAAAAACGCCGGTGATAGAGTCGCCGTGGCTGAATGACATTGCCGGTGGCCGGGTGTTTATCAAACCGGAATGCTTGCAGCGTACCGGTTCGTTCAAGTTCCGTGGCGCATGGAATTTCATCTCACAACTGGATGCAAACGAAAATCCGGGCGGAGTTGTTGCCTATTCCTCGGGTAATCATGCGCAAGGGGTGGCAGCGGCCGCGGGGATTAGAAAACTGCCGACACTGATTATCATGCCGTCGGATTCGCCAGCGATCAAACTGGCCAATACCCGGGCGCTTGGCGCTGATGTTTTGACCTATGATCGGGCAACAGAAGACCGCGAAGAAGTCGCCCGCAGTCAGTTGGAAGCTCGTAACGCTATTCTGGTACCGCCTTTTGAACATAAATTTATTATCGCCGGGCAGGGAACAACGGCGCTTGAAATTGCCGAATGGGCGCAAGATAATGACGTTGTTATTGATCAATTGCTGGTGCCGACCGGTGGCGGCGGTCTGGTTGGTGGCTGTGGTCTGGTTTTTGAGCGAAAATTGCCTGGTGCCAAAGTGTTTTCGGTTGAACCGGAACACTTTGATGACTACCGGCGGTCGCTGGAGGCTGGAAAAATTGTTTCCAATCCAACCACGACAGGCTCAATCTGTGATGCCCTGATGTCGCCGTCATCGGGCGACCTGACCTTTGCTGTCAATCAATCGCGGCTTGCTGGCGGGCTAGTAATCAGTGACGACGAGGTGCGGGCTGCGATGCGGTTTGCATTTGAGCGGCTGAAACTGGTGCTCGAGCCGGGTGGTGCCGTAGCATTGGGAGCTATTTTGTCCGGCAAGAGAGATTGTAAGGGAAAACATACCGCCATTATTCTATCTGGCGGCAATGTTGATCACGGACTGTTTGCTTCTGTGCTTTAAAAGTTTGTTTCTAGAGCATTTCCGGCTACGCCTGAATCGCTCTAGTTTTATTCCGTTCACGGCATATCCTCACTACGTGCGGGCCTGCACTGGCGCGGCGCAGTGGCGCCGGGGCAGCACTTGCTGCCCGAGTGGTTCAGTTTAAACCGGAAACGCTTTAGGCGTGTCTTTACCCTAAAACTGGTGCCCACTTTTGGGAGACACACTTTAAGAAGCCGTATTTTCTGTTGTCGCGAAGTCGCTGAAGTCGTCAGAAAGAGGGATGTCGATATCATCACTGGCGGTATTGCGGATGACAACGATGCGTTCCTGCTCTTCATCGGTTGGTTGCATGACCGGGTCGGGAATTTCGGCTGTTGCTTCTTGTGTATCAGATTTTGCAACTTCCCCGGTGCTTTCTGATGGAGAGGTCTTGAAAATTTTGAAACGATCACGTGGCGGATTTTCCGGCTCGGCGGATATTTCAGGTGAGACTTCTGACGCTGTGGCCTGGCTGGTTACCGGTTCGGCTTCTGGCGCAGGACTGTCAATTTCAATCGCAGTTGGTGGCAAGGTGCTGGTGTCATCGGCGAACAAGTCTTCGTCGTTGGAGAAAAACTGCAAGTTTTCCTGGCTGAGTGATGGTGTTTCTGAAGCTGCTTCTGGTGCAGAGGCGATGCTGGTTGCAAGCGGAGCGGCGATGGTTGCCGGTATGATGCTGTCCTGGTCAGTGGTTTGTTGAGGAGGGAAATCCTTGCTGATGGATGAAATGACTTTTTCCAACCGGCCAATAGCATCAAGCAGGGTGGGGGTGTCGGTGCCGCCGTGACGTTTTTTGTGTTCTGACAAGAACCATCGACCGCGGGCGGTTTCCATTACAGCATTTTCGATGGACTCATAATCTAGTTCTGTTAACTGCGTCACGATACACTTACCTCAACTCAAAATTTCACAAACAAACAAACTAATATTGCCAAGCGCAATATTTTCTTCTGGCCAGAGTATTAAGGAAAGTGGTTAGGGAAAGGTTTATGAAATTCAGTTTTCGAGTCGGCCGGCAGCCTGAGCAAAGAGCAGATATAATTTGCCGCTTTCCGAGGCCAGGCAGGCATCGACCATATCAGAGCCTTGCGGACTTGCTGAAACCGTATCCAGTAACCGTTCAAAAAGGCGGATATAGGCATCGACGCGACCACGGATCAGGCGTTCCTCGGTGTAACCCAGCTTGACCATATTATACATCTTTTGGCCACGGGCCTGATAAAGCCGGTGGGTGTAAACATGGGCCTGTCCGGCGCGGTACTTGCGCTCCACCTCATTGGGCAGGTGGTCTTCAAAGGCTTCGGTCAAGTCACGGGCTGCGCCATTGAGTTTTGACACCAGTTGCTCTGTCTGTCTTGCTGCGCTGGTCGGTTTGGCTGCTTTGCGGGCAGGGGGGGCGTTCTTTTCAAGTTGCGGTAAAAGATCGGCACTGTCGCGGCTGGCTTTGGATTTAATCGGGTCGCTGGCCGGGCGGCTGCGCACCAGTTCCAAAGCGCTGTTGGTGACAACAGGTTGTTTGTTAGCAACAGGTTGTGACGCAACGGCCGGTTTTGCTTTAGCAGGCTTTTTTGTGGTGGCGCCACGCGTCTGCTTGCGAGCAGACGGGGCGCCTTCAGGCTTTCCCGGCGATACCTCATCAGGCACGAGACTGACCCCTGGCCCGGAAATGTCCAGTAGTCCGGTTTGCCGTTTAACAACATCGGCAAGCGCATTGAGGGCGGTGATCTGGTCTGAAACAACCTGACGCATGGCATCTGCATTGTTGCGGGTTTCGTCAGGTAGATCAAGGATGGTGCGACGCAGCTCGTTACGGGCAAAGTCAATATCCTTGGCCACTTGCTGGGCCGTGGCCCGCATGCTTTGGGCGGTGTCGGCAAAGTCGCTGGTGCTTGATGCCAGCATGTTGTTGAGCGAGCCGATCACAGCCTCATATTGTTTACCAAGGGCCTGGGCTGCTTTGGCGATCTGCTCATCAGACGTTGCTTCGATGCGGGCAATTTCTGATTTCAAATTTGTGGCTGCGGCACCTGTTTGCGCCGTGAGCAGCCGGGAGATGTCGTCTGACTTGCTGTGCGCATTGGTGAGGGAGTCTTCAATCACTGACACATAATTGCGCATCATCATGTCAACATCTTCTGCCTTGTTACCGAGCATTTTGATCAGTTCATCCATTTGGATTTCGCGGGAATGAACGACACTATCCATTCTGTTGTTGAAGTGATCAACAGCCCGTTCAACCATGCCTGAAGAGGTTTCCAGGTGTTTTGCGACCCGCTCGCCGGTTGTTTCAAGACGACCGGTTAGATCGGTTGAAATTGTTTCAAGCTGGAGGTCCATGGTTTTGGCCGAGTTGGCCAGTTTGTCAGACAGGAAGCTGTTGGCTTTTTCAATGTGACCGCTGAATTTCATGCCAGCCTCTTCCAGGCGGCGCGAGGCGGCGTTGGTGCGACCTTCAATCTCTTCGGATGCTTTATCAACCCGCTCGGCAAGGGCGCTGGTTGTTTCTTCAAAGCGACCGGTGATTTGATCGGTGCTGAGTTTCAGGCCATCAGAAAAGGCGCTGCTGGCGCTACCCAGTTCGCCAAGAATTTGGGAACTGGCGCTGTCGAGAATTTTGGTAAACTTCTCGCTGGTGCCATCAAAGCGTTGGGTGATGTTACCGGTGACGTCTTCAAGCAGGGCAGCAGAGACATCAAAGCGTTTGCCAAGGTCAGATACGGTGGTTTCAATACGGCTAAGCATGGTGCCTGACACGCTGTTTAGCTGTGAATGGAACTGATTGGTGGTTGTATCAAGTCGTTCGGCCAGATCATATGAGGCTTTGTCGAGCTTGTCGGTCAGACTGGTTGTTGTGTTGTCGAGACGACCGGTCATTTCCAGTGATGTGTTGTCGAGACGAAGGGCAATATGGGCAGTTGAGTCTGACAGTTTTGATGTCATGTCTTCGGCAGCCACAGATAATTGCTCGGTCAGACGGACGGTTGTGTCTGACAATTTACCGGTCATGCCATCGGTTACAGCATCAAGCTGGTGTGACAGTTTACTGGTTGTGTCATCCAGCCGGATTGTCATGTCACCGGCAGCTTCATCAAGCTGGGCAAGAAGTCTGGTGCTGGTATCGGCCAGTTGGGTGGTCACATCGCCGGTGGTTTTGTTGAAATACTGGGTAACGCTGGCGGTTGTACTCTCCAGATTGGTCGCCAAATCGTTGGCGGTTGTTTCCAGTTGACCTGTCACTTTTTCACTGGTGTTGGCCAGCCGCTCGGTAACTTTTCCAGAAGAATAATCCAATTCTTCGGCAAGGTTGCTGGCAGCAGCTTCCAAACCATCGGTGATTTTACTGCTGGTATTGGCCAAACGGTTGGTGATCTCCAAAGAGGAGTGGTCCAGCTGTGCGGCCAGATTGTTGGCTGTTGTGCTCAACCCTTCAGTAATTTCACTGCTGGTGTTTGCCAGACTGTTGGTAATTTCAGACGAGGAATGATCCAGACGGGTCGCCAGATTGTTAGCAGTTGTATCGAGATCGCCGGTCACTTTTTCAGTTGTTGACGCCAATTGCTCGGTCATGTCGGTGGATGACCGGTCGAGCTGGGTTGCCAGATTGTGGGCGGTTGTGTCCAGACCGTCGGTTATTTTATTGCTGGTCGCGGTCAAGCGATCGGTCATATCTGTTGAAGATCGAGCAAGCTGGGTGGCAAGGTCGGCAGCTGTTGCATCAAGCTGACCGGTGATTTGACCGGAAGTTTCAGAAAGGTTTGTAGCCATATCGGTAGAAGATTTATCAAGACGACCAGCCAGTTGGGTCGTGGTGTCTTCCAGCTTGTTGGTCATGTCAGAAGAAGCGACATCAAGCAGTTGCGATAGACGTGAGGTCGAGGTTTCCAGACGCTGAACCATCTGGGTTGATGTTTCATCAATCGAGACGGACAGGCGGCTGGTTGATTCATCAAGATGGGCCGACATTTGACCGGTGGCTTCAGCGACACGGTTAAACAGTACGCTGCTGGTTTGTTCCAGTTTGTCGGAGATATCGCCGGTTGATCTTTCAACTTCAGTGTAGAGAGCCTTGGTGGAATCGGCCAGGCGGCCGGTCATTTTGCCTGAAACATCTTCGAGGTATGTATAAAGGTCATCACGAGCTTGAGCCACGTTGCCGACAAAATCGCCGGAAACTGACAGCAGTTTGTCGGACAGGGCAACGCCGGAAGTTTCAATTTGCTGAGAAACATCGATGCCTGATTTTTCCATCGCCTTGGCTACTTCAGCCGAGGTCGACTGGAGATGATAGGTCAGGTTAGAACTGGTTGATTGCAGCAGTTCTGATAATTGTGCACTGGTGCCGGTGAGTTGTTCTGACAATGTACCGGTCATCCGTTCAACGCTGCGCATAACATCGGTATTGACAGTACCCAGTTCTTCGCCGCTGGTTTTGAGCGCGGCCAGAACCCTTGCTTCCATGCTCTGAACATTTTGGCTGAAATCAGCGGATTCCTTGTTGATTTTCGTTGTCGAAACGCCAAGGGCATCAATTTGTGAGCCCAAACTTTCCGAGAAAATTCGCATTTCATTGACCATGACGCCGGACATCTGATCCATGCGCTGAGATTGCACGTTCAGTTCGTTGCCGGCAACTGTGGCGCGGGTTGAAAAGTCTTCCACTGTTGCGGAAAGATCGCCAGATGAGGTTTTAAGGCCTTCATCAATATTGGTCAGTGTTGCGGTGGCCGTGTTTACCAGACCGCCAAGGGCGCCGGTGCTTTCTTCAAGCCGCGACAGGAGAGGTGCAGTCTCCTTGTTAATCACATCACCGGCTTCGCGCAGGGCGTTGCGCTGGTTTTCAAGGCCAGAAAGAAGCGTGCGAATACGTTCTTCATTGGCTCCGAAGGCGCGTTCGATGTTGGAAATTTCACGGTGGACCATACCTTCGAGTTCACCGGCGCGAGCCATGGCATGCTCAATGCCGCCGACCAGCTGATCAACGTCATAGCGGATGGACTGGGAAATGGACATAAGGCCATCAGCTGCCACTTCCTGCGGGCGAATGAGGCGCATGGCAGTGTGAATGAGGCCTTCAGAAATATGGCGCATTTGCTGGGCCCGCCACAACAGGTAGGCGGTTGAGAAAAACAGAAAGATCGGCAAAAACAGGGTGACAGTGCCGGTCAGAACGGTTGGCAGGTTTTTTGCATTGAGCGGGTCAGACAAAACCCCCAGTTGATCAAAATATTGTGCGAAAAATGCAAATACCCACATCATGGAGGCCAAAAAGGCAAACCACAGGGGGGCGCTTGAAGGGCGTTTTCTCATCCGTGAGATCAGGGCAGCTGTTCCCGGTTCATTTTCGTTGGCCGGCCGAGAGCGTAATGGCTGGGGTTTTCTGGCGCCTTTTGCCTGGCGACGTGTTGGTACCGCCTGCCGTTTTCCATTTGTTGGATCCTTTGCATTTACAACAGTACGCTCAGAACCTGTCCGTTTGTCGGAACCGGCCTTGTTTGGCGGTCTTTTATCGGAGCTGCTTTTTGCCATTTTATTTTACCCTGCTTACGCGTTACTTAAACTTAAATCACTTTTACCTGTCGTACCCTGAACCAAATCAGAATTTTGCGGTTTCTGGTTTGTGCTGGAGTTGGCTTTTCCCTTTCCTGGCTGGTCGGAAAATCCGCCTGCATCAGAACCCCGTATATAACAAGAGCGTTAGCCCTGAAACGGAACCAAATTATGGCACGCGTTCAGATCGCTTTTCTTGTTAAACGGGGTTGAGAATTGTTTTGCCTCCTCTACACCCTATGGCCGCAATTAACCAACATACCCTTTTTTGGCGGTTTTTTGAACTGGTTAACGCTGATGTGGACCGAAAAACTGAAAGGATGGTTAAGATTGTGCTCAAATTTGAATCACCTGGTTGAGGATTTGTTAACGATTTTGGCTAAAATCCGCGGATTATTTTGGTTTTGTTATAATTTCAAAACAGTTTTTAAGATAAGTTGATTGTAAGGGGCAGATCTGCCTGATGGAGAAAAAATGGATTTTGCAGTACAAAAAGACGAGTTTGTCGAAAAAAATGTGGACAGGCGCGTGCAGGTTGATCCGCAAATTATAGATCTGGCTCATTTGACCCAGTATACGATGCAAGACAAGGCTCTTGAGCAGGAATTGCTCGGATTGTTTAAAGAGCAGGCGGTTCTGCAGTTTGAAAATATCGAATCCGCATTAGACAAGTCTGACTGGGTTATGGCAGTGCATACCCTAAAAGGCAGCGCCCGCGGTATTGGCGCTCTGCAGGTTGCCGACTTATCGGCCGATCTGGAGAAAATTGGCTTTGAAGGCGATGAGGCGCAAAAACAGCCACTGGTAAGCCGACTCAAGCACGCTGTTGCTGTGTGTATTGTTACCATCGAAACACTGGCAACAGACGGCTAATTTTACACATTGTTTTTAGCTTGGCAATTTACTAAGTATGCGAACGAAATATGCATCTTTTGGGGGTGCTGTAATGTTATCGTTTTCTTACAAGGTTCGGGTATGGCCAAAATTACATTTATTGAACACAATGGTACTTCACACAGTGTGGATGCGCAAAATGACATGACGCTGATGGAAGTGGCAGTCAAAAATATGGTGCCTGGCATTGATGCTGATTGCGGCGGGGCCTGTGCCTGTGCCACCTGTCACGTTTATGTCGATGAAAAGTGGCTCGAAAAAACCGGTGAGCGTGAAGAAACAGAAGAAGACATGCTCGATTTTGCCTTTGATGTGCGCGACAACAGCCGTCTTTCCTGCCAGGTTAAAATCACCGATGAATTGGACGGGCTGGTTGTCAATCTGCCTGAGAAACAATTTTAAATTAGGTGAATGCTCATGAGTGGTGATGTGATTACAACCGATGCAGTGATCATCGGCGGTGGCCCGTGCGGGTTGTTTGCGATTTTTGAATTGGGTCTGCTCGACATAAAATGTCATGTGGTGGATATTCTCGACAAGCCGGGCGGCCAGTGCGCCGAGCTTTATCCTGAAAAACCGATTTATGACATTCCAGCCCTGCCGGAAGTATCGGGTCAGGAGCTGACTGATCGCTTGTTGGAGCAGGCATCGCCGTTTAATCCACAATACCATTACAATGAAATGGTCACCGAGTTGGTCAAGCATGGCGACAATGATTTTGAGGTGAAAACCGATGGCGGTTTGACCTTTAAAGCGAAAATTGTTGTGATTGCGGCTGGTGGTGGTAGTTTCATGCCGAAAAAACCGCCGATGCCGGGCATTGATGATTATGAAGGCACCTCGGTGTTTTATTCGGTGCGCGAGATGGAAAAGTTTCGCGGCAAAAATATCCTGATTGTCGGTGGTGGCGACAGTGCTCTTGACTGGGTGCATAATCTGCAACCGCTGGCCGCCTCAATGACCTTGCTGCACCGTCGTCCTGAGTTCCGCGCTTCGCCCGACAGCGTTAACAAAATGCGGGCGCTTGAAGATGCTGGCAAGATGAAATTTCAGTTGGGGCAGGTGACCGAATTGCTGGGTGCTGACGGCATCCTGACCGGCATCAAGGGCAAAAACAAGGAAGGCGAGTTCGAAATCGCCTGCGATACCATGCTACCGTTCTTTGGCCTGACCATGAAACTTGGTCCGGTTGCCGACTGGGGGCTCAATCTGGAAGAAAACCTCATTCCGGTCGACACCGAAAAATTTGAAACCTCAGTCCCCGGCATCTTTGCCATCGGCGATATCAACCACTATCCCGGCAAATTGAAACTAATCCTGTCCGGCTTCCACGAAGCCGCCCTGATGGCCCAACAGGCCTTCCGCTATATCAACCCGGGTGAACGGCTGATGTTCCAATATACGACATCATCGTCAAGCTTGCAGAAGAAGCTTGGGGTTAAGTGACGCGAGATTGTGATCATCGTTGTTTGTCGGCTCTAGGATTTTATCGGTGACCGCAACTATGAGTTGATTGACTCCAGGCATATTTGGGCGTTTAATTTAGCAATCTACATATACACAGGCCGGGTGCCAACAAGAAGTCGATGCCACATTTTGTCGTATGAATTTGCGACAAGGGGAAGTGGAGTAGTCGCGTTGCTGTTGCCGGGGTTATGGGGCCACTGATCTTAAAGAATGAAATGTCAGAACGGTATAATTAGCCGTTGTGATTCATTTGGGAGTGTGGAAAGTGTTTTGGGGTTTCAATAATTACTCAAACGGTTGGTGCGGCATTGCTGTTCGGCCTCGTAGCTGCATCACAAAATTCATTGTAATTGCAGCGATTACCATAGTTCTTGCCCTGACTGTTGAATCTGTGTCAGCATTTGCGACTGTGAATGTAGTCCTGTCAGAGCAAGCAAAAGCAAAGCTTAAAAAGAACGGGAAAAACCCGTCAAAAGTGCAAAAACGGCTCAATGATGATTTCAACCGGGGACTTAAGGAACTTGGCAAAAAACATCCTGGTGCCAAGGCATTGTTTGATAGCGGACAGACAATTCGTATCATCTGTGCAAAAAGCAAAGAAGCAAAAAAACTGGGTATTAACGTAGGGCTTTCCCCTGCTGAGACACATGGCGATTTTGACAAAAAGGGTAAGCCACGAAAAGGTGGACAAACAATAATTGCAATTAAATGTGGAAAATTTGGAAGATTTGGTCTGGACAAGCCATTTTTTGATATTGATCCCAATAGCACCGCATTCAGACTTCTGATCCATGAGCTCCTGCATGCGACTGACAAGGACCGCCGGCATCCACCTGACGACCTGGATCTGTATTCCAGTTTCGTAGCCGACTTCTTAAAAGCGATTGAAGCAGCCAAAAAGGCGGAAAAAAAGAGCGAGAAAGATCAAAAGAATGAGCAGGCGAATTCATCGACGGGTTCAAACAGGACGAGCTCAACAAGTGCATTCACCGACACACCGTTTGCAATTACCACGGGTGGACAAGTCGGGCGGTTAAAACGCAGCAGGGTATCATTTCTGAGGACCGAGTTGGGCGGTATTGTCGTTAATTCGGAATTTGCCCGGATTAGCCGAAACGAGCAAATAGCCGGTCTTAATTTTACTGCGCAAGTTAATTTGGATCCGCGTCCGATTATGGGCAAGCAAGTCGGCCTGTCGCCCTATTTTGGCGTAAACAACAATTATGCTGAGTCTGATGTGTATATTCCAAACCTTTCTGCAATGGGAAATCAGCTTGGTATTCTGGGGGTTGAAGGGCCAACCGGCCCGCTGGGCGGCGGCTTGATTACCGGTGCCGGTTTTGGCGACCTGACCAACGGCCAATATATGGAACACTACCGCGAAACAAGTTTCTTCTTTGGCCTCAAAGGCAAAATTAGTCTTGATGACATATTGGAGGAAGGCATAAAGCCATCCTTGTTCTTGCATGGCGCTTTCATGTATGGCAACACCCGCGAGAAAAGCTATTTCAGTGGCACCACAAATGTGGGTACTGTAAACTTCAGGTACGACAATCTGATTAAAAGCGACCGTTTTGGCCTTGAGTTGGGATTGAAGTACAAATATCCGCTTAACGAAGATTTCGGGCTTTATGCAAATGGGGCTGTCCGGTTTACCCACAACAAGGCGAGCGGTTATACCAAGCTGAATGCCGATTCTCTCGGTGCGCCGTTCCCTGGCGAGTACCAGTCTCTGTCGAAAAGAAAATTTGATGTTGGTGGTATCGTCGGGGCCGGTATTTTTGCGGATGCCGGGCCGCTGACGGGCTATGCCGGGGTTGAAGGTGAGCTATGGAAAGTTCCGGGGTTGCAAGTTACCGGAACTGAACGGGCCCGCCTCGAATTCAAAGACCGTACATCATGGACGGTAAAACTGGGCCTGCGTATTGATTTCTGAGCGGGGAGAGGTTTACTTGCAATTCAGAACGACGGTTTGTTTGAAATTATAAATTAAATAGGCCGTTCCGCCGCCATGCAGAGAGAATCTCAAAGGTTGGTATTGGCGGTTTCGGGTCACCGAAATCGTTGTGCTTTTGCAGCCTTTTGCCTTGATCTGGGTGGACGTTGCACGCAGTCCGGCTTGCGGACGCATCATGCTTGTTTGATGGGAAGAGTGGGTCCACCAATGCAGGTTGTTATCCCATGACCCTCGGGTTTGGGGGGTGATTTCGATGATTTCGTTGCCATCTCTATCAAAATATGTCGCGTTAATATCTGTTGTGATTTTTTGGTGGTCTTGATCAAAAACTGTTATTGTCAGGGTTGCAACGCTGGTCAATGGAAGACTGAAAAATACCAGAGTTCCGCCTAATATGGCGAGTACTGCGAGCATAAAATTTTTCATTTTCAGTTTTCCTCCAGCAGAACAAGGCTTGACCGTAAATGACAATCGTAAATATCCTATTGCCCGTCACAGCAAGATCAACTAACTGACAATAATGCGTTTTTCCTTAAAGCCTATAGCCAATGGTGAATTTGTTGCCCTGCTGGCGATGATGATTTCTATTGTGGCGTTGTCGACCGATGTGATGTTGCCGGGACTTGATGTTATCGGGCGCGATTTGGCGGTTGCAAATCCCAATGAC
>DAOUPT010000092.1 GCA_030626025.1 Anderseniella sp. | reverse complement strand
CTATGTTTGCTTCTCTCAAGACAGTTTTGAACGCTTCGGCGTTTGCAGCCCAACCTGGGAGTATTTCAGCAAACATCACGTCACAAACACCTGACCGATAGGGCGGTAATTAGAGCCCAGCTATTGGGATAGACTCTCTTTGTTCAGGGCATTGTTCTGGCCGAGTACTGGTATAACAGATCAGGGTTCGCCTATTGCTCAAAGAAACCAACAAATTGCAGGTATGAGGCCCTTCAGTACACCCCTGGAATTAACCGATAGCGCACGCGCTGTGCATAGTCTCGATAGCCTGGCAACTCTTCCTGAAGAGTCTGGTCTTCCAGTGAGGTTCTGATCACTGCGATAATCAACGCCACCGCGGCGGGAATAAGTGTCCACACCGAGCATAAGGCCAGTACAATACCCAGCAGTGACAGAATACTTCCTGCATAGCCCGGATGCCTCACAATCCGGTATGGGCCGCTGTCACACACCACATGCCCGCGATCCGTTTGAATACGCACCACGCTGGAAAAAAAGCGATTCTCTGCCAATGCCCACGTTGCGAAAGCATATCCGAGCAAGATCAAGATGAACCCGAGCACGATGAGCCATAACGGAAATTCGGGGGACCAGCCATAGCGGTGATCCAGCCCTGCCACAATGACCAGTGGGAACCCAATACTCAGCGCCATCAGCGGAGCAAGCACTTTGTCCCAAGCTTTCGCGCTTTGGATATTGTCAGTATTTTGTCGTTCGGCCATCAAGCCCGGATGCCGCTGTTCCGCCCAAATATGCCCCCCTATGCCTGCGGCAACTAACAGCAGGGAATAGATCCACGCCTGCCACCAACCGAAATCCCCTCCGCATACCAATAAAGCCAGTGGGATAGAGAGATACACCACAACTATACCGACCCATTGGCGAGGGGAGCCTCGTTGAACTGCTTTATGACGAACCTTATTCGATGACATGCCATTCCCCACAATTACGCGACTAGCTTAGACATTATATGGCTAAGCCGATTTTTTGGTAGGGCCTATGTCGGCTCTTGGCACAAAGCGGTAAGAAGTTTGGAATTACCATTCCGTCCATAGATGACCCAAGGCGGTCATTTCAGCGGGAAGTTCGGTCGATTGCTTCTAGCCCAAAGTACTGTTGCCATTAGCTTTCACACCCACATGCTCTTTACTTTGGGAGTCGAGCATACCGCGCAAATAAAGGCTGTAGGGAGATGCTCGTTGACGAGGTTGGAAAACGTTGGTTCGGGGCTAAGCAGTTGCGAATCATAAGCCGCGGGCGATAACATTTCAAAAGCCATCAAACGTCATTTCAAATGATGGCATTTGAGTATAGTTTAACCCGGAGGAGTGCCTGGAATTTTTCATCTAGGCTTCATCGTTGGAGACAATCAGGAGGAGTTAGGAATATGCAGGGAGGTGTGCTTCCGCTTTTGCGGCTGGTTGGCGGTAGCGCAAAAGATCTTGCTCCTATAGTGGTGATAATCGGTTTTTTTCAGGTCGTTGTTCTGAAACAGGAAATTTTGAATTTTTTCGATATCGCATTTGGTATGGTTTTGGTGATGATCGGGTTAGCGATCTTCATTCAGGGTTTGGAGATGGCGCTGTTTCCGATTGGTGAATCACTTGCCCATGCTTTTGCCCGCAAGGGAAACCTGATGTGGCTAATGATATTTTCTTTTGGTCTCGGCTTTGGCACTACCGTGGCCGAACCAGCGCTGATCGCCATCGCCGGTGAGGCTGCCAGTACAATGGCCAGGGCAGGCGCGATTGCCAACAATGAGGCAGCACAGTCTGATTACGCAACAGCCATGCGCTATACAGTGGCCGTAGCTGTGGGGTTTGCTATCGTGATAGGCGTTTTTCGAATTTTGAAAGGCTGGCCAATTCACTGGTTGATTATCGGTGGTTATTTTTTGATCGTGTTGCTGACCACTATTGCCCCGCCAGAGATTATCGGTATTGCTTATGATTCAGGTGGTGTGACCACATCGACCATCACCGTCCCGTTGGTTACGGCCCTCGGCATTGGTCTGGCTTCGTCTATTCGCGGACGCAATCCCATGATCGACGGTTTTGGCTTGATTGCATTTGCCAGCCTCAGTCCAATCATCTTCGTGTTGATTTTTGGCATAGTAGGCTGGTCATGATGAACCAGTGGATAATAACAATTAGTGAGACCTTGCTCTCGACTGCGGTCGATATCCTGCCAATCATAGTTATTTTTGTTTTTTTTCAACTGGTTATTTTGCGCCAGCCCGTTGCTAATCTGGAACAAAAGATAATCGGCATGGTCTATGTCCTGCTTGGCCTGTCGCTTTTTCTGGTTGGACTGGAGCGCTCGCTGTTTCCATTGGGTCGGGAAATGGCGCGCCAGCTCACCGATCCGGCGTTTATTGAACGCACCGGCGGTGGGACCGATATTTTCTGGCTGAAATATTACTGGGTCTATATTTTTGCTTTTTGTATCGGCTTTGCAACAACAATCGCCGAGCCTGCACTGATGGCCATTGCCCTAAAAGCCAAAGAGGTTTCCGGCGGTGCGATCGGTGCATGGGGATTGCGTATTGCTGTCGCGCTCGGGGTTGCGATTTCTCTGATGGTCGGGACGTTCCGTATTGTCACGGGTACACCGCTTTATCTGTATATGATCATCGGCTATGTTATTGTTATCTTACAAACCATGCGAGCGCCGGCAATGATTGTGCCACTGGCTTATGACTCTGGTGGCGTGACAACCTCGACAGTAACAGTGCCGCTGGTGGCCGCCTTGGGACTTGGGCTGGCTTCGACAGTACCGGGACGCAACGCCCTGCTTGATGGTTTCGGGTTGATTGCGCTTGCCAGCCTGTTCCCGATGATCACAGTTATGGGGTACGCACAGATTAGCGGCTGGCTGGCAAAGCGTACCAAAAGAGCACAAAAAAACGGCGAGGAAACGACATGAAATTCAAAATGATTATTGCTATAGTACAAGACGAGAAAAGCAATCTTGTCATTGATGCTGCACGCGAACATGGTGCAACCGGGTGTACGGTCATTACCAGTGCCCGCGGTGAGGGCCTTAAGCGGCCCAAAACGTTTATGGGACTAACCGTTGAAGGTCAGCGCGATGTTATCCTCATGCTGGTCGAAGAACATCTCAGTCGGCATATTCTGGAATCCTTGAGCAAAGCGGCACGTTTTGAAGAAGAGCCCGGCACTGGCATAGCCGTCACTCTGGATATTGATGATGTGATCGGCCTTGGTGGCCAGATTAAACAAATTGAACGAGAAATCGAGAAAGAGATATGAGCAATAGTCACAAATTTATAACCGTCGCCAAGGTCATGACCCCTTCACCTGTGGTGATCGATGGGCTTGCCAGTGTTCAGGATGCCCTTAATCTGATGGAATCCAATGAGGTGAATTCGCTGGTAATCGACCGGCGATATGAGGGCGATGAATACGGTTTGATCAGTGTTTCGGTTATTGCCCGAGAGATCATTGGCAAGAACAAGTCGCTTGATCGCTCAAGTGTCTATGAAATTATGGAAAAACCTGTGCTGACCGTCTCCAGCACCATGGACATCAAATACGCAATCCGCCTGCTCACCAAGTTCTCTCTATCGCGCGCGCTCGTTACAGAAATTGGGGAGATGGTTGGCTTTGTTACCCTTCGTGATATGACTGTCCGTTATGCACGTGCTGAAGCGGAACAATCCAATGAGCAAGGTTAGGGCTTTCCAATAAAACAGCGGTTCCTTGGAGCCGCTGTTTTCGATTGTGACGGAAACTGCCGATGTCCGTTTATGGCACCTTTCTGCCGAACATTATTAGTACCAAAGGCGTCAGTTATCAGAAGTAAAGCGGACGGAGCGGACATTGGCTCAAAGGGGAACTCGGACAAAAGCAGACTTCCGTATACCTCGACCACTAGAGTGGCAGTGTCGGACGCACTTCTACAGGCGTTCCACATTTCCACTTCTGATTGGCAGGCCGAATTCCTCGAAACAGATTTGCGCCAATTTGGCGATACCTTCGCGGATGTTTCCGATCGGCGGATGGCCAAAGCAAATACGCATGCGGTGTTTATTGCCAGCACCGTCGACTGTCCATTGCGAACCAGGGTTGATCTCCACGCCCTGTTCGAGCGCCACTTGGAACAGCCGGTCGGTATCGATTGTTTTTGGAAGGGTCACCCAAAGGTAGATACCGCCGACTGGCTTTTCATACTCGACGCTTGCCCCAAAATGCTCATCAAGGGAAGTGCAGAGGATATCAGCTTTTTCCTGCAGCATTGGCAACAGGCCAGAGACATGATTGTCAAAATGCCCGGGGAGGAACTCGGCCAGCACCATCTGCTCTAACGCGCCACTGCCTGCGTCGGTTTTCAACGGTAGGATGTGGCCCATCAGCGGCCATGGCGCGACCAGATATCCAACGCGCAGGGCTGGTGCAATTGTCTTGGAGAACGTACCGCAATAAATGACACGCCGATCGTCATCCAACGCGTGGATCGCGGGCGGGCGCTTTCCGGAAAAAACCAGATCAGCATAACAGTCGTCTTCGAATATCGGCACGTCATACTGCTTGGCCAGCGCCAGCATTTTCCGGCGCCGTTCAATGGGCATGACGGTGCCCGTCGGGTTCTGGATGGTGGGAATGGTAAAGATATATTTCGGCTTGCGGCCACGCGCGGCAAGGTCTGACAGGGCCCGTTCCAGCGCATCCATGCGCATCCCTTTTTTGTCGAGTTCGATGCCGACATAGTCGACCCCCAGCGCATCCAGCTTTGTCAACGTCCCCGCATAATTGGCAGCCTCGACCAATACCACATCGCCCTTGTTCAGGAGGGCCTTGTTAACCAGGTCCATCGCTTGGAGCGATCCGGTGGTCACCAGCACTTCGCCCGGTGTCACAGACATCCCGGCGCGCCGTTTCAAACAATCGGATAAGAATTCCCGCAGCGGCAGGTAGCCCTGCGGACCACTGTTCATCCCGTATTTCCCCATGGCAGGGCCCTGGTTCCGAATGACGTCGCCGACGGCGTCGGCAAGTGCCTCGGATGGAACGGTCGGTTCGTCGATATTCCCGCCCACGAAATGATAAGGTGGATAGCCGGAAAACGGCTTCGCCTCGCCCGAGGCGACCGCTGACAATAGGGAGTCGAATTCAAACATCGCTAGGAAAATCCCTGACAATTTCGGAAACTTCCGTGGCACTCTGCCAGCAGCGACACCATAGCGCCAGCTGAAAAGTAAGAAGTCAGTGATCTATCGTGTGTGCCTTCTCCGAAAATACCAAGTGTTCGTCGAAAAAATGCATCGAAACTTTTGCGGGAGCTTCGGCAGTTTTCCACTTGTGCAACTCCAATTCGTACGCGGAATGATAACGGTCAATAAGGGCTCTAAACGGTCGTTCGTATCGTCCCAGATCAATGACTGCATGTGGCACCGAACAGCCAATCACAGTGATGTTTCATTGAGGCCGGTTCGGAAGAATAAGCGGTGTCACTGGTCGATGATGTCTCAGATGCCTTCCTCAACCCGTCGTGCCCTCACAGTCCCCTTAAAAACTCTGGTCGACCCACACCGGCTCCGGAGCGTACAGATTCGATCTTGCCCAGCAACCGTTCCCTGTCCCGTGGTAGGTTTCCTGCCAGGGCAAGGCAGTTGGAAGCGTGATTGGACCTGAAAATTATCGGGCGTGGCGGATTGAGTAACGATATTAGCTGCGCCTGTTCTGCCAATATCCCCGCATCATCCTGAAAGCTGAAACCCTCTGGTTGACTTTCCATAAACACCTCATAGGAGGCCTCTTCCAACGTTAACTGCAATGTGGAAAGGTAGGTGGGCGGTGCTTTGTTAATCAACTCGGCGGTGCCCTCAATATGCGCCTGCCAGTCGTCACGCCCGCCAAGTCCCAGAATGACCGTTGCGGATACCTTTATGCCGGCATCTCTCGCTCGCTCAATGGCTTTTACATGGGTCTTTTGGCTTGCGCCTTTGATAATCCGTTTCAAGATGAGATTGGCGCCCGATTCAATGCCAAGATAGATCAGTTTCAAACCTTTTTCCCGCAACAGCGCCAACTCTTCCGGTGTCTTGTCTAATAGGTTCTTCGGTGTAGCATAGACGGACACACGGGTCAGGTCACGAAACCTTGCTGCAAGATACTCCAGCAACGAAACCAGATGATCGGTCGGCAGGGCCATTGCATCACCATCGGCAAGAAAGACCCGGTGACTTTGGGGAAAACTGTTTGCCATTGTGTCAATTTCTGCACAGACTCGATCCAATGGCCGCACCTGATAGTCCTTGCTCTTATACATTGAGCAAAAGGTGCAATGATTGAAAGAGCACCCAAGTGTCGCTTGGATAATCAGGTTGTGCCCTTCGCTAGGTGGGCGATAGAGCGGTATGTCATAGCTAATCGGCAAATAATTCATCTTTCAAAAAAAACACTTTTTAGTTTATCCGACCAATGAGGTCTCTGCCAACCTACCTGCGACGTCTTCTCACATAAACACTGGTGAGGCCCCACTGAGTGGTCCGGTTATGGAGGGCAAAGCGGGTATAACGCTCTTATGGCGCAGAGTAGCGCAACCCGATCTGTCAATCTGTAGAGTTAACCGCATCCGCGTTGTGCTGAAAGCGGTCGTCAAATCTCCTTGTAAAGCTTCTGTTTTTCGTGCGCGGTCGCTCAGTTGAAAACTGCATGCCCAATTGTTAATGGGCAAAGACACAATCCCAGAATAACATACCTTCGCTTCGATAAGATGACTCACCTAAATTTCTGCTGGGCGAGTTTTCCTTCTCAGGAATATGTTTAAGTTGTCGTGTGTTCACGAAATTAATAAAGGACACATCGTCATGCGAAAACAAGCTTACACTGTAAACGAAACCCTCCGTGAAATCGGCATTGGTCGCTCTAAGCTTTATGCGGAAATCAAAGCGGGCAAGATCACACCTCGCAAAATCGGCAAGAAAACCATTTTTCTCGCCAAAGATATCGAAGCTTATCTTGAAAACCTCCCGACGATGAACCGATAGGGCGCGAGCAGATGCCAAAGCGTGTTAGCTGGCGACTGGTCAAACGGCACCGACCTTATCGCGTAGATGAAGTTTCCAGACTTTTGAGTGTTTCTAAAGGGACTGTCAGGCGGTGGGTCAAAACCGGACTCCCCATTGTTGGTCCTGAAAAGCCCTTCCTTATAACAGGTGACGATCTGATTGAATTTCTCAAAAACAGGTCCAAAAAGGGACAAAAACTGAAAGTTGACGAATGCTGGTGTTTTAGCTGCCAAAGCCCGCGAAAGCCAGCATATGGCGAGGTGACAATCGAAGTCTCAAACCAGAAATCGGGAATGATGCATGCGCTCTGTAAAAACTGCACAAATTTGATGTTTAAGCGAATATCGCAAGCTCAAATCCTTGAACTCAATGCCATTGTGCGCGTGACGATCAACAGGCAGACGAACCTATAAGGGATAGAGCCAAACCCTGTTTGAATGATCACTTGTCACAAAAGGATGAACCATGAAAAAACATCACCCGAAAAACGAACGTATCAAGCATAAATATTTTACCTATCTGGAAGAGGCCAGACGAAGGTCAATCAAAAGCGTAGACGTTGCTGCGGCGGCCATTGCTGACTTTGAAAAGTCGACTGGCTATAAAGACTTTACATCCTTCCATATTGAACTGGCCAGACGCTACAAGCGAAATTTGTCAAAGACGATAAACAGCAAAACCAAAAAACCTCTGGCCAAGGCCACCATCAATGGGCGTTTGCTGGCCGTCAAAGCGTTTTTCTTCTGGCTGGCTGGCCAACCCGGCTATAAATCAAGAATTGCATATTCAGATTGCGATTATTTCAACCCGTCAGCAAATGACAACCGAATTGCCAGGGCTTCGCAAGAAAGACCATCACCAGATCTTGAACAGATTAAACACGTTCTGGCCCACATGTCACATGGAACAGATATTGAGAAACGTAATCGTGCACTGATCGCCCTCACGTTATTAACAGGCATTCGTGTCGATGCTCTTACTTCCCTAAAAGTAAAGCACATCAATCTGGAGGCGCAATCAGTATTTCAGGATGCAAAGGAAGTTCGTACAAAGTTCCGCAAAACCATGACCACTACCTTTTTTCCGGTAGGGGGTGAGGCTAGGGAGATTGTTTTCGCGTGGATGGAACACTTGTCAGCCAATCTGTTATTCGGCCCGGACGATCCCCTGTTTCCCTCAACAAAAATTGCACCTGACAACGAGGGTAGTTTCAAGGCTTGCGGTCTGGAGCGAAGACACTGGAAAAGCACTGGCCCGATTCGAGATATCTTCAAACAGGCATTTGAGTCTGTTGGCCTTGCCTATTACCACCCACATTCATTTAGACACACGCTGGCAAGATTTGGCGAGCGAACTTGCAAAACACCAGAAGAACTCAAGGCATGGAGCCAAAACCTTTCTCACGAAAAAGTGCTGACAACGTTCACCAGTTACGGAAAGGTGAGCGATCACAAACAGTGCGAGATATTGATTGGCATGAATGCGCGGGGAAATGAATCTGAAGATTGTGAATTGACCCCAAAGCTTATAAAACGTGTTTTAGCCCACTTGCAAGAACGCTCCTAAAACTTATAGTTGGTTTGAACCAGTGCCAAGGGAGTAAACAGGGTGATTACAGGTGAATTAAAGAACAAGGTCGACCAGCTTTAGGAAGCGTTTGGTCGGGTGGTATTGCTAATCCGCTATCGGTGATTGAGCAGATTACCTATCTATTGTTTGTGGAAAGCCTGGAACGACCTCCACACCGCGCATGAGAAGCAGGCCAATCTGTTGGCGAGCAGATGGAAAACCCGATTTTCCTGCCTGATCAGCAATATTTGCGATGGTCGCAATTCAAGGACTATGGTCCCGAAAAAAGTTCACTCATATTCACGACGAAGGTCTGGCTGGTGTCTTTGACATTGACCAGAGTGAGAACGTTGTGCGTTTGATCGAAGAAGTGAATTCAAAGGCCGACGCAGACGAATTGCA
Organism: Anderseniella sp.; assembly: GCA_030626025.1. Lineage (GTDB taxonomy): Bacteria > Pseudomonadota > Alphaproteobacteria > Rhizobiales > Aestuariivirgaceae > JALWJW01. Next base: position 225 of record DAOUPT010000092.1, on the reverse strand, counting down.
AAGTGAAGCTTCGTGATTTCTGCCACTGAAAACACGAAACCCGGAATTAAACTTGGGGAAAATAGTGGGGAAAGAAATATAAAATATAATATTTCTTAAATAAATCAATTATTTATTAATTGAATGTGGTGGAGCCAGGCGGAATCGAACCGCCGACCTCTTGCATGCCATGCAAGCGCTCTCCCAACTGAGCTATGGCCCCTTGTTCGTCTTGTTTCATCCAAC
>DAOUPT010000040.1 GCA_030626025.1 Anderseniella sp. | reverse complement strand
AGGTTAGGTGGAGTGCGGGCGCTCAACAAGTCCTGTGCACACTGGGCCATGCCGTGCAGGCGTAGGGCTGTGAGTTGTTCAATCAGAGCATTCATGCCATCACCTGCGTGCCTGCATAAAGCTGTTCATAGCGTTTGCAGTCAGCCTCTGGCATCACCTGCAACTGCGGATAGCAATGGCTTTGGGGCAGCGGATCAATCACAGGTTCGACAAGTTGATTGATCAGGTTAGTGATTGCCGGCAGGCGCAAGGTATTTTGTTCAACAGCCAGATCACATGCTATTTCTACTGTCCCAATCCCGTGTTCGCAAGCCATCATCAAAAGGTCAACAAAGTCCCGGTCCCCGCCTTTGGTATCCATATAATGGGCCTTGATCTTGTTCATGGCCGCAGGAAGTTGCCATTCTATAAACGGTGCACCATTGCGCAGTGCCCCCGGTTTGCGCGACAGAAGGGGCACATAATGCCAAGGTTCGAAGTAACTGATGTTCTTTGTAAAGCGGCGCTTGTGTTCGGCAATAATCTGTTGATCGGCAACCACCACTATTTTGTTTGCATAACGAAGCATCACAAGCCCTGATCATCTCAGGCAACAATAATATGAGCCAGATGAAATCCTGTCTTGATGCAGCACATCATTTCCAGCTTTCACGAGAACAAGCCTTGGCTATTGTTGAAAAGCAAATTGAAACGATTAATGAAAATTGGCCTGTTGTTTGTGACACCGCAGAACTAAATACCGTTGACCGCAACATGCTGTGGGGAAGGCAGTTTCTCAATCCCTATGCCCTTGTGACCGAGTGACCACCGTTTCGATCAACAGCCCTTACTTCACTACTCTCTATCAATATAGTAGGCCTTATTTCGGCGTTGTCAGAGCAATATTCAATGGGCAAGCTGAGCCCCATACTGGTGCGCCTCAGGCTGCAAGTTGTTGCCACTCAGCCAAGGCGGCAGATCGGTTGAGCTTGAAATTTTGGCGGCTGTAGAGATGACATTCCAGGTTGAAGTGATTGTGAATTGATGCATGTAAGGCGGCGAATTTCTGCAGCGTCTTGGCGCTTCTGAATTTAGTCATCGCTCGTTCTCGTCGACGAAACGGTTGGTGCGAGTTTTCCACTCGATTATTGAGCCAACGCCCAGTCACTTGTCGATCAGTATTTCCAACGACTTTCATTGCTGCCCCGTAGCTGCGAAGTTGATCCGTCACAATCACTTTTGGACGACTGTGTCGCTTCATCGTTTTGTACAAAAACTTCAGTGCAGCCTTGCGGTCTCGTCTTTTCGTAACGAACGATTCAAGGACTTCGCCTTCAAGATCAACGGCCCCCCACAGATAGAAAGCTTCTCCATTGATTCGAACAAAAACTTCGTCCAAATGCCACTTCCATTGTGGCTGTTGCCGCGACCCGGCGTTCATGGAGTAAATCTTCAACGTTGCGGAGCGAGAGCGGAAAGCGGATGTACATCATCACTGCAAGGCGAATGATCTCGGGCGATGTCTTGAAGTAGCGGAACGGATTTTTCATCTGCGAAACTTACGAGGCACAAAAGCAGAGCTCAAGTTATTTTCCTCTGACAGTGCCCGCCAAATCGCCGTTTACGGGTATTTTGTGCCATTAACGGACTTATGCTTAATTACAATAGGTCAATAATTTTTGCCCGCTGAATTTTGCCGGATGGCCCTTTTGGTAGTTCTGGTAGAAAGTGGATTTTGTCTGGTGTTTTGACTGGGCCGAGGCGTTGGCGACAGAATTCCAGCAATTGTTTTTCTGTGATATTCGATTTCGCGGTGACCTTCACTGCCGCTTCTATTGTTTGGCCGTAGTCTTTGCAGGGACAGGCAAAGGCTGCCGCTTCTATGACATCTGCATGGGCATAGAGTGCCTCATCGATTTCGCGCGGAGCGATGTTTTCACCACCTTTAATGATCAATTCTTTCAATCTGCCGGTAATGAAAAAATAGCCGTCTTTATCCATTCGGCCAAGGTCACCGGTTCGCAGCCAACCATGATGGGTTATTGCGCTTTGAGTCGCTTCCTCATTTTTGAGATACAGCCGCATAACATTGGCGCCACGTACCAATATTTCACCTTCTATGCCCGACTTCACTTCGTTCTGGTTTTCATCTGCAACAATGACCTCATTGCCAACAGCAATACCCGGTGAGCCGGTTTTACGTGCTGCAGGTGGCAGCGGGTTTGAGAGAATTTGCGCGGCGGTTTCTGTTAAGCCCATGGTCTCAATAATCGGAATACCGAAACGTTTTTCAAAGGCGTTCTGAACATCCGGTGACAACGGTGCAGATGCTGATCGGCCAAAACGGACATTATTTAAACCAATTGATTTATCGTCATGTTTATTCTTGTCGTGCAGCAAATAGGAGATTTGTGTCGGAACGACGCTAAACCAGGTGCAGTTATTTGCGCGTACCTGCTGCCAAAAGTTTGACGTTGAAAACTTTTCAGGCAGGACCACCGAACCACCTGACACCAATGGCCCCATCAAGGTAACGCAAAGACCATTGATGTGATAAAGCGGCAGAACGCACAATGCCCGGTCATTGGACTCAAGTTTATGGGCCGTGGCTGTATTGTTACCTCCGACAATAAGATTGCCATGGGTAAGGACGACCCCCTTTGGTTGCCCTGTTGTCCCTGAAGTGTACATCAACAGACCATCTGCGGATCCTGTCAAAGTACCGGCCGCTGAATTTCCGTTTTCATTCCCGCACATCGCCAATAGTTGATCGGCGTAGCATCGCTGCGGCGTGTTCGTTTTGTCTGCCAGAGCCTGACCAAGCAATTGATTATGTTCTGGTTGGGTTATGACAATCTGGCTTTGGGAATGCTCCAGAACATAGCCAATCGTATTTGCGCCAGCGACAAGATTAACAGAGGTTGCGCGGTATCCGCCATAAAGCAGCCCAAGAATTATAATCGCGCAGTCAGGACCATTCGACAGGGCATAGGCAACACTGTCGCCTGGCTTTACCCCCAGTGCCTGAACCTTGGCTGCAATATTCCGGACAATTATTAAAAGCTCACCATAAGTGATTTGTTTTTTGCTTGCCGGGTCAATCAGAAACACCTGATCACCACGTTGACTGGCCTGAAATTCAATCAGACTTTTTATGTCAGTCAATGTTGGGGGCGGTGTTTCTTGCCTCATTTTCCAGCATCTCGCCAATAGCCTGAGAAAATATCATCAAGTTCAGGCATATCTTCCTGGATCGGCCTGACAATTCTGGTTGTGTTCATAAAGTGAGCGTAATTGACATTGCTATCAATTGAGTTGCCTCCCCAACTGCCGCAGCCCATGGATAGGGAAAACGGTAAGCCGTTTTCAAACGAACCACCCGTTGCAAAACAATGTGCCTGATTGACTATGACCCGGCAAGTGGGCAAGTCTAAACCCAATTGTCTGGCCCGGTCATCATTACTGGAATGAAATCCGATAGAATGGCCGGCGCCCTGATAATCCATTATTTGCGTAGCCAGTTGCTTTGCGTGATCAAAATCACGGGCCCGGTAAAGCGTAACAACCAAAGAGAGTTTTTCACCGGACTCCGGAAATTTCAAACCTATACCTTCTGACGGAAGAACAAGAAAACGGCATGATTCGCGATTTTCAACAGTAACATCCGAGGTATCAATTATGACGTCAATGTCTTTGGCCAGCATCTGTGGATTTAAATGACCGTCGGGAAAAAGCGCCGATTTCAGTTTGGCGGCATTTTCATTATCGAGCACACGTCCGCCGGCTTTTTTTAGCTCGGCAACAAATGCATCGTAGACTTCATCAACGACAACCAATCCATTTTCCGATGAACATGATGTGGCATTATCGAAGGTTTTGGAGGCGGCAATCTTTTCGGCTGCCTGTTTCAAGTCAGCTGTTTCATCAATAATCGAAGTGACATTGCCAGCCCCGACACCAACAGCTGGTGTACCTGAAGAATAGGCGCGGTGAACATTGTTTTGGCTGCCGGTTACCACCAGCAAATCGGCCAGTTCCATCAAGCGTTGGGTTTTGGCCTTGGAAGATGGCGACGGCACCATTTGCACCAAATTGCGGTCGACACCGACTTTATCAAATTCGTCATGGATGTAACCCAGCAGTTTTTCGCAGGCTGCTGCCCCCTTGGGTGACGGAGAAAGAATAATTGCGTTGCCGCATTTCAGCGCATTTACAATATTGTTGGTTGGTGTGGCGACGGGATTGGTTGAGGGAACGACTGCGCCGATGACCCCAATGGGGCGGGCAATTTCAGTTATTCCCTTTTCCGGTAATTCGCGAATGACACCATGGGTTTTCTTACCCTTGATGTCGCGTAAAAGTCCAAGGGTTTTACGATGATTTTTGGTGATTTTGTCGGCAACATTGCCAAGCCCGGTTGTTTCAACCGCCATTGCTGCGAGTTCAGCATTTCGATCCGGTTGCATAAGTGCCCATGCGGCGGCCAGCGCGGCACGGTCATAGCGGGCCTGATTTGCACCTTCTTCAAATGCCTTTTGAGCTTTGCGGGCAATAGCAAACAGCTCATCTACAACATCTGTCTGGTCGGGCGATGTTTCATTATGCGGCACGATTTTATTCTCCGAAAGAAATCTATCAAGATGCGAACCTTGGGAGGCCGGTTCGCATCTCTGTTATGTGTGATCACTGAAAGGTTTCTATTAAAGACCTTTAAGCAATCCGGCCAAAAAGGCTTTGCGCTCTTTCCACATGGCTTGAACTTCAGCCCGGTTCATGATTTTCATCGGTGAGCCACCGGCCTTCATCCGTTTTGCAACACGCTTGTTGGCAAACATGACCGGCACTTGAGCAACCAGTTTATCAATAATTGCTTGTGGCGTTCCTTTTGGCACCATCAGGCCGCGGAAATTAACCGAAGAATTATCTATGTCCAAACCGGCTTCTTTCATGGTTGGCACATCTGGTAGAAACTCTTTGTTTCGTTGCAGATCAGCAACGCCAAGTATTTTAACATTGCCGGCCTGGCGGGCCCGATAGGCGTCAGAGAGGTTGTTAACACCGGCCAAAACATCACCGGCGATAACCGCTTTCATGGCCGCGGCACCACCGCCTTTGGTTGGGATATAAACCATCTTGGCTCCGGATGCCTTTTCAATCTGTAAAGCTGCGATGTGATGGCCAACAAAAAGTCCGGCACCTGATAAAGTCAATTTGCCGGGATTGGCTTTGGCAAATGCGACAAGGTCCTGCATGGTGTTGAATTTTGAGTCTTTACCAACAATCACAACGGCCGGATCTGCACCCCAATTGGCAATGGGCTCAAAGCTGTCGGTTGAATATTTGACACCACCCTTGATGGATTGGGCAATGAAATGGGGAACGTTATAGGCCGCCATTGAGTAGCCGTCATTATTGGCACTGGTGGCAAACCAGTTCCAGCCAACGCGGCCACCGGCCCCGGGCTTGTTTATAATGACAATTGGCTGACCAAGAGCATCCTTGTTACCGGCCACCATGGTTACGATACGGGCCTGAAAGTCCGTTGCACCGCCAGCTCCATATGAGACCATTACCGAAACCGGGCGGTCCGGGTAATCTCCAGCAAGGGCTGCGCCGCCGGTTGCCAGTGCCAACGATAGTGACAATGTTGCAATTAGTTTTTTCATGTCTTCCTCCTTAGTTAAGTTTTCGTGGTTTAATTAGGGTCAAATAAACATCCCGCGTGGCAATTGCACTTTCAGCACAAAGGCAAAAAGTGCATACATGATCGCCATAAAAAAGGCTGTGATCAGGGCACGTTTTGCCCAGTTTGAAAGCTCGCTACGGTTGCCGGAATCATAGAGCGTTAGCAAAACAAAAAATGTCAGTGATGAAGCCACATAAAACCCCAGGAACTTGGCCAGCCAGAATACATAAACAAGCATGACCACCAGGCCCGGTGTTATGTGCATGGCGCTGGTAACATCCAGGCCACCGCCGATGCGGGCCATTCCCATTACAGCGCGAAAAAAGTTCCAGCAGGAAAGCGCCAGAAAGACGATCGAGATTAACCGGGGGAACAAGAAGGCTGAGGCCGGTTCACGAGTATAGCTAAGCCATGCCACCGTAATCGCAACAAGGAGCACAGTACCTCCGCTGGCGATTTGCTGAAATTTTTTGGTGCTTGTTCTCATCGCATCAGTCCCGATTTTTGGGATTTTTCCAACTCACGCCGGGATGTCATGGTCGACCAAAACGCATAACCGACCGACGCAACAACCAGTGCAATCAGGAACAGGTTCAGATAGCCGGTCAGGAAGTAGATCACGGCACCATCCTGGGCTCCGGCAATCAGACTTCCCTGCAAAAAGTTGGATTCGGCAATGGGGCCAAGAATAAGACCCAAAACCAGCGGGGCAGCGGAAAACCCGAATTTTTCCAGAACATACATGGCGATGCCCAATACAATCATCACATGAACATCGCCCATCGATTGCTGGACCGAATAGGCTCCAAAGACCGCCAGAATGAACACGCCTGCAGCCAGAATAGACCGTGGAACCTGAGCAATTTTTGCAGCCAGATTGGCGATGTATATACCAAAGATCACCATCAATACCTGACCGATCAGCATGGAATCGATAAATGTCCATGCAACAGCGGCATGGTTTTTGAACAAGTCAGAGCCGGGAAAAATACCGTGAATGAGCAATCCACCCAGCAAAACCGCAGCGGTTGGACTGCCGGGAATGGACAAGGTCAATAGCGGCACAAGGGATGGGCCAACCATCGCATTGTTGGCGCTTTCGGCGGCTATGACACCTTCGGCGTGTCCGGTGCCGAACTTGTCTTTTTCGGGTGAAAACTTTCGGGCCTGATCATAGGCAACAAGCCCGGCAATCTGACCGCCGACACCTGGAATTAATCCGATGATTGACCCGACAACCGTACCAATCGAAAGAGCCCGCATGTTTGAGACCATTTCCTTGAACGAGGCTGTCAGAGACTGGTGGCGAACTTCAATTGCATCCATTGCTGATCTGGCACGGCCCTTGGACAACATGTCGAGAACCTGCGGAATGGCAAACAACCCAATCAGTGCCGCGATAATGTTAATGCCCCCGGTCAGGGCATCTGTAAAAATAAACCGCTCGGCGCCCTGAATATCATCATACCCGATCATCGACAGCCAAAGGCCAATGCAACCTGACAACAAACCTTTGACAAATGATTTTGAGTCCAGCGTACCGATTACGGTTACACCGAGAATGGCGATCCAAAACAAATGCGACGGCCCGAAAGCCAGCGCCCATTTGGCAAGTGTCGGGGTTAGAAAAATCAACAATAGTACCCCAATAATACCACCCACTGCCGAAGACATAAATGCTAGGTGTAATGCCTTGGCCCCCTCACCCTTTTTTGCCATTTCGTTGCCATCAAGGGCTGTGGCAATGTTGGCGGGGGCGCCGGGAATTTTAAGCAATATGGCACTGACCGCACCGCCAGCTACAGTGGAGGTATAGGCTGCGCCAAGTAAAATAAGACCCTGACTTGGTTGCAGGTGAAAGGTGAAAGGAATCAGCAGAGCCACGGCCATGGTCGGCGATAGGCCAGGTGTTGCGCCAAGGATCAGCCCGCCGATGGTGCCGCCAATCAGTAGCAGCAACGAGACAGGTTCAAATACGTGACTGAAGTAACTTAAAAACTCCATTTTGGCTGTGGTGCTCCTCCCAGAGTGCCTTTTTTCCGTAGTTTCACTATTGGTTTTGAGAAATCTTAATTAATGAAAATAAATTTGCAAACGTTTTCATTCTGAGTAAAATGTCCTGATGAAACGAACTCGATCACGCAAAGGCGCTCACGGTATTGTAGATGTTGCGGCGCGGGCTGGCGTATCGGCTGCAACGGTTTCGCGGTTTTACAATCAGCCTGATGTCGTTCGTTTGCCAACCCGCCTGCGCATAGAGCAGGCTGCAAACGAACTAGGCTATATTCGTGATCGTATGGCCGGTTCCCTGCACAACCGGTTTACCGGCACTATCGGACTGGTGGTACCAACCATCGACAACGCGATTTTTGCTGAATTTGTCGAGGCCTTTGCCAACCGCTTGCGCCATCATGAGCGGACAATGCTTATTGCAAGTCATGGCTATGACCTGTCACTGGAAGTGCCGATCATTCGCTCATTGCTGGAGCGGCGAATTGACGGGGTGGTTATGATCGGCTTTGACCATGACCCCATTCCTTTGTCGATGCTCAAAGATCGCGACGTACCAATCGTGCTGGCCTGGAATTACAATCCAGATTCGACGGTTCCCTGTATTGGTGCATCCAACCACCAGGCAGCACAGCTTATTACACAACATTTGATCGACCTTGGCCACAAAGACATTGGTTTTATTTTTCCCGACACCGAATTTAATGATCGGGCAAGGGCGCGCAAAAACGGCGCGCTCGCCACTGCTGCTGATGCCGGTCTAGCGCCACCTGAGCACCGGATATTGAATTGTCCATATGATATAGGGGAAGCAAAAAAACTGGCACGAACCATATTGAGCAAAAACCCGCCGACTGCAATTGTCTGTGGAAATGATGTCATCGCTCACGGAGTGATTTATGCGGCGCAATCACTTGGATTAACGATGCCGGATGATCTGTCAGTTGCCGGGATTGGTGACTTTAGAGGTTCAGGTGATATGGAACCGGGACTAACGACGGTACGAATACCTGCAAAACGCATTGGTCACCTTGCTGCTGATACAATCGTGGCAATCAGCAAAACCGGAATAACGCCAACACCACAGCACCATCTGGTAGACATTTCCCTTGTAAATCGCAACTCCACTGGATCAGCGCCTAATTTTTAGAAATAATAGCCAAGCTTTTATGAGCCAAAAACTTCTGCTTCGGGTCAAAACTCTCCTTAAACGTAGATTGAAATGTACGACAGCAATACCCTCAACTGCAGACGACATCAGAGAACACTCTGTGCGGTGAAAATGTGCCACTTTCTGCCGTCGCATGTTCCAAAATATCATTGGTGCCTATAGGTTCGCGAAAATAAATTCAAGAAAACAGGTCTGGAAAAAATACTGAGTGACCACCCCTTGAATTAACCGATGCCCTCGACGAATTGTCTTCAATTGTCTTCACCCACTTGCTGCAGAGCCGTCTGCGTCAATATCGGACCAACCAACTCAAATACAACAGTAGAACCAATCACAAGCGCTAACAGCGGTTCTTTGAGTTCGGGCAAATGATTACCTGCGATAAGCGCCATGCCAAGTGCTACACCTGCCTGTGGAACCAGGGCTATGCCAATCCATTTGCGGTGAAGATGCGGCGCTCCGGCAACAGTCGCCCCGAGCCAGCCGCCAAATAGCCTCGACAACAAGCGGAGGAGTATATATGCGACCCCAATTATCCCTATATCTTGCAAACTGCTCAGATTTAGCATTGCACCAGCAAGCATGAAGAACAGCACCATGAACGGCCATTCGATCTGCTCGATTTCATGGAAGGGCCTGTTGTGATGTCTGGCGAAATTCACCACAACGGCGCCGGTCACTATCCCAGCCAAAAGGAACGAGACCTCGAACCAAAGGGCAATTCCTGCGCACAGGAAGACCAGCCCCAGTGCCTCTGCTTGCATTGGTTCTCCGTCTTGAAGTCGACCCGTCAAATATGCTGCCGGTAGTCCGACTATGGCCCCGACCGCCACTGCTCCACCAATTTCCCACAAAATATTCATTAAAATGGCCTGACTGCCATCACCAATGATCGCTTTTGCAACGACGAGCAGAATACTAAATACTATGAGACCCCAGACATCGTCTATCGCGACTATGCCTAACAGGGTATCCGTAAATGGGCCTCTTGCATGAGTTTGGCGAACCACGTCTTGGGTGGCAGCTGGAGCTGTCGCAGTCGCTATAGCTGATAGTAGCAAAGCAACCGGGAGCGGGACACCCAGCAAGACTAACCCGGTTCCAACGACAGCGACGGTTATTATCACAACTATGAGGGAAACGGCTAGAATCTCTTTTCCATTCTGGCGCAGCCCCCGCTCCGACAGTTTACCCCCCAAAAGGAAGGCAACCATCGTCAAGGCCAATGTCGCAAGAAATTCATACCAAGCTTGAAAGTCTCTCGGCAAGAGATCAAAGCCCGCCTGACCGGCAGCAAAACCAAATAGTATAAGTAGCGTGACGCGCGGAATACGGGTCCGTCGCCCAACGGTATCCGCTACCAAGCCAGCCAGGAGCAAGCAACCCAGGGTAAGAAGTATTTTGTAAATCTCCATGGCACACTTATAGCATTCGCAGACAATTTTATCACGTCCGTTCTGAACGGAGGTTGACGCATGGAAGCTGGTGCCAACGGTATACGTCTGCCCATAATCCTGCGGGAGGCTCCTTCATCGGAATGGTGGTATGCCACATGCGGGGTCCAGCGCCGCAGTTAGTCAGCAAAGGGTCAACTATCCCCTAAACGGCGTGACAAATGATACGGAGAGAATAGGGTTGGTAACAGACACGCCGCCAGACCGCGTTTACGGGTATTTTGTGCCAACAACGGACATTTGTACGATACCAATTTTCCGCTCCATACGTACTGATGGTGTGCATATTACGTCTTATTTTTGATGCCCGCCAGTGAATAATGTAAACTTTCGGCCAAGTCGCACACTTTCATTTTGCGATTGTGGTGATCTTGGCTTCCATACGTGCAACCAGCGCAAGATATCGCGGCTGTTCTCGGAGGGAATCGAGGTCACTATCATTTTGCATCCATGGCAACCGCGCTGCAATATAGGTAGGCGATCCTGAAAGCTGATGCTCCAGGCAATCGATTGCGCGCTCCAATTGACCCAACTTGGCGTAGCAGCATCCAAGATTGTACAGGGCTGCAATATCACTCCCCGTAAACATCTCGGCGAGGGTAGTCAGGGATAGAGCGCGGTCGGTTTCGCCCAACTCAGTGGACATGACTGCGCCCGCACAAAGTGCTGCGGTATTATCTGGACGCGCCTTAATTTCCTCGTCCACCCGCAGCAGGCCCTCACGTGCCGCTTCCTTGGCTTTTAGTTCCCTACCGAGGGCAACATAGGCCATCCGCAAGAAAATAAAGAGCCTATAGTCATCGGGTGACAACACAATAGCCTTCTCCATCATCGCGGCGCCACTCTCGTAATCCCCTTGAGCTATGCGCGCGCGACCATAGTAATAGTAAACTTCGAGCGAGCCCGAGCCTAACGCCAAAGCGCGCTCGAACTCAATCTCTGATTCAGTAAGTCGACCCACAAGATGCAAGGCCCAACCATGCGACGCATGAGCATCTGCCAAGTCTTGGTCAAGTGCAAGCGCCCGTGTGCTGTTTGCAAAAACTTTTTCAGGCGATGCCTCCGGATCACCGTAAAGTAGAAGTTGGGCTTCACATCCTGCCATGGCGGCGTAAGCGCGCGCATAATTTGGATCAATATCTATGGCTTTGGCGAATAGTTGTTTGGCGACTTTGATTACACGGATTTCAACGCCTCTGTATAAGAAGAACTTTCCCATCAACAAAGCTTCATAAGCATCGGGACTATCCGTCGAGCGGCTGGAAATGACATTCAATTCTTCGGGCAAAAGCCTGACTTTCAGTGCCTCAACAATGCTTTTCGAAATTTCGTCCTGCAATGCGAAAATGTGGTTCAATGTCCGGTCATATCGCTCGGCCCAAATGTGACTACCGCTTTTGCCATCAACAAGTTGAGCGGTTATACGCACTCGCCCTTCGGACTTGCGCACACTGCCCTCCAGAACGAAGCCGACTTTCAACTTTTTCGCCACGTCTTCAATCACAACCGCCTGGTCTTTATAAGTAAAGACGGTATTTCGCGCTACTACCGTCAGACCTGACACCTTCGAAAGGTCTGTAATGATATCTTCCGTGATGCCGTCGGAGAAATACTCCTGCTCCGGGTCACCACTCATGTTCTGAAACGGCAGCACCGCGATCGAAGGCTTGCTGTTGTCTGCAGGCTCTGCTCGCAAGCCGGACTTGCTTACGGGTTCGATCTGGTAGACGCGAACTGGTGTTGCGATGTTCTTGAATACCTGATCGCCCAAATCATGGCATTCAAGCTCGAGTCGGTTTCCGACCCCGTCGAGCGCAATGCCTGAGATTGTGACGCCTCCGGCAGGTGCAATACTCTCCAGCCGCGCTGCCACATTCACTCCATCGCCAAGAACGTCCTCACCTTCAATGACCACATCGCCCATGTTGATCCCAATTCTGAATTCAATGACGCGATCCAAAGACAGGTCAGCATTCCGCACGGCCATCCCCCGCTGGATTTCCACCGCGCAGGCGACCGCGTTTACCACGCTGGGGAATTCCACGAGCAACCCGTCGCCTGTGGTCTTAAACACCCGGCCCTCATGCTCGCTGATCCGGGGATCGATCAGTTTGGTGCGGAGTTTCTTCATAGCGGCTAACGTGCCGGTCTCGTCCTGGCCGATCAGGCTAGAGAAACCGACCACATCAGCGACCAGAATGGCAGCCAAACGACGTTGTACGTTGATCACAACCACTAGCGATAATCCCTTACTTCGACATCCCCACATGAAATGTCGATAACGTTATTATTGTCGATATTCGATCGTAAGACAACCTTGCACTCGAAGGCAGGCAGTACAGTCACAGAGCCGATGGTTTTCTCCGCTCAACAGATTGTTGCTTAGTTGGTGGGGTGTCCTTCAGACTTCCTTTTCTTGGCTTGGGGCAATCACCGGTATTTGCAAAATCGATGCAAAGTTGTGCGCCACTGATTTGGTGAATCCACCAAAGGATTGTCAGCTTTGGGTCAACTGCAGACGAATTCGTGATCGTCACTTTACGTCTCAATTGTGCCAAGAAGCGGACAATCAATACCGGCGGTGTATCCGTTTGGCACTGACCAAACGACGTTTCTTTTGCCGCTCACGCAAAAATACAAATAGACCAGCCCCTACAATCAACGCTATGCCGCTCCACACCATTGGGCCAGGGAACTCGCCCCAGATAACCCAACCCCACATGACAGCAAGCGGTAAACCCGCATATTCAAAAGGCGCCACGGTAGCTGCGTCTGCCATGCGATAGGCTTGTGAAAGTGAATAACCGATGATCGCTGAATTAAATCCCAACCCCAAAAAAAGATACTGGTCCGCCCCTTGCGGCCATACCCAGGCGCGAAGCAGGAAACGGACACTTTCATTTTCACTTACTTCGGCAAAGCGTCCGTCTCCGGCGAAAATAAAAAAACCCAGCGAAACGACAATGAACATGCCCTGGATGTAAACGGCCATCGCCGATGCCTTGCTGGCAACACCCAACTTGCGCGTTAAAACCTGGTTTAGCGCGTAGGTAAAGGCAGCTATGACGGGTAGAAAAAGAATGGGCATACTGGCTTTGCGTTCATCACCGCTTTCCCAGGGGTGTATCATGATTACGACCCCGATAAAGCCAATGACCACCGCACCCAATCTAAGCCAGGTTACTTTTTCTCCCAACACCGGTATTGCCAGCAGCGTGATCATTAACGGTGCCACAAAGAACAGGGCTGTTACTTCTGCAAGAGGCACAACGGCAAGCGCAGTAAAAAACATGAGATTTGAAATCACAATCAAGATGCCGCGCAACGCATGTAACATCGGTGTGCGGGTGCGAAGGATCGACCAACCACCCTCAAACTTTACCAGAAACAGTGAAAATGAAATTCCTATCAGCGAACGGATAAATACCATTTGATGCAAAGGATAGCCGCCTGACAAATGCTTGATTAGCATGTCGTTCACTGAAATAGAGACCATTGCTAAGAGGATAAAACCAATCCCGATGGCGGGATGGTTCGCAACATCTGTGTGTACTTGTTCGTTCATAGCTTGCTGATACCATAGCGGTTGATGTGCGCACTTTTCCATATACGACCATTTATGTTACCGATGTTGAACTTCGATAGATGACAGGTTTTGTTATGTAAATTATCCGATTTTGCGGATCAACAGGATGTCTCAGTTGGGTCAATATCTTCCGTAAACACCATCTTTCTCATAGGTCTGCTGTCGGATTCAAACCGGAAAAACAGATTTGCGAAAAATCGCAAATGAGGGAATAGGGGTGATGCAGGACAGCAACAGAAAGTGGGCGGGTTACCATTCCTGGGAGTTAGTGCCCCTATAGCGCCCCTGGGGCAAAAAATAAGGACCTAACATCTCTGCTAAGTCCTTGAAAACGTTGGTTGCGGGGGCACGCACCAATCATCTCCTACTTTTTCAAATGATAGACATTCCACAAACACCAAGTCTTTGATTTATTGAGATAAAGTGATTGCGGTCTGTTCAGGAATTTGAACATGACTAAAAAGAAAAGAACACAAACATCGCCTTTTTCACTAGGGCTGACATATGAAGAACGAGCCAAACTGCAACGGGCTGCGGCTGATCAAACTTTGGGAACTTACATCCGTTCCCAATTGTTTGACGAAAGATCACTCGCTAGCAGGCACGAAAAAATTGAAGACCAAAAAACGTATGCCCAATTATTGGGTATAATTGGTCAATCAGACTTGGGTAAAAGTTTGCGTGAATTATCGAATGCGGCACATTCAGGCTCTTTGGTTATTACGCCTGACACACAAGTCATGCTGACTGCAGCACTTCAAGATGTCGTTGCTATCAAAGAAATGTTACTCAAAGAATTGCGCGTTCAATCGGGCGCTGCCCAATGATCATAAAAGCCTCACAACGCGGGGGAGCCAGACAACTTGCCGCCCACCTTTTGAATGAGATAGATAATCAACATGTGGAGTTGACCGATGTAAGAGGTTTTATTTCTGATGATTTGCATGGTGCACTGTTGGAAGCACATTCCATATCTAAAGCAACTCGGTGCAAACAATTTATGTTTTCAATCTGCCTGAGTCCCCCGCCGACCGAAACAGTTCCTACGGAAGTGTTCGAAGCGGCGTTAGAACGTATTGAAGTTGAATTTGGGTTCGAAAATCAGCCCAGAGCTTTAGTTTTCCACGAAAAGGAAGCAAGACGCCATCTTCATGCAGTCTACTCACGTATCGATATTGAAGAAATGAAGGCGATAAATCTCCCCCATTTCAAGAATAAGCTTAGGGATATTTCGCGCGAAATTTTTCTTGAACAAGATTTGAAAATTCCGCGTGGTCTAATGAATTCACAAGATCGGGATTTTACTAATTTTACACTTCAAGAATATCAGCAAGCCAAACGTGAGCGACGTGACCCAAAAGCAATTAAGGCCGCGTTTCAGGAATCATGGAACATAGCAGATAGTACAAAAGCGTTTAGGAAAAGGGGAACTGGCAGAAGGTATTGGCCGCTCACGAGGCGGTCGCACAAGTAAGGTTCACGCGGCTGTAGACGCCAAAGGCCGCCCGTTGCGGCTGGAAATCAGCGGCGGTCAGCTGCATGACAGCCAGATGATGAATGCCTTTCTTGATTGGAAAATTCCACCGCTCGCAATCGTTGCTGACACGGCTTATGGCAGCGCCAAAATCAGGCAGCAGATTGCAGATGAAGGGGCGTTGGCGGTTAGCCGCTGCAATCAAAGCCCTTCCTACGTGTAATCTTCATCTTAACCGCTCCATGTATCGCGTCACCGATTATTCAATGACTAACGGAAGGGATAATATTTTAACAATTCGATAATAATAAGCGATTTAATTTCTGCTTCTTGATCGCTTTTAGAAATCATGTTCTATTCGGTGTGATATGATAAGAGATTAACTGAAATTTGTAGACGCCATATTCAGGACTGGAAGTTTCCGGGCGGCCGCTGAAAAGGTATTTCGCAGCCAATCCACTGTCAGCAAATCCGTTAAGGCGCTTGAAGAAGAGATCGGCTTCGAGATCTTCTCACGCACCGAATATCGACCGACTTTGACATCACGAGGACAAGCTTTCCACAAACGAAGCTTGATCGTTATCGAGAGAATGGAATCGCTATCTCTTTATGCGCGTCAGCTCGAAATGGGATGCGAACCTGTCTTCGATATCGCCGTGAACCACATATGTCCAATCGACAAAATTCTGAAAATTCTAAAAACATGCTCAGAAGATCATCCGGACACACAATTAAATCTTTTTATGGAGTCTGGCTGGGGCGCACTTGATCGTCTCAAAGAGAAAAAGGCGGACATCTGCATAACCTTCGAAGAAGATATCAATCCGGCACTTGAATCGAAGCAGCTTTTCGACATCATTATGATCCTGGTTAGAACTCCATCTGGAGTAGCTGGAAAATCAGACAAACTTGCCATCATCAGTCAATTCGAAAGCGTTCAGTTTCCTCAATAATTGGCAAGGTAGAAATTGGACTTGCTTGGAAAGGCGCCACGGTTATTCACATCCACCGATAAACCCGTGCACTGCTTGAAACACAATATCAATCGCGCCCTTTTCAAGGTCATGACCCATTCCGTCAACTTCCAGCAAACGAGCTCCCGCAATACGTTTGGCCAGATCGCGTCCATGTTCCTTGGGAAAAATCGTATCGGTCATGCCCTGAACAACGAGTGTTGGCAGGTCATGATGTTCCAGTCGCGCCTCCTTGCCCAAGCCCTGCAAAAGAGCTGCTGTTTGCCGCGCGACACCTTCAGGGCAATAGCTGCGGTCATAGGCCTTCGCGAGGCCGTCGCCCCGGACAACCGGATCAAACGGATATTTCGGACTTGCCCAGAGCTTGCTGGCCTTTAGCCCACCTTCGATCACAACTTCACGACCTGCGTGTTCATAACTGTCTGCAAAAATATTGGCTTCGACATCGGGTCTCATTGGCGGTAGGTCGGGTGCTCCGCTGGTCGAGACAACAATTGTCGCGCTTCGTACCCGGTCAGGATACCGGTGAACCACCGACTGCAGGATCAATCCACCCATTGATTTACCAAGAATATGGGCGGATTGAATGCCGAGCGCGTCCAGAATGCCGATCGTATCATCGGCCATATCGTCAATCGTATAGGGGACGTCATCCGCGACAATTTCGACCTGAGCTTTCAAAGCTTGAATGTCTGGCACACCTGCCGAGGCAAATTTTTCCGAAAGCCCCACATCCCTGTTATCAAAAACAATGACGCGATAGCCGTTATCGGCAAATCCATCGATCCATTCCTGCGGCCAATATACCAATTGTGACCCAAGCCCAGGGATGAGCATCAACGGAACCCCTGACCGGGGCCCGAATTCTTCAACTTCGAGAGATATTGCGTTGGTCAGGACCTGCGTCATATAAGGATCACTTTGTTTTTTTCATGGGAAACAAACGACATTTAGTCAGTGTTTTCATTTGTATCGTCGCATTTTCCTGCTGATATGCAAGAGCTGTTTCCCAGGTTATATCCGGGGGTGTGATGTTGGGTACAGATAGTAGTTCGATTAATGGATCGATTCGTGAGTGTAGAAAATCGTGCGTAAATTATACGATAGTACCAAAATGTAGAGCTTGTATTAATAATCGGTTGAGGTGTAGGTACAATAGTCGGTGACAGACTATATGGCCGAGCATTGGATTTCTTCCGACATGCGGGGAGTTTAGCGGAAGACATCCGGGAAATCTGCGCGCAAGAGCTTGCAGGTCAAATGTCCACACATGGCACATTTTCTCTGGTCGTCTAATGTCCACTTTGCCTCGGTGGTCTCGGACATCTAGATCTACCGCTCGTCTAAAATCAGAATGCTTTGCAATGCACGCCAAATCGACCCCTAATGTAACTTTCCTCTATGGGCGCACTCCAGGTTGGTGTTTGTGCACTTCAAGAAGTGATCAAATAGGGATGTTTTTCGCAGTTCCTGTCGTTCAATAGGCTCTCGAAGATTATCTTTGACAACTTCATTCAACCCGAGCTACTGCAGGGGGCAGATTAGACGAATACATAGAAAAATCCATGCGTCATGTGCTGGTGCAATGCGCTTGTATTCAATCCAGTCCATTGGCAGACATCACCTGGAAAACTCCTTAAGAGTCGTCCAATTGGACGTTCTATTTAAAACCAATCCAAAGAAATGGCGATAGTCCACAAATTGCTCGAATTCTGGGGAAAGTCTGCTTGGGTGTGTGTTGAAATCGAAGTGAGAAAACCACATTTCAAATAAGATAGCTCCACGAAATGTTCTAGATGCACTGATGTCAGATAGGTAAAACCACTGCTGAGCACTGCCATTGCGACGGCAGTGCTCAGAGTATTTATTGCAAGAGGCATTTACTTGAGCTTATGAACGGACGCGTCAAAGCGCCGTTTCCATCGCTTACGGGTCGTGGCCCCCAAAATTTTCAGAAAAGTCTTATTTTCTAGCTACCAATCCAGAGCATTTGTCATCCGGTCGTGGCTTACGCGTACTTAATGTCATTTGGCCGTTTCGGCAACTGAGGATCACCGAGCCATTTTGAGCGCATAAACGGGCTATGTAAATGAAACCAGTATCAGCAATGACATTGAACGATCGCTCATTTCCATCTACTTTATTGAGTAATATTTCTCGAAAGGTTTCGCACTTTTGCTGATCGGAACGGATTGTGAATGTTGAGAATTCACCGATTTGAACAAGTCCAGTTATAGGATTCCGTAAAATGTTCAGCTTACTGGCTGCTCTTACCAATTCAGGATTTGTAGCAGACCATCGTTCGGCCTTTTTGGCTTCAACTTTTGGTTCGTTGAAACGTGCCATCGGCGCGATAGTTGTGGACAAACGAATTTGGTTAAGTTTTGCGGTGTTTTTATTTTCACTCAACGATATGATCGTCATCTTGAGCGAACTTTTTGTCTCTGCCGGGAGAGATTGTGATAGGTTGGTCGCATTAATTGTCGACCCAGCCTCGTGCGATTTTTTGGCGGTCGTAATACCTAAATATGCAACAAATAAGAATCCAGATATGCCAATCATACTGATTGATAAACCAGGTTTCAATCTTCGCGATGGTGGAGCAGGCACTGATCGGGGCGAAAAAAACTCTACTCGCTGAAACTTTTCAGCTCGACCATGTTCTATGCGACGCCACCCATTCAATTCACAGGCCTCTTGACTGTCCTTCCACTCTCACCCAACATAGCCAAATTATTGATAATTATCTGATTGTTAGGTCGAAGATCATAGGCTCTCAACAAAAATTTCCGAGCTCTAGCCGTGTCACCACGCAAAAGATAAGAATAGGCAATGTTGTTTAAGACTTCTGGGTGCTTTCCACCCGAACGCAAAACCCTTTTATAGGCCTTATCAGCAAGATCAAACCGTCGTAGGTGATCATATGATGCAGCCAGACCAAGCCAAGCTTCAATATCCCCAGGGGTAACTTCCACGGCTTTGCGGAAATTTTTTTCGGCGATGCCATAGTCTCTGTTGCGAAAATGCATTTTGCCACGTTTCAAATATTCATCAGAAGCAAAATAAGTTGGCCCTTCTAATTTGGTTCCTGACGGTGCCAATAGCGTGTTTTCAACAGACATCTGATCAGAACAGCTAGCAAGCAGCAAACCAGCTAACAGGCCAACCACCCCTTTGATTACTTTTTTTCCGGAATTACCACTCACTTCAACTCCTCCCTACTTAGATGCCCAGAGCTTTGTATAACTTCAATACGACGGGCAGCAATACAATCGTCAGTATAATTGGAAACACAAAAAATCCCAAGGGAATTACCAGTTTTGCCGGCAATCCCATCGCTTTTTCTTCCGCCCGTGCATAACGCTTATCACGCATTTCATCACTGTACACTCGCAACGCCTGTACTAGACTCGATCCCAACTCATCTGATTGTTGAACGAGTGTTGCAAAAGACCTCGCTTCATCTATTCCCAGTCTGTCGACAAGATTATCAAGTGCGTCACTTTTTGAGCGACCAGCCCTTAGCTCAAGCGACATCACGTGCAGGTTTTTGGCTAACGATGGAAAACTGTAAGTAAGCTCAGAGCTGACGCGGTCAATACCACTTTCAATACTGATCCCGGCATCTGCGCTAATCACCATAAGGTCAAGGAAATCGGGAAAACCCTCCCTATGTTCTTGGCAAACCTTATCCCTGCGAAAACTTACCAAGATCTTTGGTAAGTAAAAACCTAACAGAACCCCCACCACACTGGCACCAACTATTTTCGGGTAAGAGGTCCATTCAGCAACCTGAATTCCGTATACTGCCACGATAACTCCAAATGCCATGGCTGTAAGTAACCTGATGATTTGAAAAACAAGTAAAGCATACCGTTGCTCAAATCCTGCCAAACTGAGGAATTTGCGCATTCCGGTACGTTCTTCTTGGTTGCCAGAAAGGATCGTGTTGAGCGATTCAGACCAACCATCGGGTTCTCTCCCTGAAATATCCGCGCGCATGAACGGAGCGGGGTTGCTTTCTTTTACCGATGCCCTTCGATTTATATCAACTGAATTTTGCACCACTTTGCCAATAACATAGGTGAAGATTCCGACACTGATAAAGGTAAGCGCGTAGAACTGAAATTCCGGTTGTTGTATGAATTCTAAAATGGTCAACATCAAAACACGCTAATACCTGAAATTAATCATTTTGAACATTATAGCTACGCCCAATAGCGACCACAGACCGACCCCGATCATCACCGGGAGAAAAATTGGCTCATCCCATACATCACCGTAGTATCTGGGATTAACAGAATTGATATAAAATCCCAGTGCCACTGGCAGAATGGTCATACCATAGGCAGATATCCGTCCTTCAGCTGAAAGACTGCGAACTTTTCGCCGAAGTTGAAAACGGTCACGGATAAGCTTTGAAAGGTTGCTTAGAATTTCACTTAGATTCCCACCTGTTGATGCCTGAAGAGAAATCGCTGTCAGTAACAATGAAACTTCTCTCGACCCTGATCGCTGTTGCAAATTTGAAAGCGCTTCTTCAACATTTAAGCCGTAGGTCATTTCATCAACTGCGATGCCAAATTCCATCCCAATCGGATCAGCCAGTTCCCGTCCAACGAGAGAAAGGGCCACTGGAACTGGATGGCCGCTGCGCAAACTGCGCACAATCACATCAAGAGCATCTGGCAACTGCTCCTCAAATTTAGCAATCCGGCGTGCTTTGACAATTCGCAGAACCATATATGGAATACTTAAGCCCAATATCAAACTTACACCTACAGAAATGAGCTGGTTTACCTTAATCACATATGCGCATAAGACGAACACGGCTAGGACAAGGCCAAAGGTGATTACCATGAATTTTGTCGTTGTAAGCCGTAAGCCGGACTGAATAATCAGGCTTTTCAAACTACCGACCACTTGCCATTTCATGTTCGGGTCTATGCCACGTTCGCGTTTTAACTGGATAAGTACCTGTTCGGTAGAGGCGCCCTTATCCATTGCTCGCACTCGACGGTTACGGCCCATTTTACGATCTATTGACCCCGAAACGAAATAGTAAGCTGCCTCAACTAACAGTGTGACTGCGGCAGCTACCAGCACAATAAACATAATCGGATAGTACGCTTCCAAATTCATGTTCCCAGTTCCCTCATCGGATCAAAATAACTGGTCGGCAAAGTAAGACCTTGTGGTATGAGCTCAGCGAGAAATTTTGGGCGAACCCCCGAAGCCTGATAAATTCCATTAATAGTGCCGTCCTCGGATACCGATTGTTTTTTGAACAGATAGATATCTTGCATTTGGATGACGTCACCTTCAATTCCGGTGATTTCGCCAATGGCTGTTACCCGTCGTTTACCATCACTAAGACGCTGTAGTTGAACAATAACTGTTATTGCCGATGCAATTTGCGACCGTAAGCTTTTTAGTGTCATTGGAAAACCAGTCATGCCAACCATCTGTTCCAATCTTGAAAGTGCATCACGGGTCGAATTCGCATGAATGGTCGTCATTGACCCTTCGTGACCGGTATTCATGGCCTGAAGCATATCAAATGCTTCTGCTCCGCGAACTTCGCCGATAATAATTCTGTCAGGCCGCATGCGTAACGCATTTTTAAGTAATTCTCGCTGACGAATTTCGCCTTTACCTTCGATATTTGGTGGTCGAGTCTCCAAACGCCCAACATGAGGTTGTTGCAATTGTAGTTCGGCCGCGTCTTCAATAGTTATTAGCCGTTCGCGATGGGAAATGAACGACGACATTGCATTTAGCATCGTTGTTTTGCCCGACCCGGTGCCGCCAGAAATGAGAATGGAAACTTTCCCGCGTATCGCCATTTCCAAAAGACTAGCCATTTCAGGCGCCAGTGCATCACCGTCAACAAGCCGTTGCATGGTAAATGGTTTAGCCGAGAACTTACGAATAGAAACCAGGGGACCATCAACCGCAACCGGTCGAATGGCAACATTTACACGCGACCCATCGGGTAACCTTGCATCGACCAGCGGTTGGCTTTCATCAACGCGACGGCCCACGGTAGAAACAATTTTATTTATGATTCTAAGAAGATGCGCTTCATCTTTAAAGCGAACCTTTGATAATTCAAGCTGCCCTTGACGCTCAATATAGACGTTATTTTCTGTATTTATAAGAACATCGGTGATGGAATCATCTTTTAGCAGGGGCTCAATAGGACCAAGCCCTGTCATTTCGTCAAATATATCATCGACGAAATCTTCCAGTTCAGTGGTATTTAGAGCAAACCGTTCTGCTATAATGTAGTCAGAAACCATTTTATGGACTTCCGCGCGAAGTTCTTTTGCCGGGATTTTATCCATCGCTGCAAGGTTAATCTCGTCGATAAGTTTGCGATGTATTCTGACCTTTGCATCAAGGTATCTTTTGCTTATCGACATTTCGCCAGAAACTTCACTATCGGTTGGTGGAACGTCACCAACCTCTGGTTTTTTTTGCAGCTTAGCACCTGTTACAACACCAGGATCAGGATTTTTTTCCTTCAATGCATTGTCGCCACTTCCGTGCGAAAAGCGACCATTTTTCTTGCCCCACCTCATTTTGCCATCCCGGTTTTAATGCTCAACGCCTGGGAATTTGCTTCAATTACTTTCCTGAGTTTTTTAGAAATTGCATTGTTCGGTTTGACCGTCTCCAGTGGCAAGCCGCGATCGATCGCTTCATGAACCAGTGATACTTTTGCAGGTATGAGGTCAAACTGATATTTTTGCAGTATTTTTTGTACTTCATGACGTGAAACGCCGGCTCCAAATAGCGTCCTGTCATACTTGTTCACAATTACCCTTGGCTGCACCTCGCCGGAGTACCGTTCATTCATTTCATCTGCCATCCGACGTGCTAATTTCAAGCTCGGGATTGTGCACTCGGCTACAATAAAAACATCATTTGAACCGACTATGACTGAGTCCGTCCATGCTTTAGCGTGACGCGGCAAATCAATGACAAGGTTGGTGAATTTTTGACTGGCAAAATCAAGCGTTGCGGTAATGATCGTCGGTTCAAAATTGAGCAAATCAGCAAAGGCCCGCTGTGATGACAATACCGTAACGCCGCTTTGATGCTTATTTGACATAATATCAAATATTTGGCTATCGAGACGTTCTGGATCTTCCATAAGGTCATCCAGGTCCCAACTTGCCTGCAGGTCCAAATAGTCCGAACAGGCACCCGAGACGAGATCAAGATCAACCAGACAGGTTGACGAAGCAGATGCAGATTTCAAAATCAACGCAGTTGAAATTGCCAACGTCGTTGCCCCGGCACCGCCGCTCGCCCCAATAAAGCTCAAACAGTTCACATCCTGACTGTTTTCAGCATATTGGCTGATGACCCGACCGCAGGCGGCAATCAACTCACCGGTAGCGATAGGTATGGCCAACCAGTCAGCTACGTGCAGTTGTAAAAACCAGCGAACCAGTTCGTTGTTAATTGCCGGAGATAAAACAATAACAGGTATATGTTGGGGGCGATTCCGCATGAAACTGTCGAAATCGCTAATGGCTGTTTTGCTTTCAGTATTGAGATCAAAAACAAAAATATCAACCTCGGGTAAAACCAAACCCGGTTTTATATCTGCGGTGCGTATAAGGTCTAGATCAATGCCTGCACGGGCTTTTATGTCATCTCGCAACTTGTTACCAGTCGCAAGCTCAGATGTAACAAATCCAATGTTCATTACTTTCTTGTCAGTGAAGCTAAATTTCTTGAACATTTCCATCATGTTGTAACATCACTCATATCTTCACTGGTTACCGTGGTACGCAAACCAGGGATTGTGACGGGTCCGAGACCAAGCAAATCCTTCAGGAAATAAAAGTTGAAGGTAAGCCCGGTAAGACTGACCGTAATGGTGGCGACCGCACCACCGGGACGACCGGCATAACCAAGTCCTGTATAATTGTACCTTATGGTGACATTCTGCGTTGCGATGCGATTAAAATAATTACACATGCCAGTTTTGAGCAAGGCATCTTGCGGTGACAATTGTTGACACCCGCCAGCATTACCATGTCCGTAAGCCAGCGTACCCATCGCGTTGTTGTCATAATTTCCTGCTGTGCACGATGCTGTTAAACCAGAACAGGTTATATCAAACGCCGGCATGGGGTCACCTGGAAGCGCACCGCTTTCCAGGCCTGTCATGGTGGTCAGACTGGATGCAACCGGGTTTGACACAGCAGCAAGACGTGCACCATGTTGAACGGCTTTCGTGGCCGCATTCCACTGATAGTAAAGATGGCCAAATTCGATGGTACCAAACAATATCAACAGAAATGTTGTTACCGTAACTGTGAACTCTAAAATAGCAGTGCCACTGTCATCAGTGATCAGTTTTTTCTTCCTAGCGGATGCCATATACACGCTCCTCGTGCTGCGCCGCCAAATTGAAATTTCCCAGGTTCAAGGTGCCAAGAAAACCCAGTGATTGATATTGCACACTCGTGGAAACTGTAACCATGGTTATGGTGTCACCACCGCGAAAAATCTTGTTTCCAGAGCCGTCATTATTGGCTAACTGAGTGTGAGATACCGATACGCTACTCGTATTCCACCAGCTTACCCGGTTTGTGCCGCCACTTACTTCGCCGGTAGTCGCGATGTTACGGGCAGATGTTTCATTGGCCGCCGTTTGTTCCAGACCTGCCAGGTAGCGTGCAGCGTCTCTTACACCCACATTGATCAAGTGGTATTGATATAACATATTACCAAATTCAATCATGCCTAAACCAATTGTTACTAGCACAGGCAAGATGACGGCAAGTTCGATAATCGATGTACCCTGGTTACATCTGATCAGCGCTTTTAATTTATGTTTTTTTACGATCATCATATTATCAACTATCGATATAGCTGCACCATATCTTTTGCCACGGAGTTGGATGTGCCGGGCTCGACGACATCAATCATCTCAACCCACAATGAATCTTGCGGTCCATCCATCGGTTCGGTTATGAAAAACTTTGCAAATGCTGCAACAATATAGGGACCGCCGGAAGAACCGGAATCAACCGGCTGGGCATTACAATTCATGATCGCGGCAAAGAGAATGCGTCTGTCTGGCGTTTCAGTGGGTGTCGTCGTGGAGCAATACGGGGCACCACCTATTTCACCTCCTGGACTTGTATTAACTAAAAGGTTATTATTGATCTCATGCCGATAAATCGTATAGCGCGATGGCAAGTTGCTGTTGTTGTATCCGTTTGGCTTAGGTGAGCCAGCGGTACCATGGTTAGTCTGCCAGTAAGTGTCGAAATCCCAGTCACCATTGCCAACACGGTTATTAAATGTACACGTTCCCGAAGTATAACACGAATCTCGCCCAAATCCGGTGGCTTGAAGTGGGTCGAGCGGGTCTAGAGGAGCCGTATTGCATGCTCCACTAGGGCCAGTAGGACTGTCGACATAGCCCTTGCGCACATTTTTAGCAGGGGGATAGTTTGGGTTAGTGTGGCTATAGCTGCCCTTGTACATATCGAACCGCACATTGAAGGCATCCTTGGAAACCGCCGTATTGCCCGGTTTGGTAAAAACGCCGTTTTGTTTAAAGCAGGCTTTCGGTGTCACCGAGGCAATGGTTTCGCCCAGTGCATTTGCTCCCGGTCCAATTGGCGATTCAAGAAATCCGTAATTGCCTGATGACCACTGGCCGGACGGGCCGATGCGTTTCATTTCAATCAGCCTGCGCCGGCCTTCTTCTGTGGAAACATGCGTGAGGATTTCTTCTGTTCGCAAGACATCGGTGTTGCCAACCAGTTCGAATGGATTACACATAAACATCGGTGTGAAATTACAGACAACAGCATCAAAACCAGCCACGGCAACCGCGCTTGCCTGAGCCGTGTTCGAGCTGCCACCAAGGAAGGTGACAGGAAAAACCGTATTGAAATTCACCGGAGTTACGGTGACTTCAACAAACCGGGCCTCTATTGGATCTATGGTAACATTACCGGCACCAATTGCAACGCTATCAGCAGGCAGGCTTTTCAAATAACGGCGTGTAACGTTGCTGCCATCGATGGTGGCAACACTGGCGGCAAATGTCGTTGGATTACTGACAAGAGTGGCAACGGCGTTTTCCGCCCGTGTGATGGAATCTGGCCGCCGGTCAAGTTCACCTGCACCAGCAAGCGCAAGGGCATCAGCAGCATGCTCAAGCGTTGATTTCAACGTCAACAGCCGGCCAACATCAATTGCCAAAACGCCAAAACCGATTATTGCCGGCAAGGCTATTGTGACATAGATAAGCGAGATGCCGGATTTGTCATGTGCAAACCGGCTCAGTCGTTTTAAAGCATTTAAAACAATGGTTCGGCAAATCATGTAACAACCTCCAAACACTCTTTTTTAAGGTAAGCCAGGCACACCAATATTAATCGTTGTACTTCCCCTTGTCGGGCTTTTCAGGGATTCTTGCCACTTTTTGTATACGATAACACCACGTTCGCCATCACCTGGAATTCTTGTATTGTTCACACCACGCGGCCACGGGGTTGGCGCTTGTATTGCGTTGTTACTGTCCTTTGCATTGCCAGCAGACAGGGTTACAGTGTCGCTACGACTTAAATACTCACCGCTGCCAGCCAGTGCGTGGCCAGCGAACAGCGTTGTGCAAGCAGTAATCAAAGCCAATTTGACGATTTTATTTTTTATAGACGGCATTATTTGCTCTCCTTGGCAGGTCCAGGATATGTCCGTAAAGACCGTTGTATTTCCGATCGAGTTCTTTTTTGGAAACTTCCAGTTTGCCAAACAGGAAGAGTTCCTTTTCATTCGACGAATAATGATTATCAAGCGGTGTCTTTAATTTTTTGCGAGTCCCGACAGGCCTGACCAGTCGCGGGGTCACGATGATAACCAGATCAGTCTGGCGTTTCTGGAAGGCTGAAGATCTGAAAAGAGTGCCCAACACAGGAATATCGCCTAACCAGGGTAACTGATCGACCGTCCTTTCATTGACGTTCTGCAAAAGACCGGCGAGGGCAAAGCTTTGGCCAGAACGCAGTTCTACAGATGTTTTGAGGGCGCGAACCGAAAGCCCAGGAATGAGAACACCGTTAGCGGCGGTTCGAATGCTGACGTTTGGATCAATCTGGCTTACTTCCGGCTCAATCTCAAGGTTGATTACCCCGCTATCGAGAACTATGGGTCTGAATTTGAGCTTAACGCCAAATCTTTTAAACTCGATTGTTACTTTGCCATCATCATCACTCACCGGGATGGGAAACTCGCCGCCTGCCACAAAACTGGCCGTCTCTCCTGACAAGGCGGTCAGATTTGGTTCAGCCAACCGGCGGGCAAGGTTTTTACTTTCCAATGCCGAAATCACAATATCTGGACTATTGCCGTTTTTGAGAACGTTGGCCAGAATGGCGCCGAAAGGAGTTATAGACGAGGATAAAACAGCAGCACCCACTGTTGTTCCAAAATTTGGACCCGTCGCCACACTGGTTCCTTGCAAAGCGCCGTTGCCCTTGTTGGTAAAGTTATAGTTGATTCCAAGCTCCTTGCCTGCCTCACGAAAAACCTCAAGGAAGCGTACTTCAAGGTTAACCTGCTGGTTTGCCGCAATGGTAAGAGAGTTGGAGACGTTATCATTACCGGAGTAGGCTTTGGCGATCTCCATTGCCCTTTTGGCAGCCGTTGCACTTGGAACACTTCCATCCAACAATATACGTCCATTGATTGAACGTACCCGGACATTCCCTTTTGGGATATTTCTTCGCAAAGCCTGACGTAATGAATGCGTGTCGTGGGTAACTTCGATATCAATTATCGCTACAACCTGTTTGTCTTTGTCAAACAACGTCACATTGGTTGTACCAAGCTTGCGGCCCAGCACATAAAGCGACTGGTTGGTAAGCGGCGAGACATCGGCTGTCTCAGGGTTGCCGACCACGATTTCCGCAAATGATCGCGAAACCCTCACCGTTTGTGACTTGCCATTGACCACGCGCATACGGCCAACCTTGTTATCACCTGAAATATTGATAACACCGGCAGCCTGCGCCGTATATCCACTGTTGCTGTCAGGCAACAATAACGGGCCAAAGAACGACAGAAAAGCAACAAAAACAAGTGTTGCAACAATTCCGATAAGTTTTCGTCCAGTTTTCATAACATCACTTCCATCATTTACCGCCTTAAACTTGAATCAAAGGGAACATCATAAGATTTCACGATCATTTTCCGATGCACCCTGACCTGATAGGTGTCTTGTGTTGGCAAGGGCTCTACAACAGGGGGAGCATCTTTCCTGTTTGCCTGTTTACGCAACCGCGCTTCCATTTTTGCAAGCCTGGCAAGCAACTTGACATCTGGTGGACCCGCCTTTGAAGGTTTGCTCAGAAGCTTTTTAAGAATTGCCGCGATTTGCTCTTGCAATGTTTTTCGAGTTTCTGCATCAGCAGTTTTAACTTCCTTGCCCAGGTTATCCAGTTTTCCCCGTAATGCTGAAAGTTCTTTTTCCAGTTCATTCTGGCGCGCGTTGCGGGCCGCGAATTTTGCCTCATATACACTGGGAGACGAAGTCAACTCATCAACAACGATACGGCGAGCTGGCGCCTGGTCCAGCGATCCTGCCGAACGCAGTGAGAGTGTCAATGACCCAACGGTTTGGGCAAGTGCAATTTTTTGGGCATCAACGCTGTTGACTTCGATTGTAACAACTTTTGCCACTGATGGTGAATTGGATTTTTCATCAGCAAGCTGGTCGATGGCCAAAACGCGGGCGTTCTGGATTAAGATATCTGTGGAGGGTTGGGAGGCTCTGTCGGTACGGGTAAACATAACATCGACCCGGTCGCCGGGTAAGATAAAGCCACCTACGCCCACGACATCATTAACTCGAACTCCAACGGCCCGCATACCTTCAGTAACGATTGCAGACAAAGAGCCACGCGCATCGGCTCCCGAAACCTTCGTTTTGAAAATGGGTTCATTTGGCGTAAATGACGCAAGAGCAACTCGCCGACCACCTTTAGTTATTTCGGAAACCTTACCGAAATAACCCGTTGGGAGAGTTGCTTTGGGCCATGCAATTTCCCGTATGTTATGAGCACCTAAAGTCGTGCCAAAAGATATATTGGCAGAAGCAACAACTATGGTGGATACTTCTGTTTTGGTGGAATCGGGGACAACTACTGCCAGATTCTGAGACTGCAGCGCAAGCCACTTATTCGCCACAAATACCGCAAGGGATCCAACCAACACGGCAATAAAGACCATGATAACAGTATTTTTTGTCACAACGATACTCCGGCAACGAAAACCAACTATCCCCCGACAATTGAAAATTCAAAACGAGCCGACAATTGCCGACTCGCTTAATAATGCTCGCTATCCTGCTGGCAATGCTGGCAAGTTTGATTCCAATGCAGTCCACGTGCCACCCGCCCAAGTTCCAACGAGACCTACCGTTGCAATCGAAACGGCAAGAATTACGCCAAGTAGAACAGTGTATTCGATGAATGATGCGCCATCTTCGTCATTACGAAGGTCTTGCAAAAATGTTTT
>DAOUPT010000021.1 GCA_030626025.1 Anderseniella sp. | reverse complement strand
ATAGGTTGACGAATTCGGCCGCAGATCAATGGTGACCATCTTGTCACTTTCATCACCAACACCCTTGGCACCCAGTGTCCAGACATAGACGTATTCCTCAACTCCAGTGATCTTGGCCATATAAGGTGACTGACAGGTTTCATCGGCCAGCGCTGGCGGTGCCATAATCACCGGGCCCGAGATGATTGTCGTCAATACAAGGGCACCTATAAAACTTGAAATCCGATTTTTCATTGGTTGTTCCTCCTGTTGGTTTGTCTGCCGTGGGGCACGGTTACACAGGTGCGACATTCAGTCAAATTCGGTCTACACGATATGTGCACAAGCTTTGCGGAAGGATTAAGCGGGGCTGACATATGTTTTGAACATGGCGCTGCTAAACCCATTGTCATGACAACACAAAAACAAATCTCAATCACCTCCCCTGCAAATGATGATTACGCGTCCTCTCCCACTCTCCTAAAGCGCGTTCACCCGGTGTTTGAGATTTATGAAAGTTCCCTCCCCTGCCGGATCAGGCAAGATGGCTGGTGGCTTGAGGATTAGGGTTTATTCCCATCCCCTCAGCCACCCAATCTACAAGCTGCCACCATCGTCTGATCCGGTTTTTCTTTTCTCAAAAATAGCGTAACGTACACAGCAATCCGGTATATGGAACATTCAGGAACCGCAATGACCAAGAAAATACTAATCGTTGATGATGACCCCCATATTCTGGAAGTCACAAAATTCGCGCTGGAAAAGGCTGACATGGAAACTGCTTCTGCTGTTGATGGTGCCGAGGCGCTGGAGGTGTTTGATAGTTTCAAGCCCGACCTTGTGGTGCTGGATATCAATTTGCCAGAGATGGACGGGTTGGAAGTTTGTAAGGAGATACGCAAAACCAGTACGGTGCCGGTGTTGTTTTTGTCTTCGCGTGATGAAGAGATTGACCGGATTATCGGGTTGGAGATTGGTGGTGATGATTATGTCACCAAGCCGTTTTCTCCGCGTGAACTGGTGGCGCGGGTAAATGTGATTTTGCGGCGCACCAAGCCAGCCCCTGAAATTGATGAAGACGATATTATCCACACCCATGGCAAGCTGTTACTGGAGCCGGTCAAGCATCTGGCTGAGTGGGATGGCAAGGCGATGACGTTGACGGCGACTGAATATGCCATTTTGACCTGTTTTGTGCGCTATAATCATCGGGTGCTGAACCGCGATATGATCGTTTCACATGCCTATCCTGACAACATCCATGTTTCGGACCGCACCATCGACAGTCACATCCGCCATATTCGCGGCAAATTTTCGGCGTTAGGGTGCGGTGACTCGATTGAGACCGTACATGGTGTGGGGTATCGGATTGGAGATTGCCAATAGTGCCGGAATTTTTTCGCCCGCGACTTCGCACGGTTTTGCTGATTGTCAATCTGGCGGTGCTGATTTTGCCGCTTGGCAGTTTGCTGTTTTTTCGGATTTATGAAAATCAGTTGGTGCGGCAAACCGAGAGCGAGTTGATCTCGCAAGGTGCCGTGCTGGCCGCCGCCTATCGCCAAGAGGTGCTGGAGCGGCAAGATGATTTGTCTGACTATGGTCACAAGACGCAGCCGCCCAAGACTCAAAAGCTTGGTGACTTTGACTATGTGCCGATCATTGCGCAGCTGGATTTAACCGCTGCGGACCCGTTGCCCGACCGGGCTGACGGGACCATGCCGACCACCTCGCCCGATGCTATTGCACTTGCTGCTGGTAAAAAGCTCACGGCGATTATTTCTGAAGCCCGCAAATCCACTTTAGCCGGTTTGAAGATTCTTGATTACAACGGGGTTGCTGTGGCCGGGCGGTTTGAGGTCGGGCAGTCCTTTGCTCATGTGCGTGAAGTGGGGTTGGCCTTGAATGGCAAATATGCCAGCGTTATCCGCGAGCGCGAAACCAGCGCGCGCCTGCCCTCGTGGTCGGGTATCAGCCGTAGCACTGGCATCCGGATTTTTGTTGCTTATCCGATTATCCATAGCGACCGGCTGCTCGGCGTTGCCTATCTGTCACGAACGCCCAATTCGATTTTGCAGCACATGTATGCCCAACGCCAAAAAGTAATTTTGGCGGCGCTGACCATTGTCGGGTTGACGTTGTTACTAGCCCTGCTGACATCGGCAACCATTTCGCGACCAATCAACCGGCTGATCAAACGGGCTGGTAAAATATCAGAAGGCGACATCGAGGCGATGAAACCTATGCAACGGCCCGGCACTCAGGAAATGGCGTTGCTGTCGAAAAGTTTTTCGGACATGGCGCTGTCGTTACATGACCGCAGCGAGTATATTCGCGACTTTGCCTCCCATGTCAGCCATGAGTTCAAAACACCGCTGACCTCAATTCAGGGCGCTGCAGAATTATTGGGCGAGCATTATGATACTATGTCGGATGACGAGCGGACGCGGTTTATTTCTAACATTCAGGGCGATACAAACCGCTTGCGACAGTTGGTAACCCGTTTGCTCGATCAGGCCCGAGCCGATAGCGTTACTCCTGATGGTGGTGCTACCAATATCAGCGATGGGCTGATTGCGCTTAAGGCTGCTTATGCCGGGGTTGAGATTGTGCCGGCTGAGGGTCTTGTTTCCCTGTCGCGCGAAAATTTTTCCACCGTGTTCTCTAACCTGATTGAGAACTCTTTGCACCACAACGCCAGCACTGTGGAAATAACTGCGACGACAAACAGTGATATGGTGAGCTTTATTGTCAGCGATGATGGAGATGGAATTTCTGCAGCAAACCGGGATAAAATATTCACCCCGTTCTTTACCACCCGCCGGGCCAATGGCGGCACCGGACTTGGCCTTGGTATTGTGCAGTCACTTGTTGAAGCCCACGGTGGGTCGGTTGAGATTTTACCAGCAGAAATCGGTGCAACTTTTAAGGTTACACTGCCGCTTGCATTCGCCTAGTCATCAAAAACGCTGCAAGCATGGTTGCTCCTTATATGATGGCGTGGCGAACCTTGGCAGATATCCATTCTGACAAAATAACCGCTCCCAAAATCACCAGCAAAATCATTGAAACCTGAGTCCAGGCAAGGGTGTTAATTGATGCGTTAAGTTGTACTCCAATACCGCCGGCTCCGACAATTCCCAAAATGGTGGAGCCACGTACATTGACATCCCAGCGGAATACACCGACACCGGCGAAAGTCGGCAGGACTTGTGGCAAAACCCCGTAAATCATTTTTTGGGCAGGAGATGCTCCGGTTGCCTCAATTGCTTCAACCTGGGTCTGGTTGATTTCTTCTATGCCTTCATACAGCAACTTTGCACAGCCACCGATCGAGCGAATACCGATGGCCAGCGTTCCAGCCAGAACACCGGGGCCAACGACCACAACCAGCAACAACGCCCAGACCAGTGAATTGATCGAGCGGGTGGAAACGATGATAAACAGGGCGCCAGCGCGTACCAGTCTGTGTGGTGTGGTGTTGTGAGCAGCGGCAAAGGCAACGGGAATGGCAATTGCCATGGCAATCATTGAGCCGATGGTTGCAATGTTGATGGTATCCCAGACCGGCTTCCACAAAACGTCCATATAAGACCAGGCTGGAGGCACCATGCGCGTAGAAATATCAAGCATTTGACGGGGGGCGTCCCAGACAAAGAACCAAACAGTTTTTTCAGAAATCAAATGCCATGCATAGGCTGCTATGGCCACAGCAATCAGCCAGCCAAACCAGATCATAAGTTGTTTGGGTGTCTGGCGGCGCTTCCAGACCGGGCCATCGGCTGTATCTATTTTAGGCATTACTGCACCCACTTTCTAAGATAGCCGGAGGTATATTCCAGCGAAATAACAATGGCGATAATGACCAGCAAAATCGCTGCTGTAGTGTCGTATTCATAACGGCTGATCGATGTAATCAAATGAGCACCAATGCCCCCTGCCCCGACGATGCCAACAACGGCACTTTCGCGAAAATTGATGTCGAGCCGGTAAAGCGACAAGCCAATCATGCGTGGCATAACCTGCGGCTGGATAGCGTAATTTATCCATTGAAACCAGCTGCTGCCAGTGGAGCGTACAGCTTCAGCCTGGGTTTTGTTCATGGCTTCAATATCTTCAGCCAGCAATTTAGCGAAAAACCCCACGGTGCCAATCGACAAGGCAATAAACCCGGCAAATGGTCCAAAGCCAAAAAATTTCACGGCAAAAATGGCAACGATAATTTCAGGAAAAGTTCGCGATGAGGCGACAATAAACCGGCAGAAAAGATAGACCCAGCGCGGTGATAAATTTCGCGCCGCCCCCAGCCCGACCGGCACAGACAGGACGATACCGCCAATTGTAGCAATGATCGCCATCCAGATACTCTCAAGGATACCGTCAATGATCACGCCGCGGGTATCGCTGAAATTGGGTGGAAAAAATGCCGCCAGTAATCTCTGGCCACGCGGCAGCCCTTCCCATACGCGTATCCAATTGACCTCCATTGTGCCAAGCGCGAGTGCCACATATATCGCGGTGCCAAGGATCAGGCCCCAACGCAACAGCGGGTTTTTAATGAAATGGGGCTTCTTCCAGCTATTGGGATAGGGTGATGTGGGTGGGCTCATTTGCTTGCCTCTTCTTCATCCTCATCAACATCTTCAATGGTCGCTTCCCAGTCTTCCTCACCATAAATTTCGGTCAGGACTTCAGGTACAAGACCATCGGGTGGGCCGTCAAAAACCAGTTCGCCGGCTTTTAGACCGACAATACGTTGGGAGTACATCTGGGCCAAATGCACATCGTGAATGTTGATAATCGCTGCCAGACCGCGCTCCTTGCACAGCTCATTGATAAGCCGCATGATTTGGCGCGAAGTTTTAGGGTCAAGACTGGCGGTTGGTTCATCAACCAGCAGAAGATCGGGATCCTGTATCAGGGCGCGGCAAATGCCGACGCGCTGGCGCTGGCCACCGGAAAGCTCGTCAGCCCGTTTGTCGGCCATGTGCATGAGGCCAACGCGATCAAGCAGGCGATAGGCTTCGCGAACATCTTTTTTGGGGAATTTGCGAAACCAGGCCTGCCAGAAGCCGACGTATCCAAGGCGACCGGATAAAACGTTTTCCATCACTGTCAAGCGCTCGACCAGCGCATATTCCTGAAAAATCATCCCCATACGACGACGTGCTTTGCGCAGATCGCCCGGTGACAATGCTGTTAATTCAGTGTCACCCAGCCAGATTGTTCCCTCGGTCGGTTCAACCAGACGGTTTACACAGCGGATCAGGGTGGATTTACCGGCACCTGATGGCCCGATCAGGGCGATGACCTGGCCTTCAGGTATTTCCAGACTGACATTTTTGAGGGCAACGTCCCCTGTCTTGTAGCGTTTTGTTACATTTTCAAGGCGCAGCATCAGCGTCCCCCAACCCGTGATTCAAGAAACAAATCCGAGTCTGGCACCTTTGCCAAACCCGGTAAATGGATGTTCAAACGACACGACTATTTGCAGTTGTAGCTAACGCCATTAGCTTTATCGATGCCGCGAATAACGGCCCAGTCAAATTTGTGAGTGATGCCAATAAAGCGGTCTGCTTTTTTGAATTCTTTTTTGAACAGTTCACCCCATTTATAGGTCACGAAGGCCTGTTTGATTTTGGCAACCAATACCGGGTGCAAATTGTGAGCATGGCCGTAGCCGGTGGTCGGGAAGGTCTGGGATTTGTAGATTGAACGAATTTTACCCGGCTTGATGACACCGCGGCGTTTCATGCGTGCCCAGACGGAGTTGGCAATCGATGCTGCTTCATAGTCGCCATTGTAAACGCCCAATATCGAGTTGTCGTGTTTACCAGAAAATGTCGCCTTGAAGTCTTTGTCTTTGACCAGGCCAAACTCACCTTTCAAAATCGCAGATGGCGCTTTAAACCCCGAGTTCGATGTGGGTGAAGTAAAGGCAAGGGTTTTGCCTTTCAGATCGGCCGGTGATTGCAGTTTTGAATCCATCGGCACAATGATTTCCATTTCATAACCAAATGAAGCATCGTTTTTGGCCATCATGGCAAAGGGCACAAAACCGGCGCAACTTACCGCAATCGGATTGGAGCCGGTGTTAAAGCCTGCAACATGCAAACGGCCCGAACGCATGGCTTCAAGCTGGGCAGCATTGCTTTGAACCGGGAAGAACACAACTTTTCTGCCGGTGGTTTTTGCCATGTGATCGACAAAACCCTTCCAGACATTGGCGTAAACAGCAGGGTCTTCAACCGGTGTGTAAGTGAAAATAATGGTTGATGGATCAGCCCATTGTGCTTCATCAAGCGGCAAATCAGCTGTCTGGTTATAGTCGCGGTCACAATAGGCTTTGTCCAAGGTGCCACGGTTACATTCTTCTTCAGCCTGCACAGCTGTTGTAGAAACGGTGAGTGACAAAGCCATCAAGGCACCGGCTGCAACGCCAGCAAGAAGTTTAAACATATTTTCCTCCCAAGGATTAGTGGCGGCAACGATTTAACTACATTGCTCATGCAGCTATAATGCCGATATATTTCTGTCAGACAACTATTAAGTGAAAGTTTTGTGACAATTGGTAATGGCACTGAAGAAAAACCTACAATTTGCCTTAGCCGCGTTCATTGCTCAACCAGGTCTGCAAAGAAGCCTCAGCCCGTTTCAATTCAAAAGCGTTTATCAGTCCCCTGTTCAATGCGATTGAGATGGCCCGGGAGCGGGAATTGAAGGCATCACCGAAATCATCTTTTACTGTGGCACGGTCTGCGCCAAGTTTTTGATACAATAATTTGAGACGGCTCTGCACGCCGCGCCTGGTCAGAAAGCGCCGCTCGGCAATCATGTTGTCGGTCAGACCAAGTGCGATGTCTACAAGTACCTCAAACTCTGCATCACTTATCACATCTGCACCACCGGGCCGACGTGCTTCGACCGAACGGATTTTCGGATCAACCCAGCATTGGTCATTTTTAAAAACTGTGTCTGCTGCCTGCTGCAAAACCTCTGATGTATTGGATTTCAAAACGTAGCCATAAACCGTTTGCGGGGGGATTATTTTTTTCAGGGAACGCAAATACACTTCGTCGCGAAATTGCGACCAGAAGATGATTTTGGCATCCAGGTTGTGTTTCCAGATACGGCGACCAAGTTCAATTCCATTGATCAACGGCATCTGAATATCGCATACAACGTTCAATTCTTCTTTTCCCAAGGCGAGTTCTAAAGCCTCCTGCCCGTTCACTGCCACCTGTAATTGATGCTGCTGTAAGGCGTCTTGTAAAAATGCCCGGTCGCGAGGATTGTCTTCAGCAATAATGATATTCAGGGGTTGATTCATGGTTTATACGCTAAGAGGCATTTCAAGTTCAAATCTGGTACCATTGTCAAAACCTGTGGCTAAACCCCATTTAATCACACCGCCAATCATGTGCGAGCGGGTACTTATGTTAGCAAGGCCTCGCGCCTGAGTTACCTTGTTTTTTCCAGGGTTGAAATTGTGGCCATTGTCTTCTACTTCGAGAATTAACTGGCGCTTTCTCATACTCAGATTAACATCGCATCTGGTGGCGTTGGCATGTCGAACGATGTTGTGAATAATTTCCAGCGTTATACGAAACAGGTTCAACCGCTGGTCGTCACTCAAGCGACCGTCTTCAAAAGAGTTCACTGAAAAACGAATAGCCGGGGCGGGCAATTCGGCAAAGTTTTTATCCAGATACGCCTTAAGGCTATCTTCCAACCCCAATATCTCGAGGGCTTGGGGGTGCAGATCATCAATGATTGAGCGGATTGAATTGCTTACAGTTTCCAGTGCGCCTTCGGAAGCTTCGAGATGGTTTTTGATCGCCTGGGGATCCTGGACACTTTGTTTCATGTGATCGCACTGGCGCGATAAAAATGTCAGGTCTGATAACACCTGATCGTGCATATCCATGGCAATTCGCCGCCGGTCTTTTTCGATACCAAGAATTACCCTGCCGGTTCTGTCCAATTGCCGGGCCTCGCGGCGGATTAAAATTCCCAGGGTCATAGCAACAAGACCAAAAACAAGAATAATCGCAACAGCTTTTAGCAAAAGCCAGAATAATTCGTTGGAGAACAAATTTGCAACCGGGGTATCAACAATAACCCAATTACTATTTGTTACGGCGGAATGGGCAAGAACTTCACCGCCAACCACGGTTCGTTGCATTCGGGTCAGCTTTAGACTGCCATTGTTGTTTTCAAGACCATAGGATTTAGAAATCGCCTCACCAACTTGTACTAATGACAGCTTATGCCCGGCGACTGTGCCGGACTTTATTGAATTGGCCAATACTGACATTTTGAAGCTTACGAAAAATGGTAGTGTTTGCCTTGAGCTGGTTTCGAACCTGGTCATCAGATCAAAATGCAATGTGTCTGGTGTGTTAAATTTATGCACATAAAGATTGGGAGCTTTGAAATCACGCGCATAGAAATGCAGATCGCGCCGACAGCTTTTTGTCAGCATAAAATCTGTGTGTTTTAACTGCGGAATGCCATTGGCATCAGCCAAGGTGAAAGAGTAAAATCCCGGCAAATATGTTTCTATTTTTTTCGACAATTCCGTAAACAGGGCTGCATCGGCAGGTTGTCGCCTTATTTTTTCCAGCAACTCATTTTCGCGCTGAACAAAAAGACCAATTGAATGCCGCAAAGTTTTTATGCGATCTGCTATGGCGCTAGCAGTGGCTGTTGCCGAACGCTTGGCCAATTCAACCTGATGGCCCTTGAAACGCTGGTAACTGTCATAGCTGAACCAGCTAACCAGCACACAAGCCATGGCCATAAATAACACCGGCAAAGTAATCGCGTATTTGTTTGTTTTGCCCATAAGCGTTGCTGTCTTGACTAAATCTGCATTTTTTTATTTTCGCAACTTAACGTTTATTCGACCGGTATGGAATGTGCAAAAGCACGAATTGAAATGTTGCAATGACGCTGTCAGCGTTTTTTTATTTCTGCAAACCTTCGATTGCGTCGTTTTTTCAACAAATCTGAGGGAGATCAAAAATTATGAATTCAAAAACCTTAACGCGGACCACTGCTCTTGCCGCTGTTTTTGCCAGTTTTTTAGCCGGGTCAACAGCGATGGCTGATGTAAAAATCACCAAAGACGCTACCTGCAAAACTTATGGCAGCGGCGACAAACACGCGGTTGCGACTTTGTTTTTCGGTGAAAACTCCAGAAATGTTGTTGCGACCAACAACGAATACCTTGAGCAGGACGGCTTGCCATTTGATAGCAAACCGACCAGCATTCGTTTTGATGTGTTTTTGGCCAATGGCTCAAAGGCCGGTGAATGTCTTGGCGGAATCAATGTCAAAATTGATGCCAACACCAATGAAAGCGCCCAATTTGCGATTGAAGACTATGTTAAGAAAGTTTCCGGTAATCGCATTGGCCTGATTACCCGCACCGGCTCTACCGGGGTGCGCAAAAAATTTGATATTTATGTAGATGTGATGGCTGATGGCAAACGTTCGGTGATCTGGAATAACTTCATTGGCCTGCCAAACAAAAGTGCTGAAATGAGTCCGATGCGGTTTTATGCTGGCCACCACCTTTTGATAAACTATTCAGGCAGCGATGCGGCAGGGGCAGACGCTAACATTCAGGTTTTCAGGAATGATGGCAGCTTTGTCGGTGTTTCCAAAGTAACGGTCGGGCCAAAATCTGTGCTGGTGACGGACTCCGTGCGCACCCTTTCCTACAAGGACGCGGCGGGCAAACCGGTTGCAGCCGACAAACTACCGGCAGATGGAAATGGATATATCAAGGTCAGTGGAATGAATAAAAAGGAAATGCAACGGGCGACCGGCAACCTTTACAAAGCTGTCGCGCCAAACTCCGGCGATGGCAAAAAATTCATGCACTCTGACCTGGCGCGGGCAACGATCACCTGGTCGCGGCGCAACGCCAGTTTGGGTAAATTGAAAATAGGACAGTAATTTTACCCCTTCCGGGGGCACGCCTGCAGGGCCCCGGTTCGAACCCGTTCGAGCCGGGGCTTTTACAGGTCACATCGTATATAGATCTGAGTACAAATCACGCAACAGGTTCTTTTGAACTTTGCCCATGGCATTGCGTGGCAATTCTTTGGTGAAAACAACTTTCTTGGGTTGTTTAAACTTTGCCAATCGGTTGGCGATAGAAGCCATAATTTTTTCTTCACTGGTGCTGTCTTTGCTGCACATTACAACTACGGCGGTGACGCCTTCGCCGAAATCGGGGTGGGGAATGCCGATGACCGCTGATTCCATAACGCCGTCCAGCGCATCGATTTCTGCCTCAATCTCTTTTGGGTAGACGTTCAGACCACCCGTGATGACGAGGTCTTTTGAGCGACCGATGATGGTCAGATAGCCATCCTTGTCGAAAAACCCCAAATCGCCAGTGATAAAGAAACCATCATCGCGGAATTCTTCGCGGGTCTTTTCCGGTTTGCGCCAATAACCGGCAAATACGTTGGGACCGTTGACTTCGATTGAACCGGTTTCTCCTTGTGGCAGTTCCTGACCGGTTTCGGGGTCACGCACCTCAACCTGAATATCAGGCAGAGCCTGCCCAACGGTGCCCGGGCGACGCTCGTTGCTATAGGGGTTGGAGGTATTCATATTGGTTTCGGTCAGGCCATAGCGCTCAAGGATAGCGTAACCGGTTAACGCGGTGAAACTCTCATGGGTTTCTGCCAGCAGCGGTGCCGAACCCGATGTGAACAAGCGCATGTGGCTGACAGATTGTTTGGTAAGAGCAGGCTCTTTGAGCAACCTGACATAATGGGTTGGTACGCCCATCAGCACCGTTGCATTTTTAAGGTTCTCCATCACCTTGTCAGCCGCAAAGTGGTGCATGAATACCATCGATGCACCAGCCAGCATTGTTGTGTTAATGGCAACAAACAGGCCGTGGCTATGATAGATCGGCAAAGTGTGCAGCAGAACATCGGTGTCGCTATAGTTCCATGCTTGTTTCAGGCTTTGAGCATTACTCAACAAATTGTCGTGGGTGAGCATAGCCCCCTTTGAGCGTCCTGTTGTGCCGGACGTATATAGAATTGCGGCCAGATCACTGCCCGAGCGATCACAGGAAAAAACTGCCGAACAAGTGGTGCCGCAAAAATCAAACCAGCTGCCGGTGCCATCAACGTCAAGGGTAAGGAGTTTGGCCCCTGCATTGTCAGCAATAGCCTTCAGCTGGTTTTCACTTTTCGGGGTACAAATAAAAACTGCCGGTTCGGCATCGCCGACAAAATACTCTACTTCTGCTGCAGTGTAGGCGGTGTTGAGTGGAATGAAAACAGCCCCTGACCTGATGGTGCCGAGATACAGCGCCAAAACATCAATGCTTTTATCAGCCTGCACCATCACCCGGTCACCGGGCCGCACGCCCAATTGCAGCAACGCATGGGCCACCTGCCCGGCGCGACTGGCGAACTGGTTATAAGTTAAGTTACTGCCGCTCTCTGTTGAAACAAATCGTGCGGAGGACTCAGATTTACTGCCAATCAAGGCATCATATAAAGGATTGCTCATGGTCAATCCTTTACTTAGCTGCATCAGGGCTGGCAAGGTTTAATGTCCCGGAATGCCGCGATACGCCATTTTGCCCCAAACTTTCCTGACCTGCCGGTCACGACCGCAAGAGCTGCGATAGAATTTATAACGGATCGGGTTTCGGGTGGCATAACCTTGATGGTAGCTCTCAGAGGGATAAAACCGGCTGGCGCCCAGTATTGGCGTGACAATGTTCTTGGCCGGGTTCTGTTTTTTCAAGGATGTTTTGGAGGCTTTTGCAATCGCGACCTGTTTGCGACTCTGAGCAAAAATTGCGGTCGAATAAGCCCTCCCGCGGTCGCAAAACTGGCCACCGGGGTCTGTTGGATTAACCGAATGCCAGAATACGTTGAGAAGCTTTTTGTAACTGGTTTTTTCCACATCGAAAGTAATTTTCACCGCTTCGACATGGCCTTTTTTGACATAGGTATCGTAGGTGGGACTTGGTCCGGTTCCACCCGTATATCCTGATATGGTCTTGACTACGCCGGGCACTTTATCAAAATCTGACTCAACACACCAAAAACAGCCACCGGCGAAAACCGCTGTTTCGAGCTTTTGAGCCTGCGCCGATATTCCGGTCAATAAAACGCTGACACAGACAACACTTAACAACAGAATTCTTCTCATCATAATTGAATCTCCTTTGTGACGTGTCTATATGCAAGATTGTCAACGACAACAAATCAAACGACAACACAGGCTTGTGAGAGCACATGCAGGTGAAACTAAGGGGGAGACAATAATTGTGGCCAAAAGCATTACCGATTATTCGACGCTAACGTTCGACTGCTACGGCACTTTGATTGACTGGGAAAGCGGCATTTGGGATGCTTATCAGATGTTGATCGCCATTAACGGGCGCGACGACATCACTCGGCAGATTGCGCTGGAGGCTCATGCTGAACTGGAAAGCGCCCAGCAAGCAGCAACGCCGGGCATGATTTATCCGCAATTATTGGCGCTGGTGCACAAGCAATTTGCCGAACGGTTTTTTATGAAAAGCGATGATGCGCTTGACCGCGGGTTTGGTGCAGCTATTCCCCATTGGCCAGCCTTTCCTGACACAGCCGATGCCTTGCGAATTCTGAAAAAGCATTTCAAGCTGGTGATCCTTTCAAACGTCAATCGTGGCGGGTTTGCAGCTTCGGCCCGCTGGCTCGGGGTTGAGTTTGATGCCATTTATACGGCAGAAGATATCGGTTCCTACAAACCGGCACCGCGCAATTTTGAATTTATGCTGAAACAACTTGAAACTGATTTTGCAGTTGAACCGGGCGAAATTTTGCATACGGCCCAAAGTCTTTTTCATGATCATGTTCCAGCAACGCAATTTGGTCTGGCGAAAGCCTGGATTGACCGTCAAGGGCTGAAAAACAGCGATAATTGGGGGGCGACAGCCAAAGTGACTGAACGCCCTGAGGTAGATTTTGTGTTTTCAACCATGGGTGAAATGGCCAAAGCTGTAATGGCGAAAAAACTGCATTAACTGGAATTTAAGCCGCTTTCCACTTGATCGAACAACCCATCGATGAAATCTGGTCTTGTGGGCCTTTGCCGGAACGGGCGACTTCGACCATCGCTTCATAAAGATCACGGCGGGCACCGGCAACGGCGTCCTTGCGCGAAGCATCAAGACGGCCGCGGTACTGCAATTCCATATTGGCATCAAAGCCGAAAAAATCCGGCGTACAGATGGCATCCCAGTCTTTGGCGACCTTTTGGGTTTTATCGTGCAGGTAGGGAAAGGTAAAATTGTTTTCCCTGGCAAATTTTATCATGTTTGGAAATGAGTCATCGGGATAGGCTTGTGCATCGTTGGCGCAAATGGCGACAAAACCAATTCCATGTTCTTTCAAATCATTTGCTGTATCCACCAGCCGGTCAATGATTGACAGAACATAGGGGCAGTGATTGCAGATAAAGGCCACCATGGTGCCGGTTTCGCCTTTCACATCATCCAGCGTGATGAGCTTTCCTTCTGTCGAGGGCAGTGAAAACGCCGGGGGCTTCCAGCCGAAATCACAAATGGGGGGTGTAGCTGCCATGTCTTTAAACTCCGCTTCTGTCATATTATATGTTGTTACAATAAACAAAAACAAAGGGCGTAGCAGGTGACATCTTGCCCGCCCGTACAAAAGCGGAGAAACAAATGGAACCCCAAACCCCTTATCACGCTCACATCTATTTTACAGCCGACAGCAAGGGAATGGCAAAGTCGGTGGTTGCAGGTGTGGTTGACGAATTCGATATCAAATTCGGCCATTTCCACGACCAACCCGTCGGCCCACATCCGGTGGGAAGTTGCCAATTGACAGTGCCGGTTGATTTGCTTGGCCCGGTAATGAACTGGCTGGCGTTAAACCGTCAGGGCCTGACCATTTTCATTCATGCCGATACCGGGCAAGTGATGAAAGACC
Source organism: Anderseniella sp. (assembly GCA_030626025.1). Classification (GTDB taxonomy): domain Bacteria; phylum Pseudomonadota; class Alphaproteobacteria; order Rhizobiales; family Aestuariivirgaceae; genus JALWJW01. The sequence continues at coordinate 37,116 of DAOUPT010000021.1, read as the reverse complement.
ATACCGAACACACAATCTGGATGGGAACCATGCCGGAGCTTAATCTTGAAGTGCTGGAGCGGTTTGTTTAGAGCGGCTAAATATCCAAATCCCCATCGACAACAAATTCGGCCCGTTCGGTGATGAAGTTGAACCTTGCTTCGGGTTTGGTACCCATTAGTTGAGTTACGGATTTTTTGGTGCCTTCTTCGTCGTCTGCGGCGACCTCTACCCTCAGGACGGTGCGGTTTTTCGGGTCCATGGTGGTTTCTTTGAGTTGTTTGGGCATCATTTCGCCCAAACCTTTAAAGCGGGAGATTTCGACTTTGCCGCGACCGGTAAATTCGGTTTTCAGCAATTCATCCTTGTGCTGGTCATCGCGGGCATAGGCGGTTTTTGCCCCTTGCGATATCCGATAGAGCGGCGGCACGGCAATATACAAATGACCTTCCTTGATCAGCGTCGACATCTCGCGGTAGAAAAAAGTGATCAACAGGCTGGCAATGTGAGCGCCATCGACGTCGGCGTCAGTCATGATAATGACGCGGTCATAGCGCAGATCATCGGAGCGGTAGCGGTCACCAATACCACAACCAAGGGCTTGAATGAGATCGTTTAACTGTTGATTGGCAGCGATTTTATCGCGGCTGGCCGAGGCGACATTGAGGATTTTACCGCGCAGGGGCAAAATGGCCTGATTGTTTCGATTGCGGGCCTGTTTGGCAGAACCTCCGGCTGAGTCTCCTTCGACGATGAATATCTCGGTGCCATCTTTTGATTTACTGGAACAGTCGGCCAGCTTGCCCGGCAGGCGCAATTTGCGTACCGCGGTTTTACGGCCGATTTCGCGTTCCCTGCGGCGGCGCAGGCGGTCTTCGGCCCGGTCGACAACCCAATCGAGCAATTTATCGGCCTGGGCCGGTGAACCGGTAAGCCAGTGGTCAAAGTGATCCCGAATGGCGGCATCGACAATTTTTATTGCTTCCTGCGTGGCCAGCTTTTCCTTGGTCTGGCCCTGAAATTCCGGCTCGCGAATAAAGACCGATAACATCACACCGGCCGAAGTCATGATGTCTTCGGGGGAAATCATTGAGGCCTTTTTGTTGCCGCTCAATTCACCATAAGCTTTCAGTGAACGCGACAGGGACAGGCGCAGGCCCTGCTCATGCGTGCCGCCATCAATGGTTGGCACGGTGTTACAATAGGAGTTGATAAACCCGTCTCCGCCGCCAAACCAGCAGATGGCCCACTCGACCGAACCGTGCCCGCCTTCTTTTTTGACATTTCCGGAAAACACCTCATCGGTTACCCGTGGTTTGCCATCGATGCGTTCTTCGAGATAATCTTTCAGGCCACCGGGAAAGTGTAGAGTTGCCTTTTGCGGAGTTTCGTCTTTTTCGGATAAATGAGCCGGGTCACATATCCAGCGGATTTGCACACCACCGAACAAATAGGCTTTCGAGCGAGCCATCTTGAACAGGGTTTTGGGCTTGAAACGCGCTTTTTTGCCGAAAATTTCGGGATCGGGCAGAAATCTGATTTTTGTGCCACGGCGGTTGTGAACCTTGCCCATGTCCTGCAAGGGCGTGGTCGGCAGACCTTGCGAATAATTCTGACGATAAAGGTTTTGACCGCGGGCAACTTCCACAATCAAATCCACCGACAGGGCATTGACCACTGACACACCAACACCGTGCAGGCCACCCGATGTCTCATAAACTTTTGAGTCAAACTTACCGCCCGCGTGCAGGGTGGTCATGATGACTTCAAGGGCCGACTTGTCTTTGAACTTGGGATGAGCATCGACAGGAATGCCGCGACCATTATCGGTTATCGACAAATAGCCTTCAGCATCATACTCAACCTCAATAAAGGAGGCGTGACCGGCAACCGCTTCGTCCATTGAGTTATCGATAACTTCGGCGAACAGGTGGTGCAGGGCTTTTTCATCGGTGCCGCCGATATACATACCCGGGCGACGGCGGACCGGTTCGAGACCTTCGAGAACCTCAATATCAGCGGCAGAATAATCGCCCTCACCTGCCGCAGCACTGGTCGGCAGTGCGGGACTGGCTGGTGTTGCCGGTGTTGATTGCACGATTTTTGGTTTTGGCACGTCCTTTTTCCTGGGAGCTGGTTGCTGTAGCTCGTTTTCCAGTTGTTCAAAAAGGTCATGTACCTTGGACATGCGTACGCTTTCTTTAGTTAGAGGCCCCTTGCAGGAACCGAATCAATTGTGGTCAGTATGCACAATCCGGGGGCTGGAAAAAACCGTAGATATGGTTTAGGCTGATAACACGATGGCATTCTAACCGAACCTGGAGGCGCCCGCCATGAAAATCATATCACGAACACAGGCTGTTTTTATTGCTTTGGTTGCCGGATTTTCCGGCTTGTCGGGTGCTGCACTTGCTGAGAGTGACCCGATGGCGCGGCATCAAACCAGAATTGATACTGGTGTACGTTTCCCCGGTGATGTGGCCTTTAAAGAAGGTACCATCAGGACAAGTGGCCCAGAAAAAGGGGCTTACATTGAACGATGCACATGGGGTTTCAAACCAGATACCAGCAAAGGCTTTGGCCTGACCCAAACGTGTATTCGCTACACAATGGAAAACACCAAATAAGAATTTTTGACGTATGGGCGTTTTTATTTGTCAACTCTATCTCCTTGTGCTACCTGACTAAAGGTAAATATTATCAAGGAGGAAATAATGCTTAAAAGCATACTTGCAGGTCTGGTTCTGGTGTTCGGTGTTGCCGTTACTTCAGTGACTGTCCAAACAACCAAGGCAGAAGCTGGCATCAATATCTACATCCCGACACCGGGCATCCATATTGGTTCACGCGGCAGATGTTACAACCACCGGCACAGAGGCTATCGCCGCCATCGCCATTGCGGACGTCATGTCCATCGCAGCAAAAGATACCGCCGTCATTGTCATAAGCGCTGGAGAAATGGCCGTAGCTACCGCAGATGCCACCGGCATAGATATCGTCACTAGTTTAGATCTCTCGCGGCTACTCGAACGCTAGACTGCTTTATTCCGCTCACGCAAGATGCGCTGCGCGCATCGCTCCGCTGGGGCGGCGCAGTGGTGCCGGGCCTCAGTCGGCCAGTCGGCGATGACACGGGTGTGTCATTGCCTCCGTCGCGGCTTCATAATTACTTTGGAAACCCGTAGCCGGACGAACGATAGTGAGGACCCCGGCGCCACTGCGCCGCCCCTCGGAGGCCGAACGCGTTAGCGTTCGAATAGCCGTGAGAGAGATAGAAAAATAAAGACGGGCCCCGCAGGCATGTGCCTATCCGAGGCCCTATTTGGTTTTTCACCAGCCCAACAAAAGTCGGGCTCTTTTTCTTTTTGTGTGAAACGTGTTCTTGCCGGTTCCCTTTGGGGGGCAGAGGGTATGATGAACCTGCAAACTTGCATTATCTACACACAAAATACGCGAACGCAAACGCGCTCGCAGTCAAATTGTAAGAACTTACTGGCCATCTCTTCTCACTGCAATAAAGCAGCACTCACATTGAAGTAAGTAGGGCCAGAACCGGCATGGGAAGGTGCCCGGTTCAACCGACCTTCAATTCGAGAAAGATGGCCACATTCGTGTAGGCGGCGTCATTTTTCTAGACCTCCTTAAATTAGGATTGTTTGAAGTGTGCTCTCGAAATCAACAGATGTCAAATCATGTTTTCTGTCGACAACTACAAGAAAATTTATGGTGTACGCCAGCCCGTATTAACTGTGGCGAATTGTTGGTTTGACAAATTAGGACTTTTGGCTATTGTGCCCGGTGAATCATGCGCCCGCTTGGTAGCGGTATATTCGGTCGGTGAATTCAACTTTTACTGACGACGAGACTGAATGACCGTATTAAATGCGTATAAAACATAGGTTCACAATCTCACATAATAGATTTTAAAAAGCACACATGAAATTTGACCAACTCGGACTGAGTGAAAAAGTACTTGCAGCAGTAACTGAAGCAGGTTTTGAAACAGCAACCCCTATTCAAGCCGGGGCCATACCCCCTGCCCTTGAACGCAAGGATGTTCTGGGACTGGCCCAGACCGGCTCGGGTAAAACTGCTGCCTTTGCACTGCCAATGTTGACATTGCTGGAAAAAGGCCGGGCCAGAGCCCGTATGCCGCGCACGCTTATTCTTGAACCCACCCGCGAACTGGCGGCGCAAGTAAGCGATGCTTTCGAAACGCTGGGTAAAAACAACAAGCTGACCATTGCCCTGTTAATCGGTGGGGTGTCATTTGCAGACCAGAACGCCAAGATTGATCGCGGAGCTGATGTGTTGATTGCAACACCCGGTCGTCTGCTTGATCACATCGAGCGCGGCAAGCTTATGCTGCACGGCATTGAAGTTCTGGTTGTCGATGAAGCCGACCGGATGCTTGATATGGGGTTCATTCCCGATATTGAACGAATTTGCAAATTGCTGCCGATTACCCGTCAGACCATGTTCTTTTCGGCCACCATGCCACCTGAAATTAAACGGATTACCAACCAGTTTTTGCACATGCCGGTGCTGGTGGAAGTTTCCAAGCCTGCTTCAACGGCTGAAACGATTACCCAAAAACTCTATAAAGCCAGCAAAGCTGACAGCGATAAGCGTAATGATTTGCGCAATGTTCTGAACGGGCTGGTTGATGTCAAAAATGCTATCGTTTTTGCCAATCGCAAACGTACCGTTGGCATTTTGGAAAAATCCATGCAAAAGCACGGGCTTAATGCGGCTGCCCTGCATGGCGACATGGACCAGCAATCACGTCTGAAAACCCTTGAAGGGTTCCGCAATAATGAAATCACCTTTTTGATAGCATCTGATGTTGCCGCGCGCGGGCTGGATATTCCAAATGTCAGCCATGTCATCAACTATGACGTTCCTATTCATGCGGAAGATTATGTACACAGAATTGGCCGCACCGGCCGGGCTGGCCGCGAGGGTACGGCGATTATGCTGGTAACTCCGGCAGAGAAAAAAGCCGTTGATGCAATTGAAAAACTGATCGAGAAGAAAATCGAATGGCAAGGTAAAGCGCCGGTTGAGAGTGGCGATGATGAAAAACCCAAAGGTCGAAAAGCCAGGAAACCCCGGAAATCTGCCACAAAATCATCAAGTGACGCGCCAGCCGAAGAAAAACCTTCAACCGATGAAAAAGCAGCAGCGCCAAAAGGCCGCCGTAAGAAAAGCCGGACCCCTTCTGTCTATGACGATGTGGGTTCAGTGCCGGATTCCAGCGGTTTTCATGATGGCAACATGCCAGCGTTTTTAGCAAAACCACTGATCCCCGAAGCAAACTCCAACGAAGAAACCAAGTCTTAGAGCATTTCCGGCTACGCCTGAATCGCTCTAGTTTTATTCCGTTCACGGCATATCCTCACTACGTTCGGGCCTGCACTGGCGCGGCGCAGTGGCGCCGGGGCAGCACTTGCTGCCCGAGTGGTTCAGTTTAAACCGGAAACGCTCTAGCATCAGCTAATCAGATTTGATGTTTGCGTTTGGATGGCGGTTTGGCGTTATCTGCACGGATTGCAGCTTCAAAAGCTTTTTGTGCCCATTCGACCATTTCCTGGCCATCATCAAACACCCGTTCGGGCGAACGTGTATAGGACATGATGGTTCGTCGTCCGGTTTTGGATTCATAGCCAAAGGATTGCAGGTTTTCGGTCTCGAAATCGGGCAATGTTTGCGCATCGGATTTGAAATACAATACATCGTCGGAAATCAGGCCAAACATCAGTCCCTGACAAAACAAACCGGCACCGCCAAACATGCGGCGCACGGCGACCGGCCCAAAGCCTTCCAACTGCTCAATTATCAGCTCGGTAAGTTCGCTCGATACTGCCATATGGGCAAACTATACAGCGTTATTAAAGGCGTCCAGTTTTTCCTGGCTGATGGGGGTCAACTCAACGGATTCACCGCAGCCGCAGGCTGATGACTGGTTTGGGTTGTTAAACACAAAGCCCGAGCGCAGGGTTTCAACTTCGTAATCCATCTCGGTGCCAAACAGGAAAAGTACAGCGGCTTTGTCGATCAATACTGTGGCGCCTTTGTCCTTGATGACTTCGTCAAGCGGATCAATTTCACTGGCCCAGTCCATGGTGTATTCCATACCGGCGCAACCACCGTTTTTAACACCGATTTTAAGACCGGCAACCTCACCGTTTTTCTTGGCCATAATCCGGGCAATCTGACCAGCGGCGGCATTTGTCAGGGAAAGAACAGTTGGTTTTGCGTGTAGGGTAGACATGGTTTTTCCTGAATTTCTTGAATCGGTTATCGAGGTTTTTTCAACAGTAAGATCAATACATATTAAGCGCGATTTGCGCTTCTTCGGACATACGCGACATATCCCACGGCGGATCGAAAACCATTTCGACTTTTACATCCATCACACCTTCAACCGTTGATACGGCGGTTTGCACCCAAATAGGCATTTCACCGGCAACCGGACAACCGGGCGCTGTCAGGGTCATATCAATGGTGATCAGGCGATCATCGGCAATGTCAATTTTATAGATAAGACCGAGTTCAAAAATATCAACCGGGATCTCGGGGTCATAAACCGTCTTGATGGCGGCGATGATGTCATTGGTCATCCGGTTCAGATCTTCTTTTGGAATTGCTGATTTGGCCGCTTCGACTTCGGGCACCTCATGGTGGGCCGTTGGCATATTGGCTGATGCAGGCGCACAGCTTTCGTCTTTTATCATGGTATCTTGTGCGTTTTCTGGCATGGTTTTGGTTTCTTCATTCATAGGAAAAATTCCCGTGCTTTTTCGAGGGCTTCGGCGAGTTTGTCAACTTCTTCTAAAGTATTGTACATGGCAAATGAGGCGCGGCAGGTGGAGGTCACGCCAAAACGTTCCAGCAAGGGCTGGGCGCAATGGGTGCCGGCGCGCACCGCAACGCCTGATCTGTCAATGACGGTGGAAATGTCATGGGCGTGAGCGCCTTCGATGGCGAACGAGACAATAGAGCCTTTACTCTGCGCCGTGCCGATGATTTTAAGCGAGTTTACGGCGCTGAGGCGTTCGGTGGCGTAGGCCAACAGCTTGTTTTCATGGGCAATGATGTTTTCCTGACCGATAGAACGCATGTAATCAAGCGCTGCGCCAAGACCGATAGCCTGGGTAATCGGCGGGGTTCCCGCTTCAAACCGGTGGGGCGGGTCGGCATAGGTGACACCGTCAAGGGTTACATCGGCAATCATCTCACCACCGCCCTGATAAGGCGGCATAGCTTCAAGATGTTCTTTTTTGCCGTAAAGTGCACCAATGCCAGAAGGACCATAGGTTTTGTGGCCGGTGAAAATGTAGAAATCGCAATCCAGATCAACCACGTCAATATCAAGATGGACGGCACTTTGCGAGCCATCAACCACCACCGGAATGCCGCGGTCATGGGCGATGCGAATGACCTCCTTGATCGGCACGATGGTGCCCAGGGCATTGGACATGTGGGTGATGGAAACGATTTTGGTGCGTTTGGTCAGGAGCTTTTCAAACTCTTCGATGAGGAAATTGCCCTCATCATCAACCGGAGACCATTTGATCACCGCGCCCTTGCTCTCACGATGGAAGTTCCACGGCACGATGTTGGAGTGGTGCTCCATGATTGACAGGACAATCTCATCACCCTCCCCCAGCACCATGCCGCCAAAACTTTGCGCCACAAGGTTCAAGGCTTCGGTGGCATTGCGGGTGAAGATGATTTGATCGGTTGAGGGTGCTTTCAGGAAAGCTCGAACGCTCTCGCGGGCATCTTCAAAACGCTGGGTGGCGACGTTTGACAAGTAATGCAAGCCGCGATGGACGTTAGCGTATTCTTCTTCATAGGACTGCCGCACCGCTTCGATCACGCATTTGGGCTTTTGGGCCGATGCACCGTTGTCGAGGAAAACCAGCGGCTTGCCATAGACTTCACGCGACAGAATCGGGAATTCTGCACGGATGGCGTTTACGTCGAAGGGTTTGGTTTGGTCTAACATTATACCTCTCGCCGTTGGAGCCAGCCTTGGGCCAGTTCGTTGAAAGCTTCACGTACATCTTCGTTTTCGATTTCATCAAAGGCCGCTGCGGCAAAGGCAGCGATCAACAGGGCTTTAGCCTTGTTTTCAGGAATACCGCGGGCTTTTAGATAGAACAACTGGTTTTTATCCAGATCACCCGATGTTGCTCCGTGGCCGCACCAGACGTCATCGGCATAGATTTCCAGCTCTGGCTTGGCATCGAACTCAGCCCCTTCTGAAAGCAGCAAAGCATTTGCTGATTGTTGGCCATCGGTTTTTTGGGCATCGCGGGCAACGATTACTTTGCCTTGAAAAACGCCACGGGCATTTTCATCCATGACGCATTTGTATAGTTCTCGGCTTTCACAGGCGGGTACGGCGTGGTTGATAACCAGTGTGGTGTCTGCGTGCTGCTTGCCGGCGATCATATAGCTACCGGACATATTGAGCGCGGCGTTTTCGCCATTAAAGGTTACAAAGCCCTGATTGCGGGTGGTTTGCCCACCAATGGTAAAGGTGAAATCACGCAAGTTTGCTTCCTGCCCGAGATTGGCTGCTGTGTTGGACAGGTGAATAGCGTTCTCACCATCTTCCTGCAGGCGCACCCGGTTTAGCGTGGCGTTATCAGCAATGCTAATTTCGGTCACACAGTTGGTGACATAGGCTTCATTGTGTCCAGCGTGGGTTTCAAGCAGCGTTAACTCGGCACCCTCTTCCAATCTTATGACATTTCGGGTGGTGATTGTTGCGGGCTGATCGGGAGCGGTGAGAAAAACAAGCTCCACCGGTTTTTCGACCTTTACACCTTTGGCAACATTGATGATCACCCCATCAGATGCATAAGCCAGATTGAGGGCGTCGATCACATCACCATCGCGCAGGCTGAAACCGACCTTGTCGGCACTGGCCAACATGCTGATCGAAATGTTTTTGGGCAATTGTGAGCGGGTTTCATCAAAAACACCGTTTACAAACACGATCCGTGACCCGACGATATTGCCAAAGGGTGACAGGGCGCTTAGTTCATCCAGTTTTTCTGCGGCCACATCGCCACCGATTGCTGGCGGATAGGCCTGATCGACGATGCGGCGCAGATCGGTCCATTTCCATTCCTCGACACGGCGGTTCGGAAGGCCACTTTTCGCCACAGCGTTTGCAGCCTGCTTGCGGATGTCATCAAAGCCATCGGGCAGATTGTCGAGGTCGGCGTAGACCTCTTCAGCTGGCGTTTTTGCAATTGCAATACTCATGCTGCATCGACCTCATAAGCGGCATAACCGTCTTTTTCCAACTCAAGCGCCAATTCTTTTCCACCTGAATTAACGATTTTTCCTTTTGACAGGACGTGTACTTTATCAGGCACGATGTAATCAAGCAGGCGCTGGTAGTGGGTGATGATAATCATTGCCCGGTCTGGTGAACGAAGAGCGTTGACGCCTTCGGCAACCACGCGCAGGGCATCAATATCAAGACCGGAATCGGTTTCATCAAGAATACAGAGAGTTGGTTCAAGAACCGCCATTTGCAGTATTTCCACCCGCTTTTTCTCGCCGCCGGAAAAGCCGACATTGACCGGACGCTTGAGCATTTCCGGTTTGACTTTCAGCATTTGCGACTTTTCCCGCACCAGTCGCATCAGGTCCGGGGTTGAAAGTTCATCTTCTCCACGGGCTTTGCGTTGCGAATTCAGCGCGGTTTTCAGGAACTGCATGGTGGCAACACCGGGGATCTCGACCGGATATTGAAAGGCCAGAAAGATACCGGCAGCGGCGCGTTCATCGGCCTCTTTATCGAGAAGATCTTCCCCATTATATGTCACCGAACCCTCTGTAACTTCATATCCGTCCTTGCCGGACAGAATGTAAGACAGGGTAGATTTACCAGACCCGTTCGGCCCCATAATCGCATGAACCTCACCAGGGTTGACAGTCAGGCTAATCCCCCGAAGGATTTCAGTGCCCTCTTCTTCAACACTTGATGCGACTTTGGCATGAAGGTTTTTAATTTCTAACATTTTGTTTCTTTCTCGTTCAATTCGTTGGTTAGCCGACACTGCCTTCGAGGCTGATGCCTATGAGACGCTGGGTTTCGGCCATGAATTCCATTGGTAGTTGTTGAATAACATCGCGGGCAAAACCGTTGACGATTAGGGCTACGGCTTCTTCTTCGTTGATGCCGCGGGCTTTGCAGTAGAAAAGCTGCTCATCGGAGATTTTTGATGTGGTGGCTTCGTGTTCAAACTGGGCGGTTGGGGTTTTAGCCTCGATATAGGGGACCGTGTGGGCCGAGCATTTATCACCAATCAGCAGGCTGTCACACTGGGTGAAATTTCTTGCGCCGGTGGCTTTGCGATGGGCTGAGACGATGCCACGATAGGTGTTTGAGGACTTACCAGCCGATATACCCTTGGAGATGATGCGGCTGGAGGTGTTCTTGCCGAGATGGATCATCTTGGTGCCGCTGTCGATCTGCTGGCGGCCGTTTGAAACGGCGATTGAATAGAACTCGCCTGACGAATTATCACCGCGCAGGATACAGGACGGGTATTTCCAGGTGACGGCAGAACCTGTTTCGACCTGGGTCCAGGATACTTTGGAATTATCACCGCGGCAGTCAGCGCGCTTGGTGACGAAGTTGTAGATACCGCCCTTGCCTTCCGCATTGCCGGGATACCAGTTTTGCACGGTGGAGTATTTGATTTCGGCATCTTCGAGCAGCACCAACTCAACCACGGCGGCATGAAGCTGGTTTTCGTCGCGCATCGGAGCCGTGCAGCCTTCAAGGTACGAAACGTAAGAGCCTTTATCAGCGATGATCAATGTGCGCTCGAACTGGCCGGTGTTTTTCTCATTGATGCGGAAATAGGTCGACAGTTCCATCGGGCAGCGAACGCCCGGCGGTATGTAGACGAATGACCCGTCGGAAAATACTGCTGAATTGAGGGTTGCATAGAAATTGTCTGACACCGGTACGACAGTGCCGAGGTACTTTTTGACCAAATCAGGATGATCACGCAGGGCTTCGGAAATCGGGCAGAAGATCACACCGGCTTTGGCCAACTCCTTTTTAAAGGTGGTGACAACAGACACACTGTCAAACACTGCATCAACGGCTACAGCGCCTTTGGGGATGTTGAGGCCCTGGTCATCAAGCTTGGAAGGTTCGTCCTGACGGCGCACACCAGCGAGAATTTCCTGCTCTTTCAGGGAAATGCCGAGCTTTTCATAAGTGCGCAGCAATTCAGGGTCGACTTCATCAAGACTGTTGGGGCCGTTTTCGTCAAAACCCTTTGGTGCGGCATAGTAATAGAGGTCATCAAAATCCACCTTGGGATAATCGACTTTGGCCCATGAAGGCTCCTCCATAGTCAGCCAGCGGCGATAGGCGTCCAGACGCCATTCCAACATCCATTCCGGTTCGCCTTTTTTGGCTGAGATAAAGCGGATAACATCTTCAGAAAGGCCTTTGGGGGCCAGGTCGGATTCAATGTCGGTTTCAAAGCCGTATTTGTATTTATCAACTTCGATTTCTTTTACGCGTTCAATGGTATCTAAATCTGCCATACTTTTTATCCTTTTCGCTCTTCTTATCCGAAACCCGGTTCCCACTTTTAGGGAAGAGCTTATTTCTTTCTCAAGGCGCCGTTTTAAGCCGCTGTGCTTTGTTCGTTTTTACTATTTCGGGCAACCAGTTGTTGCCAGACTTCGATGAATTTTGTGACGTCTGCTTGCGTTGATGTCCAACCGAAACTGATGCGCAGGGCGCAGGCCCGCAATGCTTCACTGACGCCCATTTCGGCAAGTACCCGCGAGCCGGTTACTTTGCCTGATGAGCAGGCCGAGCCGGTTGAAACCGCAATGCCTTCCAGATCGAGATTAATCAATGTCGTTTGAGCCTTTAAACTTTCCAGCGCGATATAAGATGTGTTTGGCAGGCGGTCAACCGCGCTCGAAAAGATTGTTACACCGGGTGAAACTTCCTGCAATTTTGATTCAAACAAATCACGTAAGGCTTTGATATCAGGCTCATTTTTATATGCTGCACTGGTTGCTGCTGCAAAGCCTACAATTCCTGCAACATTTTCAGTGCCACCTCTGCGGCCAAGCTCCTGCCCGCCACCATGAATCAACTTTTCAAGCACCACACCATCGCGCAGTATCAAAGCACCAGTGCCTTGCGGGCCGCCAACTTTGTGGGCAGACAAGGCCATCATATCAACGCCAAGCAAGCCGAAATTAACCGGAATTTTGCCTAAAGCCTGTACCGCATCAGTATGTATCAGTGCGCCATATTGGTGGGCAATGGCTGCAGCTTCACGGACCGGCTGTAGGGCACCGGTTTCATTGTTGGCCAGCATCAGGCAGACAAGGGCTTTGCCATTGCCTGACGCCAACGTCTTTTCAAGCGCCTCAAGGTCTATGACCCCACCCTGTGAGACTGGTACAATTTCAACCGGTTTGCCGGTTGCATTGGCCGCTTCAAGTACGCAGGAATGCTCCACCGCTGAAATTACGATACGATCGACTTTTGCGCCCTTAATGGCAAAATTATTTGCTTCAGTGCCAACGCCGGTGAAAATGACCATGGCCGGGATTACCCCAAGCTGGTCGGCAATGGTTTTGCGGGCCTTTTCGACCAGCGCCCGGGCGGCGCGCCCTTCTGTGTAGATCGATGACGGATTACCGCCCAGATCAAAGGCGTCAAGTATCGCAGCCCGGGCTTCCGGTCGCAGCGGGGTTGTTGCATTATGGTCAAGATAGGTGCGCATATCAGCCACCTACCGCTATTGTGGTTGGTCCCGCTTTTGCCCGACGGATTGAGGCTTGCAGGGCCAAATTACGTTTGGCAATGACATCATCGAGGGTGACCGCGGCCAAAAACCCGTAAATCTGGCGACCAAGAGCTGCCCAAAGCTCATGGGTGACGCATTTATCGCCGCCAATACAACCAGAAACCGCATCACCGTCCTGACATCGGGTCACCGTCAGAGGTTCATCAGCAGCAAGCACAATATCAGCCACAACAATATCTTCAGGCTGTTTGGCCAGTAAATATCCGCCGCGCGGTCCGCGCACACTGGTTACCAGTTTCTTTTTGCGCAATTTTCCAAAAAGTTGCTCCAGATATTCTTGTGAAATATCCTGTCTTTGGGCGATTGCGGCAAGCGAAACCGGCGCTCCATTGGCGTTAAGGGCGATATCTGCCATTGCCATAACGGCATAACGTCCTTTGGTTGACAGTTTCACGGGGCTTATCCTTTGAACTTTCGAGTTGTATTTGCACGATTTTTGGTAAGAAAACTTGCTTTTTACCCTTCTTTTTGTGTAGAGAGAAAGCAGATTTTCCTAGAGCCGGTAACAACAGAAACGCAACAATCAGTTTTCACCAATTTATATTCGTTAATACTGATATATTAAACCCGATCAAAAGAGTCAACTACTCTTGCCATTCTGTGGATCGGTTTTTTTGACGCAGATTTTTTGCAATATTATCGGCCCGACAAAACAAGGTTTTTTTATGCCAGAAGTTATTTTTACCGGCCCTGCTGGTCGTATTGAAGGGCGTTACCATCAATCTGCGGAAAGACAGGCCCCTATAGCCTTGATCCTGCATCCGCATCCGCAGTTTGGCGGCACGATGAATAACCAGATTGCCCATTCCCTGCACTACATGTTCATGGCCCGCGGGTTTTCAGTTTTGCGGTTTAATTTTCGAGGCGTTGGCAAATCGCAAGGGTTGTTTGAAAATGGTGCTGGTGAGCTGGCCGACTCTGCTGCGGCACTTGACTGGGTTCAAGGGTTTAACAAAGAGGCCCGGGCGTGCTGGATTGCCGGGATTTCATTTGGTGCCTGGATTTCGATGCAATTGCTGATGCGCCGACCCGAGATTGACGGATTTATATCTGTCGCCCCGTTGGCCAAACATTATGATTTCTCATTCCTGGCCCCCTGCCCGACTTCCGGCCTGTTTGTTACCGGTGAAGTTGATGCGGTTACGCCAAAAGAATCCAGCGATGCGCTGGTTGAAAAGCTGCAAGCCCAAAAAGGCATTGAGATCACCCATGTTGAAATGCCCGGTACCAACCACTTCTTTACCGACAAGGTTGATGAACTGACCGGCATTTGTGCGGATTATCTGGATCACCGGCTGGAGACGGACGGGTAAGGCATTTTGAGCACCGGTTCAAATTTGCCCCTGCAAATTGCCATGTAATCTTCCAATTCTCAGCATAGTGTGTACATTATACTGGGAGTGCGGAGTTTATTGGCCGGAGTAATCAAATGCCATTGTCTCATTCTTTACAAACACATAAGCCGTCACTAGGTATGTTTGAACGCCTGTTCAGCGCAACGATGGCCAGAGCGGTGCGCAAAGGAACGCTGAATGTACGCTTTGCGTGCGGCATTAGAGAGATTTATGGCGATGGCAGCGCTCCAGAGGCGAGCGTTGAGTTAAAAGATGCTCAGGCAGCGCGGGATATTTATTTGGACCCCGAACTCAAGTTTGCTGAGATGTATATGAATAACCGTATGGTTATTAAAGGCGGTGACCTTGATGCCTTTATTGAGATTATCAAGATCAACAAATCCAAAAGCTTTGCGACTGTTCCTGCAATTGCCCTGACTTTCTGGCGTATGTTGACACGGTTCTGGCGGCGACACATTGCTCGTGAAACCGCTCAGCGCAATGTCGCCCATCATTATGACCTGGATGAAAAGCTGTTTCGTCTTTTTCTCGATGATGATCTGCAATATTCCTGTGCTTATTTTGAAAACCCCGATGTCAGCCTTGAGGAAGCCCAAAGCGCCAAGAAGCGCCATATCGCGGCAAAAATGTTATTGGAGCCCGGAAACAGGGTTCTTGACATTGGCTGTGGATGGGGCGGAACGGGATTGTTTTTGGCGCAATATTTTGATGTTGATGTTACCGGCGTCACCCTCTCGATAGAACAGCAAAGGGTGGCACAGCAGCGAGCCCAAGCATTGGGATTGGGCGATAGAGTACGATTTAACCTTCGTGACTACCGTGAAATAACGGGCACATTTGACAGACTGGTTTCAATCGGAATGTTTGAACATGTCGGGCCTCAGAATTTTCTATCTTATTTTTTAACTGCCAAGCGCTTAATGAAAGATGACGGTGTTTTTGTCCTGCATTCAATCGGGCGGGCAAAGCCCAATAGGTTCAATCCACCGTTCGTTGACAAGTACATTTTCCCCAACGGGCATATTCCGGCGCTATCTGAAACACTGCGAGCCATCGAAAAGAGCGGCCTTCTGGTCAAGGACATCGAGATTTTGACTTATCATTATGCCGATACGCTGAAACACTGGCGACAACGCTTTAATGCCAACCGCGACAAGGTGGTTGCCCTTTACGATGAACGGTTTTTTCGGATGTGGGATCTTTATCTTGCCACTTCAGAGCTGAGCTTTCGACATGGCAAGCTTTTCAACTTCCAGATCCAGATTGTTAAAAAACAATCCACTTCGCAGCCAACACGCAATTATATTCAAGAGACCGAGACAGCTCTACGCAGCCGCAAGGCGGATTGAGGGCAGCTTTTTGAAACCTTCGGTGAGAAAATCCCCCTTAATCAAACGGGCCTCTTATGAAACTTTTAAGGTCATCAGGCAGCGTTGCCCATTTTACTTTGCTCATTGTCCAGATTTCTGTGTCAGGCTGGAAAATTTCGGGCTCGTCCAGTGACCCGGCTTTCAGCGAGATCATTTCGGTTTCCATGCCTTTGTCTGAATATATGTGAGCACCACAGTGGCCGCAAAAATAGCGGATAATGGTTCGCCCGCTATCGGCGGTCAGCGCAAAGGACCTGATTGTGCCGCTGGTGAGTTGAAAGCCTGCGCGCTTCATATACATTCCAGCATGAAATGCGGTGCCGTTGGCTTTTCGGCAGTCGGTGCAGTGGCAATAATACATGAGTTCGGGTTCGCAAGTACATTCGTAACGGATTTCGCCGCACAGGCAGCCGCCGGTAAATGGTATTTTCATCGCATTATCCTTCCGCAATTTTAAAATGTCTTGCAAACTCGGTCTCTCCGGTTTTTGAGAAAGTGACAATGCGAGTTCCCTCCAGACGGTCGGCCCAGCCGGTTTTATAAAAATGTTCAAGTAATGCGGTGCCGAGAGCCCCTGCCAGATGGCTGCGGCGGGCACTCCAGTCCAGGCATGATTTGCATAATGGGCGCCGGGTGCTGCGCAGGGCATCGAGGTTTATGCCAAGGCCGGTGGCGAACTGATGGCCCTTGACTGTCAGCTCAAGCTGATCCTCATCTTCGACGACAAACCCGCGCTGTTTCATGCTGTCGAGCATTTGCACACCCATTTCACCGGCCAGATGGTTGTAGCAAACCCGCGCCCGCCGCAAAGCCGGGTCTTTAGGGCCGGTTCGCACTCTTGTGTGGCCTTTGAGGGCTGCAAGTCCCATCAGGCTTTCAAGCACCGCACCGACATCATCATCGGCCAGCGAGAAATAGCGATGCCTGCCCTGTTTGCTTTTTTGGACCAGACCACCAGCTTCCAGCTTACCTAAATGGCTGCTGGCAGTTTGGGCAGTGATGCCTGCTTCAGCGGCCAATTCGGTCGCAGTCAATGCCTTGCCGCTCATCAGCGCGCCAAGCATGTTGGCGCGCGCCGGGTCGCCAATCAGCGAACCTATTAATGCGATGTCTGGTCCTTCTTTCATACTTCGATGTTAATCGAAACATAATCGACTGTCAAACGGATATAATCGGGTTCAACACAAAGGAGCCTAATATGATTACCTGTTTCATCCGCTATCACATCGACCCAACCAAAAAGGCGCAATTTGTTCAATATGCGCAAAATTGGGGGCAAGCAATTCCGCAGTGTGGCGGCAACCTTGTTGGTTATTATGCACCGCATGAGGGCTCAAGCACACTGGCCTATGGGGTTTACAATATAGAAAATTTGGCCGCTTATGAGGAATACCGGGCGCGGTTATCGGCCAGTTCATTGGGCAGAGAGAATTACGAGTTTGCCCAGAAGGAGAAATTTATTATGCGAGAAGACCGAACTTTTCTGAAACTGGCTTCCGGCCCCCATGCAAAACTAGTGATGCCATGATTGCGGTGATTTTCGAAGTGCGACTGCGTGAGGGTCGCAAACAGCAATACCTCGACATTGCAGCCAGCCTGCGCCCGCTTTTGCAGCAGATTGACGGGTTTATTTCAGTAGAAAGATTTCAAAGCCTTACTGATGAGGGGAAAATACTATCCCTGTCATTCTTCCGGGACGAAGCTGCTATCACTGAGTGGCGCAATCTGGAAAAACACCGGGCAGCGCAAACTGCCGGACGCAGCGAGGTTTTCGAAGATTATCGACTGCGCGTTGCCCATGTGATACGGGACTATGGGATGAATGAGCGGGCGGAAGTGCCGGATTGAAATAAGCAGCGGCAAACTGTATTCAGCCTGCAGTTATGGCAATGTAGTGGACTGATCAAGAGGACTGAAATAATGGCTGGTAGTTGCGGTTGTGGCGGCAATACAACATTTGACGGGCTTTCTGACGATTATAAAAAGCGCTTGTGGATTGTCATCGCGCTGAACGGCATCATGTTTTTTGTCGAGATGGCGGCCGGGCAACTGGCCGGGTCACAAGCGCTGAAAGCTGATGCGCTGGACTTTTTTGGTGATGCGGTGACTTATGGCATTTCACTGGCCGTTATTGGGGCGACATTGCGGGTACGCTCAACGGCGGCGCTGGCCAAAGGTGTTAGCTTGCTCGTCATGGGCCTGTGGGTATTCGGCTCGACAGTTTATGCAGTGTTGTTTATCGGGATGCCAAAGGCTGAGGTTATGGGGGTCATTGGATTTCTGGCCCTTGCCACAAATCTAACCAGCGTGCTGATTTTGGCGCGGTTTAAAGATGGCGATGCCAATGTCCGCTCGGTCTGGCTGTGTTCGCGCAATGATGCCATAGGCAATGTCGCAGTGATGGTCGCTGCACTGGCGGTTTGGGGCTCGGCAACCGCCTGGCCCGATTTAATTGTGGCTGGGATTATGGCCGGTTTGTTCCTGTCATCAGCCTTTCAGATCATCAGGCAATCCCGGCGCGAATGGAATGAGCAGCATCAACACCATACAGCCAGTTCATAACCTTGCGGATCAGTAAAATGAAACCGCTGGCCACCGGGAAATGAAAAAACCGGTTTGGTAATTTTTCCACCGGCAGCAACCACACTGGCCATGGCTCGCTCCAAATCAGTGGAATAAAGTACCACCAGCGGACCGCCGGTCGATATTTCACCTGTGGTTGCAGCAAAGCCGCCTTTTCTTTGACCGTCGGTGAATTCGCAATAGTCCGGGCCGTAATCGGAAAAGGTCCAGCCAAAGGCTTGCCCATAGAATTCTTTGGCTGCCTGAATATCGTTAACCGCAAACTCTATGTAATCAAGCCCGTTGTTGTGGTGTGCGTCAGTCATTTTGCCCCTTTTACAGACCTGTTAAGGTAGCCCTAAATCAATGATAGACTCAGCCATATCACATGCAGCGGTTTCTGTGCTGATGAAATCGCGGCCAAGCAGTGCTTTGGCACAACTCGCATCCACCTGATGCTTGCGACCCAACAGTTTTGAAGCTGTTTTAATTTCGGAATCAAACAACGCACCCAGCCTGACCAATAAGTCTGGCATTCGACGGGTTGGTAGTTTTTTGGCATAGTCGGGGAATTTACGGGCAAGAGAGTTTGCGATATCAAGCAGCGGGATTGTTGGACCAGCAGCGAGGCAACGGCGACCGGCAATGTCTTTGTTTGCCATGGCATTGATGTGTAGCTCGGCGGCATCGCGGACATCAATACAGGAAAAGTAGATGTCTGGAGAAGCCGGGAAACCACCGCTCATCATTTTATGAATGAGAGCGCCAGAGGTGCCGATGTCTTTTTCAAGAACCGGCCCCATAATAAAACCGGGATTTATGACGGTCAGGATGTCTTTTCTGCCAGCTGTTTCAACGAGCTCCCAAGCCTTTTTCTCTGCAAGGGTTTTTGACAAGACATAAGCAGTTACATCGTCTCCCTCAACATTGGTCCAATCAGCTTCAGTCAATGTTTTATTGTGATGCTTGCCGTGACCATGCGCAATTGCCACTGTTGATGAAGTTAGAACAATACGGGTTACATTGGCGTTCATCCCCGCCTGCAGCGCTCTTTCAGTCCCCTCTACGGCGGGCTTGATCAATGTTTGCGGATCATCAGGCATTGTTGTCACAAAGGGCGATGCTGTGTGTATCAGGTAGTCATGGTTTGCGATTGCCTCTTCCCAACCATCGTCTTGCAACAGATCAAGCTCAACAAAGGACAGACGAGCCGTGTCTGCCCCATGTGTTTGGAGAACTTTGCGAATATGTTCAGCTTTTGCCATTGAACGAACTGAACCGGTGACCTTGCTACCGTTTTTCAATAGCTTCAAGGCAATATGGCTGGCTAGAAAACCGGATATACCGGTGATGAATACTCTTTGTGTCATTTAAATCTCCATAACATTATGACATTATGACATTATGACATTTTTTATATATTTTGTTATATTGTAATGCAAATACAAAATGACCGAGTTGGTTGCACAGGGTAAAAACAGTGAGTAAAAGGGCTTTATGGACAGCAAACGTCAGCAAATCTTACAGTCTGCAATTGATACGATTACCCGCTATGGTTATCGCCGCACGTCCATGGAGGACATTGCCCGGCAAGCTGGAATTTCACGTCCTGCGATCTATCAACACTTTCGCAACAAAGAGGCGGTAGCAAAAGCGGCCATTGAGTTGGTGAGCCAACAAGGATTTGAAATTGCAGAGGCGGCAATCACCAATATCATCGACAAGAATGAACGACTTGCTGCCTATTTAACTGCTTATATGCTGTTCTATTACCGGCTGGTGGTTTCGGGACCACATTCTCAGGAGCTTATGCAGGTAAAGAGGGATTTTGGTAGCGAACAACCAGATGAAGGCCGAGGTCGGATGTCCGGGAGGTTGAACGAGCTATTGGGGTTGGAACCCGATGATGAAACAGGTTTTGTTCTGGGATCGGCGGCAGAAGGCATTAAAATGGCAGCAGGCAGTGAAGACATCTTGCGCCAACGTATCGCCATGCTTGTTGAGCGATTTAGTTGAAGGCTGGCACCCGCTGTTCGGAGACAGGTTTAGGGCTGTTTGAGCACCCCACCAGTCATTGCCTTTTTAACACCTGTGGTCGTTGGAAAGGTGATCGGCAAACCTTTCATGCTGCGCACTGCCAGGTAGGCGAAGGCTTCTGCTTCGATCGCATCGCCGTTGAGATGGTGGGCTTCGGCGGGAGTTACGATGCCTTGTACATTGGCAGCGATGCGTTGCATGAGGAATTTGTTGCGGCGGCCGCCACCGCAGATAATCCAGTCCTGAGGCGGTAACGAGAACCAGTTGGCAGCGTTGGCGATGGATTTAGCGGTGACTTCAGTTAGCGTTCGGGCACCGTCTTTTGCATCTAAACCTTGCACGAGATCGAGGGTGAAGTCGCCACGATCAAGGGATTTGGGCACCGGATGATTGAAAAAACTGTTGATGAGATAATCATGCAGGACAGTCTGGCTCAGTTCGCCAGATCGACTTAATTTGCCGTTCACATCGAATCGGTTGCCGGTGTGTTGCAGGGTCCAGTCATCGAGCATGGCGTTGCCGGGGCCGCAATCAAAGGCCAGCAGCTGTTCGCTTTGGCCGACATAGGTAATATTGGAAATGCCACCAATATTTACAAAGGCCACCGGACGTGTTGAAAAGTTGCTGGCAAGAGCGCGGTGATAGACCGGCACCAGCGGAGCGCCCTGTCCGCCTGCAGCGATATCAGCGGCGCGCAAATCATAGACGACAGGGATGGAAAGTTCATTGGCGAGGCGCTGACCATCGCCCAATTGCACGGTTAATCTGTCTTGGGGGCGATGCAAAACGGTTTGACCGTGGAAGCCGATTATGTCGATATCAGAGTCACTTAGCGACTTTTCTTTTAAGAATGATTCAGCCGCTTTGATGTGGGCATCGGTTATATCATTTTCGGCCTGGGCCAGATTGCCGGGGCGGTCATCCCGGTTAACAATTGCCGTGGCCTCAGCCATCGTTGTTGTGAGTTTTTCGCGGGTGGCAGCGTCAAACTCATAGGTGGCATTGGGGCCATGTTCGATGATGTTTTCACCATCGGTTCTGATCAACGCGACATCAATGCCATCCATTGAGGTGCCACTCATCAGGCCTATTGCAGTTAAGAGGTTTGCCACAGTTTATTCCAGTGTTATAGAAGCGCAACGTTTCACACGCTGGCGTGTTTTTAGAGAGTCTATCATGAGCAAGTATAAATCGGAATTCCTTAACGTTCTGGATGAGCGCGGGTTTATTCATCAAATGTCAGATCCCGAACGATTGGACGCGGTGGCAGCAGCCGGGCCTATGTCAGCCTATATCGGCTTTGATTGCACCGCTCCCAGCCTGCATGCAGGCTCTCTGTTGCCGATCATGATGCTCTATTGGCTACAGCAAACCGGTCACAAGCCAATTACCCTGATGGGGGGCGGCACGACCAAGGTGGGTGATCCATCGGGCAAGGATGAAAGCCGCCTGTTGCTGACGCCTGAAAAAATCAACGAAAACATGGCAGGAATACAAACCGTGTTTTCAAAGTTTCTCAAATTTGGCGATGGCGAAACCGATGCAATTATGGTCAACAATGCTGACTGGCTTGATCATTTGAACTACATCGACTTTCTGCGCGACTATGGCCCGCATTTTACCATCAACCGGATGATGGCGTTTGATTCGGTTAAACTGCGGCTGGACCGTGAGCAGCCCCTGACATTTCTCGAATTCAACTACATGATTCTGCAAGCCTATGACTTTCTCGAACTGAACCGTCGTAACAATTGCGTTTTGCAAATGGGTGGTTCTGATCAGTGGGGCAACATTATCAATGGTATGGAACTTGGTCGCCGGGTCGATCAGGCCCATTTACATGCCCTGACCTCGCCGCTGCTGACCACATCATCAGGCGCCAAAATGGGTAAAACTGCCGGAGGTGCGGTGTGGCTTAACGCTGACATATTGAGCCCCTATGAATACTGGCAGTACTGGCGCAACACTGAAGATGGTGATGTGGGGCGGTTCCTGAAACTGTTCACAACTCTGCCGCTTGATGAGATTGCCAGGCTTGAAGCCCTTGAAGGGGCCGAAATCAATGAGGCCAAGAAAACGCTGGCCAATGAGGCTACCAAATTGTTGCATGGCAGTGATCCAGCAACAGCAGCAGCAGAAACGGCGCTAAAAACCTTTGAGCAGGGAAATCTGGCTGAAGGCTTGCCGACGGTGGAAATCTCGCGGTCTGACCTCACCGAGAACATTGGCATTCTGACAGCATTGGTAACTGCTGGCCTGGCCATTTCAAACGGTGAAGCGCGCAGGCAAGTGCTGGGTGGGGCGATCAAAATCAACGATCAACCCTGCAAAGACTTTCGCCATGCGCTGAGCGAAAACGATCTTACCGATGATGGCGTGATCAAACTTTCGATGGGCAAGAAAAAGCACGCTTTATTGCGTGTGGATGGTTAGAACTTAATCGGCCTATCGATCGGCATCGTCTTTTAACTTGCGAACCTTTTTAGTACCGGTGCCGTCTGCGCCGATATTACCGCCACCGCCTATGGCGAAAAAGCCGCGCAAAAACCCCGGTGCCAGAGCCGATACCGGGTTAACAATGAACTTTGGCCTTCTCATCGTCCCCTGCAAAGCATACGTCAGGCCGAAAACGCCCTGCCCCTTGCCGCCGGTCAGGAGTGTTCCCAGTAACGGCACACCACCAACAGCCGCATTTAGCGCATAAGCGGGGATTATCGTACCAGCGACGTCCATGGCACCGTCTCTTTTGCGGATCCGGCCGTTGGCGGACGCGCCCAAATCGCTACCCTTGATCAGTGCATCGCCAATATTGACGAATTGAGCATCGGTTGAAAACGGTAATTTCAATTTCTTGAACTTCTGACCCTTTTTCCTTGGCCCCAGTTTTGCTTTTTTGCGAGCCGAAGAACCGATAGCCTGAAATGCCTCTTCATTGCGCACTACAAAATGACGCAAAACAAGTAACCCTTTTTCAATACCCGTCTTGGGTGCTGCAGCCAGACTTGCCTGCAACGACAAGGTTCCACCTGAGATTTTCGAATACAAATTCGCCGCCCGCAGCGCTGCCCCGGCATCGCGGGAAACCAGTTGCAAATTTCGTCCCCCTTTTGCATTTGGCACTACCTGCAGCGAAACTGGTGAGCCCCCCACAAATTGCCCACGCAAATTTGCCCGGGTTACCTTTCCGCTTACCGCGAAAATTTCGCCCTGCACATTCTTGATCTGCTCACCCCTGTTGGTTAGAACGTTGGCGACATTCACTGAGATACGCAGCGAGGGTGATTTCACCCCACCTTTATTGGCGGCTGGTCGTTTCGAGGAAAAAGCCTGATTGATCAACTTTCGGGCATCAAATGTGCGACCTTTCACTTTGATGCTAATCTGGTTGCCTTTTTTCACTGCAACCATCGACATATCATTGGACTGATCGAGCCGGAAACGAGGAAATGACGCCTTGCGCAAGCTGCCATCTTTCTGCAGTGTCACCGAACCGGTTATTTTCAATTTATCGCCGGTCACAACCAATTTGTCGATTTTATTACCGGTTTTTGTGGTAACAAAATCAAACACTGCGGTGGTTTTTTTCCCGGCCGGATGCACCCAGTCGATTTCATCAATGGCTAAAATTGCTTTTGACAGGTCCGCCTCAATGCGCGCCGATGTTATTTTACCGGTTTTGGTTTTAGCTATTACTTTCAAGCCCACCCTGCCGCGAACAAACCGTGATAAATCCACACCAAATTTGGTTCGCTGGCTTTCGGTCATGGTGGTTTTTAGCACCAACCTGGCCCCACCGGAGTTGTTTTTGGTAAAGGGTTGTGACCATTCGATATCGGATGGCAAACCATTGACCAGCCCTTTGCCTTTGGCCGTGATGCCGGTTGAGTTTACGGCGATTTTAAAATCGCTCTTGGTCACATTTACGCCAGCAATGGCACCTGTATAGCTACCACCCTTCCAGCGGGCAGTGGCTTTTACCTCGACCTGATCCCCTGTCATTTTTCTGGAAAGAGGCAAACCCAACTCCACCTTTACAGTGGCATTTCCAGATATTTGGGCAATTTTAAATTCGGTATTTTTCAGCAAATCTAATGGCTTGTGATCAATCAGTGACAAGATTGATTTAGCGCTGGCAGATGTCTGAACCGAAATTGTAGACGGGGTGACCGGTTTTGCCAGGTCGCGGGATTTCATAATTGCTGAGGTCAGTTTGATCGTTTGCTTGTCGGGCAACTGAACTGATCCGCCTTTGACATTCAAAACAAAATGATTGCCGGACAAGAACCCTGTGCCAAAGGCGCCTTTGAGGGCCGGAAGCTCGTCAAAATAACGGCTGGTGACATCCTCCAGCGAAAATTTGAAATCAACCATCTCATCGGGGATAGGAACGTCATTAGCCGCAGCGACAATTGTCTCGGCTGGGATGGCGATCTTGAATGTTCCTGTCGACATGCGGCCCGAAACCACGTTCTCAGCAATCCACTCGCGGGCACCGATGGCGACGCTGGGCGGCCACATCTTCTTGATTGTCGCAGCTGGTAAATCCCTGATGGTGCCGGCAAGATAAACCCCGGTTGCTTTTTCTCCACCGACAAATTGTCCGCGCACCCTTATGCCGGCTGGTCCGGACATCAAGATCAGATCATTAACGGTCAAGCGGGCCTGTTCAATAGAGGCCAGACCATCAAATCTCACAGAATCAAACATCACCGGGTTTTTGACGGTTCCCGAGGTGTCAATTGCTACATTGCTGGCATTTAGTTTTATGCCAATGGCTGACAACCGTCCTTTATCATTACGAATTGGCTTTATGCGACCCGATAATTGGGCCTGCGAACCGCCAACAAAAATTACGGAATTGCCAATGACAATATCACCGTTTGCAGGATCAAAATCGAGACGAAGCAATCCTTCATCAATAATGATCGGCTCTGAGATATATCGAGGAAAGCCAACCCGTCCTGCAGCCGCCGAAAACTCGGCACTGGCTTTGGTCATCTTGCCTTGACGGGTAAATTCAGCTTCCACATGACCTGACAGGGGCAATTGAACCTGGGCGAATTCTGACAGGGCAAACACATCACGGGCCAGTTCTGCCGGAATAATATCAAACACGCGCGCGGAAACTTTGAATTTCTTGGTTTCATCACGATAGTGGGCGGTAAGTTCCATGCGCCAGGGTTGGGTGCGCCCGGCGATATGACCATCGACAAACAAGGCAAAACCATAGGGTGCCCGGCGGAAAACCAAGCTAGCATCGGGAGAAAACCAGATTGCACCGTTGGATTCATCATGCAAGGTTATGGCGGTTTTTGTTATGCGGACTGAATTTAGCTTTTCAAGTCCGGTTATCGCACCCTTTTTGGACTCCCCGGACCTATCGAGATAATCGAGCAGATTTGCAGCCTGGGTGGTCAGCAATTCCACACCTTCAAAAATATCGGTACTTTCAGCTTTGGGTTCGGGAAGATGGGCTACAGTACCTTCAAAATCCTGAGAAGCAGGAGATGCGCCAAAACCAAGCCCGATGCTGCCGTCAATTCGCCGCTGAATGAACAACCTTGCACCAATCAGTTCGAGTTGTTGCGGGACAACATCACCTGATAATAACGCCGTGCCCTTTATCGCAATTGCTGCACGCGGTGCGCGGGCGATCAACCGCCCTTCCATGTTTTTAAATTGAATGCCCTGCAGCCTGAGCCGCGGCTGGCCGGTTTTCTCGTCACGTTCGATCACAACATTTTCGATACTGACATCCACCTCGGGCAGACTGGCATTTATTCGTTGCTCCACCGTATTTTTCAGAAAAGCCAGAGAAACCGGTCCTTCAGAAAGACGCCACCAGAAAGCGGCCGCAACAACGAATACAGCAAGAAAAAACACAGCGAAAAACGCAAGTGCGAAATTTCTAATTCGTCTACGCAACGTGGTTCTACCTTTAAAACTCAAAGTCCGCCGATTTCATTTTGTGCTTGAACAGCCACAAAATACTTGTCAGTCAGTTTCCCTACAGATTTCTATTCTGGCCCTACGAATCCAGAGTATATCTCTTTTACAAACACTTGTGGCAAAATTTGGCCGGAATGACAGGTTCAAGCCAGCAAAGAAATTTTAAAAGGATGACAGGCATGAGTAACCCTCTCGAAACTGGAAGCGTGGCTCCCGATTTCTCACTCCCAAGAGACGGCGGCGGCACGGTATCGCTGAGTGACTTCAAGGGCCGTAAACTGGTGGTTTTCTTTTATCCAAAAGACAATACGCCCGGCTGCACGAAAGAGGCGGTAGCATTTTCACAGTTAAGAGAAGGCTTTCTTGCTGCTGACACCGATATCGTGGGAATTTCAGCCGATACGGTGAAGCGTCACGAGAATTTCATCGCAAAACACAACCTCAATATGCCGCTGGGTGCCGATACTGATTTGGAGACGCTTAAGGCTTATGGCGTCTGGACCGAAAAATCCATGTATGGTCGAAAATATATGGGCATCGTTCGCTCGACTTTTTTAATCGACCAGAATGGCAAGATTGCCGAAATCTGGCATAAAGTGAAAGTCAAGGAACATGCAGACAAAGTTTTAGCGGCCTGTCAGAACCTTGTTTGATTGTGAAACCCAGTTACGTAATACAGGTGACAGCGGCCGCGAACATGGTATAAGCAATGCAATTATTACTAACGCATCAAACTATCGCCTGATTTCGGGTTAGAATGGTGAGGACCAAATCTGGTCACCAGCTTTTGTTGCAAGGGGAGCAAACTCGGCAGGTATGCGGAAACGTTCAAGTCAACATCACCACCTCATACCACGTGGGATCATCGGTCGTGTCGCGCATTTTTTTCGCGAACGTCAGATTTATGTGCGATCCAAGGGTGAAGTTCAATTTGTTACTGTTCGCCCCTATATGATGGTCGCTGGACTGATCATTTTGATGTCAGGTTTTTTCTGGATTGCTTTTGCTTCCATCAATGTGACGTTCAAGGACGAACTAATCGCTGTCAAAGAGCATAATCTTTATCAGACCCGTCTTGACCATGAAGAACGAATTTCTGACCTTCAGCAAACCATTGATCGCCTGAATGAAAAACTTATGCTTGATCAAGATGGCTATTTGCAGGAAGTCGACAAACTGCGCGGCAATTATGGCAAGCTGGTTGACCAGCATAAACGATTGACCGAGTTTTTCAGGCAGGGCTGGATGCCATTGAGGAAACAGAACGTTGCTTTGCCGGTCAACAACTCGAGCTCTACCGCTCCCGGAAAAAACGGCAAACAGAATTTTACGCCAAATCGCTCCGGTAAAGGAAGTTTCAATCAGCGCTCACCGCTAAAACTATCCCCGCAACAAGCCTCAATGGGGCAAAAATACGCTGCAGAGTTTACAAGTCACCGGAAGGCGATGGCTCCCCTGACCGATGTTCGCAATGAAATGCAGGGCTTTGCGAAAATGCAGACCAAATTGCTTGATGAAGTCATTGTTTTTGCCAAAGAAGAAACCCGCAAGACCAGAAAACTTTATAACCGGCTTGGAATAAATCCTGATGCTGTTTTGAAGACTGCAAAATTAGCAACGGCTGATTCCGTCGGTGGCCCATTTATAGCGGCAAGTGCCAACGATATTTTGACCAAAGGCGTTGCGGTACGGATGAAAAAAGCCGTGGCGCATCTGGACCGGACCAAACTGTTGCAGCAACAAGCAAAGCAACTGCCGCTGGCCATGCCGGTTAGCAATATCTCGCGTTTTTCCAGCCATTTTGGCCTGCGTCGTGACCCACTGCGCAAAGTTGCAGCTATTCATACCGGTATCGACATAAAAGCCCCTTATGCTGCCAAAATCCGGGCAACGGCTGATGGTATTGTTGTAGCTGCGGGATGGGCTGGCGGGTACGGTCGACTGGTCAAAATTCAACATGAATATGGCGTTGCGACCAGATACGCACATTTGAGAAAAATTCTAGTCAAAAAAGGCCAGCGCGTTAAGCGTGGTGATGCTATTGGCTTGCTTGGTAACTCGGGACGCAGTACCGGTGCCCATCTTCATTATGAAACAAGGCTCAACGGCCGGCCTATCAACCCTAGCCGCTTCTGGAAGGCGAGACATGATTTTCAAGCGCTTTCGAAATAAAAATAAAAAACCCGCGAAGAAGAAACGTGCCAGACGGGGCAGTCTTGGCCCCTCGATCCTCACTGGCGAGGTGGTTATTGACGGACATCTGATGTCGGCCGGAGAATTGCAAATCGATGGTGAGGTCAACGGTGATGTCCGAGCCCGGGCGGTGGTCATAGACATTAACGGCATTGTTCATGGTGAAGTTGCTGCTGAAGACGTCATTGTGCGCGGTCGTATTATCGGCCCGATCCGCGCCCTGCATGTCCATATTCTCAATGGAGCACATGTGGAGGGCGACGTCCTCAACGAAACCATATCAATCGAAAACGGCGCCTTTGTTGACGGCAAGATTCATCGGGTCGATAACCCGCTGGGCGAAACGTATGGTCATAGCGAGCAACAGCAGCCTTCACACTTTGATGCGCCCCAACAGCAATCGCAATATGGCTTTACTGAACAGACTCCTTTTGCCCCATCGCACGTCCCCCCTCCCGGTAAAGATGACAATTTAGAGTAATTACCGCGCGCATTTATTCTTGCGATTGAGCCATTGTTTTAAACCAGTTCACGACCTTGTCCGCAAACAGGTGCTGGCGCCTGTAGGCCAAATAATAACCGCGATCGGTTTTTATCCGTAACCCTTCAAGCTCGACCAGATTTCCCGCTTTTGTCGGTAAATCGGCCAAATGAAGCCACGCAAGCGCTATGCCCTGACCTTCTATTGCCGCCTGCAAGGTCAAGGCATAATTATCGTAGTAATAGGTATTTTCCGGCGCTTCATAGGCGACACCGTGACGGGCCAGCCATTGTTGCCAGGACAGCCAACTGTATTTTTCCGGTCGCTCATGGATCAATCGGGCCTTGGTAAGCAATGCTGGATCGACATTCTTGTGGCCACCAAAATTCTCCTTTGCATACTCAAGCGAACAAACCGGATAAAGCTGCTCGCCAAACAGTTTGCTGGACTCACCATCATTCCAGTCGCCCTCACCAAACCGCAAGGCAAAATCGACCTCATGCAAATCAAAAATGGTGCGGGTATCAGAGGTTACCAGCCGCAATTCCTGATCGGGGAATATCTTTTGCAGGGCTGAAAAGCGTGGCATCAACCACAGATGGGCAAAGCCATAGGTGCAACCAACGGACAGTGTATCGGAGTTTTGCTGAGTGTGGATCCGTTTTGCAGCCTGGCGAATATGGCCCAGCCCGAGTTTGACCGCGTCATATAATTGTCGTCCGGCATCGGTCAACTCAACCCGGTGATGCAGGCGGGTAAACAGCTGGACATTGAGCAGACTCTCAAGGCTTGCAATGTGGCGACTGACAGACGGTTGGGTGGTGCCCAGGCTTTGGGCTGCCTTGGTGAAACTACCGTTATCGACAGCGCTTTCAAACGCGGCCAGATGGTTGAGAGCAGCAGAAATGCGCCAGTCCAAATTCATCGTCTTTCCAATCTCACATACGCTCAACGTATGCCAGCATAACAAAATATGTGAAGCTAAAACAGGAAATTTTAGATAGCCTATACAAAATTACTGCATGTAGGACATTGTGGAGGGTTCATTGATGTCAAAATTTGATTTCTCAGAGTTCGATTTCAGCGCTGGCTATGAAATGCTGGACAAGGGGTTTTTGACCAATGAAACCGATCAAATACCATTTGTTCAGCAGTGTCATGAGTTCAACATGAGGTATACGGGCATAAATGCCTGGACCTTTTATTCGGACCCGGAAAGCTTTGTTTACGGGGCAATGAAAACCGCCAAAGACTTCAACTTTGATACACCCGATTTGTGCTGGGATGCTTACAACATTGAAGCTGAAGCCATTGGTTGCAAGCTGGTTAAATTTGATGATTTAACTCCAGCCATTGACAACACCACACCGTTGGTGACCTGCGAGAAAGATCTTGCCAAACTTAAACCGGTTGATTTGAGTGCCGGGCGCATTCCCTTTGCAATGGAAGTTTCCAGTCTTTTCAGAGAGGTTACCGGGGTAGAGCCTTCACTGGTCTACTGCGCCCCCTTTACTCTTGCCTCCCATGTGATGACCTTTGAAACGCTGGTGCTGCAGATGCAGGATAACCCGGCATATGTTCACAAGGTCATGACCTATCTGACCGATGAAGTGCTGGCTCCTTATATCAATGAGTTCTGTCGCAGTTTTCCCGGTGTTAAAATTGTCCCCGGCAGTGATGCGGTGGCTTCCTTGCCGTTTATTTCGCTGGAGATGCTGGAAGAATTTGCCCTGCACTACATCGAACGGCTGCGCAGTCTGACCGACAACAAGACAATTGTTGATAATTGGTGGGGAGATTCATTTGTTGATGATCAGGAGAAATTCTGGGAATTCAAGCTGCGCGCCAATCCGCTCTATCTCAAGGTTCAGGACCCTGACCTTTATCGGGTCGGGGCGCAAAAGGCTTCAGACTATGCTGCAGCGCGGGATTTGCCGGTAATGTTTGGTGTGTCGAACAATTTGTTCATGCAAGGAACAGCGCAAGAAATCGAACAGCGCATTCATGAATATCTCGAAATTTCCGAAGCCAACGGCAAGAACCTGCTCTATCTTTGTAATTTCAGTTCGGAAACACCGGTTGAAAATGTCAGGGCGTCTGTGGCTGCCATTCAAAAATACCGTGATGGCGACCGGCCATGGGCGGGCCAGCATACGAGCGGCACACCGGAAGCGGCCGATTATGAAAAATTCGGCAAGAAGAAAACCGATGCCGATGACGGGACAAAAGCCGTCAAGATCAGCAATTTGACCGAAGAGCAGGAAAACCTGTTGGATGATCTGTTTGATGAGGTTGTTGATGGCGAAGAAGCCGAGGCGCTGGCATTGGTAAATCAGGCGCTGGCCGATGATATTCCGCTCAACAACATTCTTGATGATGCGCTGATTGCGGCGATGGAAGAAGTTGGATCGATGTTCTCTGAGGGTACAATTTTTGTCCCGGAAATGCTGCTTTCGGCCCGGGCGATGAAAGGTGGTCTTGCCATCCTTCGTCCTTTGTTAACCAAAACCAGCGCCAAACCCAAAGGATTGGTGATGCTGGCAACAGTTCAGGGTGATGTGCATGACATTGGTAAAAATCTGGTTGGCATGATGCTCGAAGGGGCGGGTTATAAAGTTATTGATCTGGGAGTTAACATTGCCGGCGATGAAATGCTGGAAAAAGCCCGTGAGTTAAAGCCCGACGTCATTGGGTTATCAGCGCTGCTGACAACAACCATGCCGCAGATGTCAAAAATCATTACCGCATTTAAGGAAGCCGATGAACCCTATCCGATTATTGTTGGCGGGGCGCCGGTTACCCAGGAATTTGCTGATCTGATCGGTGCCGATGGTTATGGTCCCGATGCACCCGGAGCGGTAAACCTGGTGCATACGCTGATTGCCAAGGGCGGCAACTGGAAACAGGCGGTTGCCTGAGTTCGCGACAATTGTCTGCTATCAAGTGGGGTCACTTGATAGCAGCCTGTTCTAATTTGCTTTCAGGGCAGCGTCTGTAAGCTTGCCTAAAGCGCCGGTGATTTTGCCGAAAACCTTATCGCGATCGGTTATGTTGTAGCGTTGTTTAAGCGCTGCAGGCGAAGTGTAGGCAAGCCAGACTTTTCCTGCTTCATCACGCCATGCCAATGCTTTAAGCGGCAAGTCGATGCCGATAGTCCGGTTCGACATCATCAATGGTGTACCAGCTTTCGGATTGCCAAAAATGAGCAACTGGGTTGGCAGCATTTTCATACCGACTTTTTGCGCTCCAGCGGCATGATCAACACGGGCAAAAATTGTCAGACCTTTGGATTGAAGAATTTTGCTTAAACGATCAAGGGTAACCGCAACAGTGTGCGGGCTTTGCTTTTTAACAAGCAATTCACCGGCGATGGCCTGTCCGGGCAAAATCATCATCGCGGCAAGCATTGTTGCTGACAGAAACTTTTTAAATGGCATGGTCGATCCTCACTAGATACTCAGTTGGGTATTTTTAATAGATTGTCCGAAGAACCTTATATTCTTCCGATTAGTCAACAATAAGCCAAAGTGATCACCGCATACAACCGGCACAATTGCTTATCACACGAAAGTGACCCGCTAACACCGATGTTGATCAACAGCTTCAGCGACTTGCGGCAAACAAAAAACCCATGGACGATATCATCGACCATGGGTTTGATTATGTATTGCTAACAAGCTTGCTTTTTACTTGCTCCACCAGCCCTTTCGAGCCGGGCCGGTATCTTTGGTTGTGGCTTCGGGAGCTTCCCAGCTGGTCCTTGCCGGTGTGGTATCGGGTGCGACTTGGGTTTTGTCCTGAGAAGCATCCTCTGCTTTTGCAACTTCTGGCTCAGGAGCAGCTTCCACTTTCTCTTTAGGCACCACCTTTTTAGCCCGGGATTTTCTTGCCGCTGGCTTCTTAGCGGCAGCTTTTCTGGCCCGAGGTTTTTTCTCTACGGTTTTTTCTTGCCCGTCAGCGGAAACTTCAGCCTCGCCTTTACTGCTGTCATCAACCGGCTCAACCTTTTCTTTGGCTGGCTTTTTACGAGCAGGTTTTTTGCGGGCTCGCTTTTTCGGTTTATCATTTGCCTCCCCTTCTGGTGTTTCGGGGGCTGGCGCGTCTGGAGCTGGCGCCTCTGATGCTTCTGCGAGAGAGGTTTCTGAGGAAGCAGCCTCGGCCTCATCACTCACCTTGGGTTTTCTGGTGCGTTTGCGGGTCCGCTTTTTAGGCTTGTCCTCTTTATCACCATCGACCTCAGACGACGCTTCGGCTTGAGCCGGTTGTTCAGCAGCCTTTTCTGTCGTTTCTTCTGCAGCTTGTTCGGCAACTTGCTCTACAGCGCTATCTTCACCATTTTGGGTTTTGCGACCACGACGACCACGCCGTCTGCGCCGGCGCTTGCGACCTTCCGGTTTTTGCTCGTCATCATCGGCTTCTTTGCTATCGACGTTGCCAGCCTTGCTGTCAGAGTCTTCATAAGCGGTTTCGCCATTAACAGCTGTAACGCTGCTGGCGGCACCGACGCTTCTCATACTGCCGCGCTGAATTTCACATTCAGAAGGTGCGATGGTGTCGCTTGGCATAATGAATATCGAAATATTATAAGCTTTTTCGATTTGGGCCAGATGTTCGCGTTTTTCATTCAAAATGTAGCAAGCGATTTCGCGCTGACAGTTTACATTTAGATTTTCAACCTTGCGATTGATCAAATGATCTTCAATCGAACGCAGTACTGACAGTGCGCACGAAGAAACTGAACGGATCAAACCGGTCCCTTCACAATGGCTGCAAGGCTTGGTTGTTCCTTCCAGCATTGACTGGCGCATGCGCTGGCGGGACATTTCGAGCAGGCCGAAATGCGAGATACGACCGACCTGAATTCGGGCCCGGTCGGTTTTGAGCGCCTCTTTCAACTTGCGCTCAACCGCACGATTGTTGCGGCGTTCTTCCATATCAATAAAGTCGACGACGACCAGACCGGCCAGATCACGCAAGCGCAACTGACGGGCTATTTCTACAGACGCCTCAAGATTGGTTTTCAGCGCCGTACTCTCAATCGAATGCTCGCGCGTGGCTTTGCCCGAGTTGATATCAATAGCAACCAATGCCTCAGTCTGGTTCATCACCAGATAACCACCAGATGGCAGAGTAACTTGTGGTGAATAAAGCCCGTCAAGCTGGTTTTCCACCTGAAAGCGGGAAAACAGTGGTCGGTTTTCGCTATAATGTTTTACGTTTTTGGCATGGCTGGGCATCAGCATTTTCATGAAGCCCTTGGCATCCTTATATGCCTGTTCGCCTTCAACCACCACCTCGTCAACTTCCTTGTTGTAAAGATCGCGGATAGAACGCTTGATCAAATTTCCTTCTTCATAAACCAGTGACGGGGCGGTTGATTCCAGCGTCAGGTCGCGGATATTTCCCCACAAACGCAACAGATAATCAAAATCGCGCTTGATCTCGGGTTTGGTTCTTGAAGCCCCGGCGGTGCGGACAATCAAGCCGGCTCCATCAGGTACATTCATCGCCTGGGTGACTTCTTTCAGGCGTTTGCGGTCTTTGGCATCGCTGATTTTGCGGGAAATACCACCACCACGGGCCGTGTTGGGCATCAGCACGCAATAGCGACCAGCCAATGACAGGTAAGTTGTCAGAGCCGCTCCCTTGTTGCCGCGCTCTTCCTTGACCACCTGGACCAGAATAACCTGGCGACGTTTGATCACTTCCTGAATACGATAACGGCGCTGGCGTTTACGGCGGCGACGCGGTGCTTCTTCCTGATCTTCATTAACGCTGTCGTCGTCAGCTTCAATAGCTTCTGCGGCTTCTGCGGCTTCTTTGCCCTCGTCGTCACCGTCTTCGTCGCTGTCTTCCTCAACAGTGTGAACATTCTCACTGTCTTCAACATCATCTTCATCGCTGTCTGTACTGTCAGCATTTTCAGTGCTGTCAGCTTTGTCCTCGGCCTCTTCAGCCGCAATTACCGCATCTTCCTCTTCCTCACGCAAAAGGGCTTCGCGATCAGCTATCGGAATTTGATAATAATCGGGGTGAATTTCGCTGAATGCCAAAAACCCATGACGGTTTCCACCATAGTCAACAAAAGCTGCTTGCAGTGATGGCTCTACCCTGGTGACTTTCGCCAGATAGATATTGCCTTTTAGTTGTTTGCGGTCGGCGGATTCGTAGTCAAATTCCTCTATCCGGTTGCCGCGAAAAACGACAACCCGGGTTTCTTCCCGGTGTGCCGCGTCAATAAGCATCTTACTGCCCATGTGTTTAAATCCTTGGCGCATCGTCGCAACAACGGCTCAACAGGCTGTCCGTCGGGCCTGCGGTTCTGTTGTGCTTGTCGGGATTTGCGCAAAATGGGAATGGCCGTGCCAACCACCAAATAACTGCCCGCCGCATAGCGTTGGTTAAACCGGTCGGTTTGCGTGGTCAGGGTAAAAATATCAAGATCGCGACTTGCGTGGGCCAAAACGGCCTTCGCAAGGCGGGCTCTCGCAAGGTTTAAACCCTGCCGCAGCGCCGATCTGTCGACTTTCCCTGTCATTCCAAATTCTTTCAATAAATTTCTGATTTCTCACAGAAACGATGACTAACTGAGTGGACTACCTACTTTGAGGCATATCCACCTGACGCTTGCTGACCAACAGACCTATTT
This sequence comes from Anderseniella sp., assembly GCA_030626025.1. GTDB lineage: Bacteria > Pseudomonadota > Alphaproteobacteria > Rhizobiales > Aestuariivirgaceae > JALWJW01. The sequence continues at coordinate 1,654 of DAOUPT010000021.1, read as the reverse complement.
TTAGCCCGATCCACCGGTCAGAGCGGAATACTGTTCGTATCAGGTTGTTTTTTGAAAAGGCGCTGTCGCCCAAACCTGTCAAATAACGTAACGGCTTATATTAGGCTTTTGTTTGAGTATTTTGCAAGCGATTAAAAAACGTTTCCATCAACTGGGAACTGGAAACCATTGGTTAACCGTTTGTGAATTAAATTGGTGCAAAGCAACTTTGCCCAACGTCTTGCGGTTTTCGTAGCCGTTTTCGCCGATTTCTCGAGAAAACCGGTGTATCAGGAGGCTGGTTATAAGGGTGACGGATAGCAGGTATGCAGGATAAAAAAGAGATACAAACAACCCTGAAAAGCATGCTGTTGACAATATTGTTACTGGCAGGCAGCCTTTTAGTATCAGGCTTTATGGTCAACCCCGGCAATGCCGCCTCTAAAATACTGCCGGAGCTGATTGCTGCCCGAATCGAATCCAATAACGAAAAAACTCGTTTCTCCGCCGATTTAAACTTTGCCATTGGCTACAATGTTTATGTGTTGACCAATCCCTACCGGGTGATCATTGATATTCCTGATGCGGTTTTTAACCTCCCACCAGATAGCGGTGTTAACGGGCGAGGGTTGATTACCGGTTTTCGCTTTGGTCAACTTGATGACAACCGCTCACGGATCGTGATTGATGTTAAAGGGCCGGTACTGATTCAAAACTCCTTTGCCGTTAGAGCCAAAAACAACCGCCCTGCCCGCTTGATCGTTGATTTAGTGGCGACTGACCGTGAAACATTTGCGAAAATCCACCAGGGCGATCAGGTGGCTAATCTTGTGGCAAAAGAGCAAGCCAAAAGTGCACCGGGGTATGGGGATGGTCTAATTCCTCAGGAATTGCCGCCGATTAGTGCAAATTCAGATCCGATTGCCGACTTGCTTAAAGGGAAAAAACCCAAACCCGTCAAAAAAATCCGCACAAAAACCAAATCAGCACCGCGACGTAATAAAAAGCTGGTGATTGTCATTGATCCTGGCCACGGCGGGATAGACACCGGCACCAGCACCAAAGGTAAAAACAGGCTCAGCGAAAAAACCGTGGTTCTGGATTTTTCGAAAAAGTTAAAGGCAAGACTGACAGCGCTTGGTCGCTACAAAGTAATCCTAACCCGCAACAATGACTCCTTTTTGCGCTTGCGAGACCGGGTCAAAATTGCTCACAAAAACCGGGCTGATTTGTTTATTGCTATCCACGCTGATGCCATCAAACACCGGCTGGTGCGTGGCACTACGCTTTATACGCTTTCTGAAACAGCTTCCGATGAGGAAGCAGCCGAACTGGCGAAAAAAGAAAACCGCGCAGACATTATCGGCGGGGTGAATCTGGCTGGCGAAAGCAAAGCGATCACCAATATTCTTATTGATCTGGCTCAACGCGAAACCAAAAATCACTCGGTTTACTTTGCCAAAAAGGCTTTGTCGCGCCTCAAACGGGTCACCCGCATGGCCAAACGGCCCTTACGGGCTGCCGGATTTGTGGTTTTAAAAGCCCCCGACGTGCCCTCTGTCCTGCTGGAACTGGGATACCTTTCCAACAAGCACGATGCAAAACTGCTGGGCAATCAGGCATGGCAAAAGAAGGTCGCAAAGGCTTTGGCGCAATCTATCGACAGTTACTTCCG